>NZ_CP199259.1:4172500-4236333 GCF_052487945.1 Zobellella sp. An-6 | reverse complement strand
CCGGTTGAACAGCTCGTCCTTCCAGGCTTCCAGGGGGCGGTCGAACAGTAGCTGTTCGGCGCCGGCCAGGGCCTGGCTTATTTCCCCGAAGAAGTCGCCGCCGGTGCCGGTGGCGACGCGCTGGAGGCCGGCCTGTTCCACATGGGTTTTCAGGGTGGCGACCAGTTCGGCCCTGGGCAGGCGGCGCACCTCGGCGTGGTTCTGCTCCAGCAGCTCGGTCAGCCGGGCCAGCATCTCTGCCTGCCCGCTTTGGTTCCAGATGGGGTAGTCCGGGTCGTTTACCGGCAGCGGCCGGGCCTGGGCCTGGCGCAGCCGGTTGAGAATGGCGTGACGGGCGCTCGACATTACTTGTTCCTCTCGGCCATAAGCTCGCGCAGGGTTCTGGCGGCGGGTTGGGGGGCGGTGCGGCAGCGGGTCCAGGGGCCCAGTTTCTTCGGCATCAGGCCGCGCAGCCTCGTTGCGCACCAGGTCAGCATACGGTACAGGGCCGGGCGGCTGGTGACCAGGCCGAAACTGCGCCAGATAACAGCCTCGGTGCGGCTGGCCGCCGCCTTCTGGCCGCGCAGGGGTGGCACGCCGGGGCGCGGGTCCTGCTTGGCCTCGTGGCGCAGCCGCTGCAGCAGCTCGGGGATGGGAATGCGCACCGGGCACACCTCGCCGCAGGCGCCGCACAGGCTGGAGGCGGTGGGCAGATCCTTGGTGGCTTCCAGCCCCATCAGGTGGGGCGAGATGATCTTGCCGATGGGGCCCGGATAGACGGTGCCGTAGGCGTGGCCGCCGATGCGGGTGTACACCGGACAGTGGTTCATGCAGGCGCCGCAGCGGATGCACTGCAGGGTCTTGCGCATTTCCTCGTCCACGAAGGCCTGGCTGCGGCCGTTATCGAGCAGCACCAGGTGCACTTCCCTGGGGCCGTCCAGCTCATCGTCCTTGCGCGGGCCGCTTATCATGTTGAAGTAGGTGGTGATGGCCTGGCCGGTGGCGGAGCGGGTGAGGGCGCTGAACAGCGGCGGCACGTCGGCCAGGAACTCCACCACCTTCTCGATGCCGGTGATGGCGATATGCACCTCGGGCACCGTGGTGCACATGCGGCCGTTGCCTTCGTTTTCCACCAGGCAGAGGGTGCCGGTTTCGGCCACCGCGAAGTTGACGCCGGACACCCCGATGTGGGCCTCGCGGAATTTCTCGCGCAGCACATTGCGGCCGGTCTGGATCAGGGTATCCACGTCCAGGGTGTGCTGGAAGCCGGGCACGTGTTCGGCGAACAGATCCGCCACCTGCCGCTTGTTCTTGTGGATGGCGGGCATGATGATGTGGGACGGGGTCTCGTTGCCGAGTTGGACGATATATTCGCCCATGTCGCTTTCCAGGCAACGGATGCCCGCTTTTTCCATCTGGTGGTTGAGCTCGATTTCCTCGCTCACCATGGACTTGCCCTTCACCGCCAGGGTGCCGCCGTGGGCGCGGATGATGTCGGCGAAGAGGGCGTTGGCCTGCTCGGCGTTTTCGGCCCAGTGCACCCGGATGCCGTTGGCGGTGCAGTTGGCCTCCAGCTGCTCCAGCAGCTCGGGCAGCTTGCTCAGGCAGCGCTGGCGGATGGCCTCGGCCCGGTCGCGGATGGCCTGTTCCTCGTCGGCGTCGGCGAAGGCGGCCTTGCGCTTGTCGCGCAGGTAGTCCATGGCGCCGCGGAAATTGGCGCGCAGCTCCGGGTTGGCCAGGGCCGCCTCGGCCTGGGGATGGAACAGTTGTGGCTGGTTATGCATGGCTACCCTCCAGTCGTTCCAGCAGGAAGCTGGCCAGGTGAATGCCTTTCATCTCTTTCTTCTGGTATTCGAAGGCGCCGTTGATATTGAGCAGGCAGCCCCAGTCGGCGCTGATGAGCTGGGCAGCGCCGGTGTCGTTCAGGTGTTGGGTCTTGTCCTGCACCATGGCTTCGCTGATGGCCGGGTGGCGCACCGAGAAGGTGCCGCCGAAGCCGCAGCATTCGCTCTCGTAGGCCTGCTCGCGCAGTTCCACCCGGTCCAGCTGGCCCAGCAGCTGGCGGGCGGTGACGTGCACCTTCATTTCGCGGCGGGCGGCGCAGGAGGTGTGCAGCACCACCGAGGTGGCCGGGCCCTGGTCGCTGAGCTGGATGCGGCAGACCTGCACCAGGAATTCGGTCAGTTCGAATACCCGATCACAGAATTGGTCGGCCTGCTGTTGGTGTTCGCTGCCGGCGAACAGCCGGCGGTAGTGGTGGTGCATCATGCCGCCGCAGGAGCCGGACAGCACCACCACCGGCCAGGGCTCGGGGAACAGCGCCATCTGGCTCAGGGCCGTGGTCTTGGCGTCGTCTTCGTAGCCGGAGGAGTAGGCGGGCTGGCCGCAGCAGCTCTGTTTGGGCACGTAGATGACTTCGACCCCGGCCAGCTCCAGCAGGCGGATGGCATCCAGCCCGCTCTGGGGCGAGAACATGTCCACCAGGCAGGTGGCGTAGATATACACCTTTTCTGGCTTGGCCGGGTAGATACGGATAGCGGACGACATAAGGCAATTCCTTTAAGTAACACTACTTCAGACAGTGCGCCAGAAGTGAGGGCAGAACGCAGACTCGCGGTGAACCCATCCATGGGGGCTCCGCCGCGCCATCCATGGCGCGGAGGGTCTGCTTAGCGGCTCCTCACTTCTGTCCTGCCAGCCTTGGTGGCCGACAGACAATGCAAGTCAAGACAACTTCAACAAGGGGTCCGAGATGCCCAGGCCATAGATGGCGATCATGCCGATGATGCCGATGGCCACCAGGTAATAGAGGGTGGGCAGGGCGGTCTTGCGCAGCGTGGTGCCTTCCCGGCCCAGCAGGCCGACGGTGGCCGAGGCCGCCACCACGTTGTGGATGGCGATCATGTTGCCGGCGGCGGCGCCCACCGCCTGCAGCGCCACCACCATGGCGGTGGACACGCCCAGGGTCTGGGCCACCTCGAACTGGAACTGGGAGAACATCATGTTGGACACGGTATTCGACCCGGCGATAAAGGCCCCCAGGGCGCCGATGACGCCGCTGATGGCGGGGAAGAAGTCGCCCACCAGGTCGGCGGCCACCTTGGCGGTCATCACCGGCATGCTGGCGAGGTCGGCACCGTTGACCCCGGAATTGATGAACAGGCGCACCATGGGCACGGTGAACATCAGCACGAAGCCGGCGCCGATCAGGGTCCTGGACGACTCATGGATGGCCGGGCCGAAGGCCTTGAGCGAACGGGTCTGGGTCAGCACCGCCACCAGGGAGACGAACACCAGTATACCGCCGGGCAGGTACAGGGGCTGGATGCCGGCGCTGATGCCCGCCTCGCCCAGGATGTTGCTGAAGGCGATGTTCCAGCCGCTGAGCAGGGCCTTGAAGCTGTCGCTGGTACGGCTCAGCACCAGCAGTACCGGCAGCAGCAGGTAGGGGAACCAGGCCAGTCCCAGGCTGATCGGTTTTTTGGTCAGGTCGTCGGTGTTGATGGTGAGCGAGCCCAGCCATTCCGCCGGCCAGTGTCGTTCTTCCGGGAAGTCGAAGCGGCTCTTGGGCACCAGGAAGCCTTTGCGGGCGGCGGTGACCACCAGGGCCAGGCCGACCAGTCCGCCGACCAGGGAGGGGAACTCGGGGCCGAGCAGCACGCCGGTGAGGGCGTAGGGCAGGGTGAAGGCCAGCCCGGCGAAGATGGCGAACGGCAGGATTTCCAGGCCTTCCTTCCAGCTCTTGTTCTTGCCGAAGAAGCGGGTCAGCATCATGCACATGAACAGCGGCATCAGGATGCCGACGATGGCATGGGTGATGGCCACGTTGCTGGTCACGGTCTGCAGGTAGGCCTCCCAGCCCGAGCCGCCGGCGGTGAGGGTGTTGTTGATGGCGCCGTTGTCCAGGCCGGTGGTCACGCCGACGATGATGGGGGTGCCCACGGCGCCGAAGGAAACCGGGGTGCTCTGGATCAACATGCCCATCAACACCGCCGCCAGGGCCGGGAAGCCCAGTGCCACCATCAGCGGGGCGGCCACGGCGGCGGGGGTGCCGAAACCGGAGGCGCCTTCGATAAAGCAGCCGAAGCACCAGGCGACGATGATGGCCTGGATGCGGCGGTCGGGAGAAATGGCGGTGAAACCGTTGCGGATGGTGGTAATGGCGCCGGTATGCTTTAAGGTGTTGAGCAGCAGGATGGCACCGAAGATGATCCACAGCAGTGACACTGAGATCACCACGCCCTGCAGGCTGGAGGCGATCACCCGGGTGGCGCTCATGTCCCAGGCCCAGAGGGCGATCACCACGGTGAGGATAAAGGCCAGCGGCATGGCCCGCTTGGCCGGCCATTGCAGGCCCACCAGCAGGATGGCGGCGAGCACTATGGGCGAAAACGCCAGCAGTGCCAGTAAGGTATCATTCAGCATAGTTGGTCACTTCCATTGTTTTATCGGGGGTCATCACAGACCGTTTTTACTGTAGGGTATTAATTGCAAGCTTGGTGTTAAGCGGATGTGACTTTAAGTCCTTACTTTTTGTAGATATATAGATTTAATGAAACTCATTGTTTCCAAAACTGGATGAATAATGCCGAGAACCGATGATCTCATCCTCTTCGCCCAGGTGATCGAGCTGGGCTCCTTCAGCAAGGCGGCGGAAGCCAGCGGCCTGACCAATTCGGTGGTGAGCAAGCGCATCGCCCGGCTGGAAGAGGAGCTGGGCAGTACCCTGATCCACCGCACCACGCGGCGCCTGACGCTGACCGAGGCGGGGCAGGTGCTGTACCAGCGGGCACGGTTGGTGGCCCAGTCGGCCCAGGAGGCATTCGACGCCGTCACCGGCTACAGCCAGGCGCTGCAGGGACACATCCGCATGTCGGTGCCGACCATTTCCGGCGAGCTGGTGCTGGCGGAGGCGGTGGCCGAATTTTGTGAGCTGCATCCGGCTATCTCGGTGGAGATGTCGCTGGAAAACCGCTTCGTGGACCTGATTGGCGAGGGCTACGACCTGGTGATCCGCACCGGCCACCTGGACGACTCCAGCCTGATCGCCCGCCATATCCTGGACTCGCGCTGGACCATCTGTGCGGCTCCCGCTTATATTAGCCGTCACGGCAAGCCGCAGGTGCCGGAAGACTTGCTCCAACATAACTGCCTTATCTATAGCTATCAGGAAAGCGGTGCCCGCGACTGGCTGTTCACGCGACACGGCGAGGTGTATCCGCTGCGGGTGAGCGGCAACTTCTCCACCGACAACGCCGCCGCCCTGCGCAAGGCGGCCATCGCCGGCTTCGGCCTGGCCTATATGCCGCGCTGCCTGGTTTACCCGGATCTGCAGGCGGCCCGCCTGGTCGAGCTGTTGCCCCGCCAGGTGGGCAAGGTGCTGGGCATTTACGCGGTGTATCCCTACAGCCGCCAGCCGCCACGCAAAATCAAGCTGTTGATCGAGCACATCCGTGCCCGTTACATGGATATCAAGCATTACTTTTGACGAGGTTGTCCCATGATTAAAACCGCCGTGATTGGCTACGGCCAGTCCGCCAGCATCTTTCACCTGCCCTTTATCGACTGCCTGCCGGAGTTCGAGCTGGTGGCCATCAGCAGCTCCAAACCGGAGAAAGTGGCCAAGGACTGGCCCGAGGTCAAGGTGTATACCGATGCGGAGCAGATGCTGGAGGAATCCGGAGCCCGGCTGGTGGTGATCACCGCCCCCAACGAGGTGCATTACGAACTGGGCCGCAAGGCGCTCAACCTGGGGCTGCACGTGGTGATGGAAAAACCCATGGTGACCCAGCTGCACCAGGGGGTGGAGCTGATGAAACTGGCGGCGGCCAGGAACCTGTGCCTGATCCCCTTCCACAACCGCCGCTGGGACAGCGACTTCCTGACCATTCGCAAGCTGATTGCCGACAACAAGCTGGGTACCATCCACGGTTTCGAGTCCCACTACGACCGCTTCCGGCCGACCCCGCGCCAGCGCTGGCGCGAGCTGCCCGGGGAAGGGGTGGGCACCTGGTTCGATCTGGGCGCCCACCTGGTGGACCAGGCGCTGGTGCTGTTCGGCAAGCCGCTGGCGGTGACCGGTCGTTGCCTGGCGCTGCGTCCGGGCTCGCCGGTCACCGATTACTTCCATGTGCAGCTGCATTACAGCGACAAGGAGGTGTTGCTGCACTCCAGCCCCTACCATCCGGGGCCGACCCTGCGCTTCAAGCTGCAGGGGGAACTGGGCTGTTACATCAAGCTCGGTTTCGATCCCCAGGAAGAGCGGCTGCGCGACGGCATAGTGCCGGACTCGCCCTACCTGGCCAAGGAAGCCGAGTCGGACTACGGCATCTTCTATTCCGACGCCGAGCCGGAGGTGATCGAATCGTCTATCGGCGGCTACCGCTATTTCTACGAGGCCACCGCCAAGGCCATTCGCGGCGAAGGTCCGCTGCCGGTGACGGCGCAGGACGCGCTGGACGGGCTCAACATCATCAACCTGGCGGAAAAAAGCTCGGTGGAAGGCCGCACCCTGCCGGTGGGGGAAACCACCTTCTGAATGTCGGCAGGCGTAATGCCGGACTTTGTTACGGAGCCTGGCTGCAGACTGCCGATATATTTTCGGATTTTTCTGTGGTCACTCCCGCGCAGGCGGCAGTCCAGTGCAAACCGTCGTGGATTTCCGCCTTCGCGGAGATGATCAGGGTGGCACCGCAGTGCCAAAGGGAAATAAAGCAGGCGATGGGCCTTGCCTCAAGCTGCCACGGCGACCCCTGCGGTCGCCGTTTTTATGGGCTCAGCCGAGCAGGATATAGCCGATGATCAGGGCGGCGATAAAGAGGGTTTCCAGCACCACCAGCAGCACCGGCTTCCAGCCCACCGAGAGGATGTCCTTGAGCTGGGTGCGCACGCCGAGGGCGGCGATGGCGGTGAGCAGCAGCCAGGAAGAGCTGCCGGCCAGGGGCTGGCTGACGGCGGAGGGGATCCAGCCCAGGCTGTTGAGCACGAACAGCGCCACGAAGCCGAGCAGGAAGCCGGGAATGGCCACGCCCTTGCCGCCCTCGGCGTCGCCGCGGTGGCGGGCCGCGCGACGGATCACGATGCCGATGGCCATCACGATGGGCACCAGCATGGCCACCCGCAGCAGCTTGACGAAGGTGCTGAGATCGCCCACCTCGCTCGACATGCTGTAGCCGGCGCCCACCACCTGGGCCACGTCGTGGATGGTGGCGCCGATAAAGAGCCCGGATTCCTGGGGGCTGAGCCCCAGGCCGGTGCTGATCATGGGATAGAAGATCATCGCCAGGGTGCTGAGGGTGGTGACGCTGATCACCGTGAACAGGGTGTCGCGCTTGGCCTGATCGTCCTGCTTCAGCACGCTGCTGATGGCCATGGCCGCCGAGGCGCCGCAGATGGCCACCGAGCCGCCGGTGAGGGTGCCGAAGGCGGAAGAAAAGCCCAGCAGCCGCGCCATCAGGATGCCGAAGCCGATGGTCAGCAGCACCGCCGAGCACACCATCAACAGCGGCGACCAGCCCAGGGTGAGCACGTCGCCGAAGGTGATGCGCAGGCCCAGCATGGCCACCCCCAGGCGCAGCAGGGTCTTGGCGGAAAACTCCAGCCCCGCCAGGCAGTGCTGCTCCTGGCTTAAAAAGTTGAACGCCAGCCCCAGCAGCAGCGCCATCAGCATGGCGGGGGCGCCGTACTGCTGGGACAGGAAGCTGGCGGCGATGCCGATGGTGACCGCCACGCAGACGCCGGGAAAGTAGCGTTTTCTGACCTCTTCGATTCGATGCATCATTTCCATCACCTGGTTGCGGGTTTCCACGGCCATCATTGTCGTCCTTCTGCAAGCGGCGCGCGCCCTGTGGCGCCGATGCCATCATGGTAGGAAGCCGGCCCGGCGGGATCTAATGCCTTATTTCTAGCAGGGCGGTTACTTTTCTGCATAGAATGCCCGGTCGATGGCGGCAACGGAGGGAGCATGGAGAGCAAATGGCTGCACGATTTCGTCGCCCTGGCCGAGCAGGGCAACTTTTCCAAGGCGGCGGAGGCGCGTTTCGTGACCCAGCCGGCCTTCAGCCGGCGCATCCGCTCCCTGGAAAACTGGCTGGGGGTGCCGCTGGTGCACCGGGATCGCCATCCGCTGGTGCTGACCGAGGCCGGCGAGATTTTTCTCGAGCAGGCCCGGCAGTGGCTGGCCCAGATCTACGGGCTGCGCGGCCAGCTGCGCCAGAGCCTGCACGAACACCAGAGCCTGAGTTTCATGGCCCAGCCTTCGCTGGCGGTGACCTTCTTTCCCGGCTGGATCCATCGGCTGCGTCCCCTGCTGGGCGACAGCCTGATCCGTCTCAATACCGGCCATTACCACGATGCCATCGAGCAGTTCATGGCCGGCTCGGTCGACTTTCTGCTGTGCTTTGCCGGCGGGGCCGTCAGTCCGGCGCTGCATCGCCCCGAGGTGGAGCGGCTGGTGGTGGGCCGGGACCGGCTGGTGCTGGTGTCGGCGGTGGATGCCGCCGGCGCGCCGCTGCATCCCTTGTCGCCGGACGTGCCGCTGCGGCTGCTGCTCTATCCCCGGGATTCCTTCCTGGGGGCACTGATCCAGCGGGAGTGCCTGCCGGCGCTGAGCGAACAGCCCTGCCGCCCGGTGTGTGAAAACGCCCTGGGCGAGGGGCTGAAGGCACTGGCCCTGCAGGGGGATGGCGCCAGCTTCCTGCCGGCCGGGCTGGTCGGGGAAGAGCTGGCCCGGGGGCAACTGGTCGAGTTGCCGTTGCCGGTACGGGTGCGGCTGGATATCGAGCTGTGCCGGCTGGTTCCGCCCCGCTCCGAGCAGGCGGAGTTGTGCTGGCAACGGATCCGGGCGCTGGCCGAGGGCTAGGCCCGTAGCGCCGCCAGCAGCCGGTCGGCGGTTTCCTGCAGGCAGTCCGGGGCGGGGTGCACATGGGCATAGGTGCGCAGACCGTAGATGCCCACCAGCAGCAGCCGGGCCAGCTGCTCCGGGGTGGCGTCGGCGCGGGCCTCGCCGGCCTGCTGCGCCGCCGCCAGGGCCTGCGCCAGGCGGCGCTCCAGATCCTTCAGCAAGGTCCCCAGGCGGGCGGACACTTCCTCGTCCTGTTCGCTCAGTTCCTGCAGCGTCTTGGTCAGCAGGCAGGCCATGGAGTCGCAGCTCTGTATCTCGGCCACCACCTGATCCAGGTAGCGGCGCAGCCCGGCCAAGGGGGAGACCCCCTCGAAGCAGGCGGCCAGCGCCGCCTGGCGGTCGGCCACATAGTGATCCACCGCCGCCAATAGCAGCCCCTTCTTGTTGCCGAAGGCGCAGTAGATGCTGCCCGGATGCAGCCCGGTGGCGGCCACCAGATCCTGCATGGTGGTGGCGGCAAAGCCCTTGTGGCGAAAGGCCTGCATGGCGGACCTCAATACCTGGTCCCGATCGAAACTTGCTGTACGCATCTTGATTCTCCCCGTTCCGCCCTAGTGTACCCCCCGCCCGCCGGTGATGCCAAAGTATCTTGAATGTTTGTTCAAAAAAGGCTTGAAAACGACGGGAGACGTCCCTATCTTGAATGCACATTCAAATAAGAGGACGCCCCCGTGACCGCCTATCCATCCCTGTTCGAACCCTATCGCCTGAACGACCGCCTGACCCTGGCCAACCGCATCGTGATGGCGCCGCTCACCCGCAGCATGGCCGGTCCCGGCCTGGTGCCCACCCGGGCCATGGCCGATTACTACGGCCGACGGGCCGACGCGGGTCTGATCGTCAGCGAGGCCACCATCATCCGTCCCGACGGCCAGGGCTACCCGGACACCCCCGGCATCTACAGCCAGGCGCAGATCGACGGCTGGAAGCAGGTGACGGCGGCGGTGCACCGCAATGGCGGCAAGATCTTCCTGCAGCTGTGGCACGTGGGCCGGCTGGCGCACTCCCATTTCACCGGCGAGCAGCCGGTGGCGCCCAGCGCCGTCGCCTTCGAGGGTACCCTGCCGCGGATGCGGGAGCTGAGCTACGAGCTGCCCCGGGAACTGAGCCGGGAGGAGATAGCGCGGCTGGTGGCCGACTACGCCCGGGCGGCGGAGAATGCCATCGCCGCCGGCTTCGACGGAGTGGAGATCCACGGCGCCAACGGCTACCTGATCGATCAGTTCCTGCACCATGACACCAACCACAGGGCCGACGACTACGGCCGGACCCCGGAGAACATGAGCCGCTTCGCCCTCGAGGTGGTGGACGCGGTGGCGGCCCGGGTGGGCGCCGACAGAACCGCCATCCGCCTGACCCCGGGCGCCTACGTCCATATGCAGGCGGATGCCCGGGACCGGGCGGTGTTCGACCACCTGCTGGGCGAGCTGGAGGGGCGCAGGCTGGCCTACCTGCACCTGGGCATCTTCGACGACAGCCTGAGCTTCGATTTCCTCGGCGGCCGTGCCAGCGAGTACCTGCGCCGCCACTACGGCGGCACCTTGATCGGCGTGGGCGGCCTGACCCCGCAAAGCGCCAGCGAAGGGCTGGCCCAGGGCCGCTTCGAGCTGGCCGCCATCGGCCGGCCCTTTATCGCCAACCCGGACTACGTGCGCCGGGTGCAGCAGGCCGAGCCCCTGGTGGAATACCACCAGGACATGCTGGCCGAGCTGGTGTAGGGAAAAGCAGAGGGCCGGCGGACCGGCCCTCACTTCAGAGGCTGAATTTCTGCACCAGTCGGCCGAGGCCGTCCGCCAGCCGGCCGAGATCTTCCGAGGCGCTCGAGGTCTGGCGGGCGCCGCCGGCCACCCGGTCCGACATCTCGTTGATCTGGCCCACGCTGCGGCTCAGCTCCATGGCCACCGCGTTCTGTTGCTCGGTGGCGGCGGCGATCTGCATGTTCATGGCCGTCATCCGCTCCACCGCGGCGCTGATCTGGTGGAGCGAATCCACCGCCTGGCGCGCTTCCTTCACCCCGCCCTGGATCATGTCCCGGCTGTTGTCCATGGCCTGGGTCACGGCCTCCGCCCGCTGCTGCAGGCTGCCGATGGTCCGGTTGATCTCGTCGATGGAGTCTTGGGTGCGCCGGGCCAGGTTGCGTACCTCGTCGGCCACCACCGCGAAGCCCCGGCCGGACTCCCCGGCGCGGGCGGCCTCGATGGCGGCGTTGAGCGCCAGCAGGTTGGTCTGCTCGGCGATGTCGCGGATCACCTGCGATACCACCCCGATGCGGGCGCTGTCCTCGCGCAGGGCCTGGGCCAGTGCCCCGGCCTGTTCGATTTCCTCGGCGGCCGCTTCCACCCGGCGGGTGGAGTGCTGCACCACCCGGCCGCTCTGCTCGGTCTGGCCGGCGGCATCGCGGGCGGCACCGGCGGCGTCGCTGGTATTGAGGGCGATCTCCTGGAAAGTGGCTTCCATCTGGTGCATGGCGGTGGCGATCTGGGCGATTTCCTGCTGCTGGCCGCTCAGCGCGTTCGAGGCGTGGGCGGACAGCTGGCGCAACTGGCGGGTGGCGCCGCCCAGGCCGTCCAGGCTGACGGCGATTTCCCGCACCAGCTCGCGGATACCATGCTGCATGGCGACGAAGTCGCCGGCGGCCTGGCCCAGCTCATCCCGGGCGAAGCGATCCAGCTCCAGCTCCTGCCCGAGCCGGCCGTTCCTTACCCTGTCCATCTGGGCCAGCAGGTAGCCCAGAGGCCGGCGTATCCTGCGGCTGATGACGATGCCCGTGGCCAGCATGAAGGCGGCCAGCAGCAGGCACAGCGCCACCACCACCAGGCTGAGGGTGTCGATCACCGCCGATTCATGATCCTTGATGGCTTCCGCCTCGGCGGCGATCAGGCGCTGGGTATCGCCGAGCAGGGTGACGATGGCGTCGAAGGGAGCCAGCATCTCGGTGAGCATCTTGACCCGGGCGGCGTCGATGCTGCCGTTGTCGATCAAGCCGATATAGTCGTTCTGCATCCGCTTGTAGTCGGTGATCCGGCGGCGAAAATCGTCGATAAAGTGGCGAACGTCGGCACTGTCGGCCTGTTGCTGCATGGCCGAGAGGTAATGCTCCACCTGTTCGTCGTTGTGGGTGATCTTGCCCAGTATCTCCGCGTGCTCCCGAGGGTCCAGGGTCAGGCCGTAGTCGAGGGCGAAGCGGCGGTAGGTGACGGTGCTGTAGCGCAGGTTGGAGATGGTCTGCAGCAGGCTGATATTGCGCTCGACGATGCCTTCCATCTGCCGCTTTATGCCCTGCACCGAGAGGTAGACGTACAGGCTGAACGCCAGCACCGCCAGCAGCATGGCGGCGAAGGACGCGGTAAGTAACGCCTTGATGGACAAACGATTAAGCATTTCCCTGACTCCGTGTTGATACTGTCGGCAGTATAGGGAAGGCTCTTCGAAAGATTAAACGTATAAAATCTGTTGGATTAATCGTATTTATCGATATCAGGGCCTTGGGCCGGCCCTGCCGGAGGGGAGGACGGCAGGGCTATTCGAAGAACGCCTTGATCTCGTCGGCGGGAGCCGGGATGGACAGATCCAGCTCCTGGCCCAGCTCCTCGATCAGCAGCCGGAAGCAGCTCATCCGCGCCTGGTGCTTGCTGTTGGCGTCGATGCGGTGCCAGGGCGCCACGTCGCTGTGGGTGCGTTCCAGCATTTCATCCCGGGCCAGCTGGTAGTCCTGCCATTTGGCGCGATTGCGCAGGTCCTCGGGGGTGAGCTTCCACTGCCTGGCCGGATCCCGGTAGCGGGCCTGGAAGCGGTCGAGCTGGGTGTCGGCGCTGATGTCCAGCCAGATCTTCACCAGCCGGATGTGTTCGGCGGTGATGGCCCGCTCGAACTCGTTGATCTCCCGGTAGGCCCGCCGCCAGGCGTCCGGCTCGGCGAAACCCTCCACCCGCTCCACCAGCACCCGGCCGTACCAGGAGCGGTCGAACACCGCCCAGCGGCCCTGGGACGGCAGCCGCTGCCAGAACCGTTGCAGCCAGTGCTGCTCCCGCTCCCGGGCGTCGGGGGCGGCGATGGGCCAGACGCTGAGCCAGCGCGGATCCAGGCACCAGGCCAAGCGGCGGATGATGCCGCCCTTGCCGGCGGCGTCGGGCCCTTCCAGCACGATCACCGCGCTCCGCCCCTGGCGGCCCATGGCCTGGTGGATCAGTGCCAGCCGCTTCTGCAGGGGCTTGAGCTCTTCCTTGTGCTTTTGCTTATTCATCTCGTCTCTCTGAGAGTGACTGGGTTGGCCTGAATTATACCAGTCGGATCAAGGATATGCCCTGGTAAGCCGATACCTTTGAGCCCATCTGTCGGGATCTCACGGCCAGAATCATCAGGTGCAGCAGGTGCAGCAGGGGGGCGCTGGAAGGAGGGAAAACGGAAGTGCGTATCGGATGCTGGCAACTCGAGCCGTGATGTGGCCGGCGAGGGTGGAATGCGGTTACTCCAGTTTTTATTCCTAAAAGTACGTTTATATACATTCCTATATGTCGAAAAAATAGCTGAATACAGGGATAAATGTGCACGTTGTTACAAAAAACCATTAATCTGGTTTTTTTGTAGACAGTTCTGCTATAAAGTCGCGGCGTCTCTAGAGTATGAAATGGTCTGTGACCAATAAAGGATGACTATGAACCAAACACAACCTCTTTTGCTGCGCGCGGTCAACAACGGCAGCCTGGTGTCTCAAATTCTGATCGGGATCATCGCCGGTGCCTTGCTGGCGGTGCTGTCGCCCTCTGCCGCCGGCTCCGTCGGCCTGTTGGGCAGCCTGTTCGTCGGGGCCCTCAAGGCCGTGGCACCGGTGCTGGTGTTTGTGCTGGTGGCGGCATCCATCGCCAGCCACAAGAAAGGCAATCAGACCAATATCCGCCCCATATTGTCGTTGTATCTGCTGGGCACCTTTGCCGCGGCGCTGACCGCCGTGGTGATGAGTTTTGTCTTCCCGACCGAACTGGTGCTGGTAACCAACGGCGCCGAGGCCTCGGCTCCCGAGGGGATCGGCGAGGTACTGCAAACCCTGTTGTTCAAAGTGGTCGATAATCCCATCAATGCCCTGCTGACCGGCAATTTCATCGGCGTGCTGGCCTGGGCCATCGGCCTGGGCGTGGCCTTGCACCATGCCTCCGACACCACCAAGACGGTGTTCAACGATATTGCCACCGGGGTATCCAGCATAGTGAAGTGCGTGATCCGCCTGGCGCCCATCGGCATCTTCGGCCTGGTGGCCAGCACCATTGCCGAAACCGGCTTCGAGGCCCTGTGGGGCTACGGCCAACTGCTGGCCGTGCTGCTCGGCTCCATGCTGATTATCGCCCTGGTGATGAACCCCTTGATCGTTTACTTCAAGACCAAGCGCAATCCTTATCCGCTGGTATTCAAATGCCTGCGCGAAAGCGGCGTGACCGCCTTTTTTACCCGCAGCTCCGCCGCCAATATTCCGGTGAACATGGATCTGTGCAAACGCCTGGACCTGCATGAGGATACCTATTCGGTTTCCATCCCCCTGGGCGCGACCATCAACATGGCCGGTGCCGCCATCACCATTACCGTGCTGACCTTGGCGGCGGTGCATACCATGGGCATCCAGGTGGATCTGGCGACCGCCCTGCTGCTGAGCGTGGTGGCGGCCGTGTCCGCCTGCGGGGCTTCCGGTGTGGCCGGCGGTTCGCTGCTGCTGATCCCCCTCGCCTGCAGCCTGTTCGGTATCTCCAACGAGGTGGCCATGCAGGTGGTGGCCGTGGGCTTTATCATCGGCGTGCTGCAGGATTCGGCAGAAACCGCCCTGAACAGCTCCACCGACGTGCTGTTCACCGCCGCCGCCTGCCAGGCCGCGGAAGACAAGCGCTGAACAGGATCCCCGCCGTTTTGGTGACAAGGCCGGTTGGCGAATGCCAACCGGCCTTTTTCATTGTCTCCGGAGCAAGCGAGTCAGCCGGGCAACTGGTCGAACCGGCCCTCGCGTTGCGCCCGGTTGCTGACCTGCTCGGCCAGGTGATCGATAAGCCACATGGGGTCTCTCCCGCCGGTTGCCTTGTTCAGGGTGGTTCAGGGTCGGCTACAGCGGCAGGGGGCCGTTCTCCTTGACGGTGCGGATGGCGAAGCTGCTGTCCACGGTTTGGATCATCGGCAGCTTCTGCAGCCGGCGCACCCATTGCTCGAAGCCCTGGAGATCGGCGCTGACCACCTGCAGCAGGTAGTCGAAGGCGCCGGACACGGTGTGGCAGTTGATCACCTCGGGCATGTCCCGCACCGCCTGCTCGAACTGATCCACCAGGGCATCCCGGTGCTGGCTGAGCCTGACCTGCACGAAGATGGTGATCCCCAGGCCCAGCTTGCCCTTGTGCAGGCAGGCCCGGTAGCCCTCGATCAGCCCTTCCTGCTCGAAGCGGCGCACCCGCCGGGCGCAGGGGGAGGGCGACAGGCTGACCCGCTCCGACAGCTCGGCGGTGGTGAGGCGGGCGTCCTGCTGCAGGGCATCCAGCAGCAGGCGATCGATGCGGTCCAGTTTGGCGGCGGTCATATCTTGGCTCTTTTTGCTTTTTGTATGGGATTTATTGGCTCAGCGAGCCAATAACTGTGGTTATTGTGCTCCACTTTGCCAACATCAGCCAGGCCGACCGGCGCACAATCTAGGCTCTTATCCAGCGGAGTCTGTGCCATGTCCCACGCCACCCTGACCCAAGTGATTCCCCTGCACGCCAATGCCGCCCAGCGCGGGCTCGGTTATCTGGCCGCCGCCGGCACCGTGCTGATCTGGTCGGTCTATTTTCTGTCGCTGCGGCTGGGGGCCCTGTCGCCCCTGGGGCCGCTGGACATCACCCTGTTCCGCTACGCCGTGCCCGGGCTGGTTCTGCTGCCGCTGCTGCTGGCCCGGCGGGCGCGGATCCGGGCGGTGAACCCGCTGTGGCTGCTGGGCATGGTGCTGGGCGCCGGACTGCCGTTTTTCCTGCTCAGCGTGCTCGGCATGGGGCTGGCGCCGGTGGTGCAGGGCAGCACCCTGATCCCCGGCACCGCGCCCCTGTTCGTGTCCCTGCTGGCGGCCTGGGTGTTCGGCCAGCGGGTGCCGCCCTGGCGCCGGCTCGGCCTGGCCACGGTGCTGGCGGGGGTGCTCTGCCTGCTGTGGCAGGGGCTGGGCGAGGGCGCCGCGCTGGGCCTGGGGCAGGGGCTGTTTTTGCTGTGCAGCCTGCTGTGGGCCCTGTTCACCATTTGCGTGCGCCAGAGCGGGCTCAGGCCGCTGGAGGTGGCGGCGGTGGTGACGGTACCCAACGGCGCCCTGGTGGTGGCCTGGCTGCTGCTCGGCGCGGCCCCGCTCAGCCTGGAGCTGGTGCCGGTGCAGGAATGGCTGGCCCAGCTGCTGGTGCAGGGGCTGGTGGTGGGCCTGGGCGCGGGTTTTCTGTTCGGCTATGCCATCGGCCGGCTGGGCGCCGAGATCAGCGCCGCCATCGGCTCCCTGACCCCGGTGTGCGCCACCCTGCTGGCCTGGTGCTGGCTGGGCGAGCAGATAACGCCGCTCACCGGCCTGGGCCTGGGGCTGGTGACCCTGGGGGTGATCGGCGCCAGCGGCCTGGTGAGCCGGGAGCGGCAGGAAAACGGCTAGCCCGCCGGGACAGGCGGGCTGTGGAACTGCGCTAGTCCGCGGTCTGGCTGTCCCGGCTCAGCTTGAGGTAGACGCCCAGGCCGGCCAGCATGGCCACCGCCGCCATCAGCATCCAGACCGCGTTGATCAGCTGGTTGCCGACGTCGCCGCCGTCGAGCAGCGACTTGAACATCAGCAGCAAGGCTTCGATGGATACCGCGATAATGATGGCCGCCATAAAGCGGGAGATGGTGCGCCGGGTCGAGTCGTGGTGGTGGATGTCCTTGTTCACCAGCACCTCCTCCTCGAGGATGGTCTTGCCCAGATCGAAAATCGACATGCCCAGGGTGATCAGGATGACGATGCCGAAGGCCCCGGTGGCCACATGGTTGTCTTCGTCGAACAGCGAGAACAGGGATTCCAGCGCCGAATACAGCAACAGGGCCGCCACCACGATCAGCAGGCCGCCGATCAGGCCGTAGATCCACTGGAAGTAGTGGTGGCAGCGAAAGCGCATCTCGTCGCCGTTGAGGTAGGAGATCAGCCGGCGCAGGTTGAAGTTGATCACCAGGTAGCCGCGATCCCGGCCCTGCTCGTCCACCAGGTGCTGCACCACCGAAATCGCCAGCTGGTGGGTGGCGTTGGACAGATAGGGGCTGGTGACCACCACGGCGTTGCTGCTCTGCCTGGCGGCCTGGACATAGGGCCGCTGGCTGCGGTCGCTGCCCTTGCCCAGCGAGCGTCGCTTGCGCTCGCTCATGGTGGGGCTGTAGGCGGAGTCCGTCAGTTGGATGCCGTTGCTGTCCAGGCTGTAGAGCAGCTCGACGAAGGGGTAGGAACGGCTGAGGTAGTTGATGGTCTGCTGCTGGGCCTGTTCGCTCTGCAGCAGCTCCAGCCCGTTCAGGCTGGTCATGATCGACTCCATCAGGCTGTGAATAACGGACTCGTATTGCTGGTACTGCTCCAGCAGGCGGAAATGGTTGTGTGTGCTCACGGCGGAGAAATTCTCTGGGGTCTGAAATTGAGTGGCTGGGAGCACGACTGTAACGCAGCAAGATGACATTATTCGAGCACTGAACAAAAAACTGCCGAAAGTTGTGATCTAGCCAGGAGTGAGGGCGCGGTGGCGGGTTGTTGCAGAGAGCAAGACGCCCGCGCGGCAGCACGAGAACAAAGAGCCGCCATCACATCACCACTCTTCCTTCCAGTCTTGGGAACTGTCAAGGTCGACGTTTTTGGCGCCTCTTGGTTTTACTTCCAGCTCCAGGTTCAGTGCCGACAGGATCTTGAAAAAGGTATCCAGCTTAGTGGTGTTGAGTTCGAAGTTGGATACCGTATCCTGCCGGATCCCCACCTTACCGGCCACCTTCCCTTGAGAAAGGTTTTCCGAGAGCCTGGCATCCCTTAGGTGGGTGCCGAGCTGCTTGGCGCTGGTGATTTTCATGCTGTGACTTTCTGCAAACCCGCCCTTTCAATTTACACGCTACAGCGTGTATTTTGGGGCTACCTGCTATAGCAGGTAATCTCATTGCTATGGGCAATAAATAACTGTTCCGAATGGTAGATCACTATCGGCAGCGACTGGGTTTCGCTAAGCAGACCCTCCGCGCCAGGGATGGCGCGGCTGAGCCCCCAGGGACGGGTTCACTGCGTGTCTGCGTGCGGGGCCCGGTCGATGTAGCACTATTAGGATCAGTTATTTATATCGAATACGCACCTTTGAGAGAGCACCGCGTGCTGCTAGGTACTCAGAGCCCCTCCACATCCATGCCATGCTCCGCCAGCCACTGTTTGCGTTCTTCGTAGTCGGGCATGGCGCGTTCCAGCCGCAACCAAAACTCGGTGGAGTGGTTTGGCTCGTGAAGATGGACCAGCTCATGGGCGACCACATACTCGGCGATGCGGGCCGGGAGCATGATGGTTTTCCAATGGAAATAGAGCATGTTGCCCTTGCCGCAAGAGCCCCAGCGAAAACCGAGATCCTGCACCTTGAGCCCCGCCGGCTGCACATCGATGCGTGGGGCAAAATCCAGAACGCGTTGCCAGAGCCAGCTCTTGCCGCGCTCGCTGTACCAGCGAATAAAATGCCTGCGTGCATCGGGCCGTGCATCCTGGTGCAAATGAAAGCGGCCGTTGACCCATTTCAGCGGAGCTTCCTGCTCGTTGACCAGATTAAGCCGGTGATGGCGACCCAGATACAGGTGCCCTTCACCCTGCACGAAGGTCTTGTGGCGCACCTGCTTGGTCATCAGCACCTTTTCGGCGAGTTTCTTGTAGATCCAGGGTTGTTTGCTGCGAACGAAGGCTTCAAGCACCTCGACCATGACGCCGGGTGGGGTGGCGATCAGCAGCGAGCCGTCCCGCTCTACGGTCAGCTCCAGGGTCTTGCGCCGGCCGCTCTCGCGTACCGGGATCACCAGGTCATCAACCCTCAGTATCATGTCTGCTCCAGCTTGTAGCTGTTGGCCTTGGCCAGCTCCCGCAACTTGTCGACCAGAGGCTCAATTTGGGAGAAATCCAGCAGCTCGCTCTCATAAATGCGCTCGAACAGCTCCTGCTCCAGCGCTCCCTGCATTGGTCGGCGGTGCGGCTCCCAGAAACTCTGGGTTTTGACTTCACGGCTGATGTGCTCCACCAGATGCTCGGTCAGCCGGATCAAGTCGGCTTCCAGGGCAAGGTCGGGCTTTTCTTCTCCGCACCTGGCGGCGCGCAGCATGCGGTAGAAGGGCAGGTAGTGATCCGGCACGTCCGGCAGACCTTCCTCGTGGCTGGTGCTGCCGCTGTTGACCTCGTCGATGATCGACTGCAACGCGGCTATCAGGGCGTCCCACTGCCCCACCAGACCATCCAGGATGGCCTTGAGCCGCTCGCTCAGCTTGCCGTAGTAAATCGGGTCTTCATCCAGCTTCTGCTTCACATGGCTACGGATAGCGTGCTCCATCTCGGAGGCCACCGCCTTTTTGGCCTTGTCCGGGTCAACACCATAGCGGGCGGCCTGCTCCCGCACCTGGCTCAGTTGCCCGGAAAAAGCGGCATCGGTCAGGTTGATGGGGGCGATTTTGGGATCTATCCCGAGCGAAATCACATGGTCGTCGATGAGCTTGCGCACCTTGGCGCCGATATCCTTGCCCAGCACGGTGCCATCGCGATAGCGGCGGCGGGCCACGGCGTAGATCAGCGCCAGCTGTTTGGCATCCTGGGTAAAGGGCAGGGCTTCGGGGCGGGGCAACACCAGATCCAGGCTTTGCATAAAAGCCTTGAGCTTAACCCCGAACTCCTGGCGGATACGCTCGCTGTCCAGTGCCTGTACGCAGGCTTCCAGGTCGGCAAGCTCCTCTATGCCCCGGGAGCGAAGCACATCCACCGCCCGCAGGTGGCGATCTTTCAGGGCCGGGATTTCATCCTTGAGGCTGCGCAGGGCGCCATCCACATCTTCGTCGCTGTAGGCGGCCAGCGCCGCCTTGAGATGGTTGGCGACCCCGAAGTAATCCACCACTATGCCCGCCTGTTTGCCAAAGCCGGTGCGGTTGACCCGGGCGATGGTCTGCAGCAGCTCCGCCTCGCGGATGGAACGGTCGAGGTACATTACTCCTTCGATGGGGGCATCGAAGCCGGTCAGCAGCATGGATTTGACGATCAAGAACGCCAGCGGATCGGTTCTTGTGGCCTCGCCCAGCAGGGGCCGCTTAAAGCGGGCGATGGCCAGGTCCTGCTTGGCCCGGTCGGTATGCTGCAGCCACTCGGCCCCGTCGTTGTTGTTGCCGGAGATCACGGCGGCAAATTCCAGCCGGGCCAGCAGCTCGCGGTGGCGCCACGCCTGCACCAGCGCCTGTACCTTGGGCGAACGGCGGCACAATTGCTCGTTATCCAGCCCCTTCAACTCGGGACTAAGCTGGTTTGCCTCATCCAGCAGCGTATCACGGGCCTTGACGAAGGCCCCCTGGTAGCGCACGGCGGCGAGGCGGCTGTAGGCCACCACCTGGGCCTTGAAGCCGTTGGGCAGGATATGGGTGACATAGTGGCGCAGCATGTCGCGCGCCTTTTCTTCGATCAGCAGTGGTGCTTCCAGCACATTGCCCTTGGTGGCGTATTTTTTCTTGATCGCTTCCAGCTCTTCTTCGCTCTTGTCGGCAAAGAAGTCTTCAAACAGCTCGTCGAGGCTGCTGCCGTCCTTCACCGCTCCCTTGGCGGTACGCCCTTCATAGAGCACGGGCACGGTGGCGCCGTCGGCTTCGGCCTCGCGGATGGTGTATTTGTCGATAAAATCGCCGAAAATTTCGTGGGTACGCTTCTTCTCGCCCATGATGATGGGGGTGCCGGTAAAGCCGATGCGGACGCAGTTGGGCAAACCGGCGAGCAGGTTGGCGTGCAGATCGCCCGCCTGGGTACGGTGGGCCTCGTCCACCATCACCAGAATGTCCTCGCTGGGGTTGAGCAGCTCATAGTCCAGCTTGCTGACCTGTCCCGGGGCGGAGGTGTCGCGGTATTTCTGGATCATGGCAAACACCAGTCCGGGCCCGTCCTGGCGCAGTACGGCTTTCAGTGCCTTGCCGCTGGTGGCCACCTGCACCATCTCGCCCGACAGGGTGGCGGTGCCGGACAGCTGGCTCTGCAGATCGGTACGATCGGTCACCACCACCACCTTGAAGCGGCGCAGCCTCGGGTCGGAGCGCAGGCAGCGCAGCATAAACACCATGGTCAGGGATTTGCCCGAGCCCTGGGTATGCCAGACGATGCCGCCCCGGCGATCGTATTCGCCATCTTCACAGCGGGTCTTGCCACGGCGCAAGCGCTCCAGCGCCTTCACCACCCCGCGATACTGCTGATAGCGGCACACCAGCTTGATGGTCTGGCCCCCCGTGTTCATAAACAGGGTGAAGTGGCGCACGATATCGAGCAGGTTGGCCTTGTCCAGCATGCCGGCCACGGTGCGCTGCTGGGGCGAGAGGGTGGTCACCCCAAGCCGTTTGGCCACCTGCTGCTCGGTGTTCCCCGGCGCCGAGCAACCGGCGACCGTCTTCCAGGGCAGATAATGGCTGGAGCCGGCCCCCAGGGTGCCGACCAGGCATTCATCAAAGCTGGTGGCCAGCAGGAACTGGTTGGTGTGAAAGAGCGGCGGGGCCCCTTCGTTGTCCCCCACCTCGCCGGCGGCAAAGCGCTGGTTGGAATAGCGACGCAGCTGGTCGATGGCCTCGGCCATGGGCGTGGCGGCATCGGGGCTCTTGCACTCGATCACCACCAGCGGGATGCCGTTCACCAGCAGCACCAGATCGGGAATGATGTGCTTCTTGGCGCTGTCGTGCCCCGGCGGACACTGCACCTTGAACTGGTTGATCACGGTAAAGCGGTTGTTGGCCGGATGATCCCAGTCGATATAGCGGATGGTGCGTGATCGCCCGCCGTCCCAGTCCGGCATTCCCTCCACCACCACCCCGTCGGTCAGCAGGGCGGTGGCGGCCTGGTTGGCTTCCATCGGGCGTGGCGTCCCGAGCCGCGTCAGGGCCGATACCGCACCGTCGATGCGCGCCTCATCCAGCCATTCCACGGCATTGCCATCGGCCAGCGGACGGGTATTGATACGCCTTAGCTGCGCGCGCAGCACGCCGGTTTGCAACACCTCGGCAAAGCTGCGGCGGCCGGTGGCGGCGGGATTATCCAGGTCGCCCGCCAGATAGTCCCAGCCCATGGCCAGCAGCTGGTCGATCAACGGTTTTTCGCTTAAGGCGTATTCAGGACCCATTAGTACACCTCTTCTGCTGCGCTGATGGCCAGGTCATCCTGGCGATGGAGTGCGTCGATTTGCTTTCTGAGCAGACCGGAGGGAGAGCCGGGGGCCGTTGCTCCAAACACATGCGGATGGCCAAAGACGATGAAACTGTCCTTGGCGCGGGAGACGGCAACGTTCAGCATGTTGTGGTTCATGTCGTAAAACTTGCCGGCACTGATGTCGTTTTCCCCATATACGCTGGAAAACAGCACCAGGGTTCGCTCATCCCCCTGTAAACTGTGCACCGTACCGACAGTCAGCCCGTGGACGCCCACTTGATCGAGGGCTTGCCGGATAAGGCGGGCTTGTTTGCTAAAGGGGGTAATGATGCCGACCGCCAGCTTCAGCACTTCCTGATCATCTTTTTCGGCCCACTTGGGATTGTGTTGCCGCGCGTAGGCGAGGATCTGGTCCCGCTCTGCCTGGAGCCACTTTGCAATATGCTCTGCCTCTCCGGGGTTGCCCCTGCTGCCGCCGTAAGAGCGTGACGGCGATGCAGTGGCCACCATGGCGAAGGTGCCCCAAGGGACGGGTTGCCTGGGCGAGCCGCGCAACGGCTCGAGAATACCTTCATAGACCATGGTGTTGCAGTAATCCACAATCTGGTCGTAGCAGCGTCTGTGCTCGGTGAGATAGAGACCCCGCTGCAGGGGAGCAAACTGGTGATAAAGGCACTGTCGCTGCGCCACCCCCATGACCGAACCACCGCTGGCCAGCAGACCGCTTTGCTGCCAGAAATCATCGTAGTCGTACTGTTCGTTGAGTAATCCGTAGAGCTCCAGGTTGGCGCGATCCACATAGGCGGGAATGCTCCATACCGGTTCGATCTGGTCCGTGTCTCCCACTATCAGCGCCCGCTTGGCCAGGGCAAAACTGGCGGCGGCAACATCGGGGACGGCCTGACCCGCTTCATCGACGATCAGCAGATCGATCTCGTCGAACAGCGGAATATCTCGCCAACAGTTATCGCGCATCTCATAGGCCATAAAGGTGGAAGGTATCATGTAGAAGGTCGAGACAAAGCAGGGGGTCAGCTTGGCCAGGCGGCGCAGCTTGCGCCGCAGCTTCCGGGGGGACTTTTTATCCTCTTCCCCTCTGCTGAGGAAGCCTTCGTACTCCTGCAGCCAGCGGGCTTCCCAGTAGTGGGTGGCCAGCTTGAACAGCGTGAAACGCAGCGAGCGGTCGTTGACCTCATGCACCTGATCTTCCGGTGAATGCGAGAACAACCGGGTAGGTTGATAGGCCGCGATCCAGTTCTTCAGCTCCTGCTCTGCCTGCTGGTAGAGCGCCACCACCTGCTGCAGCTCGCTGAGCCGGCCTTCGCTGTGCTGGCGTGCTCTGTGGGCCTGCTGTATCCGTTGGTTCAGGGCCCGTTCGACGGTGTTGTCAGAATGATCGTCGAGAAACAGCTCCCAGCTGTTGAGCAATCTTGCGGTCTTGCGCTGTTCATGCTGTTTCACCGGAGATAGCCACATCAGCCAGCGTGCCCACACCGAGCGTTGCTCCCACAGGCCATACATCTCATCCAACTGAGCCTTGGCCCGGCGATAGTCCGTGCCGGCGTGCTCATGCAAACGGATGGCTTCCGCTAGCTGTTCATGCAGGGAGGCGATGCCGCCGTAGCGGTTGTTTAGCTCGCGCTCTTTCTCCTGAAAGTGTCCCAGCAGGGTGACGCCGTGTTCAATCGCCTGCTTGGTCTGCTGGAGTGCCCGGTGCAACTGCTCCTGCACCTTGCTGACCGCGACCGCCTGATCATTGAGCCACTGGCTGGCGCATATTAGAAAATGCACCTTGGCCCGATCCAGATATTCCCGGGTATGCCAGCTTTCCATGCACCCCTCGCCCTTTGGCCCTAGGTACATATAGGGGTTATGGACATTCACCTTGGCGCTGGAGCAGCAGTAGAGACCATAGCTGTCGACCTCGGGCAGCCAGCGGCCCTTCAGGGGCTCTTCCAGCCCCTCTTCGTCGATCTTGGCAAAGCTCTCCAGAATATTGGTGACCGCCTGGTTGTTGTTCGATGCCGCCACAATCAGCGGAGGCTCTCCCTGGGCCAGCGCCGCCTCACTCCACAGGTTGGCCACCACGGAGCGCAGTAGCGTGGTCTTGCCGGTTCCGGGAGGGCCGTTGACGGCCAGGATTTCCCCGTATCTCTGCGCCAGGAAATGGTGCAGGGCATTGCGCTGCTTGGGGGATAAGGGGAACTCCCCGGTCATCTGCCCAAGGTGTCCCTTGGCTCCAATGGGTTGATGCTGCAGATCCTGATGGGGAGAGAGCTCGGGCGATTGCTCGGCGCAGAACCGCTGATAAAGCGGGGGATACTGGCCACTATCGCGCAGGTTGTTGAGCACCTTCAATATGTTTGCCTTTGCCCCCACCACGTTGGGCTCCAGCTGCAGCAGGCTTTGTCCGCTTATCTCAAAGTCGGGGTGAATGGGCAGGGCATGCAAGGGAAGGACCCCGGGTGCGCCGCCCCCATCGTTTGACGAGAGCGGATGGCCCACCACGGTGGCGAGCATATGGCAGCAGTAAGCCACCAGTTGTCCCCACTCCACTATGCCCTCATAGGGATTCCGGGTCAGAAAGGTGTCCAGATTGACATAATCCCCGATGGGGTCGGTTGCACTCTGGTTCGGGGCCAGCCACTCCCGCGGAATCCAGGGGCGTTTGTTGGAAGGAAACAAGGTTCCGTCGGCCAATACCCTGACAAAGACCCCGACCGGCAGCAGCACCCGCCGCTTCAGGTTGTTGATCTCCCCATACCGAGATGACTGCAGATCGACCCGGGGAAACAGCACCACTTCGGCCGCCTCCAGCGGGGGCTGGCCGGCAGGCTGCTTGGCATCGAGGATCTGCCGCGCCAGCGCGGGGGAGATGCGCCCGGTCAGCCATACCTGGTGGTCGAGCGCCAGGTAGTCGGAGGAGGGATCTTCGACCTTTTCGATGCCCAGGGCGGGCAGCAGATTGCGATCATCCGGGCTGAGCCGTTCGGCATCGATCAGTGACTGGCGAAAATAGCCGGTAATCTTGTGCAAAAAGGACATAAGATCCCACCTTCCTTGTTGTTGTGCTCGTGATTTTTAAATGGACTGCGCTCGAACAGTCCCTTTTTCTCTTGTTATTGAGCTGGTGGTTGAGGGGCAAGCAGTGCGGTTACCCGTACCCGGCCGGTAAGCAGATCGTCCATTAATCCGGATTTTTGGTTCTTTAACTTCATCAATATTGATGACTCTTCGTGAATTCGAGTTATCATCGAAGTATATCTTTCACATATATACCGTTGTTCGTCACAACACTGAGGTAGCGAAATAATAAACTGCTCAATGTCGCTTTTTGTGATATTAGGGTCCTTGCGAGTGCTTGCTGCAATTTTTTTCCAACGGTGGCGGCCATGTTGGATGGCCCGAAGGGCATACTCAGGATAAATGGAATCTGACAGAGATAGTGCACTAATTGCCTGATTTGTGGCTGCTGTAGCGCCAAGTATTGCTGTTCTTCCTATTTGCTCCCATCCTCCATACATGGCGACCAATATGGTGTTCGGCGAGAGTAAAAAGCAAGATGTTTCAGATAGAGCTAAATCTGTAATTTTTTCGTCAGTAGTCACTAATATATCTTCATTTAGATCCAGGGTTTTGACCCACAGGTGTCTGCCATTGTCGAAATATCGATTAAATCGTGTTCTCAATGGTGTAGCACCACTCCGAATGGTGGCTATATCGGATAAAGCGCTTACTTCCCACTCCTTCGGAATCCAGCCTAGCGGTGATGCCTTATATAACTCCGGTGCTTGTTCGAAGGCTGGGCGCAGTTGGCCATCGGCACCAATACCCCGGGTCAGCAGATCGTGCAGCAGCCCCTGCTTGACCTGCTGCAGCTTGGCGATAATGGCCTCGGTCTGGCGTATTTTGTCATCGAGGGTGTCGAGAATATCGCCTATTTTGTTTTGTTCAGGAAATGGAGGTATCGCGACGGCGGAGAGCGACAGTTGACTACGACTCAGCTCAAGCTGGTTTGTTGAGCCTGTGTAGCAATATCGTTCCATATGAGTTTGGAACCACGAGGAGCGAATTAGAATGTTTAGCCAACGGCTGTCAATCAAATGGTTAAGTGGACGTAACAGTGTTACGTGCCCATCGACAATAAACTCACCCTCTTCGTCAAAAATACAGGACCTTCCAATTGTCCCGGTTCCGGTGGAGTTTAGAAGTACATCTCCTTTTTTAGCTCGTAGTACTCCATTCCCACTCATAGCATTTTCAGAGTGAGGCCTAGCTACACTGGCATCAAAGTCAGCGTGTGTGATACACCGTTGTCCAATCGCCTTTATATCACTCGACTCAACGTAGACAGGGGCCGTTCCTCGGCTGATGATTGAGCATATTTTACTCAATGGAACCAGGGGCCAATTTGCGTAATTGGGAATAGCAACAGATATTTCAGACATATCCCAACCCCTTCAGATAACCAGCCAGATCTCGGGCTGCCTTATCCCTTGCCTGCTCGATTTGGGTGAGCGTTACCCGATATTTATCCCACCAGTTTTCCATGGTGGCGATCAGCTGCTGGCGCTGGGCGGCGATATAGCGCTCCACTATGGCCCGCATCTCGTGATGCAGTATGGCGAGCAACAGCTCGGCGGCCTGGTTATTGCTGAGCGCATCGACCCCGGCATTGAGCTCGTCCGGCAGCTGAGCCAGCTTGGCCTTGAGCTGTTTGGCGGTGGCGCTGCGTTTGGCCTTGAGGCTTTTGAGTTCTCTTTCCAGCTTGGCCAGCTCGGCCTCGCTGAGCGGTTCATCGTCGCTCTCTTCCTCTTCGTCCTCTGCTTTGGGCAACAGCTCCTCGGTCGCCTTGATCTGACTTTCCAGCTCGGCCTTGGTGCTCTCCAGGGACTGCATCTGCTCCAGAAAGCCGCCCAGCAGGAACCTCACCAGCTTGTGCTCGAGCGGATCCTCCTTGCTGTTGGTGTCCTCCATGGCGGTGATGATGCTGGTGCGCCAGGCGTCCACCACGCCCCGGGCATCGCGGGCCATCAGGGTGAGGAAGTCGTATTTCTGCTGGAACCAGAAGCCGGCGATCATGCCGCTGATTTGAAAATCATCCAGCATGCCGACGGGGCCCAGGGTTTCGCCAAAGCTGTTCAGCAGCTCCTTGCGTAGGGCCGCGTATTCCCGGTGTTCGGCCAGTGCGATAATGCGCTGGCCGTGGGCTTGCCACCAGCGCTCGAAGGCGTCGCGCAGGGCCTGCTCCTTGGCCTGCACCCCGGCATTGTGCTCGATGGCGGGCTGGATGGCGGCCTTGCCGGCGATGGTTTCGGCAAAGAGCCGGTAGCCGGCATCATCCGGCTTGGGCACCAAGAGCTCCGCCGGGTTGAGTCCCTGGGCACGAAAGAGCGGCGCCTTGGCGTCGATCTCCGCCTGGGGGATGCCCCCCAGCAGGTGGGCGCGCACATCGTGGGGCTCGGGCGGTGGCGCGTTGTCGGCATAGCGGCGAATATTGAGGTTGTAGCCGTTGTCGCGCAGGGTCTCGATGCCGACGATGCGGGCAAACCCCGGAATATCGCGCCCCGCGCCCCGGGCAAAGGCTTCGTAGATGGCGGCAATCTTCTCGATATGCTCGGGCATCAGGTAGTTTTGCGCCCGCCCCTCGAAGTATTCCCGGTCGGCGTTGATAAAGAGCACCTTGCCGCGGTTCTGTGGCAGCTTGCCGCTCACGGCATGGGCGCCTTCGCTGACCCGTTGGCGCAGCACCAGGATGCAGGCGGGGATGCCGGTGCCGTAGAAGAGGTTCTGCGGCAGGCCGATCACCGCCTCCAGCAGGTCATCCTCGATAATGCCCTTGCGTATTTTCTGCTCGTCGCCCCCCCGGAACAGCACCCCGTGGGGGAGCACGGTGGCGATCATGCCGCCCGGCGCACAGACCGAAATCATATGTTGCAGAAACATCAGGTCCGCCTTCTTGGCACCCAGCGGCACCTCTCCGTATTTAAACCGATCGCGAAACAGGGGCCGATAGACGGGTTCGCCGGTTTCGTCCTTGTCCTTGCTGCCGAAATTGATGGAGAAAGGCGGGTTGGTCAGGATGCGGTCGAAGTGGATCAGCTTGCCATCCTGCACATGGCGGGGCCTTTCCAGGGTGTCGTCGTTTTGCAGGTTGGCGGTGGTAATGCCGTGCAACAGCATGTTCATCTTGGCAATGGACCAGACGGTGCCGGCCGCCTCCTGGCCGTAGCAGTCGAGGCGGTAGCCCTCGCCGCCGTGCTCGTCGATCCACTCCTTGGCGGCGATCAGCATGCCGCCGGAGCCGCAGCAGGGATCGTACACCTTGTGGTGTTGCTCGGGCTTGAGCAGCCGCACCATCATCCGCACCACTGAGCGGGGGGTGTAGAATTCACCGCCTTTCTTGCCCGCGGAATCGGCGAAGTCGCCGATCAGGTATTCATAGGCCGCTCCCAGCAGATCGGGAAACTCGAAGTCCTTGTCGCGCAGCCGGTACTTGTTGAAGTGGCTGATCAGCGCCCGCAGTTTGATGTCCGGCAGCACGCTCTGGCCCAGCTTGCGGTTGAAGTCGATATGCTCCAGCACGTCCTGCAGGCTGGTGTTGCCCTGTTCCAGACCGCCCAGGGCCTCGTTGAGGTAGTTCCCCACGTTTTTATGGGCATTCTTGACCAGATAGTCCCAGCGGGAAAATTTGGGCACATAGAAGCTGGTTTTGTACCAGAGGCGGGTTTCGGCGATATCTTCTGCTTCTTTGTCGGACTTGCCTTTGGCCTTTTGCTCGGCGATCACCTGTTCGCGTCGTTCCTCGAACACATCGGAGCAACGCTTGAGAAACAGCATTCCGAAGATGTACTCCTTGAATTCGGAGGCGTCCATCTTGCCGCGCAGGATATCGGCGGCGCTGAACAGATGGCGTTCAAGTTGTGACAGGGTCAGTGGCATGAAATTTCCCGGTTAACTGGTGTTTGAGCGGGCGCCTGGTGTGACAGAACACATCGGCCCGGGCTCGGGTGTATCGGATGGCGGCCTATGGCGGCCAGGCAATGCTGGGCGCCAACTATAACCCCGGGAAGACAAAGCGCAACTGTCTTCGGGGGAGCCTGATCGGCCCAGGCCCGGTGGTGGGCGGGAGCGAGCGGGGGCCGTTGAAAGAGGCGGTCTTTGTTCTTCCATAGTTACTCTTCCGCAAAGTAATCCGAGTCCAGCGCCTTGATGGCAAGGGTTTGGCGGGTGGCGACCCCGACACCGTGCTCGATCATTAGGGCGGCGAGGTGGGCACCGTCGATCAGCACTATGCGTTTTTCAATCCGCCCCACATACTCCTGAGCGTCACGGCTGAAGCCCGATGTGGTGATAAAAACCCCCTTGCGGGCCCGGTGCAGATCCAGGGCACCGGCAAAAGCCTGGATCTCGGGGCGGCCGACGGTCTTGTCGGTGTAGCGCTTGGCCTGCAGATAGATGGAGTCGAGCCCCAGCCGGTCTTCCTTGAGGATACCGTCTATGCCTCCATCGCTGCTGTAGCGGGTGGTCTGGGCGGCATCATGTTGGCTGCCTCCATAGCCCATGGCTACCATCAGATCGACCACCAGACGTTCGAAGAAGCGGGGCGACATGGCCAGGATTTCGGACAAGAGCTCGTCGGCGAGTGAGGCGTTGAGCGTCGTCATTGCCTGCTCGATCTGCTCCTGGGGAGTATGTATCGGGCCGGTTTCGGCGGTGATGGGGGCTGGTGTGATGGCTTCGCTATTTTCGCCGGATGCCAGGGTAAAGGCCACGAATTCGCCAAATTGGGCCAGGTAGCGGTTGTCGATGGTCTGGCCCGAGGCCAGGGCCGCTCGGCCCCGTTCGGTGATCAGACAGACACCCCGCCTGGGCTGTGCTATTAACCCCGCCTTGACCAGATAGGTCTTGGCCCAGCCAACCCGGGAGCGCACCGTCGTCTGACGGCCGCTTGGCAGGGTGTGAGCCAACTGCTCAGGGGTAAAGGCGTAGCGCTGGCAGACGAGTTCAAACACTTCGCGCAGGGGACGCTCTCTGCCGTCGACAAGGGTTTGCAGCACGGCGGGCATCAGGGCTTCATAGCTGGGCAGGTTCATGGCAAGACGAGCATGGGAGAAACAAGACTTTATCTTGCCACAGCGCCCCGTGTGAGACCATGCGCTTGACACCAGGGTACGCGGAGGGACATGACCATGATTTTTGCCTCATCACCCATATCGGTTGTTGGACTGTCCGTTATGGCAGGACGCGCCATAATGGTGGATGAGCCATGAGTGAGCAATAAAAATGAAACTATAGTTTCATTTTTGTGTGAAAAATAAAGTTATAGATTCACTGTTAATCGATATTGAACGCCGGCTTCATGGCTTCTTGCTCGGCGCGCGAAATGCCGAGCCGGTTGGCAAGTTCACGCCATTGGCCTACCGATGCCAGGACGTTAACGAAGATATCCTCGGCCTTCTCCTGGGTGAGCTGGAAGAACTCGATGACCTCGAAGGCCAGCTCATAGCTCAAACTGTTGTCCTTTTCATCGATGTTGAGGTGCAGGCCATTGGCCATCGCCGTCGGGTTGATGTCGTACGCGGGGGACAGGCGCCAGCCTTCACCGTCAAACAGAAAGCCATGGTTGCGCAGGTGGTCATCGACATTGGAAACCGCAATGTTAAAGACGATACGACGCCACAGTTGGGCCAGGTCGTCCTGGGTGTGGCTGCCGTGGTTGGTCAGAAACTCGGCGAGCTCCAGATAGCTGGCGCCGTCCTCGCCGTCGTAGTATTCGAGCTGAGTCATGGCCGACGAAAAATGAAGGCGTTGGTCGCCATCGCGATCAAAGCGTTTGGTCAGAAAGGTGTGATGACTTGAGTTGTAGCGCGCGATGCGGCATTCGGCCATCTCAATGCCGGCGGCCTGTGCTAGGAGGTAGGTCAGGTATTCCCAGGCGCCGATATCATGGTCGTCATGCTGGCTGGGAAACTTGGCGATCCAGAGATGGCCCTGTTCATCCGCTACCGAGGCTTTCGGGCGGGCGCCGCCCAGGGAAGAGCCTGGCGAGATCAGCATGGACAGCCACTTCATGTAGTCGGGATCATCATGGTCCAGGTTCTGCTCGACCTTTCGGGCGGCATGTTCGAGTTCTCGCAGCGATGTCATCGGGGGCGCCGAGAGGCGCTTGTCATCGTCGAGAAAGGGGCCCTTCAGATCTGTCTTGAAGCGCAGGGCGCCCATACGGTATTCATCATACACACCCAGAAGGTAATCGCTCTCTTGCAGGGGGTTCACTCGCCGGCCCTCCCGGCGAGCCAGTGCTGCTTCGCGTCGCTGCATCAGCAAACGGCCCCAACGATCAGGACAGGAGTCCAGAAAGGTCCTGAAGTTGCGATCATCCCCCTTGTGCTGGTTGCCTTCAAACAGGTGAAGATCAGGATCGATCTTCAAATAGGGGGCATCGCCCCGCCGAAGCCAGTCGAGCGCATAGGCGAAGCTGAAGTGCTCTTTGCCGCGTACCTGATCCGCCGTCAGGGTGCCGATCAGGGCAGGTTCGTCTTCGATCCAGTCGGCAAAGACATGGATATCACGGCTCATGCGTCCTCTCCGCTTGAGGAGGTATCAGGCTGACCGTCGTGCGCGTTCTGCCCTTGCCCGTCATCCTGGTTTGCCCGAGACCTGGCCAACTCCAGCAGCGATTGTATACGCTGGGAGCTGGCTGGTTGCGACGCCGGTGCCGATGCTTTTGGCGTGGGACGGTGTGGCATACCACCCGAGGTGGAAGAGGGCCGGCCCGATGCGGGCCTGGTTCCCGGCTGAGTGGTTTTCAGCAGTTCAATGTCCTGCAGCTTGCGCCCCAGGGCATCATCCAGCGCCACCTTGGCCAGATCCTCCGCCAGTCCCAGGACCGCCAGCACACGCAGATAGTGCCCGATAGATACGGTGGACTCGCCACGCTCGATATTGCGCAACGTTGGCTTGGACAAGCCTGTGCGCTCTGCAATCATCGTCTGGGTGATTTTTCGGCGTTTCATCGCCAGACGGATATTCTCCCCGAGCTGTTGCAGGATTTTCTGCTCTTTGGGGAAGACGACGGCCTGTCGTTTTTGTTTGGTCTGCATAACACTACAGATTCATAAAACAGGATTTTATGAAATTATAGTTTTACAAACTAAGATGAACAAGGCCACCGGAAAGACGAGTTCGGTACACCGCTTCGTTGACGGGTCGCGGCCAGTGTGTCCGGCGTGCGGCTCGGCCAACCCGGGAATGCCGTGTCACCTTCCCGGCATCCTCTTCACTTCCCGATACAAAAGCTCGAGAAAATCCGTCCCAGCAGGTCGTCGGAGCTGAATTCGCCGGTGATCTGGCTGAGCTGCTCCTGGGCCAGGCGCAGTTCTTCCGCCACCAGTTCGCCGGCCATGTACACCTCGAGCTGCTCCTTGGCCATGATCAGGTGCTGGTCGGCGTGGTGCAGGGCGTCCAGATGGCGGCGGCGGGCGCTGAAGCCGCCTTCGGTGCCGCTCTGGTAGCCCATGCAGGCCTTGAGGTGCTCCTTGAGGGCGTCGATGCCGAGGCCGGTCTTGGCGGAAATGGGGTAGACCGGGTGTTCGCCGTCGCTCACCACGGTAAGCGCCTCGCCGCTCAGATCCGCCTTGTTGCGCACCACCGTCAGCCCGATATGGGCGGGCAGGCGGTCGACGAAGTCGGGCCAGATCTCGCGCGGATGCAGGGCGCTGGTGGTGGTGCCGTCCACCATGAACAGGATGCGGTCGGCCTGCTCGATTTCGCTCCAGGCCCGTTCGATGCCGATGCGCTCCACCGCGTCGGTGGCCTCGCGCAGGCCGGCGGTGTCGATGACGTGCAGCGGCATGCCGTCGATATGGATGTATTCCCGCAGCACGTCGCGGGTGGTGCCGGCGATGTCGGTGACGATGGCCGACTCCTTGCCGGCCAGGGCGTTGAGCAGGCTGGACTTGCCGGCGTTGGGCCGGCCGGCGATCACCACCTTCATGCCTTCGCGCATGATGGCGCCCTGGTGGGCCTGGCGCTGCACCTCGGCCAGCCGGTCCATGATGCCGTACAGCTCGCCGGCGATCTTGCCGTCGGAGAGGAAGTCCACCTCCTCGTCGGGAAAGTCGATGGCCGCCTCCACGTAGATGCGCAGGTTGATGAGCGCGTCCACCAGGCCGTGGATATGGGCGGAGAACTCGCCCTGCAGGGAGTGCAGCGCCGAGCGGGCGGCCTGCTCGCTGGAGGCTTCGATCAGATCGGCGATGGCCTCGGCCTGGGCCAGGTCCAGCTTGTCGTTGAGGAAGGCGCGTTCGCTGAACTCGCCGGCCCGGGCCGGGCGCAGGCCGGGCAGGGCCAGGATGCGGCGCACCAGCATGTCCAGCACCACGGGGCCGCCGTGGCCCTGCAGCTCGAGCACGTCTTCGCCGGTGAAGCTGTGGGGGCCCTTGAACAGCAGGGCGATGCCCTGGTCCAGCACCCGGCCCTGCTCGTCCTGGAACGGCAGGTAGTCGGCATGGCGCACTTTGGGCACCTTGCCGAGCACGGCCTGGGCCACGGCCTCGGCCCGGGGGCCGGAAACCCGGATGATTCCTACGCCGCCGCGTCCGGGGGCGGTGGCCTGGGCGACGATGGTTTCGTTAGACATGGTTCACTCCACAACAACCGGCGCTGGCCCGATGAATCGGGCCCTGCCGGCAACAAAAAAGGCGGCCTTCAGGCCGCCTAGTGTATTGGTTTAGCGTCTTCCGGGCCAGTGGCCTCAGGAGGCGGCCTTGCTGTGCAGGCCTTTCTTCTCCAGCTGGCGGAAGATGAACCACTGCTGGACTATGGTGACCACGTTGCTCACCAGCCAGTACAGGGTCAGGCCGGCGGGGAACCACAGGAAGAAGAAGGTGAAGATGATCGGCATGAACTGCATCACCTTCTGCTGCATCGGGTCGGTGACCGTGGTCGGGCTCATCTTCTGGATCACGAACATGCTGGCACCCATCAGGATGGGCAGCACGAAGTAGGGGTCGCGCACCGACAGGTCGTCAATCCACAGGAAGAAGGGCGCGTGGCGCAGTTCCACCGATTCCATCAGTACCCAGTACAGGGCGATGAAGATCGGCATCTGCACCAGGATGGGCAGGCAGCCGCCGAGCGGGTTGACCTTCTCCTTCTTGTACAGCTCCATCATGCCCTGGGACATCTTCTGGCGGTCGTCGCCGTAGCGCTCGCGCAGGGCCACCAGCTTGGGCTGCAGCATGCGCATCTTGGCCATGGAGGTGTACTGGGCCTTGGTCAGGGGGTACATCAGGCCGCGCACCACGAAGGTGGTGAGGATGATGGCCAGGCCCCAGTTGACGGCGAAGCTCTGCAGGAACTGCAGCAGCTTGAACAGCGGCTGGGCGATGAACCACAGCCAGCCGTAGTCCACGGTCAGGTCCAGGTTGGTGGCGGCGGCGGCCATTTCATCCTGCAGCTTGGGTCCCAGCCACAGCTTGGCGGAGAGGCTCTGCTCGGCGCCCGGGGCCACGGTCACCAGCGGCGCCTTGAAGCCGATGATGGCCTGGCCCAGGTTGTTCAATGAGCGGGTATAGATCTGATTCTGCTCGTCTTCCGGGGCGATCCAGGCCGACACGAAGTAGTGCTGCAGCATGCTGACCCAGCCGCCCTCGGTGGTCAGGTTCAGGTTGGCCTCACGCACGGCCTTGAAGTCGTATTTGCTGTAGCGGGTTTCGCTGCTGGAGTAGGCGGGGCCCCGGTAGGCGGCGGCCATCAGCATGTTGCCGCCCTTGGCGTCCGGATCGGTCTCGCTCTGCTTCAGCTGGCCGTAGAGCTGGGCCTGCACCGGCTCGGCACTCTGGTTGTTGATCCGGTAAGCCACTTCCACCAGGTGCTGGTTGCGTTTGAGGGTGAAGGTCTTGGTGAACACCACGCCCTGCTCGTCGGTGAAGGTCATGGGCACGGTCAGGGTGTCCTCGCCTTCCGCCAGCTGGTAGTCGCTGTGTTCGGTGCTGTAGACCGGGCGGCCTTCGGCGCGGCCATCCGGGCCGTCACGGCCGATCAGACCGCTCTGGGCCACATGCACGAAGTTGGCGCCGTTGTTCAGCAGCACGAACTTGTCGGTGGAATCCAGGGTCTTGTCATGCTCCAGCAGCTCGGCCCGCACCACATCGCCGCCCTGGGTGTCCACGGTCAGTTTGAGCGAGTCGGAGCTGATGGTTACCAGGCGGCGGCTGGCGGCTGCCGGTGCCTCGCCGGTCGGTATTTCGCCGCTGGCCTGATCCGCTTCGGGAATGAAGGTCTCCTCGCCGGCGCTGGTCTGGGTGCTTTGCGCCGTTTCTGGCTGGGGCGCTTTATCCGTTTGCCACTGTTGCCAGATGAGGAAGCTCACCAGCAGCAGAGCGATAAGAAGTATATTGCGTTGAGATTCCATAAGTTAGTTTCTTCGCTTGGGTTGCGGGACCGGATCGTGGCCGCTTGGACCTAAAGGGTGGCATTTTAATAGACGTTTGACGGTTAACCAACCGCCTTTTAAAAAACCGTGGAGCCGGATGGCTTCAATGGCGTATTGGGAACAGCTGGGGGTGAAACGGCACCTGGGTCCGAGCAGGGGGCTGATAACCAGTTGATAAAGGCGGATAAGGCCTATGCTGAGCCATTGCAGCGGCGAGAAAGGGTGCGCCATAGTCTATCCAGCAGCTCGAACAGTTCGTCATTCGGCACATCCCCTATGCCCTGCTTGGCGATCACCACTATGTCCACGGCGGGCAGCCGGTGTTGCCGGAGACGGAACGATTCGCGCACCACCCGCTTGACCCGGTTGCGCCAGACGGCCCGTTTGAGCGCTTTCTTGGGCACGGCGAGTCCCAGGCGGGGATGACCCGATTCGTTGGGTTTGGCGAGCAGGGTGAGATGGGGGGAGGCGGCTCTGACGGGGTTGTCGAAGACGTTTTTGAATTGTGCGGGAGTTAGCAGACGTAACTCCCGTGGAAAGGCATGCCTGGCCATTAGGCGCTCAGACGGGCACGACCTTTGGCGCGGCGGGAAGCCAGTACTTTACGGCCGTTTTTGGTGGCCATACGAGCACGGAAACCGTGGCTGCGCTTGCGCTTCAAATTTGAAGGTTGAAAAGTGCGTTTCATCGTTATTACCGTTTGTCAGTTGACTGTACAGTTTGACCGCTCTGCCGCCGATGCTCGGCACCACCGCGAAACGGTCCCACAAAAGAGGCCGAATTCTAAACAGTTAAGTGCTTGACGTCAATCGGCATAGCATTAATCTCGACACGGCCCCGCCGCATGCTGGCCCGACCGGATCGATTCCGGATCCAACAGGATCGCGGGGCCTGGATTATACAGGGCCCCGCGGCCTTGGCAACCAAAAGCGCGATCCCTTCAGCTAGCCGGCAGCACCTTGCGCAGAAAGGCCCGGGTACGGGGATCCTGGGGGTTGGTGAGCAGGGTGGCGGGTGGTCCCTGCTCCACGATGCGGCCGCCGTCCATGAAGATCACCCGATCCGCCACGTCCCGGGCGAAGCCGATCTCGTGGGTCACCACCACCATGGTCTGGTGGGCCAGGGCCAGCTTCTTCATCAGCCCCAGCACCTCGTCCACCCATTCCGGATCCAGCGCCGAGGTAGGCTCGTCGAACAGCATTACCTTGGCATGGCTGGCCATGGCCCGGCCGATGCCGACCCGCTGCTGCTGGCCGCCGGAGAGGGAGGAAGGGTAGGCGTCGGCCTTGTCGGCCAGGCCGATGTCGCCGAGGATGCGCATGGCTTCGGCATGGGCTTCGGCCCTGGGCTTCTGCCACACGGTGATCAGTCCCTCGGCGATGTTGTCGCGGGCGGTCTTGTTGGCGAACAGGGCGTAGTTCTGGAACACGAAGGAGGTGCGCTTGCGCAGTGCTATTGCCTGCTTGCCGTTGTGCCGGGCCAGATCGATATGAAAACCGTCGATCTCCAGGGTGCCGGACTCGGGGGTTTCCAGCAGGTTGAGGCAGCGCAGCAGGGTGGACTTGCCGGTGCCGGAGGGCCCCAGGATCACCACGATTTCCCCCTTGCCGATGTCCAGATCGATACCGTTCAGCACCGTCTGGCCGTTATACACCTTGGTCAGGTTACGCAGTTTGATCATGGTGGCCCCCTAGTACGCCGAGTTCAGGCGCCGCTCCAGCCGCCCCTGCAGATGGGTGAAGAACACCACCACCGCCCAGTAGATCAGGGCCACGGCGATAAAGGCCTCGAAGAACTTGAAGCTGCTGGAGGCTTCCTTCTGGGCCGAGGCCATGATCTCGGCCACCCCCAGGGTGAAGGCCAGGGAGGTGCTCTTGATCATGTCGATGAAGTAGTTCATCAGCGAGGGCGTGGCGATGCGCGCCGCCTGGGGCAGTATGATGCGCCGCATGGCCTGGCCGCGGGTCATGCCGATGCTCATGGCCGCTTCCATCTGGCTCTTGTGGATGCCGAGGATGGCGGCGCGGATCGACTCGGCCATGTAGGCGGCGAAGTGCAGGGTCAGGCCGATAACGGCGGCGGTAAAGGCGTTCATGCCGATGAACACCGGCATGATCTGCGGCAGCCCGTAGTACAGCAGGAACAGCTGTACCAAGAGCGGGGTGCCGCGGAAGAAGGAGATGAACAGCTTGGCCAGGGCGTTGAGCCCCGGCGGCTGGAAGGTTCTGATCACCGCCAGCAGCACGGCGATGACCAGGGCGAGCACAAAGCCCAGCAGCGCCATTTCCATGGTGGTGCCCAGGTATCTGAGCAGGATGGGAAACAGCGCCAGGGTGTAGTCGAGATCGAATTGCATGCTTATTTACTGGTGATGTCCGCGCCCAGCCACTGCTCGGAGATCCGGGCCAGGGTGCCGTCGGCACGCATCTCGGCCAGGGCCTTGTTCACCTCGGCCAGCAGTGCCTGCTGCTCCGGCTTCTTCACGAAGGGGAAGGCGTTTTCCATGGTCTCGAAGGGGCGGCCGGCCAGCTGCAGCGGCAGTCCCGCCTCCTTGATCAGCTGGGCGGAGCCGACCCTGTCCATCACGAAGGCGTCGATCCGGCCCAGGGCCACGTCCTGCTCCAGGTTGGTCTCGTAGGTGATGATGTCGATTTCGTTGTTGGTGTCGTGCTGGCGCATCAACTGCTCGAAGTTGGAGCCCAGGTTCACCGCCACCTTCTTGCCCTTGAGATCTTCCAGACCCTGGATGCTGTCGTTGCCCTTGCGCACCACTATCTGGGCGCCGTCGTAAACGTAGGGCTCGGAGAAGTCGTACTTTTCCTTGCGCTCTGCGGTCACGGTGATCTGGTTGGAGATGGTGTCGATGCGGCCGGTTTCCAGCATGCCGAACAGACCGGAGAAGTTGGTGGTCACAAACTCCACGTCCCGGCCGATGCGGCTGCCGATTTCGTTCCAGACGTCGACCTCGAAGCCCTGCAGCTTGTCCTGTTGCACGAAGGTGAAGGGGAAATAGCGGCCGGACATGCCGACCTTGACCGCATCGGCGGCCATGGCCGGGGCGATCAGGGTGGCGGACAGGGTCAGGGCGGCGCCCAGCAGCTTGGCGGATTTGAACATGGATCTGTCTCCTGGTGAAAGGGCATGGCCGCCTCGAGGCAGTCATAACCACTACAGCATAAGTGATGGGGGTCTTTTTATACCAGCAACGCCCGCCATGCCAGTTTTTTACAACCATCCAACCGAACAATGCGTGATAACCAGGTTCCTCTGGTTATAAGCGGGGATGACGACATCGGACACCCCGCTCCCCGGCTCCGGATCCGGGCCACTTTTTTCAGTGATCGGGCCAGGATCCGGATGTGGGTAGCTTGTTTATAAGGTGGAGGATCCTGTGCATGAGGTTGTGACGATCCGGCAGAAGTCAAGGATCATATTTTCCCGGATCGGGGCGATCCGGCTAGAGATCCTCCCCCCGGCTAAGTAGAATGACTGCCCCTTGCTTGATCCCTTATGTTCCAGGAGTACTGATGAGCGCTATGCTTTGGCAGCAGTGTCTTAACCGGCTACAAGATGAATTGCCTTCTGCGGAATTCAGTATGTGGATCCGGCCGCTGCAGGCGGAGCTCGCCGACAATACCCTGACCCTGTTCGCCCCCAACCGCTTTGTGCTGGATTGGGTGCGGGACAAGTACCTGATCAGGATCAACGGCCTGCTGGGCGAATTTTGCGGCAACCAGTGCCCCCAGCTGAAGTTCGAGGTGGGCAACAAGCCGGCCCAGGTCAAGCTGATGGCCAACAACAAGCCCCAGGCCAAGGCCCAGGCGGCGCCTTCCTGGATCGAGCAGGCCGAAGACAAGCCCCAGATCAACCACAAGAGCAACATGAACCCCAACTACACCTTCGACAACTTCGTCGAGGGTAAGTCGAACCAGCTGGCCCGGGCCGCCGCCCGCCAGGTGGCGGACAATCCGGGCGGGGCCTACAACCCGCTGTTCCTGTACGGCGGCACCGGCCTGGGCAAGACCCACCTGCTGCATGCGGTGGGCAACGGCATCCGCGCCCGCAAGGCGGACGCCAAGGTGATCTACATGCACTCCGAGCGCTTCGTGCAGGACATGGTCAAGGCGCTGCAGAACAATGCCATCGAGGAGTTCAAGCGCTACTACCGCAGCGTCGATGCCCTGCTGATCGATGACATCCAGTTCTTCGCCAACAAGGAGCGGTCCCAGGAGGAGTTCTTCCATACCTTCAACGCCCTGCTCGAAGGCAACCAGCAGATCATCTTGACCTCGGATCGCTATCCCAAGGAGATCGACGGGGTGGAGGACAGGCTCAAGTCCCGCTTCGGCTGGGGCCTGACGGTGGCGATTGAACCCCCCGAACTGGAAACCCGGGTGGCGATACTGATGCGCAAGGCCGCCGAGAACAATATCCACCTGCCGGACGAGGTGGCTTTCTTCATCGCCAAGCGACTGAGATCCAACGTGCGCGAGCTGGAAGGCGCCCTCAACCGGGTGATCGCCAACGCCAACTTCACCGGCCGTGCCATCAACATCGACTTCGTGCGCGAGGCGCTGCGCGACCTGCTGGCATTGCAGGAAAAGCTGGTGACCATCGACAACATCCAGAAGACGGTGGCCGAGTACTACAAGATCAAGGTGGCGGACCTGCTGTCCAAGCGCCGCTCCCGCTCGGTGGCCCGCCCCCGCCAGCTGGCCATGGCCCTGGCCAAGGAGCTGACCAACCATTCGCTGCCGGAGATCGGCGATGCCTTCGGCGGCCGGGATCACACCACCGTGCTGCACGCCTGCCGAAAAATCGGCCAGCTGCGGGAAGAGAGTCATGATATAAAGGAAGATTATTCCAACCTTATCCGTACCCTGTCTTCCTGAACCGGAGAGCCCCATGCAGTTTACCATCAGCCGTGAAGCGATTTTGCGTCCCCTGCAATTGGTATCCAGTGCCCTGGGGGGGCGTCCCAACCTGCCTATCCTCAACAATATACTGTTGAACGTGAGCGATGACTCCCTGTCGATGACCGGCACCGACACCGAGGTGGAAATGGTGGCCCTGGTGGCCCTGGACGCTCCCGCCACCGGCGGCCGCACCACTGTGCCGGCGCGCAAGATGCTGGACATCTGCCGGGGCCTGCCCGACGGCGCCGAGCTGACCTTCACCCAGGAAGGGGAGCGGCTGCTGCTGCGTTCCGGGCGCAGCCGGTTCAACCTGTCCACCCTGCCGGCGGAAGACTTCCCCAATATCGAGGAATGGAGCTCGGAGCTGGAGTTCGACATCAACCAGCTGGCCTTGAAGAAGCTGATCGAATCCACCCAGTTTTCCATGGCCATCCAGGACGTGCGCTACTACCTCAACGGCATGCTGTTCGAGACCGACGGCCAGTGGCTGCGCACCGTGGCCACCGACGGCCACCGCCTGGCCACCTGCCAGCGTCAGCTGCTGGCGCAGGAGCTGCCGACACAGCAGGTGATAGTACCGCGCAAGGGGGTACTGGAGCTGGTCAAACTGCTGGAGCATGAGGATCAGGAGGTACGCCTGCAGATCGGCAAGAGTAATATCCGGGCGGTGACCCCCGGCTTTATCTTCACCTCCAAGCTGGTGGACGGCCGCTTCCCCGACTACCGCCGGGTGCTGCCGCGGGAATGCGACAAGACCCTGATCTGCGGCCGGGAAGAGCTGAAGCAGGCCTTCTCCCGGGCGGCGATCCTGTCCAACGAAAAATTCCGCGGCGTGCGGCTCAACATGCAGGATCAGATCCTCAAGATCACCGCCAACAACCCCGAGCAGGAAGAGGCGGAAGAGGTGCTGGATGTGGACTACCAGGGCAGTGACCTGGAGATCGGCTTCAACGTTTCCTACGTGCTGGACGTGCTGGGCACCCTCAAGTCGGACAAGGTCAAGATCAGCCTGAAGGATGCCAGCAGCAGCGGCCTTATCGAAGCGGAAGACAACGGGGATGCGCTCTACGTGGTGATGCCGATGCGGCTCTGACATGGCCCTGCTCAATCTCCAGCTCAAGGATTTTCGCAATATCCGCCATGCCCGCCTGGTGCCCGCCGCCGGCATCAACCTGCTGGTTGGACCCAACGGCAGTGGCAAGACCAGCATATTGGAGGCCATCCATTACCTGGGCTTCGGCCGTTCTTTCCGTACCCACCTCACCGGCCGGGTGATCCAGCAGGGCGAGCAGGCCTTTACCCTGTTCGCCCGGCTGCGTCGGGACGAAGACGGCCTGGCGGTGGGACTCAGCAAGACCCGGGGTGGCGACACTCGGCTTAAGGTGGGCGGCCGGGTGGCGGAGCGGCTGGCCGATCTGGCCCATATCCTGCCCATTCAGTTGATCCACCCGGAAGGGTATAATCTGCTGACCGGTGGGCCCAAACTGCGGCGGGCCTACCTGGACTGGGGCTTGTTCTATACCAGCCGGGACTTTTTCGCCGCCTGGGGACGTTTCCGCCGGCTGCTCAAGCAGCGCAATGCCCTGCTGCGGCAGCAGCGCCCCTACCGGGAGCTGAGCTACTGGGACCCCCAGCTGGTGGCGGTGGGCGAGGAGCTGAGCCGTTTCCGGCAGCACTACGCCGATGCCATCTCCCCGGTGATCAAGGAGATAGCGGCAGATTTTCTGCCCGAGTACGACTTTTCCTTCGATTTCTTCCGGGGCTGGGATCGACAGGCCGAGCTGTCCCGGGTGCTGGAGCTGGGCTATGAGCGGGATCTGGGGCTGGGTTATACCCAGTCCGGACCCCACAAGGCCGAAATCCGCATCAAGGCGAGGGGCATGCCGGTACAGGATTTATTGTCGCGCGGCCAGCTGAAGCTGCTGGTGTGCGCCATGCGCCTGGCCCAGGGCCTTCACCTGAAAACGGCCTCGGGCCAGGACTGCATTTTTTTGATAGACGACTTTGCGTCCGAGCTGGACGAGCAAAAGCGCGGCCTGCTGGCCGCCCGGTTGAACGAACTGGGCGCCCAGGTCTTTATTTCTGCCATAGAGGCGGCCCAGCTCGGTCAGATGATCACACGGGACAACAGTAAGCTGTTTCACGTGAAACAGGGTGAAATCACCGAAACCCAGGAGTGCGAGTAAGCCAATGAGTGAACACACTTACGACTCTTCGAGTATTAAGGTATTGAAAGGTCTGGATGCGGTTCGGAAACGTCCGGGCATGTACATCGGCGACACCGATGATGGCACCGGCCTGCACCACATGGTATTCGAGGTGGTGGATAACTCGATCGATGAAGCCCTGGCGGGTCACTGCAAGGACATCGTCGTCACCATCCACGCGGATGGCTCCGTCTCCGTATCCGACGACGGTCGGGGCATTCCGGTCGATATTCACCAGGAAGAAGGGCGCTCTGCGGCGGAGGTGATCCTTACCGTACTGCATGCCGGTGGCAAGTTCGACGACAACTCCTACAAGGTATCCGGCGGTCTGCACGGGGTGGGGGTCTCGGTGGTGAACGCCCTGTCCGAGAAGCTGCAGCTCACCATCTGGCGCAGCGGCAAGGTGCATGAGCAGACCTATCGCCATGGCGAGCCCCAGGCGCCCCTGGCGGAAGTGGGCGAGACCACCAAGTCCGGTACCCTGATCCGTTTCTGGCCCAGCCACGACACCTTTACCGACACCGACTTCCATTACGACATCCTGGCCAAGCGGTTGCGGGAGCTGTCCTTCCTCAACTCGGGCGTGTCCATCCGCCTGCTGGACGAGCGCGACAACAAGGAAGCCCACTTCCAGTACGAGGGCGGCATCCAGGCCTTCGTGGAGTACCTGAACCGCAACAAGACCCCCATCCATCCCAAGGCGTTCCACTTCGCGACCGAGCGGGAAGACGGCATCGCGGTGGAGGTGTCCATGCAGTGGAACGACTCCTACCAGGAGAACATCTTCTGCTTTACCAACAACATTCCCCAGCGGGACGGCGGTACCCACCTGGCCGGCTTCCGGGCGGCGCTGACCCGTACCCTGAACAACTACATGGACAAGGAAGGCTACAGCAAGAAGGCCAAGACTTCCGCCTCCGGCGACGATGCCCGGGAAGGCCTGACCGCGGTGATTTCGGTCAAGGTGCCGGATCCCAAGTTCTCCTCCCAGACCAAGGACAAGCTGGTATCGTCCGAGGTGAAGACGGCGGTGGAGCAGGCGATGGCCGAGCGGCTTAACGAGTTCCTGCTGGAAAACCCAAACGACGCCAAGATAGTGGTCAACAAGATCATCGATGCGGCCCGGGCCCGGGAAGCGGCGCGCAAGGCACGGGAAATGACCCGGCGCAAGGGCGCCCTGGATCTGGCCGGCCTGCCCGGCAAGCTGGCCGACTGCCAGGAAAAGGATCCGGCCCTGTCCGAACTCTACATCGTGGAGGGTGACTCGGCGGGCGGTTCCGCCAAGCAGGGGCGCAACCGCAAGTATCAGGCGATACTGCCGCTGAAGGGCAAGATCCTGAACGTGGAGAAGGCACGTTTCGACAAGATGCTGTCCTCCCAGGAGGTGGCCACCCTGATCACCGCCCTGGGCTGCGGTATCGGCCGGGACGAGTACAACCCGGACAAGATGCGTTATCACCACATCATCATCATGACCGACGCCGACGTGGACGGTGCGCACATCCGCACCCTGCTGCTGACCTTCTTCTACCGGCAGATGCCGGAAATCATCGAGCGCGGCTTCGTCTATATCGCCCAGCCGCCCCTGTACAAGGTGAAGAAGGGCAAGCAGGAGCAGTATCTGAAAGACGAGCCGGCCATGCTGCAGTTCCAGACCAGCCTGGCGCTGGACGGCGCCGCCCTGCACGTCAACGAGTCGGCCCCGGCCATCGCCGGCGATCAGCTGGAGAGATTGGTCACCGACTACCGCAAGGTGCAGGAGCTGATCGTGCGGCTGTCCCGCCGGGCGCCGGAAGTGGTGCTCAACGAGCTGATCTACCAGCCGGAGCTGACCCTGGAAGCATTGACCGACGAGGCCCAGGTGCAGGCTTGGGTGGTCGCCATCAACCAGTCTCTTGAAGACAGCAGCACCAACGGCACCCAGTATGCGTTGGATTGCCGCTACTCCGAGGAGCGTCACTGCTATCTGCCGCTGGTGAAGGTGCGCCAGCACGGCATGGAGCGGGAGTTCCCCATCAGCTACGACTTCTTCGCCTCCGGCGAATACCGCAGCATCGTCGCCCTGGGCAAGGGTATCGCCAACCTGATCGAGGAAGGCGGTTTCGTCAAGCGGGGCGAGAAGACCAAACCGGTGGCCAGCTTCGCCGAGGCCCTGGAATGGCTGATGAGCGAGAGCAAGCGCGGCCTCTATGTGCAGCGTTACAAGGGACTGGGTGAGATGAACCCGGAGCAGCTGTGGGAAACCACCATGGATCCGGAAACCCGTCGCATGCTGCGGGTGACCATCGAAGATGCCGTGGCCGCCGACCAGCTGTTCTCCACCCTGATGGGCGATCACGTGGAGCCGCGCCGCGACTTCATCGAGACCAACGCCCTCAAGGTGGCCAACCTGGATATCTGATCCGGGCCGGCAGGAAAACAGAAGGAAAAGGGAGCCCAAGGCTCCTTTTTTATTGACCATGAATCCCGGTGTTTTGAGACCGAGGGGAAGGAACGCCCATGTTGTTTAGCGAACACAGCCCGGTGCGACCGGTGCAGGCCTATGCCAAGGATTACCGGCACGGTGACCATGAGTCGGAACACCAGCACGCCTGCGCCCAGTTGATCCACGCGCTCAGCGGCATAATGCGGGTGGATACCCGGGCCGGCACCTGGATTATTCCGCCGGGGCGGGGCGTCTGGGTGCCGGCGCATACGCCGCACCGGCTGCGGATGAACGGCCCGGTGCGCTTGCGCACCCTGTTCATTGACTCCCTGGCCCGGGCCGATCTGCCCGCCGACTGCTGCGTGGTGGAGATTGGTGACCTGCTTAGGGCGCTGATTGTGGCCGCCATCGACATTCCCGCCGACTACGCCGACGGCGGCCGGGCCGAACGGGTGATGGAGCTGATCCTGGATGAGCTGCGGGAGCTGCCGGTGCTCGGCCTGAACCTGCCGGGGCTCGCAAGCCCCGAGCTGCAGGCCCTGGCGCGAGAGGTGCACCGTCAGCTGCATCAGCCCTGGTCGCTGGCCCGGGCGTCGGCCTGGCTGGGCGTGAGCGAACGCACCGTATCCCGCCAGTTTCAGCGGGAGACCGGACTGACCTTTGGTGAGTGGCTGCGGCGCAAGCGCCTGCTGGAGGCGCTGGAAGCGCTGGCGGCCGGTCATACGGTGCTGGATGTGGCGCTGGCGGTGGGCTACGACAGCCAGAGCGCCTTCAGTGCCATGTTCCGGCGCCGGCTGGGAGTGTCGCCCACCAGCTACCTGGGCGGCTGATCGGCCAGGGCGGCACCGGCAATGCTCAGTACCGCCTGCAACCCGGCCCGGGCCGCGTCCGTGTCGATGCCGATCCCGTGGCGGCTGTGCTGGTCGTGGCGGCATTCCAGGTAGGCCACTGCCTTGCTGCGGCTGGCCTGGCCCAGGGTGTGCTCGTGGTAGTCGACGATCTCCAGCGGCAGGCCGAAGTGGTGGTTGATGGCATCCATCATGGCCGACAGCAGGCCGTTGCCGCGGCCCTGCAGCGAGACGTGCTCCCCGTCGGCGTCGACCGTCACGCTAAGTTGCAGCCCGGCGTCGCTGCTTTCGCTGGCGTACTCCGCCAGCCTCAGCCGGGCCGGCTCGGTCAGTCCGTATTCCCGCCGGAACAAGGCCCAGATCTCCGCCACCGGCAGCTCCCGTCCGGCCCCGTCGGTTTCCGCCTGTACCCGCTGGCTGAAGTGCTGCTGCAGGCGGCGCGGCAGGTGCAGGCCGTGGTTTTGCTCCAGCAGCCAGGCGGCACCGCTCTTGCCCGATTGACTGTTGACCCGAATCACCGCCTGGTAGTCGCAGCCCACGTCCGCCGGATCCAGCGGCAGATAGGGAATGCGCCAGGGGCCCTCGGGATGGCGGGCCCTATCGGTAAAGCCCTTGCGAATGGCGTCCTGGTGGGAGCCTGAAAAGGCGGTGAACACCAGCTCACCGGCATAGGGATGGCGCGGGTGTACCGGCAGGCCGTTGCATTCCTCCACCAGGGTGACCAGCTCGCGCAGGTTCGAAAAGTCCAGGCCCGGGCTGATGCCCTGGGTGTAGAGGTTGAGCGCCAGGGTCACCAAATCCACGTTGCCGGTGCGCTCGCCGTTGCCGAACAGGCAGCCCTCCACCCGGGTGGCGCCCGCCAGCATGGCCAGCTCGGCGCAGGCCACGCCGGTGCCCCTGTCGTTGTGGGGATGCACGCTGATGGTGACATGCTCGGTGATCGGCAGGTGGCGCACAAACCATTCGATCTGGTCGGCGTAGACGTTGGGGGTGTTGACCTCGACCGTGGCCGGCAGGTTGAGGATCAGCGGCCGGTCGGCGCTCGGCTGCCAGCCCTGGATCACTTCGGCACAGATCGTCAGGGCAAATTCTGGCTCGGTGAAACAGAAGGTCTCCGGTGAGTATTCAAGCGTCCAGGCCGTTTGCGGGTGGGCCTCGCAATGGCGGCGGATCTGCTCTACGCCGCGTACCGCCAGTGCCACCGTTGCGTCCTGGTCCTGGCGAAACACCAGCTCGCGGAACAGGGGCGCGGTGGCGTTGTACAGGTGCACTATGGCCCTTGGCGCATCCCGCAGGGCGGCCAGGGTGCGCTCAATCAGATCCGGCCGCGACTGGGTAATCACCTGAATCCAGACGTCCTCCGGAATTCGCTGCTGCTCTATCAGTTCGCGCACAAAGGCAAAGTCGGTGTGGGAAGCGGCCGGAAAGGCCACTTCGATTTCCTTGAAGCCACATTGGAGCAGCCGCTCGAACAGTCGCATTTTCTGCTCCCGGTTCATGGGATTGACCAGGGCCTGGTTGCCGTCGCGCAGGTCGGTGGAGCACCAGCGCGGCGCCCGGCTCAGAGTGCGGCCTGGCCAGCGGCGCTCATCCAGGGTCAGTATGTCGGCGGCGGGGTATTTGCGGGAAGGGTCTGCCAGCATGAGTGAGTCTCCGTCTGAAGTGAATGGGGCGCTTTTCATGATGCCGTCATGCACCATCCGGCTCGCCCGCACTGGCGACACCCCTTATCGCGAAATGGACAGGGATTGCTGACTAAACTGATCTGAGGTGGACCAGCAGGAGGAAGGGGAAAATGGGTAACAGCAGCCGAAAATACTCCAGCCGGGTGGTGGACGGGCCTACCCGGGCGCCGGCCCGGGCCATGTTGCGGGCCACCGGCTTTACCGATGACGATTTTCACAAGCCCCAGGTGGGCATCGCCTCCACCTGGAGCAACCTCACTCCCTGCAACATGCATATCAACGGCCTGGCGGAGGAAGCGGCGCGGGGCGCCGACGGCGCCGGCGGCAAGAGTGTCATCTTCAATACCATCACCATCTCCGACGGCATTGCCAACGGCACCGAGGGCATGAAGTATTCCCTGGTGTCCCGGGAAATCATTGCCGATTCCATCGAGGCGGTGGCCGGTTGCGAGGGCTTTGACGGCCTGGTGGCCATCGGCGGCTGCGACAAGAACATGCCCGGCTGCCTGATCGGCCTGGCCCGGCTCAACCGGCCGGCGGTGTTCGTTTACGGCGGCACCATAACCCCCGGAGACAACCATACCGACATTATCTCGGTGTTCGAGGCGGTGGGCGCCCACGCCAAGGGCGACATGACGGCCATAGAAGTGAAGCGCATCGAAGAGACCGCCATTCCCGGCCCGGGCTCTTGCGGCGGTATGTACACAGCCAACACCATGGCCTCGGCCATCGAGGTGATGGGCATGAGCCTGCCGGGCAGCTCGGCCCAGAATGCCACTTCGGACACCAAGCTGAGGGACTGTCGGCAGGCGGGCGAGGCGGTGCTGCGACTGCTGAAACACAACATTCGGCCGTCCGACATCATGACCCGGCCCGCCTTTGAAAACGCCATTATCCTGGTGATCGCCCTGGGCGGCTCCACCAATGCCGTGCTGCACCTGCTGGCCATGGCCCATGCCGTGGGCGTGGAGCTGAGCCTGGACGACTTCACCCGCCTCGGCAAACGGGTGCCGGTGCTGGCGGATCTGCGCCCCAGCGGCCATTACATGATGTCGGAGCTGGTGGCTATCGGCGGCATACTGCCGCTGATGAAAACCCTGCTCGACGCCGGCCTGCTGCACGGCGACTGCCTGACGGTCACCGGCAAGACTCTGGCCGATAACCTGGTCGGCGTTAATCCCTATCCACCGGGGCAGAACATCATTCGCCCGCTCGCCAATCCCATCAAACCCGACAGCCATTTGCGCATACTGTATGGCAACCTGGCGCCGGGCGGCGCCGTGGCCAAGATCACCGGCAAGGAAGGACTGAGCTTTACCGGCCCGGCCCGGGTGTTTGACTCGGAAGAGGAAACCCTGGCGCGTATTCTCGACGGCTCCGTGCAAAAAGGCGACGTGGTAGTGATCCGCTACGAAGGGCCAAAAGGGGGCCCCGGCATGCGGGAAATGCTGAGTCCGACCTCGGCCATCATGGGGCGCGGTCTGGGCAAGGGCGTTGCGCTGATCACCGACGGCCGTTTCTCCGGCGGCAGCCACGGCTTTGTGGTGGGGCACATCACACCCGAGGCGCGTCAGGGCGGTCCCCTGGCGATAGTGGAAGACGGCGACGTCATCACCATCGACGCCGAGCACAACCGGCTGGAGATTCAGCTGAGCGACAGCGTGATCGCCGAGCGCCTGGCCCGCTGGCAGCCGCCCGAGCCCCGTTATCACCGGGGCGTGCTGGCCAAGTATGCCCGGGCCGTAGGCCCGGCATCCCAGGGGGCGGTAACCGACGCTCAGGAGGACGGCCACTGAGCGAGCAAAAAATTATCGATTGCGTGCTTGAAAGCGTAAAAAACCATCCCTATATCTTTTAATGAACAAGGCGGGTCGCTCGGTTGAGGGCCCGCACCGCCCGTCCGAATGGAGGGCAAGCCATCATCGCTCATTGGAGGATAGGATTATGTCACGCTTCGATTTTTCACCCCTGTACCGCTCCGCCATCGGTTTCGACCGCCTGGCATCCCTGATGGAAAACGCCGCCAGCGGCACCGGCAACAACGGCTACCCGCCGTACAACATCGAACTGCTCAGCGAGAACCAGTACCGCATCTCCATGGCCGTGGCCGGTTTTGGCCGCAACGAGCTGGAAATCACCAGCCATGAAAACACCCTGATGGTGAAAGGCCACAAGGAGCAGGAGCAGAATCCCAGGAATTATCTCTATCAGGGCATTGCCGAGCGCGGTTTTGAGCGACGCTTCCAGCTGGCCGATCATATCAGGGTGGTGGGTGCCGATCTGGAAAACGGACTGCTGCACATCGATCTGGTGCGCGAAGTGCCGGAAGCCGCCAAGCCGAGGACCATCGCCATCGGCCAGGCCGAGTAAACCAACGCTGCACATCAACCTATTGCTTTAATGGAGGATAGGAACATGAGCCGTTTTGACTTTAGCCCCCTGTATCGCTCCGCCATCGGCTTCGACCGGCTGATGGGCGATCTGGAAAACCTGCTGCAGCACAAGGGGGAAGCATACCCGCCTTACAACATCGAGAAGCAGGACAACGATCACTACCGCATCAGCCTGGCGGTGGCCGGCTTCCGGGAGTCCGAGCTGCACCTTTCCGTGGAGCAGAACATGCTGCTGGTGAAAGGCGGCCGGGAAAAGCCCGCCGGCGACAGCCGCTACCTGTACCAGGGCATCACGGTTCGGGACTTCGAGCTGAAATTCCGCCTGGCCGATCATGTCCAGGTGGTTGGCGCCCGCCTGGACAACGGTCTGCTGGTGATCGATCTGCAGCGGGAGGTGCCGGACGAGCTGAAGCCCCGCCGCATCGACATCGGCGAGGGCCGCACCCTGGAGCACAAGAGCGAATAAACCGTGCCCTAGCATTACAACGCCGGCGTCGGGCCGGCGTTGTTGGTTCTTACGACTGGCCGTAGAGCGCCAGTATTTCCCTCGCCAGTATCGCTATGCCCGCCTTCACGTCCGCTTCCGGCTGGGCGTAGTTGAGGCGGATGCACTCCTTGCTGTGCTGCCACTCGCTGTCCTCGATGCCGGGGAAAAAGTAGTGCCCGGGCACCACCAACAGGCCTTGCTGCTTCAGGCGCTGATAGAGCTCCTGGCAGTGGACGGGCAGATCTTCGAACCACAGCCACAGGAAGAGGGCGCCTTCCGGCTTGTGGATGTGGAACTGGGGCAGGGGAATGGCCTCCTGCAGCCAGGTCACCGCCTGCTGGGCCTTGGCCTGGTAGAAAGGGCGGATGACCCGGTTGCTGAGCTCGATGACATCGCCGTTTTCCATCATCGGCAGGGTCAGGGCCGGACCCATGCTGCCCGGGGCCAGGTTGACGATGCCGCTGATATTGGTGATGGCCTGGATGATGGTGGGGTTGGCCACCACTATGCCGCAGCGGACCCCGGGCAGCCCCAGCTTGGACAGGCTCATACACAGTATGGTGTTGTCGTTCCAGAACGGCCTGGCATCGGTGAAGATAATGTTGGGGAAAGGGGTGCCATAGGCGTTGTCGATCAGCAGCGGTATGCCCTTGTCCCGGGCAATCTGATCCAGGTGGATGATCTCTTCGTCGGTGAGCACGTTACCGGTGGGGTTGGTGGGACGGGACACACAGATCAGGCCGATGTCGTCGCCCACTTCCAGCTGCTCGAAGTCTACGTAGTATTTGAACAGGCCATCGTCCAGCTTGCGGATATCCGGCTTGCAGGCGACGAAGTGGTCTTCGTCCAGGGCGCTGTCGCCGTAGCCGATGTATTCCGGGGCCAGGGGGAATAGCACTTTCTTCTTGCGGCCATCGGCGAACTCGCCGGCCAGCAGGTTGAACAGGTAGAAGAAGGCGGTCTGGCTGCCGTTGGTGAGGGCGATATGCTCGGGGCCCACCGGCCAGCCCAGCTCGCGGGACAGCAGGGAGGCCAGGGCACGGATAAAGGAGTCCTTGCCCTGGGGGCCGTCGTAGTTGGCGACCGCCTTCAGCAGCTCACCGGTCTTCAGCAATTGCTGGGCCTGGCGGTCCAGGTAGGCCAGCACCTCGGGGATGGCGGCCGGGTTGCCGCCGCCCAGCATAATGGTGTTGGGCGCGGTCAGGCCCTGGTTGAGATCATCCATCAATTGGGTGATGCCGGCATGGCGGCTGAACTTCTGACCGAAGGTTGAAAATTCCATGGAGATTGTTACCGGAAGGAATGGGTTGACCAAAAGCCCACGTTAGCCCATCTCGGCGCCGGTGTCGACCTATCAGGGAAACAGCCCCTGTTTCACGTGAAACAGGGGCTGGTATCAGTAGGTGTAGGTCTGGGTCGGTTTGGCGTATTTGGAAGGCTGGGCTTCGTAGCTGACCTTGAGCGCCAGCACGGTACATTTTTCATCGCTCTCGAGGAAGGGGGCCAACTCATTGAGCATGTGTTGCCGATCGTGGGAGTCGTGCCAGCGTTCCCAGCTGCCGATATTCTCCCAGTTGGAGATCACGTAGAAGTGGTTGGGATGGTGGACGTCACGGTAGGCATCGCCCTTGATAAAGCCGGGCCGGTCGGTGATCTGCAGCAACAGGCTGCGCACCGTTTCCTGATAGACCTCTTCCAGTCCTTCCACGACATGACGTTCGATAATGACTTTGATCATAGGCAGTATCCTTGCTGCTGAATGACATCATTGAGTTAGCAGTGCTGACCGTGCTGCATCGGCCTGTTGTTCGAGGCGTACCGGTATTCGAAGCCGCTACTTAATATGTAACACAGATTCTTGCCAATTTTGGTAAGACCAGAGAATTTAAACAAAAAGCCCCGCTGGAAGCGGGGCTGAAGGTGCTGTTACTGCAGCAGGGAGATATCCGCAATCTGCAGGAAGAGGTTGCGCAACTGGTTGAGCAGGGCCAGGCGATTGAGGCGGATGGCCTCGTCGTCGGCCATCACCATCACCTGATCGAAAAAGCTGTCCACTCCTTCGCGCAGGGCGGCCAGCTCGCTCAAGGCGTTGTCGTAGGCGGCGGTGGCGAACAGCGGTGCCAGCCGCGCGGAAAGCTCCGCCAGCTGTCCGGCCAGCACCTTTTCCGCCTCGTCCTGCAGCAGGGCGGGGTTCACCTCGGCGGGGATATCGCCGTCGAACTTGGCCAGGATGTTGCCCACCCGCTTGTTGGCGGCGGCCAGGGCGGCGGCGGCCTCCAGCTGGCGGAATCGGCTCACCGCCCTGACCCGGGCGTCGAAGTCGGCGGGACGGGTCGGCTTGCGGGCCAGTACCGCCTGGATAACGTCCACCTCATGACCCTGATCCTGATACCAGGCACGGAAGCGGCCCAGCATGAAGTCCAGCACCTCGTCGGCCACCTGGGCGTTGCTCAACTTGTCGCCGTAGAGGGCCCGGGCCTGTTCGATCAGCGCCACCAGATCCAGGTCGTAGCCCTTCTCGACGATGATGCGCAGGGCGCCCAGGGCGGCCCGGCGCAGGGCGAAGGGATCCTTGTCGCCCTTGGGGGCCTGGCCTATGCCGAAGATGCCCACCAGGGTGTCCAGCTTGTCGGCCAGGGCCAGGGCGGCGGAAATGTCCTGGCCGGGCAGCTCGTCGCCGGCAAAACGGGGCTGGTACTGCTCCTTCAGGGCCAGGGCCACGGCCTCGTGTTCACCGTCGTGACGGGCGTAGTGCATGCCCATCACGCCCTGGGTATCGGTGAACTCGAACACCATGTTGGTCATGAGATCACACTTGGACAGCAGGCCGGCCCGTTCGGCCAGGGCCTGGTCGGCGCCGATGGCGGCGGCGATGAAGCCGGACAGGGCGCTGATGCGCTCGGACTTCTCCCGCACCGTGCCCAACTGTTGTTGGAACAGCACATGGTCCAGCTGCTCCAGGCGGGAGATCAACGGAGCCTTGCGGTCGGTATTGAAGAAGAACTCGGCGTCGGCCAGGCGCGGGCGCACCACTTTCTCGTTGCCGCTGACGATCTGGGCCGGGTCCTTTGACTCGATGTTGGTGACGAAGATGAACTTCGGCAGCAGGCGGCCGTCGGCGTCGTATACCGGGAAGTACTTCTGGTCGCCTTTCATGGTGTACACCAGGGCTTCCGCCGGCACCGCCAGGAATTTTTCCTCGAAGGAGGCGGTGAGCACTACCGGCCATTCCACCAGGGAAGTGACTTCTTCCAGCAGGTCGTCGTCCAGATCGGCGGTGCCGCCCACGGCGGCGGCGGCCTGCTCGACCCCGGCCCTGATCATCGCCTTGCGGCGTTCGAAGTCGGCCAGCACCTTGCCGCGCTCTTCCAGCTGTTGCAGGTAATGATCGGCGTGCTCCAGCTGGAACTCCTGCTCACCCATAAAGCGGTGGCCGCGCAGGGTGCGGGCGGAGTCGATGCCCAGTATGGTGGCGGGCAGCAGCCGGTCGCCCAGCAGCAGGGTGACGGTGTGCACCGGACGGATGAACTGGGTGGGCTTGTCGCCCCAGCGCATGGCCTTGGGGATCGGCAGCCGGGCCAGGGCCTGCTCGACCATGGCCGGCAGCAGCTCGGCGGCGGTCTTGCCCTTGACATCGGCCAGGTGCACCAGCCACTCGCCCTTGTCGGTCTTCAGCCTACCGGCCTGCTCGATGCCGATGCCGTTGCCGGCGGCCCAGCCCAGGGCTGCCTTGGTCGGATTGCCGGCGGCGTCGAAAGCGGCCTGCACCGCCGGGCCACGTTTCTCGATCTGTTTGTCGGCCTGGCCCTGGGCCAGCCCGGTGATCTGCACCGCCAGCCGGCGGGGAGCTGCGTACCAGCGCACGGCGGCGAAGGGCAGCTCGGCGGCGGTGAGTTCATGCTTGAGGTTGTCGGCGAAGGCTTCGCCCAGGCTGCGCAGCGCCTTCGGCGGCAGCTCTTCGGTACCAATTTCTACCAGGAAATTCTGTTCGGCCATGCCCTTATCCTTCTTTCTTGCACATGGGGAAGCCCAGGGCTTCGCGGGAGGCGTAGTAGGCCTCGGCGACGGCCTTGGTCAGGGTGCGGATGCGCAGTATGTAGCGCTGGCGTTCGGTCACCGAAATCGCCTTGCGGGCATCCAGCAGGTTGAAGGCGTGGCCCGCTTTCAGGATCCGCTCGTAGGCGGGCAGGGGCAGCGGCTTTTCCAGGGCCAGCAACTGCTGGCATTCCTTTTCACACTGCTCGAAGAAGCCGAACAGGAAGTCCACGTCGGCATGTTCGAAGTTGTAGGTGGACTGCTCCACCTCGTTCTGGTGGAAGATGTCGCCGTAGGTGGTCTTGCCGAGGGGGCCGTCGCACCATACCAGATCGTAGACCGAATCCACTCCCTGGATATACATGGCCAGCCGTTCCAGGCCATAGGTGATCTCGCCGGTCACCGGCTTGCACTCCAGGCCGCCCACCTGCTGGAAATAGGTGAACTGGGTCACCTCCATGCCGTTGAGCCAGACCTCCCAACCCAGGCCCCAGGCGCCCAGGGTGGGGTTTTCCCAGTTGTCTTCCACGAAGCGGATATCATGCACCTGCGGGTCCAGGCCCAGTTCCTTCAGCGATCCCAGGTACAGCTCCTGCAGATTGTCCGGTGACGGCTTGATGATCACCTGGAACTGGTAATAGTGCTGCAGCCGGTTGGGGTTTTCGCCGTAGCGGCCGTCGGTGGGACGGCGGGAAGGCTGCACATAGGCGGTGGCGATCGGCTCCGGACCTATGGCCCGCAGGCAGGTCATGGGATGGGAAGTGCCGGCACCCACTTCCATGTCCAGCGGTTGCACTATGGTGCAACCTTGCCGGGCCCAGTAATCCTGCAATGTCAGGATCAGACCCTGAAAGGTATTGATATCGAATTTTTGCATGATGTTCGCGCCTTGATATAGGTGCATTCGCAGTGTGAAACTAGGTCAAAGAGTATACCTGCTGACCCGGTGTGAATATAGGCTGAATTCGAGGAGAGACCATGCTGGTACGTTGCGGTTGGGTCAATGAGGACCCGCGTTATATCCATTACCACGATCATGAATGGGGCGTGCCCGAATACGACGGCCGGGCCCTGTTCGAAAAGCTGTGTCTGGATGGCCAACAGGCCGGCCTGAGCTGGTTCACCATCTTGTGCAAAATCCCCGCCTACCGGGCCGCCTTCGCCGGTTTCGAGCCCGAGCTGGTCGCCCGCTTTGACGAGGATGATGTCGAACGACTGATGCAGGACAGCGGCATAGTGCGCAACCGGCTCAAGATTCGATCGGTCATCAAAAATGCCCGGGCCTACCTGGCGATGGAGGAGCAGGGCCTCGACTTCGGGCGCTGGTTGTGGGATTTCGTGGGCGGTGCGCCCGTGGTGAACCGCTGGTCCAGCCTGGGTGCGGTACCGGCCACCACCCCGGCTTCGGATGCCATGGCGAAGGCGCTGAAGCAGCGGGGCTTCTCCTTCGTGGGCAGCACCATCTGCTATGCCTTCATGCAGGCGACCGGCATGGTGAACGATCACCTGCTGAGCTGCCCCTGCCACCCGGACAACGTCAGCCGCTGACATCTGGCCGCAAGGAGTCTTTGTCGAACGCCTTGGGCGGCGTTATATTGTCGGGTACTTGTGCGCGTTATAAACGGAACCCTGATATGAAAAAAATCTGCTTGGCCGTGGCTGCGGCGATGGCCCTTTCTGCCTGTACTACCAACCCCTATACCGGTGAATCCCAGGCCTCCAAGGCGGCCATTGGCAGTGGCATCGGCGCCCTGGCCGGGGCGGTGATCGGCGGGGCTTCCGCCAGTTCCAGCGACCGCAAGAAAGGCATACTGATCGGCGCCGCCAGCGGCGCGGCCCTGGGGGGCGGCGTGGGCTACTATATGGACGTGCAGGAAGCCAAGCTGCGGGACCAGATGCGCGGCACCGGCGTCAGCGTGACCCGCAACGGCGACGACATCATCCTCAACATGCCGAGCGCCATCACCTTCGCGGTGGACAGCGCCGACCTGTCGCCCAACTTCTACAACACCCTGAGCGGGGTGGCCATGGTGCTGAAAGAGTACGACAAGACCTGGGTACACGTGGTCGGCCATACCGACAACACCGGCTCCGCCAGCCACAACCAGGGCCTGTCCGAGCGTCGTGCCGCTTCCGTGGGCCAGTTCCTGATCAGCCAGGGTGCGGCGGCCAACCGGTTCAATATCCGTGGCGTGGGCTTCAACCAGCCGGTGGCCAGCAATGATACCGAGCAGGGCCGGGCGCAGAACCGTCGGGTGGAGATCACCCTGAGCCCGATGTCCTGAGCCGGGTCGCGGGCGCCTGCCGTGTTCCGGCATGCCTGCGAAAGGCCGGAATAGAGAGATGCCCGCGTCGCGGGCATTTTTTATGGCTGCAGCCAGGCCAGCAGCGACATCCATACCGGCAACACCGCCATGGCCAGCAGGGTCTGGCCGGTGATGATGGCGGCCATCAGGGGCGCGTTGCCGCCCATCTGCCGGGCCAGGATATAGGACGACGTAGCGGTGGGCAGGGCGGTGAAGAGCACCACCACCCCCAGCTCGATCTCGCCCAGCCCGGCCAGCCAGCCGACCAGCAGGGCCAGCATGGGCAGAACGGCGAACTTGATGGCGCAGGACTGCCAGAAGGCCCGGCCGGTGCCGCGTAACGCCTTCGGTTGCAGGGCCACCCCCACCGCGATCAGCCCCAATGGCAGGGCCGCCTGGCCGGCCAGGCTCAGGGTATCCCGGCTCCAGCCCGGCAGGCCGATGCCGGTGACATTGAGGGCGATGCCGACCACGCAGCCCAGCAGCAGGGGGTTTTTGGCCAGGGCCTTGATGGCACTCCAGAGCCCGGACTGACCGCCGCCGTCGGCGCCCACGAACATCAGCACACAGAGGATATTGACCAGCGGCACCATGACGGCGATGGCCACGGCGGCGGCGGTGATGCCGGCATCGCCGTAGAGGGCGGCGGCACCGGCCAGGCCTACATAGGTATTGAAGCGCAGGGCACCCTGGAAGACCGAGGTGAAGGAGGGCATGTCCAGCCCCAGCCTGCTCCTGGCCAGCCACAGCACGGCGGCCAGCACCAGCAACAGGCCGGCGAGCAGGCCGACCATGCCGGTGAAGGCGACCTGGCCGAAATCGGCGGTAGCCAGGGTGCTGATCAGCATGGCCGGAAACAGCAGGAAGTAGATGAAGCGCTCGGCACCGTGCCAGAATTGCTCGTCTGGAAAACGCAGTCGGCGGAGCAGGGTGCCGGTGAGGATCAGCAGGAAGAGGGGGCCAAGGGCATGGCTGACGGCCAGCATGGGGTGTCCTTGTCAGTGTTGTTTGACCCTCTAGCTTATCAGCTTGCGCTGGGCGGCCCTATCCGCCCTTTGGGGGATCAGGTGCCTTTTTGGATCAGGAACTGATAGGGCAGCTGCTCGACCTGGCTGGACAGCAGCACATGGTCCATAAAGCGGCAGAAGCTGGGGATGTCCCGGGTGGTGGAGGGATCATCGGCGGTGACCAGCAGGGTCTCGCCGCTGGTCATGTTGCGCACCTGCTTGCGTACCATCATCACCGGTTCGGGGCAACGCAGACCGGTGGCATCCAGACTGTGCTGGGCATCGGAAAAGGAAAAGTTCATGGTTCTACTACCTGGTCGTTAACCCCGCCTATATTACCCTTGCTGAATAAATGGTCAACCGTGACCGCGATCAAAAAAGGGCAGGGGAAGCCCCTGCCCAAAATCGACCATAGCAGTTGTTATTGTTCCCCTAGACTCGTTCAAACACGGTGGCGATACCCTGGCCCAGGCCGATGCACATGGTGGCCACGCCCAGGGTGGCGTCCTTGCTCTCCATCAGGTTGATCAAGGTGGTGGAGATGCGGGCGCCGGAGCAACCCAGGGGGTGACCCAGGGCGATGGCGCCACCATTGAGGTTGACCTTGTCGTCCATCACCTCCTGCAGCCCCAAATCCTTGAGCACCGGCAGCGACTGGGCGGCGAAGGCTTCGTTCAGCTCGAACAGATCGATGTCCTGCACCGAGAGGCCAGCCCGCTTGAGCGCCTTGTGCACCGCCGGCACCGGGCCGTAGCCCATGATGGAGGGATCGCAGCCGGCCACCGCCATGGCCCGGATGCGGGCGCGGGGCGTCAGCCCCAGGGCGGCGGCCTTGTCGGCGGACATCACCAGCATGGCGGCGGCGCCGTCGGAGAGGGCGGAAGAGGTGCCGGCGGTGACGGTGCCGTTGACCGGATCGAAGGCCGGGCGCAGCTGGGCCAGGGACTCCAGGCTGGTTTCCGGGCGGATCACCTCGTCGGTCTCGAACAAGGTCAGGCTACCGTCGGCGGCATGGCCGTTGGTGGCCAGTATCTCGTTGGCGAAGCGGCCTTCCACCGTGGCCTGGTGGGCCCGCTGGTGGGAGCGCACCGCGAAGGCGTCCTGCTGCTCCCGGCCGATGCCGTGCAGCCGCCCCAGCAGCTCGGCGGTCAGGCCCATCATGCCGGCGGCCTTGGCCACGTTCAATGCCAGGCCGGGATGGAAGTCCACGCCGTGGTTCATGGGCACATGCCCCATGTGCTCTACCCCGCCGATGATGAAGACGTCGCCGTCGCCCACCATGATGGCGCGGGCGGCGTCATGCAGCGCCTGCATCGAGCTGCCGCACAGCCGGTTGACGGTGACGGCGCCCACTTCCTTGGGCAGGCCGGCCAGCAGGGCGGCGTTGCGGGCCACGTTGAAACCCTGCTCCAGGGTCTGCTGCACGCAGCCCCAGTAGATGTCCTCGATATCGGTGGCGGCCAGGGCGGGGTTGCGGGCCAGCAGCCCCTGCATCAGGTGGGCGGACAGATCCTCGGCCCTGACGTTGCGGAATGCGCCGCCTTTGGAGCGCCCCATGGGGGTGCGAATACAATCGACAATGACCACGTCTTTCATGTTGTCGTCTCCTTCCGCCAAATTAGTAAAAGGTCTTGCCGTCGGCGGCCATCTGGCGCAGTCCGGGGCTCACTTGATAGAGGGGGCCCAGGTGGGCGAACTTGTCGGCCAGGGCCACGTAATTGGCCAGGCCCAGGGTGTCCAGATAGCGGAACACGCCGCCCCGGAACGGCGGGAAGCCGAGGCCGTACACCAGCGCCAGATCCGCCTCGGCGGGGGAGCCGATAATGCCTTCTTCCAGACAGAGCACCACTTCGTTGATCATGGGGATCATCATGCGGGCGATGATGTCGTCCTGGGCAAGCTCCGCCTTGCCGGTCACCACTTCCTGCAGCAACTGGTAGCTCTGCGGGTCGGCTTCCTTCTTCGGCTTGCCTTTCTTGTCCTGGCTGTAGGCATAGAAGCCCTTGCCGTTCTTCTGGCCGAAGCGTTGTTGCTCGTACATGACGTCGATGGCGTCCTTGCCGGCCTTGCTCATGCGCGCCGGGAAGCCTTCGGCCATGACGGCGGCGGCATGGTGGCCGGTGTCGATACCGACCACATCGAGCAGGTAGGCGGGGCCCATGGGCCAGCCGAACACCTTCTCCATCACCTTGTCGACCTGCACAAAGTCGGCGCCGTCGGCGACTAGCTTGCCAAAGCCGAAGAAGTAGGGGAACAGCACCCGGTTGACGAAGAAGCCGGGGCAGTCGTTCACCACCACCGGCGATTTGCCCATGGCGGCGGCGTAGGCCACCACCTTGTTGATGGTGTCGTCGCTGGTCTGCTCGCCGCGGATAATCTCCACCAGGGGCATGCGGTGCACCGGGTTGAAGAAGTGCATGCCGCAGAACCGTTCCGGGCGCTTGAGGCTGCTGGCCAGGGTCGAGATGGGAATGGTGGAGGTGTTGGAGGCGATGACGGCGTCCTCACTCACTCTGGTTTCCACCTCGGCCAGCACCTGGCACTTGATCTTGGGGTTTTCGACCACGGCTTCCACCACCATGTCCACGCCCTGCAGGCCGTCGTAGCTCAGGGTGGGGGTGATGCTGGACAGCACCTGGGCCAGCTTGAAGCCATCGATCTTGCCCCGCTCCAGCTGCTTGTTGAGCAGCTTGCCGGCCTCATTCATGCCAAGCGCCAGGGCCTGGTCGTTGATGTCCTTCATCACCACCGGTACGCCTTTCACCGCCGACTGGTAGGCGATGCCGCCGCCCATGATGCCGGCGCCGAGTACGGCGGCCTTGCGGGTGGCCGGGGCCGATTTGGCCGCCTTCTTGGCCTTGCCCTTGATAAACTGATCGTTCAGGAAAATGCCCACCAGGGCGCGGGCCACCGGGGTCTTGGCCAGCTTGACGAAGTTGTCCTGCTCTACCCGGAGCGCGGCGTCGCGGTCCAGGGCGGCGGCGGCCTCTATGGTTTTCACCGCGGTGATCGGCGCCGGGTAGTGGGGGCCGGCCTTGGCGGCCACCATGCCCTTGGCGGTGCTGAAGCTCATCATGGCTTCCAGCTTGTCCAGGGTCAGGGGCGCGCATTTACGGGCGCGCCTGCCCTGCCAGTCCTGCTTGCCGGCGGCAGCGTCCTGCAGCAGGCGAATGGCGGCGGCCTGCAGCCGGTCACTGTCGACCACGGCGTCCAGCACGCCCACGGCCAGGCAGGCCTCGGCCTTGTTCTCCTGCCCCGTGGTGATCCATTCCATGGCGTTGTCCGCACCGATAAGGCGCGGCAGGCGCACGGTGCCGCCGAAGCCGGGCATGATGCCGAGCTTGGTTTCCGGCAGGCCGATGCGGGCGCTGGCGTCACCGATACGGTAGTCGGTGGCCAGGATGCACTCGCAGCCGCCGCCCAGGGCATAGCCCCTGACCACGCTGAGGGTGGGGAAGGGCAGGTCTTCGATGCGGTTGAAAATCCGGTTGGCCTTGGCCAGCCAGTCGCCGAGTTCGGCTTCCGGCAACTCGAACAGTCCCAGAAACTCGGTGATGTCGGCACCGACGATGAAAGCGTCTTTGTTGCTGGTCAGCATCAGACCGCGGATGCTGCCGGCCTGCTCCAGTGCCGTCACCGCCTGCTCCAGCGACAGCAAGGTGGCACGGTCGAGCTTGTTGATGGCACCTGCGCCATCGAATCGCAGTTCAGCAATACCGTCTTGCAACAGTTGTACAGAGAGGGCTTCGCCTTGGTAGATCATCCTCATATCTCCTTGTTCCCTTGTGCTGCTCCGGCTCTCCCGGGCAGGGATGGGTTCACTATGAACAGAAAAAAAGCGGATTTCAACACCTATTTTAAACAATTGTTTTAATTTTATGTGGCTCTTGTTACCGGCACTAACCGGGGTATCGGAATGAGCAAAAGATGACTTCCCCGCCCGATTCGGCAACAATGTTGCGCTCTTTTTTCGCAGGCAGGCCGGCAGGGGCGAATAAACAATAGCAGGCGGGCTGTGCCATGACCGGGATCCGTGCCGTGAATATGTCTCCTTATCCGGTGCCTGCCGGCCCACTGGTGTGGGAGCAGGACATCAAGAAAAGCCGTTTCATCGCCTACCTGGCCCATACGCCGGACCCTTCGGCGGCGAAAGCCTTCATCGAGGCGGTGCGTGCCCGGGAGCCGGCGGCCGGGCACCACTGCTGGGCTTTCGTGGCCGGGGCACCGACGGACTCCCGGGTGCTTGGCTTCAGCGACGACGGCGAACCTTCGGGCACCGCCGGCAAGCCGATACTGGCCCAGTTGCAGGGGGCCGGCATCGGCGAGATCACCGCCGTGGTCAGTCGCTACTTCGGTGGCATCAAACTGGGCACCGGCGGCCTGGTGCGGGCCTACGGCGGCACAGTGGCATCGGCTCTGGCGCAATTGGACACCCGGGAGCGGCGCATCATGGGACAGGTGGCCGTCAGCGCCGACTACGGCGACATGGCGCTGCTGGAATTCCTGCTGGGCGAATTCCAGGGGCACTGGCTGGAAGTCGAGTATGGCGCCGGGGTGGAGGGGATATTGTCGGTCGAGGCGCGTGCCCTGCCCGAATTCTGCCGCCAACTGCGGGATCGCAGCCAGGGCAGGGTCGTCGCCAGACCGAGTGAACAGGCGCCTGGCTAAGTTATCTGTGTATCGGAAGCATCATGCATATACGCACAATTATCCGTATCGTAGGCATACTGGTGGCCCTGTTCAGTGTCACCATGCTGGCGCCGGCCCTGGTCGCCTATATCTACCGTGACGGGGCGGGGCTCGATTTCTTCAGTGCCTTCGTCATCTGTCTGATCCTGGGGCTGGCACTCTGGTTTCCCAACCGAACCCACAACAAGGAATTGCGCGCCAAGGAAGGGTTTCTGATCGTGGTGCTGTTCTGGACGGTGCTGGGTAGCGTGGGGGCCATCCCCTTTATGCTCAGCACCGAACTGGACATGTCGGTGGCGGAGGCCTTTTTCGAGTCCTTTTCAGGCCTGACGACCACAGGGGCCACCGTGATCAGCGGACTGGACGAGCTGCCCAAGGCCATATTGTTCTACCGGCAGATGCTGCAATGGTTGGGGGGCATGGGCATCATAGTGCTGGCGGTGGCCATACTGCCCATCCTCGGCATCGGTGGCATGCAGCTGTTTCGGGCTGAGATCCCGGGGCCGGTCAAGGATAACAAGGTAGCGCCACGCATCGCCGAAACCGCCAAGGCCCTTTGGTATATCTATCTGGTGCTGACCATTGTCTGTGCCCTGTTGTTATGGCTGGCGGGCATGAACCTGTTCGATGCCATCTGCCATTCATTTTCCACCGTGGCCATAGGCGGTTTCTCCACCTATGACGCCAGCATCGGCCACTTCAACAGCCCCACGATCAACCTGATCATAGTGGTGTTCCTGATGATTGCCGGGGTCAACTTCACCCTGCATTTTGCCGCCTTTGCCAACCGGGGATTACGGCTGTCGGTTTATCGCCTGGATCCGGAGGTCAAGGCCTTTATCGGAGTGCAGCTGGTGCTCACCCTGATCTGCATGTCGGTGCTGATGGCTCACCGGGTCTATGCCGATCCCTGGCAGGCGTTGGACCAGTCCCTGTTCCAGGCGGTGTCCATTTCCACCACCGCCGGTTTCAGCACCACCGGCTTTTCCGAATGGCCACTGTTCCTGCCGGTATTGTTGATGTTCGCTTCCTGTATCGGGGGCTGTGCCGGTAGTACCGGTGGTGGTATAAAAGTGGTCCGGATTATGCTTTTGAATTTGCAAGGGATGCGGGAGCTCAAGCGCCTCATTCATCCCCGCGCCGT
>NZ_CP199259.1:3897500-4167500 GCF_052487945.1 Zobellella sp. An-6 | reverse complement strand
GGGTGAAGTCCCTTGCGGATGGAGCCTGAGCCAGTCGCAGTGACCAGGTGGCTGGGACTGTTTATCAAAAACACAGCACTGTGCAAACTCGTAAGAGGACGTATACGGTGTGACACCTGCCCGGTGCCGGAAGGTTAATTGATGGGGTTAGCCGCAAGGTGAAGCTCTTGATCGAAGCCCCGGTAAACGGCGGCCGTAACTATAACGGTCCTAAGGTAGCGAAATTCCTTGTCGGGTAAGTTCCGACCTGCACGAATGGTGTAACCATGGCCACGCTGTCTCCACCCGAGACTCAGTGAAATTGAAATCGCCGTGAAGATGCGGTGTACCCGCGGCTAGACGGAAAGACCCCGTGAACCTTTACTATAGCTTGGCACTGAACATTGACCCTACATGTGTAGGATAGGTGGGAGGCTGTGAAGCGGTGACGCCAGTTGCCGTGGAGCCGACCTTGAAATACCACCCTTGTATGTTTGATGTTCTAACGTAGGCCCCTAATCGGGGTTGCGGACAGTGCCTGGTGGGTAGTTTGACTGGGGCGGTCTCCTCCCAAAGCGTAACGGAGGAGCACGAAGGTTGGCTAAGTACGGTCGGACATCGTACGGTTAGTGCAATGGCATAAGCCAGCTTAACTGCGAGACGGACAGGTCGAGCAGGTGCGAAAGCAGGTCATAGTGATCCGGTGGTTCTGAATGGAAGGGCCATCGCTCAACGGATAAAAGGTACTCCGGGGATAACAGGCTGATACCGCCCAAGAGTTCATATCGACGGCGGTGTTTGGCACCTCGATGTCGGCTCATCACATCCTGGGGCTGAAGTCGGTCCCAAGGGTATGGCTGTTCGCCATTTAAAGTGGTACGCGAGCTGGGTTCAGAACGTCGTGAGACAGTTCGGTCCCTATCTGCCGTGGGCGTTGGATGATTGAGGGGGGTTGCTCCTAGTACGAGAGGACCGGAGTGAACGAACCGCTGGTGTTCGGGTTGTCATGCCAATGGCACTGCCCGGTAGCTAAGTTCGGAATCGATAACCGCTGAAAGCATCTAAGCGGGAAGCGAGCCCCGAGATGAGTCATCCCTAGAGCTTCGAGCTCTCTAAAGGGCCGTCCGAGACTAGGACGTAGATAGGCAGGGTGTGGAAGCGTAGCGATACGTGCAGCTAACCTGTACTAATGACCCGTGCGGCTTAACCATACAACACCCAAGAAGTGTGAGACCTTGCAGGTCGAGAGCGAATTCATCAAAAGACAGCTTTTCCGGATTAAAGTTTATTGCCTGGCGGCGATAGCGTTGTGGTCCCACCTGACCCCATGCCGAACTCAGAAGTGAAACGCACCCGCGCCGATGATAGTGTGGCAGCTGCCATGTGAAAGTAGGTCACTGCCAGGCACCCAAATTAGAAAACCCCGATACGCAAGTGTCGGGGTTTTTTGCGTTTGCGGCCGGACTACACCACCTGCCGCGCACGCCCCCCACCTCGGCGAGGGGCGTGTTTGCTCCTGCTGTCAGTCCACATCCCGGCCCAGGGCCGCCCGGCGAATGCGGTACCACTGCTGGCGGCTGAGCTGGATATGCTCGGCCTGTACCGCCTGCCGGACCCGTTCAATCCTGCCCGAGCCAATGATAGGCAGCGGCTGGCTGGGCAGCATCATGACCCAGGCAAAGACCACCTGCTCTATGGTGGCGGCGTCCACTTCCAGCGCGATCTGTGCCAGCTCATCCCGTAGCGCCTGGAAGGCCGGCTCCTTGAACAGCCTGCCGCCCCCCAAGCAGGACCAGGCCATGGGTTTGAAATGCCGCCGCTGACATTGATCCAGGGTGCCGTCGGTGAGGGTGTTCTGGTAGAGGGGAGATATCTCGACCTGGTTGGTGACCAGCGGGTAGTCCAGCCGGGACTGCAGCAGCTCGAACTGGCTGGGGGTGAAGTTGGATACCCCGAAATGGCGGACCTTGCCGCTTTTCTTCAGGTTGTTGAAGGCCTTGGCCATTTCATCCGCGTTCATCAGGTAGTCGGGCCTGTGGATCAGCAGCAGATCCAGGTGATCGGTGCCGAAATGGCGCAGCGATTGCTCCGCCGAGGCGATGATATGGGCCTTTTCGCTGTTGTAGTGGGGCAATTGGTGGCCGGGATGAGCGGCGGAAGGCAGGGCGATGCCGCACTTGGTGACGATCTGCAGTTGCTCGCGCAGGCCGGGCTTGAGTTTCAGCGCCTGGCCGAAGGCCGCCTCGCAGCCATAACTGCCATAGATATCCGCATGGTCAATGGTGGTGATACCGAGTTCCAGGTGCTGCTCGATAAACCGGAGCAGATCCTGGGGCGACATCTGCCATTCCAGCAGCCGCCAGTAGCCCATGATCAGGCGGGAAAACTTGGGGCCTTCGGGGCTGACTAATACGCGTGTAACGGACATGGCGGAACTCCCTGTTATGAAAAAATAATGATGCTTTGCCAACTATACGTCATTCTGCGCCGGCCTGGTCGAGGGCCAGCCGGAGCTCCACTATGCCGTCTTCCAGGTGCATCGTCACCTTGAATCCCAGCTTGCGCGCCAGTACCACCATCCCCCTGTTGGATGGCATGGTGATGCCGCTCAGGCTGTGCAGGCCCCGTTGCCGGGCGTAACGGATGATTTTTTCCATCAGCAGCCGGCCCAGGCCCACCCCCTTGAGATCGGAGCGCACCAGCACCGCGAACTCGGCGTCGCTGTTGTCCGGATCCGAGACCGCCCTGACCACGCCGAGGATATCGCCGTTGCCAGCCACCGCCACGAAGGCCATTTCCCGGTCGTAATCGATCTGGGTCATGTGGGCCAGCTCCTCATGGCCGATCACCACATCGGCGAAGAAGCGCTTGTACCTGTCCTCGTCGGACACGTGGGCGACAAATTCCTTATGGGCCGGCTCGTCTTCGGGCAGTATGGGGCGCAGCAGGATGGAGCTGTCATCCTTCAGCCGGGCCTGCTCCTCCCATTCCTTGGGATAGGGGCGGATGGCCAGCCTGGCCTGGCCGTCGCCTTCGAAGGGGCTGAGCCTGAGGCTGACATCCAGGGCGATCATCTCCTTACCGGTGGCCAGCAGGGGATGGATATCGAGCCGGGTGATCTCCGGGTGGTTGATGATAAGGTGGGACACCTGGGTCAGCACCCGGCAGACGGCTTCCATGTCCAGGGCCTGCTGGGAGCGGTTGGCCCTGACCTTGCCGCTTTTCAAGGCGTGGATCACCAGGTAGCGGGCCAGGGTCATGTTGAGCGGCGGCAGGGCCACCGCCGCCTGCTCTTCTCCTTCCCAGTCGACGCCGCCGTCGCCCAGCAGTATCACCGGGCCGAACACCGGATCCGAACGCACCGCGATGTGCAGCTCCTGGGTGCCAGCCCGCCGGGCCATGCGCTGGACCAGCAGGCCGTGGATGCGGGCGCCGGGGTAGGTTTGGCGGACTCGATCGAGAATGGCGTCGGCCGCCTGGGCCACCTCCGCCGCCGAGCGCAGGTTGAGCACCACGCCGGAAACATCGGACTTGTGGGCGATGTCCGGGGAGCGCAGCTTGATCACCACCGGATAGCCGATCTGCTCGGCGATATGGGCCGCTTCGGTGGCGTCCGAAGCGATCCAGGTGGGCAGGGTCTGGATGCCGTAGGCGGCCATCAGCCGGCTGACCTCATGGGTGTCCAGCTGCTGGATGCCCTCCTCGAAGGCCTGCTGGATCAATGCCTTGACGGTCTCGGCGTCGCTCGGCATGTCGGAGACGGACTCCGGGGTTTCCATCAGTTGCTTCTGGTTGCGGCGGTATTCCACCAGATGCATAAAGGCGCCGGCGGCGCTTTCCGGGGTACGGTAGGTGGGAATGCCCGCCTCGGTGAAACAGCGGCGGGCCTCGAACACGCTGGTTTCCCCCGACCAGTTGGTGAGGATGTTGAAGCGCCGGGCCCGGGGATGCTCCTTGATCACCTGGATAAGCTCCCTGGCCACCAGGGTGCTGTTCACCGCGGCGGAAGGGGCATGCATGATCAGGATGGCGTCGAAGTCGTCGCTGTCGAGCAGCACCTTGAGGCTGGCGATATAGCGTTCCACCGGGGCGTCGCCGACGATGTCGATGGGGTTGGTATGGGACCAGGCCGGTGGCAGCACCCTGTCCAGGGCAGAGAGGGTGGGCTCGCTCAAGGACGCCAGCTTGCCGCCCCGGGCCAGCAGGGTATCGATGGCCATGATCGCCGGGCCGCCGCCGTTGGTGAGGATCACCAGCCGTTCGCCGCGCAGGCTCTGGGCATGGTTGAGGGTTTCCACCGCCGCAAACAAGTCATGGGTATCCCGCACCCTGAGCATACCGGCCCGGCGGATGGCGGCATCGTAGGCCGCGTCCAGCCCCACGTCGCCGCCGGTGTGCAGGTGGCCGAGTTGGGCGCCGATCCGGGTCTTGCCGCTCTTGACCACCAGTACCGCCTTGTTGCGGGAAGCGGCCCGGGCCGCCGACATAAAGGTACGGGCGTCCTGGATGGCGTCCATGTACAGCAGTATGGCGTTGGTGTGCCGGTCCCGGGCCAGGTAGTCGAGCAGTTGGGCGAAGTCGATGTCGCTGGCGTCGCCCAGGGAGATGAAGTGGGAAAAGCCGATGTCGTTGTGGCGGGCCCAGTCGAGGATGGTGGCGCACACCGCCGCCGACTGGGACACGAAGGCGATGCGCCCCGGCTTGGCGGGGAAGGGGGCGAAACTGACATTCAAGCCCAGGTGCGGCAGTATCACCCCCATGCTGTTGGGGCCGAGCAGGCGCATGCCGTGGCGGCGGGCGCCGTCCTTCATCTGCGCCAGCTGTTCTCCGTTGGTGCCGGCGGCCAGGACGATGGCGGCCTTGCAGCCTTTCCGCCCGAGCTGGTCGATGATGCCGGGATTCTTGGCGGCCGGGGTGCAGATGATGGCCAGATCCGGTACTCGTGGCAGGCTCTGGATGTCCGGATAGGCCATGACGCCGGCCACGGCGTCGTACTTGGGGTTGACCGGCATCACCGGGCCGCTGAAGTTGCCGGCCAGCAGGTTTTTCATCACCAGCTTGCCGGCGCCGTTGTCCCGGTGGGAGGCGCCGATCACGGCGATGCTGGCGGGCCGGAAGAGGGCGTCAAGTCCTTGCAGCGGCATAGCGACTCCTTGAGTGGATGAGGGGACTGGGCCCGAGTGGTTCTAGCACATTATAAGATACTGATCCGGATTTCATTTTTAGTGGTGTGAGCAGGTTCCAGGGGTTGGCGGTATGAAGCTAGCATCCCGGGCGAGTTCAAGGCTTGTCTTGCCGCAAGTTCTGCTCGGGTATGATAAAACCGGAGACCGGGGGCGGGCGTGCAAGGGCATGTTAATTTTTCCGCCGCCCTTGGTCGTTGTTCTCATATGCGTCTAGTTTTATTCAGGCGGGCACGATTAAGGATAATCATTATGGGTTGGAGCAAGCATCTGGGATTTTTCCGCCTGGGGCGCAGCGGCAATGGCCGGCTGCGCGAGGCACTGGAACACGCCATCGACGCCGTGGTGAGCATCGATCAGCACAACAGGGTCGTCTACTTCAATCCGGCGGCGGAACGGCTGTGGGGCTACCGCAGGGACGAAGTGCTGGGCAACAACGTCAATATGCTGGTGCCCGGCGCCATCCGCGCCGCCCACGACGGCTACGTCAACCGCAACCGGGACACCGGGGAGAACCGCATCGTCGGCACCAGCCGCGAGGTACAGCTGCAGCGCAAGGACGGCCAGATGGTGTGGGTGAGCCTGTCCCTTTCCCGCTATAAACTGGGCCGTGATATCGGCTACACCGCCTTCGTGCGCGACATCACCGCCGAGCACAACATGCGGGAGATGATCAACCAGACCCTGGAGCAGGCCATCGACGCCGTGGTGACCATAGACGAACACAACACCGTCACCTTCTTCAACCAGGCGGCGGAGCGGCTCTGGGGCTACGACCGGGCCGAGGTGCTGGGGCAGAACGTCAAGATGCTGGTGCCCCACGATATCCGCCCCAACCATGACAACTATGTGAATGCCAACCGCCGCACCGGCCAGGACAAGATCGTCGGCACCAGCCGCGAAGTGCCGGTATTGCGCAAGGACGGCAGCCGGTTGTGGGCCACCCTGGCCCTGTCCAAGGTGCAGCTCGACGGGCGCATCATCTATACCGCCTTCCTCAAGGACGTGACCGCCGAGGTGGAGCGGCGGGAGGAATTCCGGCTGCTGTCACTGGTGGCCAACCGCACCAACAACTCGGTGATCATCACCGATGCCGAGGGGCGCATCGAATACGTCAACCCGGGCTTCTGCAGCCTGACCGGTTACAGCCTGGACGAGGTCAGGGGCCGCAAGCCCGGCGACTTCCTGCAGGGCGAGCTGACCGATCCGGCCACCCGGGCGCGGATCCGCGATTATCTGTCCCGCCAGCAGGCCTTCTACGACGAAATTCTCAACTACGACAAGCAGGGCAACCCCTACTGGGTGTCGCTCGCCATCAACCCGGTGTTCAGCGAGCAGGGCAAGCTGGAGCGCTTTATCTCCATCCAGGTCAACATCACCGAGACCAAGTCCAAGGCGCTGGAGTTCAATGCCCGGCTGGAGGCCATCGGGGCTTCCTTTGCGGTGGCCGAATGGAACGGTAGCGGCGAACTCAGCTATACCAATGCCCTGCTCGACAAGCTGATGCACCGGGATCACGCCGCCATGGCCTCGGGGCCTCTGGGGCGGTTGCGCCAGTTGCTGGGCGAGGACGGCTGGCAGCAACTGCAACAGGGCCGGAGCCTGCAGCGGGATCTGGAAGTGCCTGACGGAGCTGGCCAGGTGGTCTGGCTCGACGTGACCTTTACTCCCATCCTGGATGTCAACCAGCACCTGGCCAAGGTGGTGATGTACGGCTCCGATATCAGCCTGCGCAAGCGCACCATCGAAGAGACCAACAACGCCATGGGGGAAGTGCTGGGCTCGAGCGATCAAATCCAGCATATCGCCCGCACCATCAACGATATCGCCGAACAGACCAACCTGCTGGCCCTGAACGCCGCCATAGAGGCGGCGCGGGCCGGGGAGCAGGGACGGGGTTTCGCGGTGGTGGCCGACGAGGTGCGCACCCTGGCGGCCCGCTCCCGGGCCTCGGCGGACGAGATCAGCCGGCTGCTGGGCGACACCAAGGTGCGCATCGAAGGCCTGGCGGATTCCCTGCAACGGCTGGAGCAGACCGAATAGCTGCCGCCGGGAGGCTCAGCCGAACAGCCGCTCCCGGAACATAAAGAAAACGGCGCCCAGCAGACAGAGCCCGGCCCAGACGAAGTCCATGCGGAAGGGCTCCTTCAGGTAGAGGATGGAGAAGGGCACGAACACCGACAGGGTGATCACCTCCTGCAGTATCTTCAGCTGGCCCACGTTGACCACCTGGACGCCGATGCGGTTGGCCGGCACCTGCAGCAGGTATTCGAACAGGGCGATGCCCCAGCTGATCAGGGCGGCCCAGATCCAGGGGCTGTTCTGCATGTTCTTCAGGTGGCCGTACCAGGCGAAGGTCATAAAGATATTGCTGAGCGTCAGCAGGCCGATGGTGATGAGTAAGGGGTTCATGACATGATCTCCGGATAAGGCGCGCGGATTATCGGGCCTGGCGCAAACTTGCACAAGATGGTGGCGTCCCGGCACTGTGGTTTTTTTCATCACGACGCGTTCCTGTGGTTCCCGGGCCCGGTGGCGGGTAAACTGGTGGAAACGCCATGTCACCAAGGTTCAAGATGCAGTTTCCCACCATCGAAGATTTTGTCGGCAACACCCCCCTGGTGCGCTTGCAGCGGCTGGCCGGCCACACCCGCAGCCAGGTGCTGGTCAAGCTGGAAGGCAACAACCCGGCGGGCTCGGTCAAGGACAGGCCGGCGCTCAACATGATCCGCCAGGCCGAGGCCCGGGGCCGGATCCGGCCCGGCGACACCCTGATCGAAGCCACCAGCGGCAATACCGGCATCGCCCTGGCCATGGCCGCCGCCATCAAGGGCTACCGCATGGTGCTGATCATGCCCGACAACGCCACCGAAGAGCGCAAGGCCTCGATGCGGGCCTATGGCGCCGAGCTGATCCTGGTGAGCAGGGAGGCCGGCATGGAGGGTGCCCGGGACCTGGCCGATAGCATGGCCGCCGAGGGCAAGGGCGTCATCCTGGATCAGTTCAACAACCCGGACAATCCGGAGGCGCACCTGCTGACCACCGGGCCGGAGATCTGGCGCCAGACCGGGGGGCTGCTCACCCACTTCGTGTCCAGCATGGGCACCACCGGCACCATCATGGGGGTGTCGCAATACCTGAAACAGCAGAATCCCGACATACAGATCGTCGGTCTGCAGCCCGGCGAGGGCAGCCAGATCCCGGGCATCCGCCGCTGGCCCGAGGCCTACCTGCCGGGCATTTTCGAGCGGAGCCGGGTGGATCAGGTGCTGGACATCGGCGAGGTGGAGGCGGTGGACACCATGCTCCGGCTGGCAAAAGAAGAGGGCATCTTCTGTGGCATCAGCTCCGGCGGCGCCGTGGCCGGCGCCCTCAGGCTGGCGGAGCAGGTCGACGATGCCCTGATCGTGGCCATCATCTGCGACCGGGGCGATCGCTACCTGTCGTCCGGGGTGTTCAACGGCACTCGGGCTTGAGGCCGATAGCTGGAAGCTTGAAGATGGCTGGCTTCCGGCTTCCGGCTTCCGGCTTCCGGCTTCCGGCTTCCGGCTTCCGGCTTCCGGCTTCCGGCTTCCGGCTTTATGGTTCAGGATGTTTTCTGCCCCCGGGCGCGCCGCCATTCCCGCCAGGGAGCCCGGCTGCCGGCGGGATTGCCATTCAGTACCAGGTGGGCGGCCAGGCCGAACACCACACCCCACAGGGCCGAGGACAGCCCGTACAGCGACAGCCCCGAGGCGGTGACGATAAAGGTGATCAGCGCGGCTTCCCGCCCCTTCGGCTCCTCCAGCGCGGTCACTAGATTGCCGCCGATGGCGCCGAGCAGGGCCAGGCCGGCCAGCACCGCCACGAAGGCCACCGGCAGCGAGGTGAACAGGCTGACGATGGTGCCGGCGAACAGGCCGCCCACCAGGTAGAAGATACCGTTGAACACCCCGGCCACATAGCGCCGTGTGGGGTCTTCATGGGCGTCCTTGCCGGCGCAGATGGCGGCGGTGATGGCCGCCACCACTATGCTGATGCCGCCGAACAGCGCCATGGGCAGGGACACCAGGCTGGTCACGCCGATGATGGGCCTGGCCCCGACCGGGTAGCCGGAACCATGCAGTATCGCCATGCCCGGCAGGAACTGGCCGGACAGGCTGACCAGCACCAGCGGCAGCGCCAGGCCCAGGGTGGCGGCCAGCGACCATTCCGGCCTGATCAGTTGCGGGGTGGCCAGCTCCCAGCGCAGACCGGCCAGCGACGCTCCCTCCAGCACCATCGCCAGCAGTATGCCGGCCAGCAGCAGCAGGATCAGGCTGTACTTGGGCCAGAGCCGGCGACACAGCAGATAGGCGGCCAGCATGCCGAGGGCCAGGGCGGGGGAGCCGTCGATGGCGGTGAAGGCGCCCACCCCGAACTGGAACAGGATGCCGGCCATCATGCCGGCGGCCACGCCTTTGGGAATGGCACGCACCAGGGCGTCGAAGCTGCCGGACAGGCCGATCACCAGGGTGATGGCGGCGGCGGTAAGGTAGGCGCCCACCGCCTCGTTGAGGGAAAGATCAGGAAACAGGGTCACCAGCAGGGCGGTGCCCGGGGCCGACCAGGCGGTGACCACCGGAGCCCTGAGCCAGAGCGACAGCACCATGCCGGAAACGGCGGCGCCGAGGGAAATGGCCCACACCCAGGAGGTCATCATCTCCTGGGATACGCCGGCGCTGGCGCCGGCCTGGAAGAAGATGGCGAGCGGCCCGGCGTAGGACACCAGCACCGCCAGAAAGCCCGCGGCCACCGCCGGCAGCGACAGATCGCGCAGAAAAGAGGTCATATCCGGCTCCTTCTGAAAATAAAGCAATATGAGGGATAAATAGCAGGTTCTACCAGGATCTATCAGGCCGCGACAAACTTTCGGAGTCACTCAATCCAGTAGCACCCATGCTCAAATAGGCGGACAAAGGGAACGGCTCCGCCGACCGTCACAGGCCAGGGATGGCATGTGCCGAGCGACACAGGGATGTGTTCGAAGCGTGTCGGCGGAGTTGGCCCTTTGGCCGACTTCTTCGGGCCATGATGACGGCTTTGTCGACAAACTGATAGCCCCGGCACAAGGCCGGGGCCATGGTTATCGCCGCAAGGGATCAGCCGTTGCTGGTTGCGCCGGCTTCGGCGGCGGGCTGGCTGGCGCCGAGGCGCCGGCCCACCAGGGCGATGGCGATGGTGGCGATGGCGCCCGGTACCGCCAGGGCCAGGAAGTTCATCTGGTGCGGCAGCGCCAGGGCCAGCAGGGTGCCGCCCAGCATGGGGCCGACGATGGCGCCGTTGCGGCCCACGCCCGAGGCCCAGCCGAGGGCGGTGGAGCGGATGCTGGCCGGGTAGAACTGGGCCACATAGGCGTACAGCAGGATCTGCGAGCCGATGGTGGTGGCGCCGGCCACGGCCATCAGGCTGTACAGCAGCCACATGGGGTGGGGGTAGCCGAGCAGCACCAGGGAGACGGAGGCCAGCATAAAGAAGGTCACCAGCACCGAGCGCAGCGAGAAGCGGTCGGCCAGCCAGCCGCCGCCCACGGCGCCGACGATGGCGCCGATGTTGAGCACCATCAGCGACATCAGGCTGGAGCCCAGGGCGTAGCCGGCCATGGACATCAGCTTGGGCAGCCAGGAGCCGAGGGCGTAGACCATCAGCAGGCAGCAGAAGAAGGCGGTCCAGAACATCAGGGTGCTGAGGGCGCGGCCGCCGCGCAGCAGCTCCAGCACCGGCGCCTTCTGCTCCTTGACCGTCGGCACCACCAGCTTGTCCTCACCGCGAATCTGCCGTTCCGGCGCCACCTTCTGCAACAGTACCCGGGCCTCTTGCTGGCGGTTCTGCGCCATCAGGAAGGCCACCGACTCGGGCAGGTACTTGATCATCAGCGGCAGCAACAGCATGGGCACGGCGGCCAGGTAGAACATGATCTCCCAGCCGTAGTTGGGCACTATCCATATCCCCAGGCCGGCGGACATCATGCCGCCCACCGCGTAGCCGCTGAACATCAGCGCCACCAGGGTGCTGCGGCTTCGCTTGGGCGAGTATTCGCTCATCAGCGACACCACGTTGGGCATGACGCCGCCGATGCCGAGGCCGGCGATAAAGCGCAGCAGGCCGAACTGCCAGGGGTTGCTGGCCAGGCCGTTGAGCACTGTGGTGAGGCTGAACAGCACCACGCACATCAGTATGGTTTTTTTGCGGCCGAGCAGGTCCGACAGCATGCCGAAGCCCATGGCGCCGAACATCATGCCGAACAGGGCGCTGCTGCCCAGCAGGCCGGCCACGTAGGGGTTGAGCGACCACTGGTCCATCAGTATCGGCAGCACCACCCCGTAAATGACCAGGTCGTAGCCGTCGAAAATGATGATCAGGGTGCACCAGAACAGCACCTTCCAGTGGAAGGGGGTAAAGCTGGCGTTGTCTATGGTGTCGTTGACATCGATATGTTTCATCAGGTGTTACTCCGCGTGTTGTCCTTAAGTCTGGAGTCCGGGGGCTCGGGCCCCCGCAGTTCCGATGTAAAGGCGGTCGATTCCTCCGCCGCCTTTTCGTGTATCAGCCCGGATCTCCGCCCGCCACGGGGAGAATGGTGCCGGTGATATAGCTGGCCTCGTCGGAGGCGAGGAACAGGATGGCCGCCGCCTGTTCGTCCAGGGTGCCGTAGCGGTGCATCAGGCTGGTGGCCTTGGTCTGCTCGACCAGGGCCTGGTACCACTGCTGCTCGCGCTCACCCTGGGCCTCGTTGTTGCGCGGGGTCAGCCGGGGCGGCGCCTCGGTGCCGCCGGGGGCGGTGGCGTTGACCCGAATGCCGTGTTCGGCGTATTCGAACGCCAGGTTGACGGTCATGGCGTTGACCCCGCCCTTGGCGGCGCCGTAGGGCACCCGCATCAGGCCACGGGTGGCCACCGACGACACGTTGACGATGGCGCCGTGACGCTGCGCCACCATATGGGGCAGAACCGCCCGGCAGCACCACAGGGTGGGGAACAGGGAGCGCTGGATCTCCTTCTGGATCTGCTCCGGGCTGTAGTGCTCGTAAGGCTGGGCCCAGATGGTGCCGCCCACGTTGTTCACCAGCACGTCGATACGGCCGAACCGCTCATGGGCCCGGGTCATCAGGGTGTGTGCCCCGTCCCAGCTTTCCAGGTCGGCCTGCACCGCCAGGGCCTCGACCCCCTGTTGTTCGAGTTCGGCCGCCAGCTCGTGCACGTAATCCGCCAGATCCGCCAGCACCAGGCGGGCGCCTTCCGCCGCCGCCCGCTCGGCCACCCGCCGGCCTATGCCCTGGGCGGCGCCGGTGATCACCATCACCTTGCCGGTGAAGCGGGCGCTCATGCCACCTGCTCCGCGACGGCGGTGACGCTGGGGCTGAACTTCTCGTAGTGGAAGGAGGCGGGCTGGATGCCCTGGCTGCGGAAGTAGCCCAGCACCGCGTCCACCATGGGCGGCGGCCCGCACAGGTAGACGTCCACCTCGCCGTGCCGGAGCGGGGCGTCTTCCATATGGTTGGTGACATAGCCCTTGCGCGGGTGGGCGCTGTCGGCGCCGGCGACCACCGTCTTGAAGCTGAAATGTTCGATCTCGGCGGCGAACCGCTCCAGTGCCTCGACCCCGACCAGGTCGTCGTCGTTGGTCACGCCGTAGATCAGGTGCACCGGCTGGTCGCAGCCCTTCACCTTCAGTTCTTCCAGCATCGCCAGGAAGGGCGCCAGGCCGGTGCCGCCGGCCAGCATCAGCACCGGACGCGCCACCGGGCGCAGGTAGAACACGCCCATGGGGCCGGTCAGGCTCAGCCGATCGCCGGCCCGGGCCTGGCCCACCAGCCAGGAGCTCATCAGGCCGCCCGGCACGTTGCGGATCAGGAAGCTCAGCTCCCGGCTGCCCGGGCGCGAGCTGAAGGAGTAGGCGCGGCTTTCCTCGCTGCCCGGCACCCTGATGTTGACGTACTGGCCCGGCAGGAAGGGGACCTCCTGGTCCGCGCTCACCCTGAGCTCGATGGCGGTGGGGGAGATCAGGTTGACCTCGGCCAGGGTGCCGCCGAACTCCACCTGGCCGGTCTTGCACAGGGTGGAGGGGGCGGGGATTTCCACCACGCAGTCGCCGGAGGGCACCATCTGGCAGGTCAGCACCTTGCCCTCGGCCACTTCCTCCTCGGTCAGGGCCTCGTCGAGGTAGTCGTCGCCCAGGTCGAAACTGCCCTGGCGGCAGCTGCCCTTGCAGGTGCCGCACACGCCGTCGGAGCAGTCCATGGGCAGCTTGATCTGGTTGCGGTAGGCCGCGTCCAGCACGGTCTCGCCCGGGTTGCAGTTGATGAAGCGGGTGATGCCGTCTTCGAAGTTGAGGGCTATGTTGTAGCTCATGATCCTCTCCCCACCCTTACAGGTGATAGATATCAATCACCTGATTGATGTAGTCGTTGTTCAGGACGATCTTCTTCTCGGTGATCACCGGCTGCTCACCACTGGTGTTCAGGGTGTAGAAGGAGGTGCCGAAGAAGAACTGGGTCTGGTTGTAGCGGTGGCTGTTGGTCTGCCAGTTGAAGCGCAGCTTCACGCTGTCGTCCGCCTGCTCCAGGATCTCCAGGTTGCTGGTCAGGTGGGTGGTGCGCGGCTCCGGCAAGGAGCTTGCGCCGGAGCGCTCGGTCTTGATGCGGTAGACGCGGTCTTCCAGGCCCTGGCGGTTCGGGTAGTAGATCAGCGAGATTTCGGTCTGCGGATCCTCGGTCAGCCGGTCTTCGTCGTCCCAGGCGGGCATCCAGTACACCACCTCTTCGTGGTAGCACCGCAGCCACTCGTCCCACTGGCGGTCGTCCAGCAGGCGGGCCTCCCGGTGGATGAAGGCCTGGATTTGTTCGAAGCTCATGCTCATGCGGATGCCTCCTGTTCGGTGATGGAAATCAGGCGGGCCCGCTCGGTCTGCACGGCCTGCAGCATCTCCTTGACCCAGTGCTGGTGGTGGGTGACGTAAAGCCCTTCGTCTTCCGGTTTGGCGCCGCTCAGCAGGGGCTTGAGGCCGATGGCGTCGGCGCCGGCGTCCGGCCCCTGGATCCAGTGGGCGGCGCCCCGGCTCATGTCGTTCCACTTCAGGCCGCGGGCTTCGTACCCCTGTTGGCAGGCGCGGAACTCTTCCAGGTCGTCCGGGGTGCCCATGCCGCTGACGTTGAAGAAGTCTTCGTACTGGCGGATGCGTTTGGCGCGATCGGCCGCCGGCTCGTTCTTCGGCGCCCAGCAGTAGATGGTGATCTCGGTCTTGTCGACGGAGATGGGGCGCAGCACCCGGATCTGGGTGGAGAACTGGTCCATCAGGTAGACGTTCGGGTACAGGCACAGGTTCTTGGTGGTGTTGACGATGGCGTCGGCCCGGGCCGCGCCCAGCTTTTCTTCCAGCCGCGGCAGGTGGTTGAACACCGGCCGCACCTGGGGATTGGTGAGCCGGGTCCACAGCATCATGTGGCCGTTGTCGAAGGAGTAGAAACCGCCCTCGCTGGACCAGCTCTTGGCGTCCACCGCCTCGGTGCCGCCCTTCTCGTAGTTGCGCTGGCTCATGGTGGAGAGGTAGTTCCAGTGCACCGTGCCCACGTGGTAGCCGTCGGCGCCGTTTTCGGCGGTCAGCTTCCAGTTGCCTTCATAGGTATAGGTGGAGCTGCCGCGCAACACTTCCAGGCCGTCTTCCGCCTGATCGACGATGTTGTCGATGATCTTGGTGGTTTCGCCCAGGTATTCCCGCAAGGGCTGCACGTCGGCGTTGAGGCTGCCGAACAGGAAGCCGCGGTAGGACTCGAACTTCGGCAGCCGCTTCAGGTCGTGGGAGCCGTCGGTGCTGAAGCTGTCCGGGTAGCCGCCCTTCTTCTGGTCGCGGGCCTTCAGCAACTGGCCGTCGTTCTTGAAGGTCCAGCCGTGGAAGGGGCAGGTGAAGGAGGCCTTGTTGCCGCGCTTCTTGCGGCACAGGGTGGCGCCCCGGTGGGAGCAGGTGTTGAGCAGGGCGCGCAGCTCACCGTCCTTGGTGCGGGTGATCACCACCGGCTGGCGGCCGACGGTGGTGGTGAAGTAGTCACCCGGGTTTTCCACCTGGCTTTCGTGGGCCAGGTAGATCCAGTTGCCTTCGAAGATGTGTTTCATCTCCAGGTCGAACAGCTCCTGGTCGGTGAAGATGCTGCGATCGCAGCGGTAGTGGCCGTTCTGGGCGTCGGCTTCCACCGCGCCGCGGATCTTGTTTTCGAGTCGGTCGAGTTGGCGAGTCATCTGTCGTCACTCCATGTGATGCCGTTGTCGGGCGTGAGTCTTCCCGGGCCGCCCCGCTGGGGGCGGCCGGCAAACGTCGGTGGTTTGGGCGGAAGTTAAGCGGTTTCGCTTTCCAGGGCGCGCTTGCGCTCGTGGCGGTTCTGCAGTTCGGGCTTGTCGGTGGCCAGCAGCTGAATGTTGAATTCCACCTTGGTGAACGGCTGGTTCAGGCCGTATTGCTCGGCGGCAGCGGCGTCTTCAATGCGTACCGCGTCACACACCAGCTCCTCGCGGGTGGCGAAGGCGAAGTCGTCGTAGGTGTATTCGTCACCGGCCAGGTTGATCTGGGTGGTCAGGTGCTTATGGCCCGGCTTGGACACGAAGAAGTGGATGTGGGCCGGACGGCGGCCGTGACGGCCGAGCTGGTTGAGCAGAGCCTGGGTGGCGCCTTCGGGCGGGCAGCCGTAACCGGACGGAATAATGCTTTGGGCGGTGTAGCGGCCCTGGGCGTCGGTCTTGATGCTGCGGCGCAGGTTATACTCGCTCTGGCTCTGATCGAAGTAGGAATAGGCGCCCTTGAGGTCGGCGTGCCAGATTTCAACCAGGGTATCGGCCAGGGGGTTGCCGTGCTGATCGGTCACCACACCGGTGAGGATCATGGTTTCGCCATCCTGAGTGCCGTCATCCATGCGGGCGAAGCCCTCGGATACCGGGGCGCCGGCCACGTACAGGGGGCCTTCGATGGTGCGCGGGGTGCCGCCAGCCAGGCCGGCCTGCTCGTCCTCGGCGTCCTGGCGGATGTCCAGGTAGCGGTCCACCCCCAGGCCCGGGGCCAGCAGGGCGGCCTCGCCGTTCTTGCCCAGGTCGTTGATGTAGTAGACGGCGTTCCAGAATTCTTCCGGGGTGATGTCGAGATCTTCAATGATCTGGAAGACATCGTGCATCACACGGTGAACGATGGTTTTTACCCGCTCGTTGCCGCCGGCCTGGTTCAGGCCGGCCACTTTTTCCAGCAGTTCTTTGACTTCCTGAGTGTGCATGGTCTTGACTGACATTGCTCTGGCTCCTTGCTTGTTATCGGGTCATAGGGGTAATGAGTACTTGCTTAACGGTCATCCTGGTGGATGGAGGACGGGTGCCGGCACAGGGGCGCGACACTGATGTCCATATAGGGAAACAGCGGCAGGGCACTGATCAAATCCTGCAGCTCGGCATTGTCCGCCACGTCGAAGATGCTGACGTTGGCGTAGCTGCCGGCCACCCGCCACAGGTGGCGCCACTTGCCCTGGCGCTGCAGCTCCTGGGCATAGGCCTTCTCCCGGGCCTTGATCTCGGCGGCCACCTCGGCCGGCATGTCGTGGGGCAGGTTCACCTTCATCTCGACTTTGAACAGCATGTCTTGTCCTCCTGTTGGTGGTCCTCGCGGCCGCTGTTTATTTCCGGCGGTACCGGGCCAGCTTGTCTTCGTCTATCGCCAGGCCCAGGCCGGGCCCGGTGGGCAGTTCGACGCCGTTGTGATGGAAATTCAGCGGCGTCACCACTATGTCGTCCTTTAACAGCCGCGGGCCGAACATCTCGGTGCCCCAGTGCAGGGTGTCGAGGGTGGCCCAGGCGTGCAGGGAGGCGGTGGTGCCGATGGTGCCTTCCAGCAGGGTGCCGCCGTAGAGGCCGACCCCGGCGGCACCGGCCACCGCCGCCACTTCCAGTGCCCGCAGCGGGCCGCCGGCCTTGGCGATCTTGAGCGCCACGGCGCCGGCGAAGCCGGCCGAGGCCAGGCGGAACATGTCGCCGGCGTCGGCCACCGCCTCGTCCGCCAGGATCGGCAGGTGGAACTTCGCGGACAGCCGCACCAGGGCGTCGTGATCCTTCATCGGCGTGGGCTGCTCCACCAGATCGATGCCGGCGGCCTGCAGTTCGGCCATGCCCCGGGCGGCGGTGCTTTCGTCCCAGGCCTGGTTGACGTCGACCCGCACGCTGGCGCCCTCGCCCAGGGCTTCCTTGATCGCCGCCACGTGGCGCACGTCGTCCATCAGCGGGCGGGAGCCGATCTTGAGCTTGAAATCGCAGTGGCGCTGGGCGGCGATCAGGCTCTTGGCCTCGTCGATGTCCCGGGCGGTGTCGCCGCTGGCCAGGGTCCAGAGCACCGGGATGTGCCGGTGCACGGCGCCGCCGAGCAGCTGGTGCAGCGGCTGGTCCAGGCGCTTGCCCTGCAGGTCGAGCAGGGCGGTTTCGATGGCGGACTTGGCCAGGTTGTTGCCGCGGGTCGCCCGGTTGAGCCCTACCCTGAGGGTATTGATGGCATCCGCCGGCCGGCCGAGCAGCAGGGGGCTGAAGTAGGTGTCGATGGTCAGCTTGACGCTTTCGGGGCTTTCCGGGCCATAGGCCAGGCCGCCGATGGTGGTGGCTTCGCCCAGACCTTCGAGGCCGTCGCTGTCCTTGATCCGCACTATGACCATGGTCTGCACGCCCATGGTGGCCATGGACAGCTTGTGCGGGCGTATGGTCGGGATGTCGACCAGGATGGCTTCGATGGACTGGATGGTTGCTGACATGTAAGCTCCGAACGTCGAGTGATAACTGTCTGTTGCGATGAAGTTACATTTTCGGAGTCATACTCACCAATATTGATTAAGTCGCAACCAATACCCTGGAGGTATGGATGGAGCTGAGACACCTGCGCTATTTCATCGCGGTGGCGGAAGAGCTGAACCTGACCCGGGCGGCGGAACGGCTGTTCATCGCCCAGCCGCCCCTGACCCGGCAGATCAAGCAGTTGGAGGAAGAGCTGGGGGTGAAGCTGTTTATCCGCAAGGCGCGGGGGCTGGAGCTGACCCAGGGCGGCCTGTACTTCCTGCAGCAGGCCCGCACCATCATGGACCGGGTGGACGCCAGCATCGAGGGCACGCGGCAGATCGCCCAGTTGCGCAAGACGGTGTTCGCCATCGGCTTCGTGCCCTCGGTGTTCTACGGCCAGCTGCCGCTGATGGTGCGCCGGCTGCGGCGCAACAAGAACCTGGAGATCGTGCTGCACGAGCTCAAGACCCGGGAGCAGATAGAAGCGCTCAAGAGCGGCAAGATCGACATCGGTTTCGGCCGGGTGCACATCGAGGATCCGGACGTGGAGCAGGAGGTGCTGTTCAACGAGCCCTTGCTCATCGCCCTGCCCGCGTCCCATCCCCTGGTCGGGCGGTCGCCGACCATGGCGGAGCTGGCGGAGGTGCCCATGGTGGCCTTTCCCGCCGGTCCCGGCCCCAACTTTGTCGACGTGGCCCTGGGGCTGTTCCACCGCCGGGGCCTGAAGCTGCAGGTGATCCAGCAGGTCAACGATTTGCAGACGGCGCTGTCGCTGGTGGCCTCGGAAATGGGCTTCGCCCTGGTGCCGGAGCAGGTGCACAAGCTGAAGCGGGATGGGGTGGCGTTTGTGTCGGTGGGGGATGAGCAGCTCACCATTCCGGTGATCGCCTCCCGCCGCCGGGGCGAGAACCCCAATGCGGCGATGCGGCTGGTCAACACCATATTGGCGGAGCTGGTGGAAAACCGGCTGACCGGGCGTTACCCCTGAGAGGCCGAGGGGCTAAAGACCTTCAGTGCTGTTTCCTGGTCACAAATTCTTGTTGATTTTCAAGCCGAGCAGATCGTCGGCCAAAGGGCGCTACTCCTCCGGCACGCCGTGAATCCATCCATGGAGGCTCCGCCGCGGCCTCCCTGGCGCGGAGGGCCGGCGGAGCAGACATCCTCTGTCCTCCCAATCACCCCGCAGCGCCTGCCGGCACCATCATCAGGTGTCGGCGGAGGCAGCCTTGTTCCCTCTTCTCTGCGTCAATTCAGACAGCCGTACCCGTCACCAAGAGGCCGCCCTCAGCCCTGCAGCGTTTCCCGGATCAGCCGGGCCTTGTCCTGCAGCAGCGGCAGGAAGCGGCCGGTCAGGGTGTCCATGTCCACCCGGGCGGCGTTGGTGCTGATGTTGATGGCGCCGAGCAGTTGCCCCCGCTGATCGAAGGCCGGCACCGCCAGCGAGCGCAGGCCCGAATCCAGCTCCTGATCGACGATGGCGTAGCCCTGGCGGCGCACCTGCTCCAGGGCTCGGCGCAGTTCCGCCTTGTCGGTGATGCTGTGTTCGGTGTGGGCCTGCAGCCGTACCCGCTCCAGGTAGGCGGCCAGCTCGGCTTCCGGCAGCTGGGCCAGCAGCACCCGGCCCATGGAGGTGTAGGCGGCGGGCAGCCGGGTGCCGACCGACAGGCGAATGGCCATCAGCCGGTGCTCGGCGGCGGAGCGGGCGATATAGACCACGTCGTCGTCGTCGAGCACGCCCAGCGAGGTGGACTCGCCGATCTCCCGGGTGATCTCCTCCAGATAGTGCTGGATCACCACCCGGTAGGGGTTGGCCGAGAGGAAGGCGTTGCCCAGCTGCAGCACCCTGGGGGTCAGCGCGAAGTGGCGCTGCTGCTTGTCCAGGTAGCCCAGGGCGTGCAGGGTCAGCAGAAAGCGGCGTGCCTTGGCCCTGTCCATGCCGGTTCTGGCCGCCACCTCGCTCAGGGTCATGCGCGGATGCTGCTGATCGAAGGCCTGCAGCACCTCCAGGCCGCTGGCCAGGGCGGCGACGAAGTCCCTGTCTTCGGGGCTGAGCTTGTCCTCTGCGGTCATGGTATTCCTCCTGTGGCGGTGTCGGCGGTGGCCCTGGCCATCCATGGTAGCAAAAGTTCGCATAACGAACCCCCGTTTTCATTCCTCCCTTTTTGCCTGCGGATGAGTAAAAAATAATCTTTTCGTTTTCAAACGGTTAATCGCTTTTTCAAAAAAATCGCCGGGATCTGGGTTTGCCACGTCCGTCGAATGGGTGTAAATATGTTCGCAATGCAAACTCAAGTTCGCAATACGAACTTCAAAGTCACCCAGGGAGGCGATACCCATGGCCCAATTCATGAGCCTGCACGACGCGATTGCCCGTTACCTCCAGGACGGCGACACCGTCGCCATGGAGGGTTTTACCCACCTGATCCCCTTTGCGGCGGGTCATGAGATCATCCGCCAGGAAAAGCGTCGATTGACGCTGATCCGCATGACCCCGGACATCCTCTACGACCAGCTGATCGGCGCCGGTTGTGCCGAGCGGCTGATCTTCTCCTGGGGCGGCAACCCCGGCGTCGGCTCCCTGCACCGGTTGCGCGACGCGGTGGAGAAGGGCTACCCCCAGCCCCTCGAGATTTTCGAACACAGCCACGCCGCCATGGCCTGCGCCTACGAGGCGGGTGCCGCCGGCCTGCCGCTGGCGGTGCTGCGCGGCTACATCGGCAGCGACCTGCCCAAGGTGAACCCGCAGATCCGCTTTATCGAGTGCCCCTTCACCGGCGAACGGCTGGCGGCGGTGCCGGCGGTGCGGCCCGATGTGAGCATCATCCATGCCCAGCGCGCCGACCGGCAGGGCAACGTGCTGGTCTCCGGCATCGTCGGGGTGCAGAAGGAGGCGGTGCTGGCGGCCAAACACAGCATCGTCACCGTGGAGGAGATCGTCGACGACCTGCGGGCCGACCCCAATGCCTGCGTGATCCCGGGCTGGGCCATCGACGCCATCGCCGAGGTGAAAGGGGGCGCGGCGCCGTCCTACGCCCACGGCTACTATCCGAGAAACAACAGCTTCTACAAGGAATGGGACGCGATCTCCCGCGATCGTGACACCTTCAACCAGTGGCTGGATCAAACCGTATACAACGCAGGAGGGCAGGCCCAATGACACTCGCATACAGTTCTTCCGAAATGATGACGGTCACCGCCGCCCGCGCCCTGAGCAACGGCATGACCTGCTTTGTCGGCATCGGCCTGCCCAGCGAGGCCGCCAACCTGGCCCGCCTGACCCACGCCCCCGAGGTGGTGCTGATCTATGAATCCGGCACCCTGCAGACCAGGCCCGACATCCTGCCCCTGTCCATCGGCGACGGCGAGCTGTGCGAGCAGGCACTCACCACGGTGGCGGTGCCCGAGATGTTCCGCTACTGGCTGCAGGGCGGCCATATCGACGTGGGCTTTCTCGGCACCGCCCAGATCGACCGCTACGCCAACCTCAACACCACCCTGATCGGCGACTACCAGGCGCCCAAGGTGCGGCTGCCCGGTGGCGGTGGCGCGCCCGAAATCGCCTCCAACGCCAGGGAAGTGTTTATCACCCTCAAGCACTCGCCGCGGGCCTTCGTGGAGGCGGTGGACTTTATCACCACCCTGGGCTACGGCCGGGACGGCAAGGGCCGCGACGGCGTGCCCAACATCGGCCGGGGCCCGACCAAGGTGATCACCGATCTGTGCGTGATGGCCCCCGACGCGGACACCAAGGAGCTGGTGGTGACCTCGCTGCATCCGGGCGTGACCCGCGAGCAGGTGAGCGAGTCCACCGGCTGGCCGGTGCGCTTTGCCGAGCCGCTGGCGCAAACCCCCGAACCTTCTGCCGAGGAGCTGGAGATACTGCGCTCGCTCAAGGCCAGAACCGCCGCCCATCACGCCAAGCCGGTATCCCAGGAGGCCGCCCAATGAAGCCCGTTTACCTCTGCCACCCCAGACGCACCGCCATCGGCCGCTTCGGCGGCACCCTGGCGGCGGTACGCCCCGACGATCTGGCCGCCCAGGTGTTCAGGGCCGTGCTGGCCCAGGCGCCGGAGCTGGATCCGGCGGCCATCGACGAAGTCATCATGGGCTGCGCCAACCAGGCCGGCGAAGACAACCGCAACGTGGCGCGGATGTCGTCCCTGCTGGCCGGCCTGCCGGTGAGCGTGCCCGGCACCACCATCAACCGGCTGTGCGGCTCGGGCATGGACGCGGTGGGCACGGCCGTGCGCGCCGTCAAGGCCGGCGAGCTTGAGCTGGTGCTGGCCGGCGGGGTGGAGTCCATGTCCCGCGCCCCCTTCGTGATGGGCAAGGCCGACACCGCCTTCAGCCGCACCCAGGCCATCGAAGACACCACCATCGGCTGGCGCTTTATCAACCCGCTGATGAAGGCCCAGTACGGGGTGGATTCCATGCCGGAAACGGCGGAGAACGTGGCCGAACAGTTTAATATCTCCCGGGAAGATCAGGATGCCTTCTCCGCCCGTTCCCAGCAGAAGGCCGCCGAATCCCAGAAAAGTGGCCGCTTTGCCGAGGAAATCGTGCCGGTGGAGATCCCGCGCCGCAAGCAGGAGCCGCTGATCTTCGCCGACGACGAGCACCTGCGCCCGGACACCACGGCAGAGAAGCTGGCCAGGCTGCCGACCCCCTTCCGCGCCGGTGGCAGCATCACCGCCGGCAACGCCTCCGGGGTGAACGACGGTGCCGCCGCCATGCTGATCGCCAGCGAAGAAGCGGTGCAGCGCCACGGCCTCAAGCCCATGGCCCGCATCCTGGGCATGGCCACCGGTGGCGTTGAGCCGCGCATCATGGGCATTGGCCCGGTGCCGGCGGTACGCAAGCTGTTGAAACAGCACAACCTGACCATGGACGACATCGACCTGTTCGAGTTCAACGAAGCCTTTGCCGCCCAGGCCCTGGCCTGCATGCGGGAACTGGGGCTGAAGGACGACGACGCCCGGGTCAACCCCAACGGCGGCGCCATCGCCCTGGGCCACCCGCTCGGCATGTCCGGCGCCCGTCTGCTGCAAACCGCCGCCCACGAGCTGCACCGGCAGAACAAGCGCCTGGCCCTGTGCACCATGTGCGTGGGCGTCGGCCAGGGTATTGCCACCCTGATCGAGCGGGTTTAATTCTGAGTGCATGCCGCTGTAGGCTGCAGATAAGTCGGCCAAAGGGACAGCTCCTCCAACACGCCGCAAGTACATCCATGTAGGCTCGCACATGCCATCCCTGGCATGTGACGGTCGGCGGAGCAGTTCCCTTTGTCCTCCCTTTCGGCATGAGCGTGTCTGTGCTGGAATGTCTGAAGGTTTATCAGCAGTCTGAACGCCGGCTCCGGCCGGCTTCTCCTAACTATTCGGAGGCTGAATGTCTTTTCTGGAAATTGACGGCCGCGCCGTCGGCTACCGCCTGCTGGGCGACCCGGCGCTGCCGCTGGTGGTGCTGGCCCATCCCCTGGGCATGAGCCAGGCGGTGTGGGACGAGCTGCTGCCCGCCCTGCTGCCCCATTACCGGGTGTTGAGCTGGGATCTGCCCGGCCATGGCAGCAGCGCGGCCTGGAAGGGCGAACGTATTACGCCCGCCGATCTGGCGGCGGAGCTGCTGGCGCTGGTCGAGCAGGCCGGCGCTGCGCGGTTCCACTTCGTCGGCACCTCCATCGGCGGGGTGATCGGCCAGCAACTGCTGAGTGCCAACGCCGATCGCCTGCTGTCCGCCACCCTCACCAACACCGGGGCGGTGATCGGCACCGCCGAGGCCTGGCAGGCCCGCGCCAAGGCGGTGCGGGAGAAGGGGCTGGCCGCCATGGCGGTGGACATAGTGCCGCGCTGGTTCGGCTCCGCCGCCTGCGAGCGCGAGCCGGCCCTGCTAAAGGGCTGGAACACCATCATGGGGCGGGGTGACGCCAACAGCTACGCCCTGCTGTGCGACATGCTGGGCCGCGCCGACTTCCGCGAGCAACTGCAGGGCCTCGGCGTGCCCCTGCTGCTGGTGGGCGGCAGTGACGATATCGCCACTCCGCCCGAATCGCTGCGTACCCTGGCCCAATGCAGCGGCGCCGGCGAGCCGGTGATCCTGGAGCACATCGGCCATGTGCCCTCGGTGGAATGTCCGGCGGTGTTCGCCGAACTGCTGGTTAAACGAGTGAGCTAACCTGCAACGAGGGCGCCCCTGCCTGCAGGGAGCGCCCACCGTCAATCCACGCCAACGCTCCTGTCTTCAGTAACCCCAGCCCGGAACCGGCAAGAGATAACTCATCATGGACTCCTACGAAATCAGCGATGTTCGCGCAACCTACCCGGAATCCCATACCAAAGTGGTGTTGATCGCCGCCATCGGTACCGCGACCCTGCTGCTGGTCGCCCTCTCCATCCGACTGGGTGGTCAGGATGGCGTGGCACTGACGCTGTCTCTGTCGGGCGCGCTGCTGGCCCTGGCGGCGGCTTGCCTGGCCCTGAGGTTGCCGGCGCGCATGGTCGACCAACCGGCAGCGGAGCCCGTCGTGGTTGAAACGGCGCCTGTGCTGCCACCTGCGGCCGAACCCGAGCCCGTGAAAATAGCCCACCCAGTACCCGCTCCGGTCTACCATCAACGCCTGCTGGCACAGCTCGACCAACTGGGCGCCAACGCCGGGCTGATCCTGGAAGAAATGGCACAGGCCGGCATTCTGGCCCGGCAATCCGGTGACAAGGTGGCCGAGACCGCCCACAGCATCCGCGCCTCGGAGGGCGCGATCCGCTCACTCGCCGGTGATATGGAGAATATCGATCGGGTATTCAGTCAGTTGCAGGATCAGTCTGCCGAGATCGGCGCCATCGTGGGCAACATTCAGGACATCGCCAAACAGACCAACCTGCTGGCCCTCAATGCCTCCATCGAGGCGGCCCGGGCGGGGGAGCACGGCCGGGGTTTTTCGGTGGTGGCGGACGAGGTCCGCAATCTGTCCCGCCGGGTGAACCAGTCCAGCGAACAAATTCGGGAAATTGCCGAAAACCTGGGGCATTCCGCCACCAGGGCCCGCACCGGACTGGAGAACATCGACCAGTCCCGTGGCACCTGTTTGCAGGAGGCCAGCCAGGCGCTGGCCGCGATTGATGACATCCAGGCGGGTGCACAGACCCGCATGGAGATTGTTCAGCAGGTCACCCAACGGGTAGGCCACCAGCAGTCGCTGGTGGCGGAGGTGCTGGCGGACATGGCCGGCCCGGCCGGTGGAGCAACAAATTAACGACAACACCCTGCTGGCCCGGGCACTGCTGGTGGCGGTCCGTCACCTTCACTCACACCGGGGTGATATGCTGTTGTCACAAACTGAAAAGGGCCTGCAATTGCAGGCCCTTTTGGCATCAGGAGGCGGGTTATTCCGGTTTTTCCTGCTTCTCCGGTACCAGCGGAATGGCCGGCTTGGCGATCAGGGAGCGGGTGTCTTCAATGGCCTCGGTCAGGATCACCTGGATATGCTGGCCCAGTTCGTAGACCGCTTCCTTGTCCAGGTAGACGCGGCCGTCGTCCCAGCTGCATTCCAGCCGGTCCCGGTTGGCCAGGATCAGGGAGGAGGGCATGAACACCACGGCGCCGTTTTCCTGCAGGCGCAGCTTCACGCCGCCCCGGCCGATGTCGATGATTTCGGCGTCGAACACCTTGCCCTCGGCCACCGCCGGCTGCAGGTAGCGCACATAGAGCCAGTCGGCGATGTCGCGCTCGGCGCGGCGGTGCATGCGGCGCTGCTCGGACAGGTGCTGAGCCAGCTCGGCGCTGGGCACATGGGCCTCGTGCTCCTGCTCGGCCAGTATCGCCTTGATCAGCCGGTGGTTGATGATGTCGCCGTATTTACGGATGGGCGAGGTCCAGGTGGCGTAGGCGGCCAGGCCCAGGCCGTAGTGCTCGGCCGGGGTCACGCTCATGGCGGCGAAGGACTGGTAGCGGCGTACCCGGTTGTCCAGGTAGCTGGTGTCGCGAGAGTCCAGCCAGCGGCGCAGGGCGCAGAAACCTTCCAGGCTGGCCAGGCTTTCCGGCTCGAAGGGGGCTTCGTGGGCCTGCAGCAGCTCGGCCACCTGGGCCAGCTTCTCGGCGTCGAAGCCGGCGTGCACGTTGAATACCCCGGTGCCGGCGTGTTCGGCCAGCCAGTTGCCGCAGGCCAGGTTGGCGGCGATCATCGCCTCTTCCACCATCTGGTTGGCGATGCGGCGGTGATCCACGTGAATGGCCACCACGTTGCTGGCATCGTCCAGCTCGAAGCGGTAGTCGGGCCTGTCCTTGAACACGATGGCGTGCTCGCTGCGCCAGGCGCTGCGGGCGCGGGTGAGTTCGGTCAGCTCGCGCAGCTGCTCGGCGATCACCTCGCTCTCCGGCTGCCAGTCGCCTTTCTGCTCGACCCAGTCGGAGACCTTGTCGTAGGCCAGTTTGGCCTGGGAGCGGATGCGGGCGGCGAAGAATTCCACCTGGTCGGTGACCTTGCCGTCAAAGTCGATCAGCAGGCGGGCGCACAGGGCGGGGCGCTCTTCGCCGGCCTTGAGCGAGCACAGTTCGTCGGCCAGGGTGCGCGGCAGCATGGGAATGTTGCGGCCGGGCAGGTAGACGGTAAAGGCGCGTTCGGCGGCGACCTTGTCCAGATCGCTGTCGTGGGGTACATAGGCGGTGGGATCGGCGATGGCCACGGTCAGCTCCCAGCCGTTGTCCAGCTTCTTCACGCTAAGGGCGTCATCCATGTCCTGGGTGGACTCGCTGTCGATGGTGAAGAAGGGCACCTCGGTGAGATCCCGGCGCGGCAGCGATTCTTCCAGGGTCTGCCACTCGTCCTGGTCCCGGGGCGCCTGGTTGGCCAGCTTGTTGCGGGCCAGCACCACCCACCAGGGGGCGATGGGGTCGTCGACCCCGGCGATCAGCTCCACCACCTCGGCGAAAAAGCCGTTGTCCTTGAGGGCGTGGCGCTTGAGCTCGCCCAGCACCCAGTCGCCTTCCTTCAGGCCCTTTTCATCCAACCCCTTGATGGTGCGGGCCTTGATGGCGTCCTTGATCAGCGGGTGATCGGGCACTATGTTGAGCCGGTCGCGGAACCACTTCACCCGGGCCACGAAGCGGGTCAGCCCCTGCTCGACCAGGGTTTCCGGCTCGGCCACTTCTTTCTCGTTTTCGGTGCGCACCAGGGCGGTGATGCGGTCGCCGTGCAGCACCTTCTTCATGTAGGGCGGCGGGATGAAAATGCTTTCCTTCTCGCTCACCTCGAGGAAGCCGAAACCTTTGGCGGTGGCCTTGACGGTGCCTTCCTTGGTCGGCATGGATTCGCGCAGCTGTTGCTTGAGCTGGGCCAGCAGGGGGTTGTCTTGAAGCATAGATAGGGAACCTGTCGAAATATCGGCCTGACTATACGGATTTACCCCCCGTCTGCCAAGGAAACCTTGGCCCGGCGCCGGGTTTCGGTGCCCAACCGGAGCCTGTCAGCCGTATTCCCGGAGCAGGGTGAGTCTGCCGAGGTCCGGCCGGCCGTTGCTGTCCACCCCCCTGTCCAGCAGGTAGCGCAACCGGTCCAGCATGGCCGCCTGGCCCGGCGCCCATTGGGCGCTCAGGCGGGCCAACTGGGCGTTGCCCAGGCCGCTTTCCAGGCTGTCGGCCACCACCACTTCCAGCCCCCGGGCCCGGGCTGCCTCGGCCAGCTCCCGGCACAGGGCCAGGCCGCCCAGCTGGCTGGGCCTGAGCACCAGGGCCCTGAGCTGGTCGAACAGCGGATAGTGGGGGGCGGCATGGCGGCCGAGATCGAAGGCCACCGGCCAGCCGTGGCGCTCCGCCAGCCGCTGGCTGGCGGCCAGGTCGGCGGCGGGCTCCAGCAGCCAGTCGATGCGGGTGGGATCGATGCGCCGCCACAGCCCTTCCAGCTGCTCCTCGCTCAGCCGGCCGCCCGCGTCCAGCACCAGTTGCAGGCTGGGCACCAGCAGGGTCAGCTCGCGCACCAGGCCGGCGTCGTGCTGCACCTCGCCGGTGAGGGTCAGCCAGGCCCGCTGGGGGTGAACCCGGCGGCAGCGCCAGGCGCGGATAATGGGTTCCCGCTCGCCTTCCAGCAGCGGCAGTGAGGGGGCCGGCTCGCCGTCGATGGCGGTGAGGGCGCAGTCCAGCCCGAATTGCACCGAGGGCAGGCGGGCGCCGTGGGGCTGGCCTTGGGCCAGCCGCGCGCAGGCGGCCAGCAGCTCGTCTCGGGCCTCTTCGACGCTTTCGCGGGACTCGCCGGGCAGGGGGGCGATCTCGCCCCAGCGGCCGTCGATGCACACGTAAAAGCCCCGGCGGCGACCGAGGGGGGTACCCCTGATGGTGAGCGCCATGGTCAGGGGAAGTTCATAGCCGTAAACCGCAATCCGCATTGTTGTGACCCCGTTAATCGCCGTCAGAGATATCTTTAACTAAAAGTAACATCTGTCCGCCGGGGAGGGTAGTGCTGTTTTTATCGCCCGGGGCTTGGGTATGATAGGTTTTTTCCTCGATGACCAAGAGAGCGCCAATGCCCCTGAGCACCTGGCTGAACGCCATCCGGCCCAAGACCCTGCCCCTGGCGCTGGCGTCCATCCTGCTCGGCGCCGGGGTGGCGGCCGGGGAGGGTGGCTTCGACGGCGGCGTGCTGCTGCTGGCCCTGCTCACCGCCCTGTTGCTGCAGATCCTCTCCAACCTGGCCAACGACTACGGCGACGGAGTGCGCGGCACCGACGCCGAGGGGCGCGCCGGCCCCGCCCGGGTGCTGGCCTCGGGCCTGGCGACCCCGGCGCAGCTGCGGTCCGCCATCCGGCTGACCGCCGGCCTGGCGGCGCTGTCCGGCCTCTTGCTGCTGGGCCGGGCCCTGGGCGCCGACCGGGGCGCCTGGCTCGGTTTTCTGCTGCTGGGCGCCTTGGCCCTGCTGGCGGCCCTGGGCTATACCCTGGGCCGGCGGCCCTACGGCTACCGGGGGCTGGGGGATCTGGCGGTGTTCGTGTTCTTCGGCCCGGTGGCGGTGCTGGGCACCAGTTGGCTGATGCTGCACCAGCCGGGGGCCGGCGCCGTCTGGGCCGCCCTGGTGGCGGGCCTGCTGTCGGTGGCGGTGCTCAATATCAACAATATCCGCGACCTGGAATCGGATCGCCGGGCGGGCAAGCACACCCTGGCCCTGCGCCTGGGGCTGGCCCGGGCCCGGGCCTACCAGTTGCTGCTGCTGGCCACGGCCCTGCTGGCGGGGATGCAGCTGATGGCGGGCTGGGGTTTTCTGGCCCTGCTCGGGCTCTGGCCCCTGGCCGGTGCCACCCGGCTGGTGCTGACCGAGCAAGGGCCGGCGCTGAACCGGGCCCTGGGGCTGACCGCCCGCGCCACCCTGATCTTTACCGGCCTGCTGGCCCTGGGGCTGGCCTGGGGGTAGGGCCCCGCATTAATGTCTTTGTTGATAAAGCGTTAACCCAGGATTGCAAAAATTGTATCCAACCGCTTTGCTTTTGACCGGCGGCTCTGGCTATACTGACGTCCATCTTGTCGGAGTGCCCCCAAGGGCTGAGACCGCGAAAGCGGGATCCGTTGAACCTGATCAGGCTAATACCTGCGAAGGGAAACAAGTGAGAACCAGGCCCAAGACCCTTTCCCACCCGCCCGGTTCTTCCTCAACACTCCTGACAAGCATTTTCACGAACTCAATGGACGCAAGGTGAGATTGCTATGTCAAAAACGAATCGTCGCGAAGTACGCAGCCAGGCCCAGGAATACATCCAGAACCTCAAGGGCGAACCCTTTCCCAACTCCGGCCGTATCTATATCGAAGGCTCGCGCCCGGATCTGAAGGTGGCCATGCGCGAAATCCGCCTGGCCGACAGCTTCAAGGGCGGCACCAAGGAAAACCCCATTTTCGAGGCCAACGCGCCGGTGCCGGTGTACGACACCTCCGGCCCCTACGGCGATCCGGACTCCGAGCTGGACGTACGCCAGGGCCTGCCCCAGCTGCGCCGCCAGTGGATACTGGAGCGCGACGACACCGAGGAGCTGGACAGCGTCACCTCCCAGTTCACCCAGCAGCGCATGGCCGACGACGGCCTGGATCACCTGCGCTTCGAGCACCTGCCCAAGCCGCGCAAGGCCAAGCTGGGCCAGTGCGTGACCCAGCTGCACTACGCCCGCCAGGGCATCATCACCCCCGAGATGGAATACATCGCCATCCGCGAGAACATGGGCCGCGAGCGGGTACGGGACGAACTGCTGCTCAAGCAGCACCCGGGCCAGAACTTCGGCGCCAACCTGCCCGAGTTCATTACCCCCGAGTTCGTGCGCAAGGAAGTGGCCGAAGGCCGCGCCATCATTCCCGCCAACATCAACCACCCGGAATCCGAGCCGATGATCATCGGCCGCAACTTCCTGGTGAAGATCAACGCCAACATCGGCAACTCGGCGGTGACCTCCTCCATCGAGGAAGAGGTGGAGAAGCTGGTGTGGTCCACCCGCTGGGGCGCCGACACCGTGATGGATCTGTCCACCGGCCGCTACATCCACGAAACCCGTGAATGGATCATGCGCAACAGCCCGGTGCCCATCGGCACCGTGCCCATCTACCAGGCGCTGGAGAAGGTGAACGGCGTGGCCGAGGACCTGACCTGGGAAGTGTTCCGCGACACCCTGATCGAGCAGGCGGAGCAGGGCGTGGACTACTTCACCATCCACGCCGGCGTGCTGCTGCGCTACGTGCCCATGACCGCCAAGCGGGTCACCGGCATCGTCTCCCGTGGCGGCTCCATCATGGCCAAGTGGTGCCTGTCCCACCACAAGGAAAACTTCCTCTACGAGCACTTCCGCGAAATCTGCGAGATCTGCGCCGCCTACGACGTCTCCCTGTCGCTGGGTGACGGCATGCGCCCCGGCTCCATCGCCGACGCCAACGACGAGGCCCAGTTCTCCGAGCTGTACACCCTGGGCGAGCTGACCAAAATCGCCTGGGAATACGACGTGCAGGTGATGATCGAAGGCCCCGGCCACGTGCCCATGCACATGATCAAGCGCAACATGGAAGAGCAGCTGGAGCACTGCCACGAGGCGCCCTTCTACACCCTGGGCCCGCTCACCACCGACATCGCCCCCGGCTACGACCACTTCACCTCCGGCATCGGCGCCGCCATGATCGGCTGGTTCGGCTGCGCCATGCTGTGCTACGTGACGCCCAAGGAGCACCTGGGCCTGCCCAACAAGGAAGACGTCAAGCAGGGCCTGATCACCTACAAGATCGCCGCCCACGCCGCCGACCTGGCCAAGGGCCACCCGGGCGCGCAGATCCGCGACAACGCCATGTCCAAGGCCCGCTTCGAGTTCCGCTGGGAAGACCAGTTCAACCTGGCGCTGGATCCGGAAACCGCCCGTGCCTACCACGACGAGACCCTGCCCCAGGAGTCCGGCAAGGTGGCCCACTTCTGCTCCATGTGCGGACCCAAGTTCTGCTCCATGAAGATCACCCAGGACGTGCGCGACTACGCCGCCAGCCTGGAGAACAACATAGCGGTGCAGCTGGTGGACATGGACGGCAACAGCGAAACCGTGGTCGCCGGCATGGCCCAGATGTCGCAGGAGTTCAAGAAGCGCGGCGGCGAGCTCTACCACCAGGCCGACAAGCTGGAGCGGGAGGAGGCATGACCCGACCCATCGTCTGGACCGTCGCCGGCTCGGACTCGGGCGGCGGCGCCGGCATTCAGGCCGACCTGCACACCATACAGGCGCTGGGCGGCCACGGCTGCTCGGTGATCTCCGCCATCACCGCCCAGAACTCGGTCACGGTATCCATGGTGGAGCCGGTGCTGATGCAGGCCTTCACCAGCCAGCTGGTGGCCCTGGCCACCGACCTGCCGGCCCGGGCCATCAAGATTGGCCTGCTGCCCGGCGGCCTGCGCGCCGAGGTGCTGGCCCGCTACCTGAAGGAATATCGGCGCCAGTGGCAACCCTATGTGGTGCTGGACCCGGTGGCCATCGCCAGCACCGGCCAGGCCATGGCCGAGCCCAACCTGCTGCCGGCCATCAAGCAGCACCTGCTGCCCGAGGTGGACCTGGTCACCCCCAACGCCGCCGAGCTGGCGGCCCTGTCGGGCATAGCGCCCGACTCGCCCGGGGCGGTGCGCGCCGGCGCCGCCGCCCTGCTGGAGCTGGGCGCGCGCGCCGTGCTGGTCAAGGGCGGCCACCTGGCGTGGAGCGGGGATCAGGCCCTCGACTATTTCACCGACGGCCAACGCGAGATCTGGCTGGCCAGCCCCCGGCTGGACACCGTTCACGGTCACGGCACCGGCTGCACCCTGGCCTCGGCCATCGCTACCGCCGTGGCCCAGGACTACCCGATCGAGGATGCCCTGGTGCTGGCCAAGGCCTACGTCAACCAGGGGCTCAAGGCCGCCGAAGGCCTGGGCCGGGGCGCCGGTCCGGTGGCCCACCTGGGCTGGCCCGACCGACGCGAAGACTTCCCCACCGTGGTGATGCCGGGCTCGGCCCTGGGCAAGCAACTGGGGCTCGCGGGCAGCCTGCCGCAAGGCGCTTTTGCGGCCATGGATACCCTGAGGCTCGGGCTCTACCCGGTGGTGGACTCGGTGGCCTGGCTGGAGCGGCTGCTCGGCCAGGGGGTGCGCACCCTGCAGCTGCGCATCAAGGACAAGATGGATGCCGAGGTGGAAGCCGACATCCAGGCCGCTGTTGAGCTGGGCAAGCGCTTTAACGCCCGTCTGTTTATCAACGACTACTGGCGGCTGGCCATCCGCCACGGCGCCTACGGCGTGCACCTGGGCCAGGAGGACATCGAAGTGGCGGATCTGGAGGCCATCCGCGCCGCCGGCCTGAAACTGGGGCTGTCCACCCACGGCTACTACGAGATGCTGCGGGCCCGGGAGCTCAAGCCTTCCTACCTGGCGCTGGGGCATATCTTCCCCACCAAGACCAAGGACATGCCGTCCCGGCCCCAGGGCCTGGCGCGGCTGGGCCGTTACGTGGCGCTGATGGACGACTACCCGCTGGTGGCCATCGGCGGCATCAGCCGGGAGCGGGTACCGCTGGTGGCACAAACCGGGGTGGGTAGCATCGCCCTGGTCACCGCCATCACCGAAGCGGCGGATCCGGATGCGGCCGCCCGCGAGCTGCTGGCCCTGGTGGAGGGGGATCATGCTGAGTGACGGCGAATTCCTGCGCTACAGCCGCCACCTGCTGCTGGAAGAGGTGGGCGAGGCCGGCCAGCTCCGGCTGAAAAACGCCTCGGTGCTGATCGTCGGCCTGGGCGGCCTGGGTTCGCCCGCCGCCCAGTACCTGGCGGCGGCCGGGGTGGGCACCCTGTGGCTGGCCGACTTCGACCAGATAGAGGTGAGCAACCTGCAGCGCCAGACCCTGTACGACAGCGACAGCCTCAAGCTGAGCAAGGCCGAGGTAGCCCGGGACAAGCTGCACAGGCTCAACCCCGAGGTGGAGCTGATCGCGGTCAACCAGAAGCTGGACGAAGGCGCCCTGGGCGATTTCGTGGCCGAGGTGGACCTGGTGCTGGACTGCACCGACAACATGGCGGTGCGCCAGGCCATCAACGCCGCCTGCTACGCCTGGGGCAAGCCGCTGCTGGTGGGGGCCGCCATCCGTTTCGAGGGCCAGTTGCTGGCGCTCAACCCGGAACTGGACCACGGCTGCTACCGCTGCCTGTACCAGCCGGAACAAAGCGAGCGGCTCAACTGCGGCAACGCCGGCGTGATCGGCCCCGTGGTGGGCACCATCGGCCTGTTGCAGGCGCTGGAAGCCATCAAGTTTTTAACCGGCACCGGCAGCGTGCCCTGGGGCGAACTCAAGCTGTTCGAGGCCAAGGCCCATCGCTGGCACAGCCTCAAGGTGCCCAGGGATCCGGCCTGCCCCGTGTGCGGCCCAGAGAGTGGAGAATCATCATGCGCGTAACCCTGAACGACGAAGCGCTGGAGCTGGCGGAGGGCACCACCCTGGGCCGGCTGCTGGCGGAGCTTGAGCAAGACAAACCCGGGGTGGCGGTCGCCCTCAACCAGCAGGTGGTGGCCCGCAGCCGCTGGCCCGAGCAGGCCCTGGCGCCCGACGACACCATCACCCTGTTCCACGCCATCGCCGGAGGCTGAGATGAGCCTGACCATCGCCGACAAGACCTTTAATTCCCGCCTGTTCACCGGCACCGGCAAGTTTGCCAACGGCGCCGTCATGAAGGCGGCGTTCGAATCCAGCGGCTCCGAGCTGGTGACCATGGCCCTGAAGCGGGTGGACCTCAAGGCCCACAGCGACGACATACTGCCGCCGCTGCTGGCGCTGGGCGTCAACCTGCTGCCCAACACCTCGGGTGCCAAAAACGCCGACGAGGCGGTGTTCGCCGCCCGGCTGGCGCGGGAGGCCCTGGGCACCAACTGGCTCAAGCTGGAGATCCACCCGGACCCCAAATACCTGCTGCCCGATCCCATCGAAACCCTGCGCGCCGCCGAGCGGCTGGTGCAGGAGGGCTTTGTGGTGCTGCCCTACTGCGGCGCCGACCCGGTGCTGTGCAAGCGGCTGGAAGAAGCCGGCTGCGCGGCGGTGATGCCGCTGGGCGCCCCCATCGGCTCCAACAAGGGGCTGGTGACCCGGGACTTCCTCGAGATCATCATCGAGCAGTCCACCGTGCCGGTGGTGGTGGACGCGGGCATAGGCGCGCCCAGCCACGCCGCCTACGCCATGGAGCTGGGCGCCGATGCGGTGCTGGTGAACACCGCCATCGCCGTGGCCGGCGATCCGGTGGCCATGGGCCGGGCCTTCCGGCTGGCGGTGGAAGCCGGACGGATGGCCTTTGAAGCGGGGCTGGCCGGCCAGAGCCACCAGGCCCAGGCTTCCAGCCCGCTCACCGCCTTCCTGGGGGCGTTATGAGCTTCTTCGAGGTCTGGTCGTCCCTCGACTGGGACGACATCAAGCTGAGCATCTACGGCAAGCAGGCGCGGGACGTGGAGCGGGCCCTGGCCCGGCCGAAACGGGATCTGCAGGACTTTATGGCGCTGATCTCGCCGGCCGCCGAGCCCTACCTGGAGCAGATGGCGCAGCAGGCCTGGCGCCTGACCCGCCAGCGCTTCGGCAATACGGTGGGCTTTTATATCCCGCTCTACCTGTCCAACCTGTGCGCCAACGACTGCACCTACTGCGGCTTCTCCATGAGCAACCGGCTCAAGCGGCGCACCCTGACGGAGGCAGAGATAGAGCGGGAATGCCTGGCGATCAAGGCCATGGGCTTCGACACCGTGCTGCTGGTGACCGGCGAGCACGAGGGCAAGGTGGGGCTCGACTACTTCAAGCGGGTGCTGCCGATCATCAAGCGCCACTTCAGCTACCTGATGATGGAGGTGCAGCCCCTGTCCCAAGAGGAATACGCCGAACTGCGGGAGTACGGGCTGGACAGCGTCATGGTGTACCAGGAGACCTACCAGCACCTGACCTACGACCAGCACCATATCCGCGGCAAGAAGAAGGACTTCCGCTGGCGGCTGGAAACCCCGGACCGCCTGGGCCAGGCGGGCATCGACAAGATCGGCCTGGGCGCCCTGTTCGGGCTGGAGGACTGGCGCGCCGACAGCTTCTATGTGGCGGCGCACCTGCGCTACCTGCAGAAGCACTACTGGCAGACCCGCTATTCGGTGTCCTTCCCGCGCCTGCGGCCCTGCGCCGGCGGCCTGGAGCCCAAGTCGGTGATGAGCGACCGCCAGCTGGTGCAGCTGATCTGCGCCTACCGGCTGTTCGACCAGGAGCTGGAGCTCAGCCTGTCCACCCGGGAGTCGGAGCAGTTCCGTGACAAGGTGATCCCGCTCGGCATCACCAGCATCAGCGCCGGCTCCAAGACCCAGCCCGGCGGCTACGCCGACGCCACCGTCGAGCTGGAGCAGTTCGAGATCGACGACGACCGCGCCCCGGCCGAGGTGGCCAGGGCGGTGGCCGCCGCCGGCCTGCAGCCGGTCTGGAAGGATTGGGACAACAGCTACTCCGCCAGCCGTTAACTGATAGCTTTAAGCCGCCCGATATAAGCTGCAGGCACCATGCCGTGCCTGCAGCTTTGTTGTTTTACTTACACTTAAGGCTGATCTCCTACAGCTTCTGGCGACGAACCGGGTCGCCGCTTCGCCCACAGCCATGGCAGTTGCACACGGCAACGTCTAGAATGGCCGTTTTGGGCAACCCGCTCCGAGGCAGCATGAACAACACGCACAGCAAGGTGATCGGCTATATCCTGTGGATATTCGGGTTTATGGGCGCGCACCGCTTCTACTACGGCCGCCCCATCAGCGGCACCATCTACTTTTTTACCCTGGGCCTGTTCTTTATCGGCTGGATAGTGGACTTGTTCCTGATCCCTTCCATGGACCGTTCCGCCGAGCGCCGCTACGTGGTCGGCCCCAAGGACTACAACGTCAGCTGGATACTGCTGACCTTCCTCGGCATCTTCGGTGCCCACCGGCTCTATCTGGGCAAGTGGATCACCGCCATTATCTGGTTTTTCACCGGCGGCCTCTTCCTGCTCGGCTACCTCTACGACTACTGGACCCTGAACAGCCAGGTGGACGAGGTCAACCGGGAGTCGCGCCGGTTCGGGTAAACCGCCCGGGATTCATCACTTCAGTATTTATCTGACCGGTCCGGCTAGAGAGAGGGGGTGGCCAAGGCATCGGCCAGGGCCTTGCCCTTGAGCGCCGCCTGTTTGTCGCCCATCACATGGGCCTGCACTATGGCGCCTTCCTTCAGCAGCCCCAGGGTGTCGGCCAGGGCGCGGGCCTTTTCCTGCTCCAGGCCGCAGCGAGCCAGGTGGCCGGCGATGCAGGTGAGCACGGCGGCCTTGTGCCGGGCGCACCGGCGGTGCACCTCGTGCCCCGGATCGCCGTATTCCCCGCAGGTATTGATAAAAAAACAGCCGTGAAATTCGGTAAGCAGCTCGACCCTGTCGTTGAACCAGTCATCCAGGGCGTCGAACAGCGCCTCGATCACCGCCGCCACGCCGTCCCCCGCCCGGGCGAGGCGGGCGTCCAGCCATTCCAGGTAATTCCGGTCACGATGGGCCACCACGGCCTCCACCAGCGCCTCCTTGCCGGGGAAGTGGTGGTACAGGGTTTTTTTCGCCACCCCCGAGCATTGCAGTATCTGGTTGATACCCACCGCATGAATGCCGTGGCGGTAGAACAGCTCGAAGGCGGTGACGATAAGCTGCTGGCGCTTGTCCATGGGTTTCTCCTTTTTCGTCGATGTTGACAGAGGTGTACCGATCTGTCTACTCTAGGTTGAAAGTAGACAATTCGGTCTACTTTTTTCAGAGGAGATTCTGATGAGCAATACGGTGATTTCCCGCCTGTCGGGCGCGGGCCAGGCCCTGGTGGCGGGAGCGGGCGCCATGCTGTGCATTTCGGTGCTGGCCGGCCTGGAGCAGTTCAATGACGGAGCCCTGTGGCTGATGGCGCCGTTCGGTGCCACCATGGTGATCCTCTTCGGCCTGCCGGACAGCCCGCTGGCCCAGCCCCGGAACATCCTGTTCGGCCATCTCCTGACCACCCTGGTCGGGCTGGTGGTCATGAGCCTGTGTGGGGTACATCCCTGGTCGCTGGGGCTGGCGGTGGGCCTGGCGGTGAGCCTGATGCTGCTGACCGGCACCACCCATCCGCCGGCCGGGGCCAATCCCCTTATCGTGATGCTCAGCGGTCAGGGCTGGGGTTTCCTGTGGTCGCCGGTGGCGCTGGGGGCGATGCTGATCGTGCTGATGGGCCTGCTGTATCACCGCGGCACGGGGCGGCGGAGCTATCCGGCACGGTGGCTGTAGCAGGCCGCGCGGGCGGGGCTCGGTTATTCAAACCACTGATCGCGCCGGTTCGGGTAGGATAGGAGTATACGTTCTCCGAACCTTTGCTAACTGGAGTCACGGATGCTGGATTTATCCGCTTTCGAAAAAGCGCTGCACGCCCTGGATGAGGCCATCAGGGCCGGCGGGTCCGAGGAACTGAAGTTGCTGCTGACACCCGGCCAGTACAACACCCTGCGTTACGGGCTGGTACAGAGCTTCGAGTTCACCTATGAGTTCAGCTGGAAGTTTATCAAGCGCTGGCTGGAGGCCAACCTGGGCGCCGTCTATGTGGACGGGGTCTCCCGGCGGGAGCTGTTCCGCATCGCGGCCGAACATCGGTTGATCGCGGATGTGGAGCAGTGGATGTTCTTCCACAAGCTGCGCAACCTGACTTCCCATACCTACGATGAAGATACCGCCAACGAGGTCTGTACCGGTGCCGAACTCTTCTACCGGCAGGCCTGCCTGCTGCGGGATGCCCTGGCCGCACGCAATGATTGAGTGGAGCCTGTCCGAGCGGGAACTGGTGCTGTCATTGTTGCGGCGCCACCTGCCACCGGAGATCCGGGTCAGGGTGTTCGGTTCTCGTACCAGGGCGGGAAAGAGCCGCCCCTATTCGGACCTGGATTTGCTGCTGATCGGCCCGGACAAGATTCCCCGGGCACTGCTGTTCCAATTGGAGGAAGCCTTTGAACAGTCGACTCTGCCTTATCGGGTGGACATCGTCGATGCCCACCGCATTTCTCCTTCCTTTCTGGCCGCCATTCTGGAGGACGGAACAGAGCTGGACTGGCGGGCGACGGCTTAACCCAGCAATCCGGCCTGTCTGAGCCGTGTGATCCAGGCCGGGCGCTTGCCGTGGTGGCGTTGCAGCTCGGCCAGGCCCTGCTTGAAGTCCTCCTCCCTGCCGGCATGGCGCAGGGCTTCCGCCAGCGTCCGGGCCAGGTTCAGGGCCTGATCATAGCTGACCCCGGAGCCGCGCTTGAGCTGTGTATCCATCTCCTGCCAGATCCGCTCCGGATCCGCCGCCAGGGCGGCGAGGCGGGCCCTGTGCTCGGCCAGGCGCCTGGCTTCTAGCTCGACCTGGGCGAGCCGTTCGCGCTCAAGGCGCCGGTCGCGCGCGATGGCATAACCGGTGGCGATCTGGGCCAGGATGCGGCGGGAGATGGCCGGCGCCTGAGGCCGGCGGCCCCGTTGCCAGTCGAGGAAACGCCGGCGCAGGCCGCGCTCCGCCTCCAGCCCCCGGCCTTCGAGCAGCAGGCGCGCTGTTGCCCTGAGCTCCGGCAGCGGCTGTTGCTCCAGCCAGAGCTCGTATTCCGGCTCTTCCTGCCCGGGTTCGGCCGGGCTGGCCGCCGCCGCCGCCTGCAGCCAGTCCGGATCGATCTCCAGAAAGTCCACCAGGGCCTGCTGGGCGGGTGTCAGGGTCGCCAGGCCGGGCGGCAAGGGCGGTTCCATGTCCTCATCGTCCAGCTCGCCGGCGCTGAGACGGGCCAGCCAGCCGAGGTACAGGGGCCGGGTATCGCCCCTCAGCAATTCTTGCCGCAGGGGCAGCAACCGGCTCAGCCAGTCGGGGCCGTCATCCCGGCGCCAGAACCGCTCACTCTCGCCGGCTTCGTCGTTGAAGCTCCAGGTCAGTACGCTGTGCCGGCCGGAGACGCTGGCCTCGAAGGCATCGCTCTGGCCGTGCTCGGCCGAGGGCTGCAGGCAGGCATCCAGCATGGCCTGGTCCAGGGCGTCCGTCGGCAGCTTCAGCATCAGCAGGCAATGTCCCCAGTTGGCCGAGTAGAGGTGGGCGTCGAAGTAACGGTGCATCCATTCCACGGGATTGCCCTTGAGGTCGCCCCAGTGATACTCGTTGATAAAACTGCCGCTGGTGATGGTGGCCCGGCTGGAGCGAGCGCGCAGCTCGGCCTGCTGCCGGGCGCTCAGGGGCTGGTCGAGGGCGGCAAACTCGTAATATTGGTATTCGCTCATAAAGGCATTCCATCTCTGCTTGGGGGCCAAGGTGCCCGATATGGTGCAACCTTTGGGTATCCGTGTCCATGTGAGGACGGCGGCGTCCGTCGATGCCGATGTTATCGCGCCTTCTTCTTACTCGAACCGCGCCCGGAATTGCCGGTATTCCCGCTGGGCGGCGTCGGTGGCGGCGCTGTACAGCCAGAGCGGCTGGCCCGGTCGGCACTGGGCCAGGCGGGAGCAGGCCAGGGGCGTCAGGGTGCCGAGGCGGGGATAGCCGCCGATGGTCTGGCGGTCGTTGAGCAGCACTATGGGCTGGCCGTCCGGCGGTACCTGCACCGCGCCCAGGTTGATGCCCTCGGAGATCATCGAGGCGATGGAGCAATGCAGCGCCGGCCCCTGCAGGCGGATGCCCATGCGGTCCGAGCGGCTGTCGACCCGCCAGGGCCGGCCGAAGGCGTTGAGCAGGCTGGCGTCATCGAAAAAGCGGAACTGGGCGCCGGGGATTAGCGCCAGGCGGGGCGTTTCCCCATAGTCGGGCAGGGCGTCGTCGGGCAGGCGGCGTGCCGGTATGGTGGTTTCATTCGGCACAAAGGCCAGCCGGTCGCCGGCCGCCAGCTTGCTGCCGTCGCCCTGGTGGCCGCCCAGGCCGTCGCGCACCACGCAGGCGCGGCTGCCCAGCACCGGCTCGGCGACAAAGCCGCCGGCCACCGCCAGGTAGGCGCGCATGCCCTGGCGGCACATGCCGAGGCGCAGCACCTGGCCGGCCTTGAGGGTGAAGGCCCGCCAGGGCGCGAGGGGCTGGTCGTCCCGGGTGGCCTGCATGTCCGGGCCGGCCAGGGCCAGCCGGCAGTCCTGCCCGGCCTTCAGCTCCAGCCCGCCCAGGGTGATTTCCAGCGCCGTGCTGCCCCAGGGGTTGCCCAGCAGCCAGTTGGCCCAGGCCCAGGCGTGCAGGTCGGCGGGGCCGCCCTGGGTGACGCCCAGGCGGCGCACGCCGTAGCGGCCGCCGTCCTGCAGGGTGCTGAGCGGGCCGGGGCGGCTGATGGTGAGATATCCTGGTGTCATCGGGGTGACCTGTCGGATGCGAATATGATGCTTCCGTCAGAATAAGGAAATCCGCTCCAAATGCCTACCCTCAGGCAAACCCGGCCCTGAAGCGGCAGTAGTCCCGCAGGGCGCGCTCCTGGCTTACCGCCCGTAGCCTGACCTCGGTGCCCGGCGGGCACTGGGCCAGGCGGGCGCAGGCCAGGGGACTCAGGGTGCCGAGGCGGGGGTAGCCGCCGATGGTCTGGCGGTCGTTGAGCAGCACTATGGGCTGGCCGTCCGGCGGCACCTGCACCGCGCCCAGGTTGATGCCCTCGGAGATCAGCGAGGCGACGGAGCAATGCAGCGCCGGCCCCTGCAGGCGGATGCCCATGCGATCCGCCCGGCTGTCCACCCGCCAGGGTCGGTTGAAGGCCTCGAACAGGCTCTGGCCGGTGAAGGCGGCGATCTGGGCGCCGGGGATCAGCTCCAGCACCACGGGGGCGGCGTAGTCGGGCAGGGTCGCGAGCGGCAGGGTACGGGCCGGGGGGGCCGCACCCTGGTCGCCGAACGCCAGCCGGTCGTTGGCCGCCAGCGTGCTGCCGTCGCCCCGGTGGCCGCCCAGGCCGTCGCGCACCACGCAGGCGCGGCTGCCCAGCACCGGCTCGGCGACAAAGCCGCCGGCCACCGCCAGGTAGGCGCGCATCCCCTGGCGGCACATGCCGAGGCTCAGCACCTGGCCGGCCTTGAGGGTGAAGGCCCGCCAGGGCGCGAGGGGCTGGTCGTCCAGGGTGGCCTGCATGTCCGGGCCGGCCAGGGCCAGCCGGCAGTCCTGCCCGGCCTTGAGTTCCAGCCCGCCCAAGGTGATTTCCAGCGCCGTGCTGCCCCAGGGGTTGCCCAGCAGCCAGTTGGCCCAGGCCCAGGCGTGCAGGTCGGCGGGGCCGCCCTGGGTAACGCCCAGGCGGCGCACGCCGTAGCGGCCGCCGTCCTGCAGGGTGCTGAGCGGGCCGGGGCGGCTGATGGTGAGATATCCTTGTGTCATCGTGAACTACCTTGTTTCCATGGGGGAAGTGTCGCCGCCCAGGCGTTCGAAGGTCGCCTTGTCGACCGGTACGAAACGCACCCGATCGCCCACCTGCAGCAGGCTTAAGCGTTTGCTGCGCGGGTCGAACAGGGTGGCGCTGGTGCGCCCGAGCAGGTTCCAGCCGCCGGGGGAGGGCCGCGGATAGGCGGAGGTCTGGCGGCCGGCGATGGCCACGCTGCCCGCCGGCACCCGCTGGCGCGGCGTGTCGAGCCGGGGCAGCTCCAGTTCGGCGGGCAGGCTGCCCATAAAGGCGAAGCCGGGGGCAAAGCCTAAGGCGAATACCCGGTACTCGTGCTCGCTGTGCAGCCGGATCAGCCGCCCGGCGTCGAGGCCGGTATGCCGCTCCAGCCGGGCCATGTCCGGACCCACGCTGGGGTGATACCACACCGGCAGCTCCTTGACCGGGGCGTCGGCATGGTCCCGATCCGGGGCCAGCCCGGCCAGCACACCCTGCAGCTTCTTCCGTGCCTGGTCGTCATCCAGGCGCAGGGGATCGTACTGCACCAGCACAGTGGTGTAGGAGGGCACCAGATCCACCAGTTCGTCGCCGAAGGCCTGCTCGCAGCCCCGCACCAGGGCGGTGATCCAGCCCATATTGCGCTCGTCGATGCGGTCGAACAGCCGCACCAGCCAGGCGTCCATGCCGGCGTTTTCCAGCCGTGGCAGGGTGCTCATGCCAGTTGATCCAGGGCCTGGCGGATGGCCTTGACCGCCGCGATGGACTCGGGGTTGTCGCCGTGCACGCACAGGGTGTCGGCCGCCAGCAGCAGCGGGCTGCCGTCGCTGGCGGTGAGCGCCTGGCCCAGGGCGATACGGCGGGCCTGCTCGACGATCACGGCGGGGTCGTGGTGCACGGCGCCGGGCAGCCGGCGCGAGACCAGGTAGCCCTGGGCGTCGTAGGCGCGATCGGCGAAGGCCTCGAACCAGAGGGTGACGCCGTGCCGGGCGGCCAGGGTGCGGGCTTGCTGCGGATCCCGGGTGGCCATCACCATCAGCGGCAGGGCGGGATCATAGGCGGCCACCGCCCGCATCACCGCCTCCAGCCGGGCCGGATCCTGCATCATGTCGTTGTAGAGGGCACCGTGGGGCTTGACGTAGGCCACCCGGCCGCCTTCGGCCCGGCACAGGGCGTCCAGCGCCCCCAGCTGGTAGAGCACCAGGTTCTCGATTTCGGCGGGGGAGCAGGCCAGGGAGCGGCGGCCGAAGCCCACCAGATCCGGGTAGGCGGGGTGGGCACCCACCCTGACCCCGTGGTCCAGCGCCAGGCGCACGGTGCGGCGCATGGTGTCCGGGTCGGAGGCATGAAAGCCGCAGGCCACGTTGGCCAGATCCACGAAGGGCATCACCTCCTGGTCGCAGCCCATCACCCAGGGGCCGAAGCTTTCCCCCATATCGGCGTTCAACAGTAGTTTGGGCATGGTGTCAACTCCATCTGTCATCGGTTACCTGAGAATCAATCTAATAATTTATCGATAAAATGCAAACAAAACATTGGTAATATTTTATTAAAATGTTGACTTACCCTCCGGTTGTTGCCTAATCTTGAATCCTGGGTTCCCCGAACCGCAGTGATGTGATCCGGCCGTCGCTACAACGCAGAGCCTATGATCGAGCGGGATGGATGCCTGTTTATGGAGAATCGGATGGTCTGACGCAGGAAGCGCGTGCTGTTGTTGTGGCAGGGCTCGCCTGCTACCTCCGAGACACACAGCACGAGAACGAGGACCGTTATGAAGTATGGTAAATCAGCCCTGACCCTGGCCACCGCCGCCACCCTGACTCTGGCCAGTGGCGCTTATGCCGCCACCGAGTGGGACATGCCCACCCCTTACGGCGACCGCACCTTCCACACCGTCAATATCCGCGACTTCGCCGAGGAGGTGGCCACCCGCACCAATGGCGAGCTGAAGATCACGGTGCATGCCAACGGCTCCCTGATCGGCCATGCGGAGATCAAGAACTCGGTGCGCCGGGGCATAGTGCCCATGGGCGAGCTGATCATGTCCCGCCTGGCCAACGAAAACCCCATCTACGACGTGGACTCGGTGCCCTACCTGGCCGCCAGCTACGACGAGGCCTGGGCGCTGTGGCAGGCCTCCAGGGAGGTGATTGCCGAGGAGCTGGCCAAGCAGCGTCTGCGCCTGCTGTTTGCCGTGCCCTGGCCGCCCCAGGGGCTCTATACCCAGAAGGAAATCACCGCCGTCGACGATCTGCGCAACCTCAAGATGCGGGCCTACAACACCGCCAGCGAACGGCTGGCCCGCCTGAGCAACGCCGTGCCCACCCAGGTGGAGGTGCCGGACATCCCCACCGCCTTCAGCACCGGCCGGGTGGAGGCCATGATCACCTCGCCGGCCACCGGCGCCGACACCAAGGCCTGGGACTACCTCAAGCACTTCAACCATACCCAGCTGTGGCTGCCGAAGAACATGGTGATCGTCAACGAACGCGCCTTCGCGGCGCTGGATGAAGCCAGCCAGCAGGCACTGCTGGAGGCGGCGGCGACGGCCGAGCGGCGCGGCTGGGTGTGGAGCAAGCAGGAAACCGAAGAGGCCCTGGCCACCCTGCGTGAAAACGGCATAGTGGTGAGCGAGCCGAGCGACGAACTCAAGCAGGGCCTGCAGCAGATCGGCCAGACCATGACCGAGGAATGGGCCAAACTCGCCGGCCCCCAGGGTCAGCGGATCCTGGAGCAATACCGGCAGCTCAAGCCCTGAGTTTTCCTCCCCGGCGGGATTGCCGGGGTTTTTCTATCGCAGGCAATGGTGAATCGCGATGCATTTTCGACTCCTTCCACTCTACCAACTGGGCGCCTATGGCTCCGTGCTCTGTCTGTGCCTGATATGCGGCCTGATCAGCGCCCAGATCCTGGGCCGGCTGACCGACAAGCTGCTGGCGGCGGCGGGCATGAACAGCCTGGGGCTGGAAATCCCCGGTCTGTCCGAAGCCTCCGGCTTTCTGCTGGTGGGCGCCAGCTTTCTCGGCCTGGCCTACACCTTCGCACAGGGGGGACACATCCGGGTCACCCTGATGATCGGTCACCTGTCGCCCAAGGTCCGCGTGTTCTTCGAACTCTGGTGCCAGAGCATCGCCCTGGCCCTGTGCGGCTTCCTGGCCTGGAACAGCTTCTGGCTGGTGGAAGACAGCCTGGCCTTCAACGAGGTGTCCTACGGTATTTTGCGGGTACCGCTGTGGATACCGCAGAGCGCCATGCTGGCCGGCATCCTGCTGTTCTGCACGGCCCTGCTCGAAGCCTGGCTGCACACCCTGGTCACGGCGCTGACCCGTCCTTCTTCCTTCCGTGTCACCGACAGTGACCACGAATAACCACGGAGTAGAACCATGTTGTTGATGATGTTGGTATTGCTGGTGGCGCTGTTCGTGATGCTGGGCAGCGGCGTCTGGGTGTCCTTCACCCTGCTGGGGCTGGGCTGGCTGGGCATCAGCCAGTTCACCTCCATTCCGGTGGGCGACATGATGGCCTCGGACGTGTGGAGCGCCAGCTACAGCTGGGAGCTGACCGCCCTGCCCATGTTTATCTGGATGGGCGAGATCCTGTTCCGCTCCCGGCTGGCGGAGGACATGTTCACCGGCCTGGCGCCCTGGATGCAAAAGGTGCCCGGCCGCCTGCTGCACACCAATGTGGTGGGTTGCGGCCTGTTCGCGGCGGTGTCCGGCTCCTCGGCCGCCACCTGCGCCACCATGGGCAAGATGACCATTCCCGAGCTGACCCGCCGGGGCTACGACGAGCGGCTGGTGCTGGGCACCCTGGCGGGCTCCGCCACCCTGGGCCTGCTGATCCCGCCCTCCATCATCCTGATCGTATTCGCGGTGGCCACCGACCAGTCCATCGCCCGCCTGTTCATGGCCGGGGTCTTCCCGGGCCTGATGCTGATCGCCCTGTTCGCCGGCTACCTGGTGTTCTGGGCATGGCGCTACCCCGACCGGGTGCCCCAGTCCGACGAGCCCCACCTCTCCTTCGGGGAAAAGCTGAAGCGCTCGCGCAAGCTGATCCCCATGGTCGGGCTCATCGTCGGGGTGATCGGCTCCATCTACGCCGGCCTGGCTTCGCCCACCGAAGCCGCCGCCATCGGCGTGGTGCTGTCGCTGGTGCTGGCGCGGGCCAACGGCGCCCTCAACCGGGCCACCTTCATGGAAGCGGCGCTGGGGGCGGTGAAAACCTCCTGCATGATCGCCTTTATCCTGGCCGGCGCCTCCTTCCTCACCGCCGCCATGGGCTTTACCAAGCTGCCCAGCGAACTGGCGGCCTGGATTGCCACCATGGAGCTGTCGCCCTTTATGCTGCTGGCGGTGCTGACCCTCTTCTTTATCGTGCTCGGCTGCTTCCTCGACGGCATTTCGGTGGTGGTGCTGACCACCTCCATCATGCTGCCGATGGTGGAGGCGGCGGGCATCGATCTGATCTGGTTCGGCATCTACCTGGTGATAGTGGTGGAAATGTCCCAGATCACCCCACCGGTGGGCTTTAACCTGTTCGTGCTGCAGGGCATGACCCGCAAGAACATACTGAAGATCGCCGGGGCGGCCCTGCCTTTCTTTTTCCTTATGCTGCTGGGTGTGGTACTGATCAGCATCTTTCCGCAGATTGTGACCTATCTGCCCGAAGCGATGAGTAACAGGTAATGAGCAAGGAACAAGAGAAACTGGTAATGGTGGATCCGCGCGGGCCCATAGTGTCGTCCGAACATCTGTCGCGCAAGGCGGGGGAGCTGTCGGAGTTCGAGTTTGGCCTGATTATCGCGGGCCATGCCTTCAACCGCTGGATGGTGCGTTGCATGACCGCCGTCGGCCTGCCCGAGCTGGGCTCGCTCGACATCCTGGTGTTGCACAGCATCAACCACCGGGAGCGGGCCAAGCGGCTGTCGGACATCTGCCTGGTGCTGAACGTGGAGGACAGCCACACCGTGAGTTATGCCCTGAAGAAGCTGACCAAGCTGGGACTGATCGCCGGCGAGAAGCACGGCAAGGAAACCTTCTTCAAGACCACGGAGCAGGGGCGCGACACCTGTGCCCGCTATGCGGATATCCGCGAAGCCTGCCTGGTGGAGTCGCTCTCTTCCCTCGGCATCGCCAAGGAGGACATGCACCAGATAGCCGGTGCCCTGCGTGCCATGTCCGGCCTCTACGATCAGGCGGCCCGGGCGGCGGCCTCGTTGTAAGGCGAGCTCATCCCTCATCCCCGTCCGGCGGCGGGGGTGGATCATTTCGGCCTCTGCCTATTTATCAAAGGGGCGGAACTGATTATGATACCAGCTCATTTTAACCAAGAGGTCCGGTCAACCGCCGGTAAACCATATGGATTGCTCGCGAAGTTGCTTGCAAAACAACGTTGATTTTTTAGCTGTTCCCTTCCTGTCACTGCTCCCGGCGCCCGCCGCCCCATCCGGATTTGTCCGCTGCCCCGGCTATACTCAGCTTGCCGGCCTGGCCTGCGCTGTTCGCTGATCTGCACCTATCGACACGTATCAAGAGGTAAATCATGGAATTCCTGATGGATCCGTCTATTTGGGCGGGCCTGCTGACGCTGGTTATCCTGGAAATCGTCCTGGGTATCGACAACCTGGTGTTTATCGCCATCCTGGTCAAGAAACTGCCGCCCCATCAGCGCGACAAGGCCCGTGTCATCGGCCTGACGCTGGCGCTGGTCATGCGCCTTGGCCTGCTGAGCGTGGTGTCCTGGCTGGTCACCCTGACCACACCGCTGCTCACCCTGGGTGAACTGAGCTTCTCCGGGCGGGATTTGATCCTGATGGCCGGCGGTATCTTCCTGCTGTTCAAGGGCACCATGGAGCTGCACGAGCGGCTGGAAGGCAAGATGCACGAGGCCAGCACCAACGTGGCCTATGCCGGTTTCGGGGTGGTTATCGCCCAGATCCTGGTGCTGGACGCGGTGTTTTCGCTCGACTCCATCATTACCGCCGTGGGCATGGTGGACAACCTGGTGGTGATGATGATCGCCGTGGTGGTGGCCATGGTGGTGATGCTGGCCGCCTCCAAGCCGCTCACCGAATTCGTCAATGCCCACCCTACCGTGGTGGTGCTGTGCCTGAGCTTCCTGCTGATGATCGGTTTCAGCCTGGTGGCCGAGGGCTTCGGCTTCCATATTCCCAAGGGCTATCTGTACGCCGCCATCGGCTTCTCGATCCTGATCGAGTTCCTCAACCAGCTGGCCAAGCGCAACTCGCAGAAGGCCGAGGCGCGCCTGCCCCTGCGCGAGCGCACCACCCAGGCCATCTTCAACCTGATGGGCGGCGGCCGGCAGGTCGCCGACGAGCCGGCCGAGACCAAGGAGCAGGCCCGGGAGCAGGGCTTTGCCGAGGAAGAGCGGCACATGATCAGCGGCGTGCTGTCGCTGGCCGAGCGCTCCATCCGCACCGTGATGACGCCCCGGTCCGACATCGTCTGGCTGGACGCGACCGACGGCCCCGAGCTGGTGCTGGAAGAGCTGATGGCCTCGTCCCACAGCCAGTTCCCGATCTGCGAGGGTGAGCTGGACAGCCTGCTGGGCGTGGTGCGGGCCAAGGATCTGGTGGCCGGCCTCAAGGAGGGCAAGAGCCTGGCCGAACTGGCCACGGGCAACGAGCCCATCATAGTGCCGGACAGCATCAGCGTGATCCGCCTGCTCAACATACTGCGCGATGCCCGCGGCAACATGGTGCTGGTGAACGACGAGTTCGGCACTGTGCAGGGGCTGGTCACGCCCCACGACCTGCTGGAAGCCATCGTCGGCGAATTCCTGGACGAGGACGAGCTCCCGGAAGTGCTGGCCCAGGAAGACGGCTGGCTGGTGAAGGGCAGCACCGACCTGCATTATCTGGAGCAGGTGCTGGCACGCAAGGGACTGGTGGATCCGGACGAGGAATACGCCACCCTGGCGGGCCTGCTGCTGGCCCTGGCCGGCCAGTTGCCGGAGCAGGGCGCGGTGTTCGAACGCGAGGATCTGCGCTTCGAGGTGACGGAAGTGGAGGATTTTCGCATCGCCCAGGTGCGCATCACCCCGCTTACCGCCTGAATCCAGGACGCCGTAACCTGTTGCCCGCGAAGGCGGGCATCCAGAACCCGGGTACCTTACTGCGAAGGCGACAACGCCGAGCCCCTGGACCCCCGCCTGCGCGGGGGAGACGGGGTAGGGTGCCTGCGCGGGGGAGACGGGGTAGGGTGCCTGCGCGGGGGAGACGGAGTAGGGTGCCTGCGCGGGGTGGCTACAACACCGCCTCTATGGCGGTTTTCAGTTTTTCGTCCTCCGGTTTGGTCAGGCTGGAAAACACCGCCGTGACCCGGCCTTCCCGATCGATCACGTACTTGTAGAAGTTCCAGCGCGGCGCCTTGCCGCTCTGGCGGGCGATCTCCCTGAAGATGGGGTGGGCGTCGCCGCCCCGCACCTTGATCGGCGCCACCATGTCGAAGGTCACCCCGAAGTTCACGTAGCAGACTTCCGCCGTCTTGGCCTGATCGTCGGCCTCCTGGCGGAAATCGTGGGACGGAAAACCCACCACCCTGAGTCCCTGCTCCCTGTAACGCCGGTGCAGCGCCTCCAGCCCCTCGAACTGGCCGGTAAAGCCGCAGAAGCTGGCGGTGTTCACCACCAGCAGCGGCTGGCCGGCGAACTGGCGCATGTCCACCGTCTCGTTCGAGTGCAGCCGGGGCAGCTGGTGTTCGAACAGGGCGGCGGTGTCCGGCTGGGCCGCGCTGGCCGTCTGGCACAGCAGCAGGCCGCACAGGCCGCCAAGCAATTTCTTCATTGGTTCTCTCCCTGATGGATTGATTAGTCTTGAACCCGGCTTCAGCTTGATGACTCAGTCCATTACCTGCTTTTTTGCCAGATATTGCCCTTTATCACCGCTGTTCAACCGCCGTTATCTACCGCTTAACTCCCGTCATCTACCGCTTAACTCCCGTCACCTACCGCTCAACTCCCGTCATCTCCGCGAAGGCGGAGATCCATAACAGATTGCATCGGACTCCCGCCTTCGCGGGAGTGACTGCAGAGAACGACGAAGCCTGGTCAGCAGTCTGTTGCCTTGAACCTGGTTTAAGGTTACAGCCACAAAGACCCTGGCGGATAAAAAATGCTTGCAACGGGGTGACGATGGGGATGAATTGTGATGTTATATTATAACTAAATGATTTGTTCTCATTCGTATCCATTGTTCAGGTAGCCCCCATGATGCCACTGCGATCTTCCTTCCTCGGTGCCGGCCTGCTGGCCGTTGCCGCTTCCACCCATGCCACCGAGGGTGTGCTCGACATCGTCGCACCCTGGGAAATCGGCAGCACCGACCCCGCCAAGGCCGGCTATGTCTATACCCGGCTGCAGATCGGCGAAACCCTGGTGGAGGTGGACAACCAGGGCCACCCCAAAGCCGGCCTGGCCGAGAGCTGGACGGTGTCCGACGACCAGCTGAGCTGGCGCTTCGCCCTGCGGCCGGGCGTGCGTTTCCACGACGGCAGCCCGCTTACCGCCGAGGTGGCGGCCAGGGCGCTGCAACTGGCCCTGGCCAAGCCCGGCATGCTGACCGAGGCGCCGATAGCGGCCATTACCGCCGAGGGCGACGAGCTGCAGATCCGCCTGAACAGCCCCTTCGCGCCGCTGCCGGCGCTGCTGGCCCACAGCTCCGCCCAGATACTGGCGCCCGCCTCCTACAACGAGACGGGCGAGGCCACCCAGGTGATCGGCACCGGCCCCTACCGTATCGAGCAGTTGCAGATACCGCAAAGGCTGACCGCCGCCGCCTTCAACGATTACTGGGGCGAGGCGCCCGCCATCGAACAGATCAGTTACCTGGCCGCCGGCCGGGGCGAGACCCGGGCGCTGATGGCGGAAAGCGGCGACGCCGATATCGTCTTCACCCTGGATCCGGCCAGCCAGGCCAGGCTGCAGCGCAGCAACCGGCTGAGTGTGCATTCCGAGCCCATCCCCCGCACCGTGACCCTCAAGGTGAACGCCGGCCACCCCTTCCTGGCCGAGCCCGAGGCGCGGCGGGCCCTGAGCCTGGCGCTGGACCGCACCGGCATGGCCGTGGCCCTGCTGCGCAACCCCGAGGCGGCGGCCGGCCAGCTGTTTCCGCCTTCTTTGACCGACTGGCACCTGAGCGAGGTGGCCGGCGCCGAGCGGGATCTGGAGCAGGCCAGGATCCTGCTGGCCGGCCTGGGCTGGCAGGCGGACGACAAGGGCATGCTCAGCCGCAACGGCGAACCCTTCAGGCTGACCCTGACCACCTTCGCCGATCGGCCGGAGCTGCCGCTGCTGGCCACCGCCATGCAGGATCAGCTGCGGGAACTGGGCGTGGAGCTGACGGTCAACGTGACCAACTCCAGCGAGATCCCCGCCGGCCACCGGGACGGCAGCCTGCAACTGGGGCTGATGGCGCGCAACTTCGCCCTGGTGCCGGATCCCCTCGGCACCCTGCTGCAGGACTTCGGCTCGGAAGGCGGCGACTGGGGCGCCATGAACTGGCATTCCCCGCGTCTGGGCGAGATTTTGCAACAACTGCTGGCACAAACCGACGGCGAGACCGTGGCCGGGCTGCGGCTGGAGGCCGCCGGCATACTGCATGAACAACTGCCGGTGATCCCGGTGGCCTGGTACCAGCAAACCGCCGCCGTCTCCGGCAAGGTGGAGGGCTTCAGCATAGATCCCTTCGAGCGCAGCTATCGGGTGAGCGAGATGAGGTGGGCCCAGTGATACCGGTATTGAGCTACCGGCTGATGCAGGCCGCCCTGGTGGCGCTGATGGTGGGGGTACTGACCTATATCCTCACCCACGCCCTGCCCGGGGACATGGCCTTTCGCATCGCCGCCGGCCGCTACGGCTACGACTATGTGAACGCGGCGGCCGCCGCTGCGGTGCGCGCCGAGCTGGGCCTGGATCTGCCCGCCTGGCAGGCCCTGGGCCACTGGCTGTGGGATCTGCTGCGGCTGGATCTGGGCCATTCCCTGGTGAGCGGCGAGGCGGTGATGGACGAACTGCGCCATCAGTTGGGCCATTCCTTCAAGCTGGCCGTGGCCGCCGTGGGGCTGTCGCTGCTGCTGGGCCCGCCGCTCGGCATCCTGGCCGGGCTCAGGCCCGGCGGCCGGCTCGACCGGCTGACCCTGCTGCTGGCGACCGTGCTGCGGGCCCTGCCCCAGTTCGTGATCGGCATCCTGCTGGTGATGTTGCTGGCGGTGCAGCTGGGCTGGCTGCCCGCCGCCGGCCACGGCAGCGCGGCCCACACCCTGCTGCCGGCGCTGACCCTGGCCCTGGGGCTGGCCGCCGTGGCCTGCCGGGTGAGCCGCAACGCCATGCAGGGGGTGGCCGGCTCCGCCTATTACGCCTTCGGCCGCACCAAGGGCCTGGGCGAGGGCCGGGTGTTCCTGCGCCACGGCCTGCGCAACGTGGCGGTGCCGGTGCTGGCCCACCAGGCCATGCAGCTGGTGTACCTGATCGAAGGCGTGGTGGTGGTGGAAACCCTGTTCGCCTGGCCTGGCATCGGCCACGCCCTGGTGCACGCCATAGTGGCGCGGGACGTCCCCATGATCCAGGGCACCGCCCTGGTGCTGGGGCTGATGTTCGTGCTGCTCAACGCCCTGGTGGACCTGCTGTGCCACCGTATCGACCCGAGAAGGAGGGAGGCATGACCCAAACCGCGACCCTGGCCGCCCCGGTCCCCGCCGCCGGCCGCCGCTTTCTGAGCGCCCGCCAGCGCCTGGGCGCCGCCCTGCTGCTGGCGCTGGCCCTGTTCGGCCTCGGCCTGCCGCTGCTGACCGAGCTGGATCCGGCCCGGCAAAATTACAGTCAAATCCTGGCCGCGCCCAGCCTGGCCGAACCCTTCGGCACCGATCACCTGGGCCGCAGCATGCTGGCGCGCATGAGTGCGGCGGTGCGGCTTTCCCTCGGCCTGTCCCTGCTCGGGGTGCTGACCGCCGCCGTGCCCGGCGTGCTGCTGGGCGTGCTCGCCGGCTGGCGCGGCGGCTGGCTGGACCGGGCCCTGGGCGTGCTGGCCGACACCCTGCTGGCCCTGCCCGGCCTGCTGCTGGTGTTGCTGCTGGTGGCCATAGCGCCGGGCAACTTCTGGACCCTGTACGTGGGCATCGCCCTGGTGCTGTGGATCGAATACTTCCGGGTGGTGCGCCTGACCACCCGCAGCCTGATGGCCTCGCCGCAAATCGAGGCCTCGCGCCTGCTCGGCTTCGGCCCCGGCTACATAGTGCGCCGCCACCTGTGGCCGGCGCTGGCGCCGGTGGTGCTGACCCTGGGCGCCTTCGGTGCCGCCACCGCCATCCTGGCCATCGCCGCCCTGGGCTTTGTCAGCGTGGGGCTGCGCCCGCCCACCGCCGAGCTGGGCCTGATGATGACCGAGCTGCTGCCCTATTACCACGAGGCACCCTGGGTGCTGCTGCAACCCATAGCGGCGGTGTTCCTGCTGGTGCTGGCCCTTAACCTGCTGGCGGGAGGCCGCAAACCATGACCGAACTGCTGAAAGCGGAACAACTGGCGGTGCCCGGCATAGTGCGGCCGCTGTCGTTCACCCTCAGGGCCGGCCGGCCGCTGACCCTGCTGGGGGAAACCGGCTCCGGCAAGAGCCTGATCGCCCAGGCCATTATGGGCAACCTGCCGGCGGCATTGCAGGCCCGGGGCCGGATCTGGCTGCGGGGCCAAGAGCTCAGCGGCCTGCCCGCCGCCGCCCGGCGCAAGCTGTGGGGCCGCGAGCTCGCCATGCTGCCTCAGGAGCCCTGGCTGGCGCTGGACCCGACCATGAAGGCGGTGGAGCAGGTGGCCGAAGGCTACCGCCATGTGGCGGGTGCCGACTGGGCCCGGGCCCGTAGCCAGGCCACGCAGGATCTGACCCGGCTCGGCCTGGGCCACGCCCTGCACCGGCTGCCCGGCCAGCTCTCGGGCGGCATGATGCAGCGGCTGGCCTTTGCCGCCGCCGGCACCGGCGGCGCCGATATCGTGATTGCCGACGAGCCCACCAAGGGCCTGGACGCGGGCAGCCGCGACCAGGTGACCGGCCTGCTCAAACAGGTGGCGGAGGCGGGCGGCGGCCTGCTGACCATCACCCACGACATCGCCGTGGCCCGCCAGCTGGGCGGCGAGGTGATGATAGTGCGGGGCGGCGAGGTGCTGGAGTCCGGCCCGGCGGAGCAGGTGCTGAAGGCGCCCGCCAGCGACTACGGCCGGGCCCTGCTGGCCGCCGAGCCCGATGCCTGGCCGGCACTGGCGCCCCTGAACGCGGGTGCCACCGTGCTGAAGGTGGACGGGCTGGCCAAGGAGCGGGGCGGCCGCGCCCTGTTCCGGGACATCTCGTTCGAACTGAACGCCGGCGAAATCATGGGGGTGGTGGGCCCCAGTGGCTGCGGCAAGAGCACCCTGGGCAGCATTTGCTTAGGGTTGCTGGAGCCGGACGCCGGCTCGGTGTGGCGCGACCCCGCCCTGGCCCGCACCCGCTACCAGAAGCTTTACCAGGATCCGCCCGCCGCCTTTGCGCCCTGGTGTAGCCTGGGCCAGAGCCTGAAGGATGTGGTGCAGCTGCACCAAAAGGACTGGGCCGAGGTGGAACGGCTGCTGCCCCGGCTGGGGCTCTCGCCCGACCTGCTGGCGCGCTCGCCCCGGGAGGTGTCGGGTGGCGAGCTGCAGCGGCTGGCGATTTTGCGCATCCTGCTGCTGGAGCCGGTGCTGCTGTTTGCCGACGAGCCCACCTCGCGGCTGGATCTGGTGACCCAGCAGCAGACCATCCGGCTGCTGACCGATCTGGCCCGGGAGCGGGGCTGCGCCCTGCTGCTGGTGAGCCACGAGGCGGCGCTGGTGAACAAGGTGGCGGACCGGGTGCTGACCCTGGGCTAGGGGGCCAAACGGAGAGGGAGCTGCTAGACTGCAAAAGCACTCCCCAAATGCTTGGCAAGGAGAAACCCCATGAAAAAACGCACCCCCGCCCTGGTTCTGCTTTCGCTGCTTACCCTGTCACTGTTGTCCGGCTGCAACACCATGCGTGGCGCCGGGCAGGACATCGAAGCGGGCGGCGAAGCCATTCAGCGCTCCACCTACTGAGTATCCCGGGCCAAGGGCCGGCCGCATCCGCGCCGGCCCTTTTTCGTTGCCCGCCGCCGCCCGGGATCCGGGCGGGCGTATTCTTCACTATCCTCAGGGCAGGTGGATCATGACAACGCCAGGGGAGGAGGCATGAACGCAAGCCAGGCGACCATCGGCCATCTCGGCGCACACCTGGCCGAACAGGGGCGGGAGCTGCGCCGGCTGGAAGGCGGAGGCGGCCGCTTGCTGACCCTGTTCAGCCTGCTGCTGGTGGCCCTGGGCTTGCTCACCGCCTTCAACGCCGCCCTGCTGTTCCACCCGGCCGGGCCCCTGGGCTGGATAGCCCTGGCGCTGTGCCTGCTGGCCTTTTTTACCCTGGCCTGCGGCTGGGGCCACGCCCTGCTGAGTTTTCGCCCGCCGGCGTCGGCGCCCGCCCCGCCGCTGGAGGCCGAGCTGGACGCCCTGCTGCACGGCGACGACCCGGCCCGCCTGGAACGGCTGCAAACCGAATACCGGCAGCTGGGGCGGGAGCTGGATCAGGCCATCGCCCTCAAGCGCCGCTTTTTCAACCACGCCTGCGACGAACTGGCCATCAGCGCCTGGCTGCTGGCGCTGTTCGGCCTGCTGCTGGTGTTCGGCCTGTAGCTACCACCAGCGGCGCAGCTTGAGCCAGACTCCCAGCGCCACCCCCAGCAGCAGGATGATCAGGCAGAAAACCCAGAAGGCGAGGGGATGATCGGCGCCCGGCATACCGCCCAGGTTGATGCCGAACAGGCCGGTGAGAAAGGTGGCGGGCAGGAACAACAGCGCCATCACCGAGATCTGGTAGGCGCGGCGGTTGGTGGCCTCGGTCATCAGGTTGCTGATCTCGTCGGCCAGCACGGCGGTGCGGGCCACGCCCGCATCCAGATCGTCCAGCCAGCGGCGCAGCCGGTCGGCGATGTCCTGCAGGCGGCGGCGGTCGTCCTCGTCCAGCCAGCCGATCTTCTCGTTGGCCAGCCGGGCCACCAGATCCCGCTGCGGCGACAGGTAGCGGCGGATCAGGATCAATTGCTTGCGGATGCGCCCCAGCCGGCCGTTGCCCGGCAGCTTGCGCTCCAGCACCGCTTCTTCCAGCTCCAGGATCTGATCGTGCAGCTCTTCCACGAACTCGCCGGCCCGGTCGGTGAGGGCGTCGCACATCTCCACCAGCCAGTCGCCCGGGTTGACCGGGCCGCCGCGGCGCTCGAGCCGGGCGAACAGGTCCTGCTCCGACAGCAGCGGCCGGCGCCGGCTGCTGATGATGAGCGAAGGCGTGATGTAGATACGCAGGGCCACCATCTCTTCCGGCCTGTGGCCCCGGTTGTGGTTGATGCCGCGCAGGATCAGCAGCAGGTTGTCGCCCTGGCGCACCAGCTTGGGCCGGCTGCTCTGGCCCAGCAGCGCCTCGCGGACGGCCTCGTCCAGCAGGGGGCTCTGCCTCAGCCAGCGGGCGGACTCGGGATCGCCGTAGTCCAGGTGCACCCAGGCGGGCCCGTCCGCCGGCAGCCCGGCCCCCGCCGCCAGCGGCCGCATGCCCCCGGCGCCGTCCAGCACCAGGCGATAAATACTGTTAACCGGCACCCGCTCCATCGTATTTCTCCCCCAAGTTCAGAACCACCAGCTTACACCAAGGCGGCCCAGGCCTCAGCCGGGGCTTGTTGAGTGAAATTTCGGCTCATGAAAATACCATAATTGCAATTGATTTTTGGTCGCATGGCGACAATACTTGGCTCAACTGGGTATGGCAGGGATACGCTTGGACCTGATAACAGCGGCGGGCGGTAGCGTACTTTTGCAGACTCAAGTGGCATCTTGTTTAGACCTTATTCACGCCCCTAAGCCGCAATAGGCGAGATAACCCTTATCGGACCTCCCGATAATCCCAACCTCTCGATAAAGATCTTTTCTATATCAGGCAGATAGCCGGCAGCCAAAGAGGCAATCGAGCCGGCTTGTTTTACTCCGGTATTGGCAGGCATTGGATGTAAGAAATATCAGTTTTATGTTTATGATCTGGCTATAAATGTTTAGCGATTTGGTCCGATGCGTGGAGGTGATCCGGGTCAATATATAATTGTTATGTGCCAAATTAACCTTGCCACGGGAGGAGAAAATGGCGAAAAAAATCATCTTTATCCACGGAAGAGCGCAAAAGCCATCTAAGCAGGCACTCAGGGATCTTTGGTTTAAGGCAGTTGCTCATGGACTGGAGCGAGATTTTGGTGTGAAAGGTAGGAAGCTATTCGATGGAGTTGCCAAAGATTTTGTTTACTATGGTGATTTGTCGAATGCGTTCCTAGATGTTCCTGAAGAGGATCCGAAGAGCAGGTACGATGCCTTAGAAACACTTAAGTCGTATTCGAAGTCACAGTTCAGTAAGTCTACTTACAAGAGAGTATCGAGAGCCGGATTTCTAAAGGAAGCGTTGGCTGACACCTTCTCCGCGGCTCTTGGTAAGTTGCATTTGGCGGAGTCACTAATCACATCTGTGGCGCCTGACATGGCTCATTATTGGAATGAAGAATCATATTTCGGAAGTGATGTCCGCAATCGATTGACGCCTGTGCTCCGATCGGCCTTCGATAACGAGGATGATTTGCTACTGGTGTCCCATAGCTTGGGAACAATGATCAGCTTCGATAACTTATGGAAGTTTTCGCACTATGGCGAATACAGACAAGAATACGGTGCGTCTAAAAAAGTCGACTTGTTCGTTACGCTCGGATCGCCGCTTGGGGATGAGAATGTGAGAGCACGTCTCAAAGGAAGCTCCAACAAGGGCTTTCGGAAGTATCCGACCAATATCAAGCGTTGGTGCAACATCGCGGCCGAAGACGATTACATTTCGCATGACAGCAAGATCCGAAATGACTACAAGGAGATGTTAAAACTCGGCATACTTGGTGGTGGTCTCAAGGACATCTATCCGATCTACAACCTCAATGTCAGAAATGGAAAGTCAAACCCACATTCTTCCATCGGTTACTTGATCCACCCAAAATTCTCAGAGCTAGTGCATGAATGGCTTGGCACATAACAAGGCCAATCAACATCGCATGGACCATCACTACGCTAGGCTGCTGTTGGCGGCGTTGGGCCTTGAAGAATCTAATTTCAGCAGGAGAATGAAATGGCCAAATACCGAGTAGAATCAACGTCTTTGAACTTGAGGTCACAGCCGGTTGTTGCTCCTTCCACCAAAATCGCAGTTCTTCATCACGGGCAATCCGTTGAAAAATTAGAGGTTGCATCCGATCCAGAGTGGTGGCGTGTCTCCGCTGTTATTAACGGCTTGTCGGTCACTGGTTTCGTAAATAGCTCCTACCTAACTGCAGCCAATGACTTCGTTGCCCCCTCAAGCACGAAAAAAATAGGGGCGGTTCACATGTCTACCAATCGGCTTATTCAAAGAGCATCGCCTAGTGGACGCGCATTCCCACTAAATGAATCAGAACAGCCGCAACGCACATCAAAAAATCTTGAAAAGGCTGCGGAACTTCGCAGCATCATTGACTGGCTTAGGGTTGAAGATAGCGCACGCTACAAGCCAAAGAGCGGAGAGACGTATTGCAATATTTACGCGTACGATTACTGCTATTTGGCGAATGTTTATCTGCCAAGGGTGTGGTGGACAAGCAAAGCGATATCAAAATTGCAAAAAGGCGAAAATGTTGTTCCGGTCTATGACCAAACGATTTTAGAGCTTAATGCAAATAGTCTCTACAACTGGATTTCTGAATACGGGAATGATTTTGGCTGGCGGCGCGTTGTCGATTTAACTGAACTTCAAAATGAAGCTAACTCAGGTTCCGTTTGCATCATGTCTGCGCGACGCAAAGAGCTTAATCGTCCTGGTCACATATGTGCTGTTGTACCTGAAACTATCGGACGCAATGCCGTCCGAAAAAATGGCGTTGTAACGTGTCCGTTGCAAAGTAATGCAGGCGCAACCAATTTTCGTTACGGTGGCAGTATCTGGTGGACATCCGAGAAATTTTCAGGCTTTAGTTTTTGGGTTCATGCATAGTCGGCCCAACAAGGCGCTAGTTGACGCTGGCATTTTTACTATGCGTTGGTTTTTGTGATTAAGATGGTATGCGGCAGCCTCGGTATTGCGTTGCTCACCCCTTAGCATAGCGTTAGGCCGGAGAATCCGGAATCATATTCCATACAGCCAGCTTGGAAAATTTAAATAACTATTCAAAATGGGGGTAGTATGAAGCTTCTGCAAGTTATCATGGTATCAATGTTGACCTTAGTAACCGGCTGCGCGCAAGTACCGAAAGAAGCTGTGGAGTTATCGGCAACGGTTGGTCGAGATTTAGCTGAAATGCGGAAGTCACATACAGCGCTTGTCAAAATTTATTACGAAGGGCTCATAAAAAATGTGAATCAATTCGTAGATAATGTTTATTTACCATATCAAATTCAGAGAGCGCTATCTGATGATGCAATAAAAAAAGACATGCTTACTTCAATTGAAGCAGCTAGCATGGAAGATGTTACCGGTAAAAAACAGAAAGATGCATACCAAAAGTTACAATATTTTCATCTTATAATCCATGAGGAAGTAGATAGTTATCGAAAGACAAAACTGTCCCCTATTAACGAACAATACAAATCAGTTCTTAACGGTATTAATGAATCATATGAGAAAATTCATTACGCAAATTCAATAGTTACTGGTCATTTGGCATCAATTGTAAAGGTCCATGATGCTCAAAATGAAATACTTGAAAAATTGGACCTTAAAGATCTCAGAACAAAAGTAGGAGTAGATGTAGTAAATATATCTGATGAAATTGCAGGGATAACTTATGAAGCAAAAGAAAATGATAGTGATTTAGAAGAAATCATTGCTAAGTTTGAAGAGCTTGTTAAAATCGTAAGATAACTTCCAATTTAATGAGGTGAAGACATGACCCCAGAAGAGTTCAAAGAAAGAATGCGTCGAAAAATGATTGAGAACAGAGAGGCATTTGATGGTAAATACAAAAATGAGCTTCAGGCTTTGATGGGACTATCAAAGTCAGAAATTGATGCTATCACTCCGTGGACTACTGATATTGAAACTTATGACGCACTAATAACCATTGTAAAAGAGGCGTCAAGAGTTAATCTCGCTCAGGCTCAATTAAAAAAACGTATTGAAGAACTCGGAGTTGTTGCAATTAAGATTGCAGAAAAGGTGCCTGGATTAGTGTAATGAAGAGAAATTTTATATGACTCCTCAATTGTGGATAGCTGTAGGATTTACAGCACTACTGATCGTTTTTCTTATGATAACATTTTTTATAAAGGACACCTCTAGCGCAACGCAGTATAAAACTTTGAGGTTTCTGACGTCTTTTTGTGGCGGTGTCGCGGGAATATTTTTTGCGGGGGAAGCCCTAATATCCTATTCAAAAGGAATGGCGGATGGAACTAAGCTAACTTTATCTGGGACTGCTGGGTTTGCTGTGTTTTTTATTCTTTGGCTTACGTATGGGCATCGACCAGATGATAATGCACCTCCTAATATTAAAATGAGCTTTCCGGCTGGGTGGACTTTCGAACAGTGTGCTAAGGCGATAGGGAAATCCCAAAACTCACCCATTACTTTTAGTTCTTTTAGTCAAGAGCAACTAGATTTCAAGTTACCTCAAATGGATATAAATGCAGAAGATATTAATCAGGCACTTAATCAATTAAAGCATTATATTGATGGTACATTTAGCTACACTATTCTACAAAACGATGGGGTCTATACTATTAAAGTTATAGAAGGGTGATAGGTATGCCAGTCAGAAATATTTGCCAATGTGACTTACCTCCAGGCGGGCAAGCTATATGTGAGCCACACCAGCTAGCAGTATGCTCTGTATCAAATGGAGTTGCCAACAAACAATGCATAGATCCTCCATCTACAACTAATGCTTTTGTCTTGTGTAATTGGGCTATATCTTCGGTGGCGGGAGTATTGCGCAATCCTATCGACCCAATTAGTTCTAGCGAACTCCAAATGCTAGCGAGTGGCCAATGTTTTATCGGAAATCAGACGATAAATTTTAGTTTTCCGCCCTCTATAAAAATCGCATTAGCCCAACTAAATAAAAAAGGGCAAGAGGATGGTCAGTTTCTGGAGCAAGATTAGCCTAACAAAGCCATGCAGCATCAAACAGCTAAACCGCTGCGTACTTTGTCTTCCCCTGCTGGCGGCGTTAGGCACATAAACACATCAAGGGAGAATAGAAAAATGACTATAAAAGTAGAGGAATTTATCAATCCTAAATCAATGTTGACTCCTGGGGGAATGGCAGCGGTGGTTGCAACAGCTTCTGGAGCGGCGTTTTCAATGTTCGATTTATCATTGCCTCTTTCGTTGTTATTATTTAGCTTAATTTTTACTGGAGTTGTATTTCACAGCAAAGAGTTTACTGATGGAAGCATTGGGGTGTTTAGTAAGGGTTTCTACTATTTACTTAATGCAATAATAATTTTCGCTATGGCAACTGGGACACATGCTGTATTAGATAAAGAAAAGGGAGGGCTAACTTTAGAGTTAAATTTAATAAATAGCGTTTATGCCGAATCACTTGGTGATGATTTGCCAGCGTTAAAACAGAAAAAACCATTATTCTATGACTGGACCAGGGCGGGATCATACTTTGTTAATGAAATTTGAACGGGTGGATCGTCTGTGATCTAATCAGCACCTCTTGCCGAAGGAGCCTGACCATGACCCTGATAGAACACCTTACCCTTGTTGAAGAAACCCGTTCAGATATCAACCAAAAGCATGACCTGGTGGACGTCATGTTCCTGGTTATCAGCGCCATCATGGCCGGTGCTGAAGGTTGGCAAGACATTGAAACCTATGGCGATGCCAAAGCCGACTGGTTGCGTCGGTACCGCCCCTTTACTCATGGCATTCCGCGTCGGCATACCATTGCACGCATTCTCCGCTGCATAGTGATTGAATCCTTGCTGGAGGCCTTGCTGAACTGGGTCAATGAACATCGCACCCATCACGGCAAGCCCATTATTGCCTTCGACGGCAAGGTGTTGCGCGGCTCCTACCGCAACAACGCCGCTCAGGCGGTGCAGCTGGTCACGGCTTACGATACCGAAAACGGCCTGGTGTTGAGTCAAAAAGCCACCCCGTCCAAGAAGGGAGAAATCGCGACGGTTCGGGACATGCTGGATATGCTCAACCTCAACGGCGCCGTGGTGACCCTGGATGCGCTGCACTGTCAGCGGGAGACCCTGGAAAAAATCCAGGACAAAAAAGCCCATGTCGTGGTGCAGGTTAAACACAATCAGCCCACGCTACGCAAAGCCGTCCAGTCTCAGTTCCAGACGGTCTTCGACGCCCGCAAAGAGAAAGTGGTCGTTGAGCACAAGGAAACCGGTCATGGTCGCAAGGAAGAGCGCTATGTCTTTCAATTAAAAGCAAAACTACCTGCAGAGCTAGCAGAAAAATGGCCGACTATCCGCAGTATCATCGCCGTGGAACGGCACCGCACCATCGATGGCAAAGGGACGGTGGATACCTCTTACTATGTCAGCTCCATGTCGCCCAAGCATAAGCTGTTGGGGCACTACATCCGTCAGCATTGGCGGATAGAAAACAGTCAGCATTACGTTCTGGATGTGGTGTTCAATGAAGATGCCTCCCGGATTGCCACTGGTGACGCAGTCGAAAACATGGCGCTGTTCCGGCGGTTCGTGATGAACATCCTCAAGCAGAGCGAATGTGGTTCACCGAGTCAGCGCAACAAGCTGAAGCGAGCCAGTTGGAACGACGATTATCGGGCTCAATTATTCTTTGGTTAAATTTACAGCAAAGTGTGCTCCCGCCCTGATGACTGGACACAGAGTAAAGACGATTTAGCGGTCGCCGTTCCACAGGATGATGTATTGATTTATCAAGCCACTCAAGATCAAAGTGGCCTAAAGGCTTGGTTAGCAGATAAAGGAATTTTACAGCCAGACTATAAAATAATGCTTCAAATAGATGAAAGCAAACTTCCTGAACGTGCAATATCAGTTAAATGGGCGCTTCCACGGGACCAGTTCGGATCAGGACCTGTAGTTACAACAAATAGAGATGAAAATTTTCAAATTAAAATTGATGCATGGAAAAGCTTTAACTTAGAAGCTGAAGTAGAACTAGAATCAGGTGAAAAAATGAAAATCTACAATAATATTAATCCTGGCATGGCTGTAGTGAAGTGAGAGTTTATGCCTAACAAACAACTGCATCGGAACAAGCCGGTGAATGCGGCGTTAACCATCCCTCCAAGCGGGCCCTTCGGGGCCCGTTTGGCATCCGTATATCTGCAATACTCAATAACAGCCCACCTTAAGGGAGTCTTGTATGCACCCCTGGTTTGCCTTGTTGCTTTGCCTGCTCTGCGCCGGTTGCGGTGCGGCCGGCGGGGGGCGGCCGTTGCCGGCGTCGCTGGAACAGGGTGTGCCCCTTTACCTGGTCAACCATGGCCTGCATGTCGGGCTGGTGGTGCCGGCGGCGGGGCTGGAGCGGCGGCTGCCGGGGCTGGAGGAGTATTTCCCCGGGGCCTTGTTGTACGAGGTGGGCTGGGGCGACCGGGTCTTTTACCAGACCGAGGGCGCGGGCTCCGGCCTGGCGCTGCGGGCCCTGCTCTGGCCCACGGCCAGCGTGGTGCATCTGGTGCCCCTGTCCGGGCCGGTAGAGCGGTATTTTACCGAGCTGGAGCGGGTCGAACTGCGGGTGTCGCCGGCCGGGCTGGAGCGGCTGCTGGACCGGGTGGCGGCCTCCTTCGCGCGCAACGGCGAGGGCCGTCCGCGGTATGCGGGGGCGGGGCTCTACGGCAACGGCGGTTTTTTCGAGTCCGGCGAGCGCTACCACCTCTTTTATACCTGCAACACCTGGGTGGCCCGGCGTCTGGGCGACGCCGGCGTGCCCATGCGCCCGGCCCTGGCCCTTACCGCCGGCGGCCTGATGCGCCAGGCCGGGGCGGCAGCGGCCACTTACCGGTGCTGCGTCGCGTCCGGCGTTTAACAGGCGCAGCCCGGGTCGGTGTCGCCCTGGCCGGGTTTGGTCAGGGCGAAGCCTTCGTCCCGCCAGCCGAGCAGGCCGCCGATCATCTCCTTCACCGGGTAACCCAGGCTCGCCAGCCGCACGGCGGCCCGGTTGGCGCCGTTGCAGTGGGGCCCGGCGCAATACACCACGAACAGGCTGTCGTGGGGGTAGGCCGCCAGGGTGTCGGCGCTCAGCTGCCGGTGGGGAATGTTGACGGCGCCCGGCACATGGCCCAAGGCGAAGGCGGCGGGGCCGCGCACGTCCACCAGGATGAAGTCGGCCTCGCCCGCCTGCAGGCTGGCGTGCACGTCCGAACAGTCGGTCTCGAAGCTCAGGCGTTGGCTAAAGTGGCGCAGGGCCTCGGCGGCGGGGGCGGCGGCAATGGTGCTGACCAGGCTTGGCATAGTGTGCTCCTTGTGGGGGTGAATACCGGGCCACTGTAACCCGCGCGGCGGGAGTGCTACAGTGGCGAACAAGACAGCTACCGGTAGTTTTCCGCCAATGCATGCAACCCCCGGCCTGGTGGCCATTCTGGCCTACGACGGCCTCTGCACCTTCGAGTTCGGCATCGCCGTCGAAATCTTCGGGCTGCCGCGCCCGGAGTTCGATTTTCCCTGGTACGAGCACCGCATCGTGGCGGTGGAGCCGGGCCCGCTGCGGGCCATGGGCGGCATCCGGGTGCTGGCGGAGGCGGACCTGCCATCGCTGGCCGAGGCCCGCACCATCATAGTGCCGGGCTGGCGCAGCCGCAGCGAGCCGCCCCCGGCCGGGCTGGTGCAGGCGCTGCGGCTCGCCCACGGGCGGGGCGCGCGCATTCTTTCCATCTGCTCCGGGGTGTTCGTGCTGGCCGCCGCCGGCCTGCTCGACGGGCGCCGCGCCACCACCCACTGGCGCTACGCGCAGGAGCTGGCGGCGCGTTTTCCGCTGATCGAGGTGGATCCGGAGGTGCTCTACGTGGATGCCGGCCAACTGATCACCTCGGCCGGCAGCGCGGCGGGCATCGATGCCTGCCTGCACCTGGTGGCGCGGGACTTCGGCACCCAGGTGGCCAACAGCGTGGCCCGGCGGCTGGTCACGCCGCCCCAGCGCACCGGCGGCCAGGCCCAGTTTATTCCGGCCCCGGTCAGCCGCACCCCGCGCAACGACCTGTCGCGGGTCATGCAGTGGGCGCGGGAGCGGCTGGAGCAGCCGCTGGCGGTGCGCCAGCTGGCCGAACGGGCGGCCATGAGCGAGCGCACCTTTCTGCGCCGCTTTACCGAGGCCACCGGCATGGCGCCCAAGGCCTGGCTGCAGCACGAGCGCCTGGCCCGGGCGCGGGAACTGCTGGAAAGCACCGGGCTCGGCAGCGAGCGCATCGCCGAGCTGTGCGGCTACCGCTCGGCGGAGAGCTTTCGGGTGGCCTTTCGCGCCCGGGTCGGCCTGCCGCCCTCGGTATACCGGGAGCGCTTCGGCCGGGGCGGGCCGCCGTCGGCGGAGTAGCGGGCCCGGGTGGTTATCCGCGGGGCGTGCAGGGGCTATGATGAACGTATTCCCGTTCCCTCTTCACAGGCGGCATCATGCGACACGGCTCCTGGCATCCGGATATGGACGAAACCCCGTTCAATATCCGCACCCTCAACACCCTGCTGCCCTACCTGCTGGACTACAAGGGCCGCATCGCCCTGGCCCTGGGCTGCCTGGTGGCGGCCAAGCTGGCCAGCGTGGGCCTGCCCTTTCTGCTCAAATACGCGGTGGACGCCATGGACGCCGCCGCCAACCCGGTGCTGGTGCTGCCGCTCGGGCTGCTGCTGGCCTACGGCGCTGCGCGCCTCGCCAACGTGCTGTTCGGTGAAATCCGCGACGCCCTGTTCGGCCGGGTCACCGAGCGGGCCATGCGCCGCATCGGCCTCGGGGTGTTCAACCACCTGCACCGGCTGGAGCTGGACTTTCACCTCAACCGCAGCACCGGCGGCCTGTCGCGGGACATAGAGCGGGGCGTGACCGGGGTGGGCTTTCTGCTGCGCTTCATGGTGTTCAACATCGTGCCCACCCTGCTGGAAATCGGCCTGGTGGTGGGGCTGTTGCTGCTCAACTACCCGGCCTGGTTTGCGCTCATCACCCTGGTGGCGGTGGTGCTGTACGTGGCCTGGTCGGTGCTGGCCACCGACTGGCGCACCGGCTATGTGCGCGCCGCCAACAAGGCTGACTCGCAAACCCACTCCCGGGCGGTGGACAGCCTGCTCAACTTCGAAACGGTCAAATACTTCAACAACGAGGGCTTCGAGGCCGAGCGTTACGACCGGGATCTGGCCGAGTGGGAAGAGGCCCGGCGCAAGAACCGGCTGACCCTGTTCGCGCTCAACGGCGGCCAGGCGCTGATCATCGCCCTGGCGATGACCGCCATGATGGTGTTGGCCGGCCACCATGTGGTGCAGGGCAGCATGACCCTGGGCGACTTCGTGCTGATCAACGCCTTTATGATGCAGCTGTTTATGCCGCTCAACTTTCTGGGCTTCGTCTACCGGGAGATGAAGGGGTCGCTCGCCAATATCGAGCGCATGTTCGCGCTGCTGCGCCGGGAGCCCGGCATCCAGGACGCGCCGGGCGCGCCCGAACTGCGGGTGTCGCGGGGCGAGATCGAATTCCGCGGGGTGGGCTTCGGTTACCGGCCGGACCGGCAGATACTGGACGGGGTGAGCTTTACCCTGCGGCCCCGGCAAAAGCTGGCGGTGGTGGGGGCCAGCGGCTCGGGCAAGTCGACCCTGGTCAAGCTGCTGTTCCGCTTCTATGACGTGGACCGGGGCGCCATCCTGATCGACGGCCAGGACATCCGCACCGTCAGCCAGGCCTCGCTGCGCCGGGCCATCGGCATAGTGCCGCAGGACACGGTGCTGTTCAACGCCTCCATCTACGACAACGTCCGCTACGGCCGTATCGACGCCGGCGAGGAAGAGGTGAACGAGGCCATCCGCCTGGCGCACCTGGACGGCTTTATCGCCAAACTGCCGGAAGGGGGCAACACCCTGGTGGGCGAGCGCGGGCTCAAGCTCAGCGGCGGCGAAAAGCAGCGGGTGGCCATCGCCCGCACCATCCTCAAGCGGCCGCCGATACTGGTGTTCGACGAGGCCACCTCGTCGCTCGACAGCCGCGCCGAGCAAAGCATTCTGCAGGCCATCCGCGAAGTGTCCCGCGGCCAGAGCAGCCTGGTCATCGCCCACCGGCTGTCCACCATAGTGGACGCCGACCATATCCTGGTGATGCAGGACGGCCGCATCATCGAGCAGGGCACCCACGCCGCCTTGCTGGCCCAGGGCGGCAGCTACGCCCATATGTGGCGGCTCCAGCAGCAACAGCGGCAGCGGGAGGCGGCGATCGGGCTGGCCGGCTGAGGAGGCAGCATGCACTACTTCGCCTACGGCTCCAACATGTCGCTGGCGCGGCTGCGCGCCAGGGTGCCGGGCGCCCGCCCGCTGGGCCGCTTCCGGCTCGCCGGGCACCGGCTCTGCTTCCACAAGGTGGGGCGGGACGGCTCGGGCAAGTGCGACGCCGTCGAAACCGGAAACCCGGCGGACGGGGTCCACGGCGTGGTGTTCGCGCTCCCGCCTGGGGGCAAGGCGCGGCTGGACGAGGTGGAAGGGCGGGGGCAAGGGTACGGCGACAAATGGGTGTGGGTCGAGGACGCCGGCGGCCGGCGGTTGCGCGCCTTTACCTACTACGCCACCCGCCGTGATCCCGGCCTGCGCCCCTACTGCTGGTATCTGCACCATGTGCTGGTGGGGGCCCGGGAGGCGGCGCTGCCGGCGGACTATATCGGTGCCCTCGAGGCGGTCGCGTGCCGGCCGGATCCGGATCCCGGCCGGAACGCCGAGGAAGGCGCCATCTACCGATGAGGGACGGGGCATGAAGGTGTTGGTGAATATCGACGTGGCGGATCTGGAGCTGGCCATCGCCTTCTACCAGGCGGCCTTGCCGCTGCGGTTGTCGCGCCGGCTGTTCGGGGATCAGGTGGCCGAGCTGGACGGGGCCGGGGTCCGCCTCTACCTGCTTGAGCAGCCGGCCGGCAGCCCGGCCGGGGGCGAGCGCCGCCGCTACCGGCGGCACTGGACTCCGGTGCACCTGGACTTCGTGGTGGACGACATCGAGCGGGCGGTCCGCCGGGCCAGGGCGGCCGGCGCCCGTCAGGAAAGTCCCCTCCGGCACTTTTCCTGGGGCCGGCTGGTCACCCTGAGCGACCCCTTCGGCAACGGTTTCTGCCTGGTGCAGTTTATCGGCGGGCCCTACCAGGAGCCCGCCGTCGCTATGCCGTGACTATGCCGCCAACCAGGCGCTCAGTCGGCGGTGCCGGCCGGCAGGAATGCATCCTGGCGGGCGCGCCGCCAGCGCAGCAGGTCGATCAGCAGGAACAGCAGCAGGCTGGCGCCCAGCACCGGCAGGCACCAGCCCAGGGTGGCGGCCAGCGCCAGGCTGGCGGCGCGGGCGGCCGGGCCCAGCCGTTGCCAGGCTTGCAGCAGGGGTTGCAGGCTGCCGGGCGCCGGGCGCCGCCGCCACCACATCAGGTAGCCCAGCACTATCATGCACGACAGCGCCACGCCGAAGGCGGCCAGCAGCAGCTGGTTGGCCAGGCCGAACAGTATGCCCATGTGGGCATCGATGCCCCAGCGGATCAGCTTGGCCACCAGCGGAAACTCGGCGAAGTCGGCACGGCTGGTCACCTGCAGCGAGGCGGGATCGATGGCGAGGGTGTCGACCTGGGTGGGCCAGGCGCGGTCCACTTCGCGCACCAGCCAGGCGGTATCGGCGCTGCCGGCGGGGCGGATCTCGATGAGGTCGGCGTCGATGCCCGCCGCCCGGGCCGTGGCCAGTATCCGATCGAACAGGGCCGGATCGGCCAGCCCGGTCGCGCCGGCGGCGGGTGCCGGGCCATGGCCGTGATGGTGTCCGGCGTGGGCGTCGGCGGGCGCGGCCAGGGTGGCGGTGTTCAGCTGCGTCGACACCGACGGCGTCACCCAGCCCATGGTGGTGCGCAGGGTGCCGATACGGTCTCCGGCCCACTTCGACCAGGTCAGGCCGGTGGCGGAGAAGAACAGCAGGCCGAGGAGGATCCACAGCCCGGTCAGGCCGTGCAGCCGGCGCAGCCGCATGGTGGAGCCGCGGCTTGCGGCCGCCTTGCTTGGGCGGGCGCCCAGCAGCCAGAGCGCCATGCCGCCGAGGGCGGCCACCCACAGCCAGGACGCCGCCAGCTCACTGTAGTGGCGGCCAAACTCCCCCAGCATCAGGTTGCGGTGCAGGTAGTCGAGGGTGATGCGAAACGGCAGTATGCCGCTGGTGCCGTACACCGTGAGCTCGCCCTTGATGGCGAGGGTGACGGGGTCGACAAACACGGCGTGGCTTTCGGACTCGCCGAGGCCGGGCCGGCTGAACATCACCCGGGTGGTGCTCCCGGCTTGCGGCGCGGGGCGCACGGCAAACAGCCGGTCGTCCTCCCCGGCCAGGGCCCGGGCGGCGGCGATCTGCTCGGCCAGGGAGTGCGGGGTGCCGGTGGCTTCTGCGGTCAGCTGATCGGCGTAAAGCCGCGCCTCCAGCTGGGGGCTGAGCACATAGAGGGTCCCGGTGAGGGCGGCCACCAGGATAAAGGGCCCCACCAGCAGGCCGATGTAAAAGTGCAGGCGGGTGAGCAAGGCGATCAGGGCGCCTTTGGTGGTTTTGAGTGTTGTTGTCGACATCATGTCTTCCTGTTTGGGCGCGCGCCTGCTTCTCGGGCGCACGCGGGCGCGAGCCGGGCACGCATCGGCGGCCGGCTCGCGGTGTTGGCTGTCGGGCTGGCCCCGGCGGGCCGGCAATGGTGATGGTGACCGGCTCAGCCGGGCGGCGCCCGCGCCTGGAAGGGGGGATGGGGAAGAGCAGGGAGGATGGCCGGGGGCGGCAGCGGGGGCTGTGCCCGGCCCGGATGGGCCGCCGCCACGGCGGCGTGCCGTTCCGGCCCCAGCCAGGGCAACTGGCCCAACAGGGTGCAGTAGCCGCACAGTTCGTGGGCCATGCCATGGCCGCCATGGTGCGGCGCCGCGGGCTGGGTCGGGGCGGGGTGGTGCCCCTGGTGGGCGCCATGGTGCGCTGCCGTGGGCTGGGTCGGGGCAGGGGAGTGTCCTTGGTGGCCGCCATGGAGGTTGTGGTGCCGGGCCAGGGCCTGGGAAGCCAGGGGCGCCAGGTAGAGCAGCAGGGTCGCCAGCAGGCCCAGCCAGGCGGCAAGGCGCTGGCGGTGATCGGGCTGATGATGGCGGGCGGCGTCCAATCCGTGGGCTCTCCTCTGTAGCAGGCGGCCATTCTAAAGACCCTTTTGCCGTTGCGCCACCGCTACCTGACCGGCCCTGGCCGGCCCTGGCCGGCGGCGGGGCTGTACACCGGTCGATTATGGCGCTAAATAAGAGGCTTGGTGTTATCAAGAGATCCAATGGCCGAGGGGCGACATGGCGCGGTTGGACAGGGTGCGCATCGTTATCGACTTAGAGGCCGGCCATGGGGGCCGGCCGGTGGCGGTCATCGGCCGCAGTGAGGGCTGACTTCATGCATATCGGCCATGCGACCCTGTTCGTGCTGCTGTTTTTCGGGCTGCTCAGTGTGCTGACCTGGCTGGGGCTGCTGCCCGGCTGGCTGCCGTTGCTCTACCTGGGCCTGAGCCTGGTGACCTACGGGGTCTATGCCTGGGACAAGTCGGCGGCCCGCCAGCAGCAGTGGCGGGTGCGGGAAAGCACCCTGCAGCTGCTGGCGCTGGCGGGCGGCTGGCCCGGGGCCCTGCTGGCCCAGCAGCGGCTCAGGCACAAGTCGCGCAAGCGCTCCTTCCGGCTGAGGTTCTGGCTGGCGGTGGCCACCAACCTTGGCGGTCTGCTCTGGCTGCTGTCGGTCTCGGACGCCTTGGCTACACTGATAACCGGGAGGTAAACCACTATGCAACCAAGGATCAGCATGATCACCCTGGGCGTGCGCGACCTGGCCCGCGCCGTGGCCTTTTACCGGGCGCTCGGCCTGCCGCAGCTGGACTCGCCGCCCACGGTGGCCTTTTTCAATCTCAACGGCAGCTGGCTGGGGCTCTACGGCCGCGAGGCCCTGGCCGAGGACGCGGGCGTGCCCGCGGAGGGCAGTGGTTTCGCCGGTTTCAGCCTGGCCCACAACGTCTCTTCGCCGGCGGCGGTGGATGCCCTGCTGGCCGAGGCGGTGGCCGCCGGCGCCACCCTGATCAAGCCCGGGCAGGCGGTGTTCTGGGGTGGTTATTCCGGCTACTTCGCCGATCCGGACGGCCACCTGTGGGAGGTGGCGCACAACCCCTTTATGTGGGTGGGCCCGCCGGATACGGAGGCGGCCTGAAAACAAATCCATGTTTATCCGGATATTTCTCTGTTTGCGTCGTGGTTTGATGCTCGTCACCTCCGCGAAGGCGGAGGTCCATGACAGTTTGCACCAGGCTTCCGCCTTCACGGAGTGACGACAGAAAAATCCGAAGGTTTGCCAGCAGTCTGCAACGCCACCCGCGGGTGCCGTTTTTGCTTCAGCTGGCCAGCTCTATCTTGCGGTAGTCGATGCGGTTGGCCTTGGGCGAGCCGGCGATGGCCAGCACGGTGTCGCGCTGCTTGAGGACGATGTAGCCACCGCAGGCGAAGAACAGGCCGATGACCAGGGCGCCGACCCACTGGATCTGCAGGAAGTCGAGCCGGAACAGCAGGGTCAGGGCGCACAGGGCCACCAGGTTGCCGAGGAAATAGCGCGTCTTGCCCAGCCGGGCCACGCTGAGGTTGAGATTGTCGGTGTACAGCCGGATCAATGAATCCAGCGAGTTCACCACCATGGTGATGCCCACCACCACCATGGCCCAGTTGTAGAAGCCCTCCGTGCTCAGGCCGTGGTCGTGGAAGTAGTAGAGCACGCCGAACCAGGTGGCGATGGCGACGGACGGAAACGCCAGCATGGCCGCCAGCAACTGCCAGGTGCGCAGGCCGCCGACGAAACGGGCGGTGAACTGACCGATCATGATGCTCCAGGAGAACCACCAGAACAGGTAGAACTCGTGGTAGTCGTTGATGGGCAGCACGAAGCGGTGGATGTTGCCGAAGTAATCGCCCACCAGCGCCAGGGTGCCGGCGAACTCGCCGATGCCGCCGTTGCCGATAAAGGCGCCGCCCCACATCAGGGCGATCAGGCCGATGAACAGCCAGCTGGTGCCCAGGCTCAGGATCTTCACGTAGCGCAGGCTGGTGCTGGAGTAGACCGAGGCGGCGATCACCAGCAGCACGATCAGGTAGAAGCCGGCCACTATGGTCTCGCCGTCGCCCAGGCCGGGCAGGTACCAGGGCAGGTTGCTCAGCAACAGGAAGGCGGTGAAGGCGCAGGTGCCGATGATCACCAGGTTGTTGATGAACTTGACCGGCGGCAGCTCGAAAAAGCCGACCCGGGGCTCGATCACGCAGAAATAGAAGCAGGTGAGGAAGTAGAAACCCCAGATCAGAAAGCCCCAGAAACCGAACTCGATGGCCAGCGGGTTGGCAAAGCCGTATTCCGGGCTGGCGGCGAGATCCGCGTAGCCGGCGAACTCGGTGAGCGGGAACATGATCAGCCCCACGTCCAGCCCCGAGGTGAACAGGATGGCGATAAAGGTGAAGGTGCGCACCGGGGTGACGCCGATGCAGCGGATATTGCCCCACTTGAACAGGATCAGCGCGATGGCGGCGAAGGTGAACAGGATACCTGCAGACAACAGAGCGGTCATGCCTCAACCCCTCCGTGCATTTCCCTATTGATAACAGACACTGGTACTTCTCCTTTGGTTGAACCACACAAGGAGCAGTCCGCTTGCGCACCATTGCTGGCAGAGTCGGAATATCCGGAGGCTGGCCGGTACCGCACGCCGACACGCTATAAACACATCCCTGTACACTCCGCCGCTTCGTCCATGAAGCGGAGGGTCGGCTTAGCGGTACCGGCCATCCTCCTCGTTCGTGCTCCGAGCAACAATGTGAGACGCAAGTCAGGCCTTAAGTATCGCGGGGCCGGTACCGGTTGCGATAGTTAAAGTCTGAAAGGACGCTCTACACCATGCTCAATCAGGCCACAGGGCGGCCGGGCCACCGGGTCTTTTTTGCTGATTGAACATTCAATAAAAACAAGACTAAAGGTTAGGGTCGAAACAATCAAGTCTGCCGGCGGCTTTGTTGCTGAATGATCCCCTGGCGCAGGCGGGCCGATGTCGGCGGGGTTTTCATGGGTAGGGGCATAGTATGGCATGACCCGGCGGGGCCCGTGAGCAGTGGCGCCTTTCCTTTTTTTATTCGCCTTGTAAAGAAATTGAGGGGGTTTCCGGCGTAGGGAGGCTGCGGTTACCAGGCTTTGGGTAGTGGTCTAATGATATTGCGCGCTGGCGATGCGCCCTCTGTCAGTGCTTCTTCCAGGTGCGACAAGAGCGAAATGTTCCCCTCCGCTGAAAGAAATGGGAGCCATTCCAGTACTATTACCGGGGCGTTCCGGGCTGGCCCGCCACCCGAGAAGTGGATTCGAACAGCCCCGTGCCGTATCGTTGAACGCGAAGCCAAGAACGGGCTGTTGCCCGTCACAATAACCACTCCAAGGAGCACCGCAATGTTGAAGAAAACGCTGATTGTCGCCGCCACCGGGCTGTTCGCCACCGCCGTCGCCGCCGAGTCCAGGCTGTTCAAGCCGGAAGACGCGGTGGAGTACCGCCAGTCCATCTACCAGGTGATGCGCGCCCAGGTGGGGGTGATCGGCGCCATGACCAAGGGGGATATCGATTTCGATGCCGAGGTGCTGCATCAGCGCGCCCTGAACATGGGCAATGTGGCCGGCCTGCTGGGGGAAACCTATTTTCCCGAAACCAGGGGCGTGGCCGGCAGCAACCTGCTGCCCAAGGCCTGGGATGACATGGACGGCTTCAGGGCCAAGGGGCAGACCTTCGGCACCGCCCTGCAGGAGTTGGTCGAGGTGTCCGGCCAGCCCGGTTTCGATGCCGGGCAGGCCCGTCCGGCGGTGGCCAAGGTGATGCAGAGCTGCAAGAGCTGCCACGACGACTACCGCAAGTAAGGATAAAAAGGAGCCGGAAGGCTCCTTCTTGGTTAAAGACCGTTGAAAATCAGCCACACCAGGCCATAGGCCAGGGCCACCGCCGGCACGAACCGGAGCCAGGGGAAGGCCTGGGGATGGGGTTCCCGCAGGTCGGACACCTGGCCTGCGTCCGCCGCCTTGCGGCCGGTGATCATCGCCTTCACCAGACCCTCTCCCCGCAGTTTGTACAGCCCGATGGCCAGCAGGTGCAGGCCGACCAACAGCAGCAGCCCGTCATAGAACCAGGACTTGTGCCACCGGGTCATCCGGTCCGATATCTCGCGGGAAACGCTGTCGTACAGGGGGCCGTTGTAAAAGATGTCGTCGGTGGTGAACAGGCCGGTGGTGGCCTGGAACAGCAGGGTGCCCAGCATGGCCAGCACCATGATGCCGCCCAGGGGGTTGTGGCTGAGGTAGAGGGGTTTCTCCGGGCCAAGGGCGGCACGCAGGTAGGCCAGGATGTGTCCGGGATGATAGACAAAATGATTGAAACGGGCGTAGGGAGTACCGATAACGCCCCAGATGATGCGATACAGCAAGAGTCCCAGCATCAGCCGGGCAAACAGCATGTGCCGATCCAGGTCTTCGCCGGCGGAGTGCCACAACAGGTACAAGAGCACCGGCAGGCTCCAGTGGAAGACCCGGACGGACCAGTCCCAGACCTTGACCGGACGGTGGGGAGGGGTGTTCATGGATAAGTTCTCCTGTGCGGTGGTGATGCTGCAAAATATGTTGGGATGTGTTTGTTATTTAAGCCTTTGCCTAGGTTGTCTATGACAAGCGGCGGCCCGCGTCATGGGTGACGGCCAGGAACAGGGCGAAGCGCCCAAATAAAACATCCCGGTGAAAACCGGGATGCGGGGAGCGGAGCGGGTGCCCGTTATTGCGACTGGCGTTGCCGTTGGCGCAGCTCGGTCATGGCCTGGCTCAACCCCTGACGATATTGGGTGCGCGTCAGGGCGTTTATCTCCTCCCATTTGTCACGGGGGGCAAAATTCACCTTGGTTTCGGTCACCACATCCTGGCCCTGCAGGGCTATCCAGCGGGGATCGTAGTTGCGGCTTTGCTGGCTGTCCCACTCCAGGACCTGTGCCACTATGGCTTCCAGCCGATCCGGATTATTCAACGCATGGGGGATGATACTGGTGCCGAAGCGCTGGTTCAGCTGGGTCACGGCGCCATGGGTGGTGTTGTCGCCGGACTTGTTGGCATCGCTGCGTGCCCGCAGCTGGGCGGCATAAAACCAGAAGGTGGCCTGGTCCTGATAGTCGTTGTCGAACATGATGGCGGAGATCAGGTACAGCACCGGTGGGGCATAGTCGTTGGGGCTTTGCAGTATCTCGTTGATGGTGTCGGCATTGCCGCCGGTAATGGCATCCATCGCCTGCTGGGAGCGGCTGACATCGATCTGGGTGAATTCGCCCTTGGGCACGACGTCCTGTTCCTGCTGTTGGTTGTTGCCGGTGGTCGATGGCGGCGCAGGGGTTTGTTCGGTGGTTTGCTGGCCGGCACAGGCGGCCAGCAGTCCGCAGAGCAACAGGGGGTACAATTTCATGGTTTTGCCTCATACTGAACGATAGTTTCCAGCAAAGCGGGAAATGATGCTCAGGTCAAGGGGGAGAGGGGCAAATTCCACTGCCGGGCTGCGGCGTGAGGGCGCAGGCCGTCCCTCATGGTCACTTTATGACCCAGGCTATTCGGGTTGCGGGCGGTTTTGCCAGAACAGGCGGATATCCTGCCGGTAGGAGGCGGGAATGCTGCGGGAGCAGCTCAAGACCACGCCGCCGCCTCTTTTTACGCCGCGGATGGTGCCTTTGAGGGTGCGGGCATCCTGCACCAGCTGCTGGCAATGGCTCAGCAATGCCTGGGGCGGGCGGCCGCGTTTTACATTAAGATGAATGCCTTTGATGGTGATGCAAAAGCTTTCCTGGCGGCGACGGAGCAGGTACAACAAACCGAACAACGCCGTCGACGTGACGACCAAAATGCTAAACATTGTTTTCCTCCCTGAAAAACAGCTGTTAAAGCCGAGATGATGACAGTTTGAGCGATAAAGGCAAGTCGCCCTCATGACACCCACGCTAAAAATACGTATCGCCAGCTTCAATGTAGCCCTGGATCGCCGGGTGCCGGGGCAGCTGGCCGCCGAAATCGCCGGGGCGGGCAGCACCCAGCTGTACAATATCGTCCGCATCCTGCAGCAGATCCGGCCGGATATGGTGCTGCTGAACGAGTTCGATCACGACGGCGAGGGCCGGAGTGATGCCCACCTTAGGCTGTTCTGCAAGCGTTACCTGGCGGCGGGCGAGCGGGGCATCGACTATCCCTATGCCTATCTGGCGCCCACCAACACCGGCCTGCTGGCGCCGGTGCCCCTGCACGGCGAGGGCGAGCCCCGACTGCCCGAGGACGGCCTGGGTTTCGGCGCCTTCCACGGCCAGTACGGTTTCGCCCTGTTGTCCCGCTATCCGCTGCGGCCGGAGCTGGCGCGCAGCTTCCGCCGCTTCCTGTGGCGGGACATGCCCGGCGCCCGGCTGCCGCAAACCGAAACCGGGTCCTACTATTCGCCGGCGGCACTCGGGGTGCTGCCGCTGTCGTCCAAGAACCACCTGGACATGCCGGTCGAACTGCCCGGCGGCCGGCTGCTGCACCTGCTGGCCTGCCACCCGGCGCCGCCCATCGACGAAGGTCCCGAGCGGCGCAACAGCTGCCGCAATCACGACGAACTGCGGCTGTGGCACGACTACATCCGCCCGGGGCGGGGGCACTACCTGGTGGATGACGCCGGGCGGCGCGGCGGCCTGGTCGACGGCGCCGACTTCGTGATCCTGGGGGATCTGAATGCCGATCCCCTGGACGGCGACGGCTTTCGGGGGGCCATCCAGGCTTTGCTGGCCGATCCCGCGCTCAACCGCAGCGTGGCCCTGGGCCGGCTGCGGCCCGGCTCCCGGGGCGGTTTCGCCCTTAAAGGGGTGGGGGGACGCCGGGGCTCGCCCCGGCACTGGACCCACAGTCAGGGGCTGCGGCTCGATTATGTGCTGCCCGGGCACGGGGTGCGGGCCCTCGCCAGCGGGGTCTATTGGTTGCCGCCGGCTCATGCCCAGGCCGATCTGTTCTGGAACCAGGCGGGGCAGCCGGAGCGGAGCGCCAGCTCGGATCACCGCCTGGTGTGGGTGGATCTGGCGGTGTGAGGGCCTTCACGCTTTGACCATTGCGGGCGCCAATAACGCGAGCGATATCAAACATTGAGTAATCGATGCTGGGTTTTTGGTGCTGTTGGCGATTTAATATCGCCCGAGACCCTAGATTGCTTTCGAAGTTCAGTTATCCGGGTTGGTGACCCGGATAATCAACTGGTATTCTTCATTGCGGGCAAGCCTGATGGCTTGCCCTTTTTCTTGCCCGAAATTTTTCCGGCCGGGTCACGACGGCAGATGCCCGGGAGCCGTTGCTCGATGTTCGGCAGCCGCCGCACCGGGGCGGTTCCGGGCGCGTGCAGGCTGCCATTTCGAGCGACGCCGTGAGCGCCATCCCCTGTTGCCGCTCGGAAAGATCGGGAGTGATTCATCTTTGCTGACAGAGTTCGTCGCAACGGCGATAATGCTCGCCGGTTGGCCGATGGCCAGGTGAACGGACGAGAGAAACAAGATGAAAAAGATAGTGGCGGGCGCCATGGCGCTGTTGGTGGTGGGGTGTGCCAGTGAGAGTTATGAGAAGGGGGGAGAGCAGTACCGTTATTATCCCCCGGTTGCCAAGGCAACCAACAATACCCTGGAGATGGTGACCCCGGTGGATCTGGTATGGGCCCGCGCCGAGAAGTGGTTCAGCGATCAGGGGCTGACCATTGAAAACAGCCAGCGCGGGGCCGGCCTGATGACCGCCAGCGCCGAACAATCGGCCGATGGGCTGGCGTGGCTGGATTGCGGCACCATGGGATCCAAAGTGGCGCTGGGCAACCCCAACCTGCAGGTCAACCTGATCATCACCCAGAGTGGCAACAACAGCGTGGCCACCGTCAGCGTCAAGGGCAACACCGAGCTGTTCTTTGTCGAAGCCTCGGGTGAGCGTATTCCGGCTCCTTCCATCAAGCCGGTCTGTGTCTCCCGCGGCAGCCTGGAGCAAGGCCTGTTTGCCACCCTGGACGGCTGATCCGGCGTACGCCGCCGCTCGGTAAGACAAACCCCGTTGCCCACAACGGGGTTTTGTTTTAAGGGCTCCCTGCCAGGACCCGTTGGCTTCATCTCCCTGGCGGGCGAGGGGCTCATATCACCCCTGTTATTGCTGCCGCTGGCGCAGAAAGGCCGGTATGTCCAGGCCCTGGGGGGCGGATTCCGCCTGCACCGGCTGGGGCCGCTCCTGGGGTTTGGACGGCGCTATGGTCTCCTTGGGAGCTTGTATGCCGGTGGCGATCATGGTGACCTGGATGCTGTCGGTGAGGCCGGGATCCAGGCTGATGCCGGACACCACTGTGGCGTCTTCCCCCACGCACTCCGCCACCCGGTCGCCGATCTTCTGGAAATCGTCCAGGCCGATGTCCGGGGAAGCCACCACGTTGAGCAGCACGCCCCGGGCCCGCTCCAGCTCCACCTTTTCCAGCAGCGGGTTGTTCAGGGCCTGCAGGGTGGCGTCTTCCACCTTGTTGTCACCCGTCCCCAGGCCGATGCCCATCACCGCCTTGCCCTGCTGGCGCATGATGGTGCGCACGTCGGCGAAGTCGATGTTGATAAGGCCGGTCTGGCCGATGATGTCCGCCAGGCCCCTGACCGCGTTCTGGATCACCTTGCTGCTTTCGCTGAAGGCGGCCAGCAGCGGGGTACGCGAGCCCAGCACCTTGAGCAGGTAGTCGTTGGGCAGCACCAGCAGGGCGTCGGTCTGTTCGGCCAGGGCCAGCAGGCCCCGATCCGCCGCCTGGGCGCGTTTCTTGCCTTCGAAACCGAAGGGGCGGGTCACGATGGCCACCGTCATGATGCCCAGCTCGCGGGCCACCTGGGCCACCACGGGTGCGGCGCCGGTGCCGGTGCCGCCGCCCATGCCGGCGGTAATAAAACACAGATCCGCCCCTTTCAGCTGGCTGCGGATTTCGGCCAGGCTCTCTTCGGCGGCACGGCGGCCCACCTCGGCCTCGGCGCCGGCACCCAGGCCCCGGGTCAGGATCTTGCCCAGTTGCAGGGTCGCTACCCGGCTCTGCTGCAGGGCCTTGGCGTCGGTGTTCATGGCCACTATGTGCACGTGCTGGGGCAGGGCGGCCTCGGCCAGCAGGTTGACGGTATTGCCGCCGCAGCCGCCGACGCCGATGACGCTGATATGAATGGCGTCGCAATCCGGTTCGGCCGGCTCAAAAAAAAGGTCGCTCATCCGCTACTCCGTGAAAAAAACAAAGGGGCTGAACCAGTCAGCCCCCGGGGACGATATATTGATGAGGAATCAGCGATTTTTCAGTGATTCCGGCGCCAGTACTTCGACTTTTCCCGCCATATCGGTCAACCAGCGGCGAAACTCGGGCGAATCTTTCACGTCGGTTTCGACCATCATGCTCTGCTTGTCGTAACGGGTCAACCTGGGGTTATTGCCCGGAATGGAATCTTCCATTATGGCCCGGCTGGGATTGGAAATTCGCCCGACGAAGTGGATGGTTTCCGCTTCTTCTTCGTAGCCTTTCTCGCGGATCAGCTTGTTGACGCTGAATTCCCGCGGTTGGGTAACAGGACGACTGGTCAGTTCCACTTCTTTGATGTGTTCGAAGGGAATGCCGTAAATCTTGGGATCCATGTCCGACACCGTGCACAGCAGCATGGGGCCGTCCTTGCGGCTGACGATGCCGAGCGGGTTGACCTGTTCATAACGCAGCCAGACGGTGCGGCCCTTGATCACCCGCTTTATTTCGGCGCTGAACTTACGGCCACGCCACAGGGCATCGCGGATGGTGGTGGCGCGGCGCATTTCCGGGCTGCCCGGGAACGGCTTGGGCAACTGCACCACGTTTTCCATCCAGCGACTGGCCAGCTCGCTCTGACTGTCCTTGATAACCTGGGTGGCCTTGTCGATGATGGGGTTGAGTTCGGCCAGCACGCTGGCCGGCAACAGGTCGGCGGCCTGGTCGTTCCAGGTTTTCAGCGCCATGGCCAGACCCAGTGGCATGAAGTTGGCGAAATCGTTCAAACCATTACGTTCGAAGCACCAGCCATGGGGCTTGCTGCGATCATCGGAGGTGAGATCGAACAGGCCCATACCGGACATTTCTTCCAGATCCCGCTGTACCGTGCGCAGGCTGACCTGGATGCCTTCTTCTTCCAGTTTTTCTTGCAGCTGGCGAGCGGTCAGCTTGTACGGACGATAAGGAACACAGCGCGCCAGGGTCAATTGTCTCAGCAGTTTCTTACTCATGGTTATGCCCTCTTGCATGGGATGATTCTATCCTAGGTACAGGATGTGACAAGTTCTGTCGCAACCTTTCCGCAGGCAACTGTCGCCGTTTTTCTACAAACGACCATTTACGGTCTGATCCTGACGCTAAATAGCGGTTGCCTTTTTTCCGCGCATATGACTATAAGTATTTGAAATACCGACATCTTATCCGGAGCGCCATGAAGATTTTATTGAGTCTGCTGCTGCTGTGCACCAGCCTGGCCTGGGCCCAGCCCGTGCCGCCGACCCCCTTTGAAAACGGGAAATTTCTGACCCTGCCCGACAGTCGCGACATCGGCCGCTACCTTGCCGAGCTGGATGCGCTGTCGCCCGAGGCGCGGCTGGTGTCGCTCGGCACCTCGGCCGGCGGCCGGCCGATAGAGGCGCTGCTGATGTCCGAGTCGCCCGCCTTCCTGCGGGAGTACGCTGCCGAAGCGGGCAAGCCGACGGTGATGATCTTCGGCTCCCAGCACGGCAACGAGCCCTCCAGCGCCGAGGCCATCCAGCAACTGGCACGGGAGCTGGTGGCCGGAGAGCATCCGGTGCTGTTGAGCAGGCTTAACCTGGTGCTGGTGGCCATGGCCAATCCGGACGGGCGGGATCTCTCTACCCGGCATAATGCCAACGACGACAACACCAATATCGATTACGTGGCGCTCAACGCCGGGGAGACACGATTGCTGGTGGATGCCCTGCATACCTTCGACCCGGATGTGGTGTACGACGCCCACGAGTCCGGAATCTGGAAGCGGGTGCTCACCAGGGAGCAGGGCTGGATGACCGATGTGGAAGCCCAGTTCGACATGGGCAACAACCCCAATATCGACGGGCCGCTGCGCGACTACACCGAGCACCGGCTGCTGCCGGCCCTGATCGAGCGGGTATCCGACGCGGACCTGGCGGCGGTGCGCTACCGGGGCGAGATCACCGACATCAACCAGTCGGTGGCCCGCGGCGGCCTGGGCATCACCAACCTGCGCAACTATGCGGCCATGCAGGGGCGCATCTCCATCCTGGTGGAAAACCGGCTGGACAATAAGGACGGCAGCTATCCCACGCCGCGCAACATCGCCGAGCGGGTGCGCAAGCAGCACCTGAGCATGCTGACCATGCTGGAGCTGGTGGCGGACGAGAGTGAACAGCTGGTGAGCCTGTCGCGCCGGGCCCGGCAGCAGTGGCAGTCCGGCACCGAGGACGGTCGCACCCTGTGGATGGGGGTGAGCTTCGATGTGAACCGGGACGAGCCGGAGGTGACCCTGCCCCTGGTGCGCTTCGCCGACGGCCACAAGCAACAGCACCGTTTCCGCAACCACGACGCCATCGTCACCCGGGAGCCGGTGCGGCTGGCCGATGCCTATGCGGTGACCCGGGAACGCCAACGCATGGCGGACTGGCTGGCGCGCCATCATATCGCCTTTGAAACGGTGCGGGCGCCGCGGGAACTGGTGGCGGAACGACTGGTGATCGAGCAATTGTTGCCGCAGCCCAAGGCCAGGCCGGGGGTACGGGAGAAGGTGCAGGCCAGGGTGAGGGTAGAAGAGCGCAAGGTCAGCCTGCAACCGGGGGATCTGCTGGTGCCCATGAGCCAGCCGCTGGCGCCCCTGGCCGCGCTGATGCTGGACCCGCGTTCCGCCAACGCCCTCTACCAGGAGAACGAGTGGCGCTGGCTGCAGTTGGGCGAGTTTCCGGTATTTCCGGTGCGCTTGCCCTGAACCGGTGATGGCCGAGGCCGGAATAGCGGCCTCTGTCTGTTGACAAAGCCCGGCAGCCTGTTTTTAGCTGGCCATTCTCCCTTCGATACGGAGGTTCAACAGCCGTCATCTCCGCGAAGGCGGAGAACCATGACATATTGCACTGGACTCCCGCCTTCGCGGGAGTGACAACAAAGTCATCCGAAGGGGTATCGGTAGTCTGACTGGCTTCAGTGCCTACAGCGCCAGCCAGGAGAGTGGGGACTTGCTGACGGCGGCGCCGTAGATATAGGCGAAGATGGCGATGGCCGCCAGGGTGGCGCCCAGGCGCTGGCCCCGGGTCTTGCCGCGCTTGATGGCGATGGTGCCGACCACGATATAGAGCACCAGGCCGATCAGCTTGGCGGTGAGCCAGGGGCTGTTGCCGAAGGGCACCTGCTTGATCTGCACCGCCAGCCAGATGCCCAGCAGCAGCAGCAGGGTGTCGTTGACATGGGGCAGTATCTTCAGCACCTTGTTGTTGATGCGGGCGGGGGAAGGTACCGCCAGCCAGGCGCGCAGCATGAACAGGGTGATACTGATCAGGGCAAACATCATATGGGCATGTTTGACGGCCAGGTAGGACATAATAACTCCAAAAAAGACAATAAGATGGCGTAATGGTCCCAGCATACCGCTTTGCCGCCGTCCTGAATACTGAGGAAGATCAAGCGGGCCGTGCGCCCGGCTGTTAACCTTGAGGCCAGAATACGGTCTGATCACATTCAATTACCGAGGTGACTGCGATGAACAAATGGTGTTATGGCCTGATGACCCTGTTGGCCGGTCCCGTACTGGCGGCGCCGATGACGGTGTACAAGTCCGAGTCCTGCGGCTGCTGCCAGCACTGGATCGAACACATGGAGGAGGCCGGTTTCGATATCGAGGTGGTCAACACCGACGACCTGGCACCGGTCAAGGCCAGGGCGGGGCTCAAACCCGGGCTGGCGTCCTGCCACACCGGTTTTATCGACGGCTATGTGATCGAGGGCCATGTGCCGGCGGCGGACGTGCAGCAACTGCTGGAGCAAAAGCCGGCGGTGCGCGGCCTGACCATCCCCGGCATGCCCCAGAGCGCGCCGGGCATGGACATGCCCGGCACCCCCTACGAGGTGCTGAGCTTCGACGAGCAGGGGAGTACGGCGGTGTTCAATCGTTACCCAGGATGATCTCGTCCGGTTCGAAGGCGATAAAGCGGCTGCCCTGGAACACCAGGGTGCCGGTGTTTTCCCTGGTCAGTTGTTCGTAGAGATGCTCGCTGACCCTGAATTCCCGCTCATCCCCGCCCGCCAGGGGGCGGAAGCGGACATAGTAATTTACCCGGGGCGGCGGCAACTCGGTATTTTCCTTGCTGGTACGGCCCATGTACTCCCTGGTGTACTTGTGGGCCACCGCCACCCTCAGGCTGTGCTGGGGCTGGCCGCTGTTATGAAAGTGGGTATAGAGTTGCCGGCCCACCACCAGGGCGGCGATGGCGATGATGCCCCAGAGAACGATTTTATCCATGACGCTTACCCCCTGTTGGCTTCAGCTTAATGGTTGTGCGGGGTCGCGCAAGCTGATTTGATTAGAGTAACGATTGAATCTGTTAAAGGCGAGAGGGATGCGACGACTGCTGGCTTGCTGCCTGCTGCTGGTGTCCGGCACCCTGTCGGCCCAGTGGCTGCCCGAGGGCCTGAGTGCCCGGGCCAGCCTGGCCCGGGCCCAGGTGCCGGCCTGCCCGCGCGAGCAAGCCGAGGGACTGACGCTGGAGCTGGAGCAGGGACGGCTGCAGGGCCGGTTGGCGCGGCTCAGCCTGGATCTGACCTGCTCGCGCAGCGGGGGCGGCAGTGCCGAAGGCGAGAGCGATGCCCTCTCCCTGCTGCTCACCCTGCCGCCCATCGATTTCCGGGTCGAAGACCTCACCCTCTACCTGCCGCGGGGAGTGGCGACCGGCGCGGCCGAGCTGCGCCATCGGCAACAGCACCTGGATATCCTCTGGCAGACCGAATCCGGCGTGGCCAGTCTGTCGCTGCTGCCGGAGCGGCAGGGCTGGCGCTGGCAGGGCGAGATCCCCGGCGCCGTGCTGGTCCCCGGGCTGGGCCAGCGCCTGACCCTGAGCGGCGGCTGGCAACCCGGGCAGGAACTGACGCTGAGTGCCGGGGGCGCCTTGCCGCTGCCGCTGAGTGGCGACTGGCGGCTGCAACTGGCCGCCGTCGAAGGCGAAGCGGGCTGGCAGCTGCAACCCGGTTCCCGCTTGCAGATACCGCGCCTGAGCTGGCAGGAGCTGGAGCTCGGCCAGCTTGAGCTGAGGCCGGTGGGGGCCCAGTACCTGGATGGTCCCTGGCAGGCACGGCTGAGCTGGCGGCAGGGACGCTGGGGGCGGCAGGTCCTGCCCGACGCCGCCCTGACGCTGGCAACCTCGGCCGGCGATCGCCGGCGGGGCAGCCTGGCACTGGAGCTGAGTCCGGTATTGCGGCTGAGGGGCGATTGGCGCTATGACCAGGGGCTGGCGCTGAGGGTGCCGGAGCAGTCCCTGCCCGTCACCGGATTATGGCAATGGCTGTCCGGCTGGCTGGCGTTGCCGGCGGGATTGGAAGCCGCGTCCGGCAACCTGGTCTTATCGCTGGCCGCCCCGGACTTGCTGGCGCCCTCCCGTCCGGTCAGCATCGGGCTGGCGCTGCGGGAAGGGCGGCTCAGTTACCGGGACATGCTGGCCGAGCAGGTGGCGGCCGGGCTCAACCTGCAGTGGCGGCAGGGCCAGCTGCATACGGTCGGGAGCAATGGCCTGACGGTGGCGGCGCTGGATGTGGGGGTGCCCATCACCGACCTCAGTGGCGCCGTGCAGCTGCGGCAGGGCGTACCCTGGCTGTCCGGGCTGACCGCCCGGGCATTCGGCGGCCAGGTGGCGCTCTCGCCCATGGCCTTGACCGCCACCCCCAGGGGGGAGCTGCACTTCAGCGACATCTCGTTGGAGCAGATCCTCGGTTACACCGCGGTCAGCGGCCTTACCGGCAATGGCAAGCTGCACGGCCGGCTGCCCTTTTCCTTCGCGCGGGGGCTCAGCGTGACCGGTGGCCGGGCCCATAGCGAAAACGGCTGGGTTTCCTACCAGGCCAGTGACGAGTTGCTGGCGTCGGGGGCGAGCAACCTGTCTCTGGGGCTGACCCTGGGCCTGCTCAGCGACCTGCGCTACGATCGGCTGGAAGCCGAGATCTCCATGGCGTCCGACGGCAAGGCGGTGATCGAGAGCCGGCTGCAGGGGCAGGCGCCGGTGATGGGGCGGATGCACCCGGTGAACTTGAATTATCACCATGAGGAAAACCTGTTACAGTTGCTGGCAAGCCTGCGCTTTGCCCGCGACCTCAGCGAGCGGTTGCCGGTACGGTTACAGGGGGAGTGAGTAGATGATGAAAGCTGCGGCAGTGATCAGCCTGTTATTGCTGACCGCCTGTACACCCCGGGTGGAGGTGGTGGTGCCGGACAAGCCCATTACCGTCAACCTGAATGTCAAGGTGGATCACGAAATCCGGATCCGGGTCGACCGGGAGCTGGAAGCATTGTTTGAACAAGAGAAAGAGCTGTTCTGAGGGGGTCGAGATGCGGTGGTTGGCTTTTATGTTGGCGGCAACCCTGAGCTGGTCGGTGTGGGCGTTGGATCTGCAGCAGGCCAAGCAGCAGGGGTTGATCGGCGAGCAGCAGAATGGCCTGGTGGGCGCGGTGCAGAGCAATGCCCAGGTCAATGCCATAGTGAACGATATCAATCGCAAGCGGCTGGAAAACTACCAGGACATCGCCCGGCGTACCGGCACCAGCCTGGCCGTGGTGCAGAGCCGGGCCGGGCAGTTGAATATCGAACGGACTCCCGGCGGTCAATATGTTCAGTTGGCCGACGGCAGTTGGCTACGTAAGTAGTTACTTTCCTCCCGGGGGCCGGATAATCCGGCTCCATTCGGGCTTTTAGCCCGTGTTTCTTCGCAATTTTCACCAAATCCCTTGGTTAACTTCCTCTTCCGCGGTTAATATCTGTCTGTTTTTTGTGCAGTGAGATGAAGGAGCGGCGTGTGCGCAATAGGGTTAGGCTTTGCTTGATGTTAGCATGGGTGGCTTGTGCCAAACCCTATGCCAAAGGTACTGATTTGGAAATAAAACCGCCGGTTGCCAAGAAGATTCCTCACCTCCTGCTCAACCACGATGACGTCCGGGTGGACAACTACCACTGGCTGCGGGACGACGAACGGGATGATCCCGAGGTACTGTCCTATCTGGAGCAGGAAAACCGCTACAGCGAGCAGGTGCTTACCCCGCTGAACGAACTGCAGGAAAGTCTGTTCCAGGAAATGGTGGCCCGCATCCGCCAGGACGACAACAGTGTGCCCTACCTGAAAAAGGGCTACTGGTACCAGACCCGTTACCAGCAGGGCCAGGAATACGGTATTGTCGAACGCTACCCCGACGGCCAGCCCGAACGGGTGGAGGTACTGCTGAACGGCAATGAACGGGCCGGGGAGCACAACTACTATGGCATGGGGCAGCTGGCGGTCAGCCCGGACCAGCGGATCCTGGCCTTTTCCGAAGACTTCGTGTCCCGCCGCCAGTATCAGATCCGCTTCAAGTCGCTGGAGACCGGCGAACTCTATGATGAAGTGCTGGAACACACCTCCGGCAACCTGGTGTGGGCCAACGACGGCAAGACCCTGTTCTACGTGAAGCAGGATGAAAGCACCCTGCTGCCCTACCAGGTTTACCGCCATACCCTGGGCACCGACCAAAGCGAAGATGTGCTGGTGTACGAAGAGAAAGACAGCAGCTTCTATACCAGCATCTACAAGAGCCGTTCCGAGGATTACATCGTGATCGGCGCCTGGAACACCGACGCCAGCGAGATCAGCCTGGTGCCGGCGAACGCGCCGGACACGCCGGCCCGGGTGTTCCTGCCCCGGGAGCACGGCCATGAGTACGACCTCGATCACTATCAGGGCCAGTTCTACCTCCGCTCCAACAAGGACGGTGCCAACTTCGGCCTTTACCTGGCGAAGGAGGCGGGGGCCAGCGACCAGTGGCAGCCGCTGATCCCGGCCCGGGACGAGGTGCTGCTCGAGGGCTTTGCCCTGTTCCGCGACTGGCTGGTGCTGGAAGAGCGCCGCGAGGGGCTGGTGCACCTGCGCCAGATCCACCGCCAGGACGGGCGCGAGCATGAGATCCGCTTCGACGATCCCGCCTATGTGACCTGGCTGAGCGCCAACGCCGAGGCCGATACGCCCTGGCTGCGCTACGGCTATTCCTCCATGACCCGCCCGGTCACCACCTATGAAGTCAACATGGATACCCTGGAGCGGCGTGAGTTGAAGCAGCAGTATGTGGGCGAGCAGTTCAACGCCGACGATTACCGCAGCGAGCGGCTGTGGGTGACCGCGCGGGACGGCGCCCGGGTGCCGGTGTCCCTGGTGTACCGGGCCGACAAGTTCAAGCGCGACGGCAGCAATCCGCTGCTGGTGTATGCCTACGGCTCCTACGGTGCCAGCCTGGACCCGGATTTCAGCAGCTCCCGCCTGAGCCTGCTCGACCGGGGCTTCGTTTACGCCATCGCCCATGTGCGCGGCGGCGAAGAGCTGGGCCGCGACTGGTATGAGCAGGGCCGATTGCTCAGCAAGCAGAATACCTTCCACGACTTTATCGACGTGACCCGTGACCTGGTGATGCAGGGCTATGGCGACAAGAGCCGGGTGTTCGCTTCCGGCGGCAGCGCTGGCGGCCTGCTGGTGGGTGCCGTGGTCAACATGGAGCCGGATCTGTTCAAGGGGGTGGTGGCCGCCGTGCCCTTCGTGGACGTGGTGACCACCATGCTGGATGAATCCATCCCGCTGACCACCGGCGAGTACGGCGAGTGGGGCAACCCGGCGGAGCCCGACTATTACCACTACATGAAGTCCTACAGCCCCTACGATCAGGTCAAGCCCCAGGCCTACCCCCATATGCTGGTGACCACCGGCCTGCACGACTCCCAGGTACAGTACTGGGAGCCGGCCAAGTGGGTGGCCAAGCTCAGGGAGATGAAGGTGGACGACAACCTGCTGCTGCTGCACTGCGACATGGACAGCGGCCACGGCGGCAAGTCAGGACGCTTCGAATCCTATCGGGAGCTGGCCCGGGAATATGCCTTCCTGCTGGCCCTGGCGGATGAAGAGCAGGGCACCCGCCTGGCGGCCGGCCTGAACGGCACCGGTGAAGTGACCCACTAAAGACCAGGGCCGCATTGCGGCCCTGGTGCTTTTAGTTGCCCGGCTTGGGCGTGTAGATGGGGGTGGGAAAGGGCGTGACCTTGTCGCCCAGCTCGGTGAGCCGGGCGGCGCCGCGTTTCTCCACCGCGTCGATACGCAGTATCTGGTGCAGCGGGATATAGGTGCGGTTCACCTCGGCAAACTCGCTTTTCAGTTTGTCTTCCGCCGGGTCCACCAGCAGCGAGGTGCGGGTGTCCCACACGAAGTCCGCCAGCTCCACGAAGCCGAACAGGCTGCCCTGGGTCACTTCCCGCACATAGATTTCATAGTGTTTGCCCGCGTTGACAAATTGCACGCGATACAACAGCTCAGCCGATTTCATCTGACCAATCCACTCCGGATAGTTCGTCCACGGGCGGCCTCAGCCGCCCACCGACTGGATGATCACCACCAGCACCAGCACCGGGCAGACCAGCCGCACGTACCAGGGCCAGATCTTCCAGAACAGGCCCTGCTCCAGTTCGGGGCTGCCGGCCTTCAGCTCGGCCAGTACCTGGCTGCGCTGCCACACCCAGCCCGCGTAGAGGGTGATGCCCAGGCTGACCAGGGGCTGGGCGTACTGGGTGGTGAGGGTGATCACCAGTCCAAACAGGCTGCCAAAGTTAAACACTATCACCGCGCTTATCAAGGTACACAGGGCGGTCATCAGCCAGGTGGCCTTGAGCCGGGACAGGCCGGTGGACTCCATGGCCAGGGACACCGGCGCCTCCAGCATGGAAATGGCGGAGGTCAGCGCCGCCACTATCATCAGCACGAAGAAGGCGAAGGCCACCGGGTACCGGGCCTGGCCCATGGTCTCGAACAACGCCGGCAGTACCGAGAACACCAGGGTGTCGGAGCTGAGCAGGCTGCCGTCCGCCCCGAAGATGGTCACACCGTTGTGTTGGGCCACATACATGGCGGGCAGGATCAGCAGGCCCGCGAGAAAAGCCACGCCGGTGTCCAGCAGGGTCACCTGGGCGGCGAGGGCCGGTATGCTGGCCTGGCGGCTCAGGTAGGAGCCATACAGCATCATCACCGCCGCGCCCAGCGACAGGGAGAAAAAGCTCTGACCCAGGGCGCCGATCAGTACCTCACCGTGGAATACCCGGGAAAAGTCCGGTACCAGGTAGGCCTTGAGACCGACCCCGGCGCCCGGTTGCAGCAGCATGTAGCCGGTTAGCAGCACCAGCATCACCAGCAGCAGCGGCATCAGCCGGCGCGACCACTGTTCTATGCCCTTTTCCAGGCCGCGGCTGACCACGTAGAGACTGAGCAGGGCGAACAGCAGGGTGAACACCAGGTTGCGGGAGCTGGAAAAGCCGGTCAGCCAGTCCGCTCCCTCGGCGGCGCCGGCCATCCTGGCGAGGGGCTCCAGCGCATAGGCGACAAACCAGCCGGACACGATGGCGTAGAAGGTGAAGATCAGGCTCACGGTCACCACCGCCGCCAGTCCCACCAGGCCGGCGACGGCCTTGCCCGCCGGGTTGCCGGTGAGTTGCTGCAGGGCGCGGAAAGGGCTGGCCTGGCCATGGCGGCCTATGGTGATCTCCGCCACCAGCATGGGATAGCCGAGCAGGAAGATGAACAGCAGGTAGACCAGCAGGAAGGCGCCGCCGCCGTTGCTGGCCGCCTGGGTGGGGAAGCCCCAGATATTACCCACGCCGATGGCCGAGCCGGCGGCGGCCATGACGAATCCCAGCTTGCTGCTGAACTGTGCCCTTGTTTCCACGTCTTGCTGCTCCTGCGGACTGTAAAGCTAACGCTACAGTCGATATTGGTTAAAAATGGCGAAGACTATGGTGTTTTGCAGCGTTTTTGTCAAAGAGAAGCTGGCTGGGCAGGGAATAACGGTGGTGGTGTTGGAATTTGCAGCAAAAAATAAGGCGGGAAGATCCCGCCTCATGCTTTAGGCAAACTGGGTGGTCAGCTTCAGCCAGTTGCGTTTCTGGGTGGTGAAGGCGGCCTTCAGCTCGTCGCAGCTCAGCTTGAGCCGCAGCTCCTCGTACTTGCAGCGTGCTGCCTTTTTCTTCAGCTCCAGCAAGGACTTGCGGGCCTGGTAGTAATCCTTGAGCTGGGCCAGCAGACGTTCGTATTCGCTGTGCAGCAGGGCCAGCCACTGCTCGGTATCGGCGCTCTGTTGCCGGCGCAGTATCTTCTGGCGGGCCACTTCCAGCCGGCGCTCCAGCCTGGCCTGCTCTATCTTCTCCTGGGGGCAGGTGCGCAGCCGTTTCGCCAGTCCCAACCAGCTCAGGGTGCGGATCAGCCACTTGGTGGGATCGTAGTGCCACCAGCGGATGCCGTTGCGATAGTCGTACTCGAACAGATGGTGGAAGTTGTGGTAGCCCTCGCCGAAGGTCAGCACCGCCAGGATGTCGTTGTCCCGCGCCGTGTTCTTGCTGGTGTAGGGCTGGCGGCCCCAGTAGTGGGCCAGGGAGTTGATGAAGAAGGTGACATGGTGGCCGAGGAAGAGGCGCAGCACACCGGCCATCAGCAGCATGCCCCAGAGATCCCCGTGCCAGAGGCCGAGCAGTACCGGCAGGCCGACGTTCATGGCCAGGGTCAGCGCCAGGTAATGCCGGTGCTGGAATTGCAGTATGGGGTTGCGCTTGAGGTCGGGGATATTGCTGTCGTCTTCCGGGTGGTAGTCGCGCAGCATCCAGCCCATGTGGGAAAACCACAGGCCGCGTTTGGCGGAGTAGGGATCCTTGTCCAGGTCGTCCACATGACGATGGTGACGGCGGTGATCGGCGCACCAGCGGAAGGCGGAATTCTGCAGCGACAGGGCGCCGCCCAGGGCGAACAGCCACTGCAACAACGGGTGGGCGTCGTAGGCCTTGTGGGCCCACAGGCGGTGGTAGCCGGCGGTGATCGACAGGCAGCTGTAGCTGAACAGCAGCAGCATGGCCAGCCATTGCCAGCCGTCGTAGCCCTGAGTCAGGCCGTACCAGGGGACCAGTACCATGGCCGCCAGCCCGGTGCCGGCGAAGAGGATGGCATTGGTCCATAGCAGAGGGGGTTTACGCATCTTGGCATCCATTGAGCGAACATCTGTACACCATTTTCATGGTGAAGGCGGGGCAGCGTCAATCATAAATTGACCAACCGGGGCTGACCGGGTTCACACAAAAAGGTATGATCCGGCCATTACAAGAGTTAGACCCTGGTGTGCCGTGGGTATTCGCGCAGAACAAAAAGAAAAGACCCGACGGTCGCTGATCGAGGCAGCCTTTCGCCAGTTGAGCGCCGAACGCAGCTTTTCCAGCCTGAGCCTGCGCGAGGTGGCCCGGGAGGCGGGGCTGGCACCGACCTCCTTCTACCGCCACTTCAAGGACATGGAGGAACTGGGGCTGACCCTGGTCGACGAAGGCGGCCTGACCCTGCGCCAGCTGATGCGCCAGGCGCGGCAGCGCATCGCGGACGGCGGCAGCGTGATCCAGATTTCGGTAAAGACCTTCATGGAATTTATCGATAGCAGCCCGGATGTGTTCCGGTTACTGTTGCGGGAACGCTCCGGCACCTCGGCGGCGTTTCGCCAGGCGGTGGCGCGGGAGATCCAGCATTTTACCGCCGAGCTGACCGACTACCTGGAGGAGCGGCAGCGCACCAGCCGCCGCCATGCGGAGGCCCAGGCCCAGGCGATGGTGACCATCGTCTTCAGCGGCGGGGCCGAGGCGCTGGACATGAACGATGAAGAGCGGGAGGCCCTGGCCGAACGCATGATCCTGCAGCTGCGCATCATTGCCAAGGGCGCGGATGCATATAACAAGGCAAAGAGGCTCTAGGCCCTACATAGGAAGGAAGAACATGTCAGGAAGTAAGCAAATTCGCCGTAAACCCATCTTGTTGGCTCTGCTGGTCGGCATCTGTGGCAACGCCACCCTGGCCACCCTGAGCGTCAGCCAACTGGCGTTTTCCATTTTCCCCATTATTTCGCTGGTGCTGGCGGCCTACCTGCTGTACCAGGAATACCTGAGCGTGCCCATGGAGGGCGATACCCCGCTGTGCACCCTGCTGAGTTTCCTGGTGGGGGTGTTCGGCTACTCCGCTTTCCTGCGCACCCAGTTCCCGGAGATGGGCTCCAACTATCTGTCGGTGATGATTTCCCTGGTGCTGGTGATCTGGCTGGCCCTGAAGATGGGCGTGGCGGTCCGGCCCAACGGCGGGAAGTAACAGCCTGCACCCTCCCGACAGCCCGCCTCCATGGCGGGCTTTTCTGTTATTGGCGCTTGTCCCGGATCACCGGCAATGCACTTGAACCGCCCCATTCCGCCCAGGAACCGTCATAGACGGCAATCTCCTCATGACCGGCGAGATGGGCCGCCAGCGCCACTATGGCGGCGGTGACGCCCGAACCGCAGCTACATATCAGCCGCTGCTCCGGTGCCAGCAGGGGCGCCAGTTTCCGCGCCAGCTCCGAGCCTGGCAGCAGGTGGCCCTGTTCCAGCAACTCCCCGAACGGCAGGCAGCAGGCGCCCGGCATGTGGCCCGGGCGCACCCCTGGGCGCGGGTCCGGCGCCTCGCCGCTGAAGCGCTCGCGGCTGCGGGCGTCCAGTACCCGATAGCCTTGATCCTGCAAAGCGGTTTCGACCTGGCCGGCGTCCGCTATCCAGGTACTTTGCCGGTGGGCGACAAAGTGACCGGCAGCAACCGGGAGCGGCTCCCCCTGCTCCAGGGGCAGGCCGGCGGCCAGCCAGGCGGGCAGGCCACCATCCAGTACCGCCACCCGCTCATGGCCCATGGCCCTGAACATCCACCAGACCCGGGGGGCGGAAAAGATGCCGCTGCTGTCATAGACGACGAGGCAGTGGTGGTTATCGATGCCCAGCTCTGATGCCGCTTGGGAAAACAGTGCCTCGTCCGGCAGCATGTGGGGCAAGGAGCTGTGAGGATCCTTGATACGGTTATCGAAGTCGAAGAAGCGGGCGCCGGGGAGGCGTTGCCGGCGCCATTCCTGTTCGCCGCTGCGGTTGGCGGCCGGCATGTGCCAGCTGGCATCCAGCACCACCAGATCGGGGTGGGAGAGGTGGGCCGCCAGCCAATCGCAGTCCACCAGGGCCGATGGCAGTTCCAGTCTGTTCATGATCGCTCCTTTTGTTAGACCGTTTTATCCTAAGCGGTGAGCTATGCGGACGCCACGGTTTTTAAACCAGGGCAAGGTGTTGCGACTTTCACTCCTGGTCTTGTAAGAGATCTCTCAATAACGGGCCGGAGAAAACGTTTTTATATAGGGGTTTTTCACGGTGGGAGTTATATTTTTTAATTTATTATCAATTGGATATGCGTTTTTTCATGGGTGGGTTGAACTTTTTTGCGAGTTTGGTGCCTTGAGGGATTCTCAAACTTCTCTATAGTTAGAAGGGCAAGGAGCAAGGAAGTCTGTCAGGAAGACGGGCTGCCAGGCAGGCGAAAGGAACACCGCAGGATGCGGTAAGGGACACCTCCCAGGACGGAGACAGTCGAGCGGCTCAGGATGAACCGCGGTCAGGATGACTAGGACACACCGACGGATCGGGAAGAGGAACACCTTAAGGATAAGGTAATGTCAGGGATTGCAGGGAGCAACTTGGTTTAAGGATTAACCATACGACAACCCAAAAGGGGGTGACATGATGTCACCCCCTTTTTCTATTCGTGCTGGCCAGAGGAGCACCATGAGCGAGTGGATACCGGTATATCAGGCCGCCAATAGCCTGGAAGCCCACACCCTGAAGGGTGCGATGGAAGTGGCCGGCATAGCGGTGCTGCTGCAGGGGGAGGCCCTGTCCGGTGCCCTGGGGGAACTGCCGGTGAACGCGGTGGAAGTGACCCTGCTGATCCACCCGGGAGACCTGAAAGAGGCCCGGCTTATTCTGGAGCAATACCGGCGGGGGAGCTGCGGCTCCTGGCGATGCCCGCACTGTGGGGAACCCAACGCCGCCAGTTTCGAGATCTGCTGGCGGTGCGGGCAGGAACCCGAGGCCGAAGAAAAGCCGGGGTAACGCCCGTCAGCGCTGCTGCTCCATCAGTGCCTTCAGGCGGGCACGGTGGCGATGCATGGCGAAGGAGCCGAACACCAGCACTTCGATATAGTCCTTGGCTGTCGGGTGGAGGACGCCGGCGACCTGCCTGAGCATCAGCATCTGCAGCAGATGCATGAACAGCACCACGCCACCCAGTATCAGCGGCATGGAGCCGGCCTCTTCGAAACCGGGGCCGAGCAGGGCGTAGGCGATGCCGGCCCAGAACACCAGCATCACCAGCCGCATCAGAATATTCAGTACCTTCATTCTTGCACTTGCTCCCTTTGATAGAGTTGATAACAGACCTGACCGGCCTGCTTGCCTTTCAGCCGCCGCCAGTTGGCCGGCAGGAGCAGGGCCTCGGCGGCCTGCTCCCGTTCGATATAGAGCCTGGCTCCGTCGGCCAGCCAGCCGCCCTGCTCGAGCAGGCGGCAGACTTCGGGCAGCAGATCCTGGTGAAAGGGGGGATCCAGAAACACCAGATCGAAGGGGGTGGCGGCCGATTGCAGGAAGGCGAGGGCATCGGTATTGAATACTTGCCCCCGGGCCCCGGGCAGGCTGGCCAGGTTGCGCCGCAGTTGCTGGGCCACCCTGGGATCCTTTTCCACCAGCACCACCTCGGCGCCGCCGCGGGACAAGGCCTCGAAGCCCAGGCTGCCGCTGCCGGCGAAGAGATCGAGACAGCGACAGCCGCGGATATCGAACATCAGCCAGTTGAACAGGGTTTCCTTGACTCTGTCGGTGGTGGGCCTCAGCCCTTCACTGTCCAGCACCGGCAGCTTGCGTCCCCGCCACTGGCCGCCGATCAGGCGGATATGTCCCGGGCCCGAGGAGGCCTTGCCGCCTGTTTTTGCTTTCGCCATCTCGTTTCGCCGTCTTTCAATAAAATGCTAGTATAAGGCGGTTTTGCACCCCTAAGGGGCGGGTATTTTAATGAAGGGGCCGACCCTCGGCCAGTACTAATCTCCCCCCGACACAAGTGAGTAAGAGCAGGATGGCGAAAAAAGGTTTTTTCTCCTGGCTGGGCTTTGGCAAGAAACAAGAAGAACAGCAGGACTCAGAAGAGCAAAATAAAGCGGCGGCGCAGCAGGCCATGGCCTCGGAAGCCGAAGCCGGTGCCGCGGCGGAAGTGGAAGAGGCGCTGGATGAGCGCAAGGCGGAAGAGGAGCGCCTTGCAGCCGAAGCCCAGGCGGCGGAAGAAGCCCGGCTGGCGGCCGAGGCCCAGGCGGCGGAAGAAGCCCGGCTGGCGGCCGAGGCGCAGGCGGCGGAAGAGGCCCGGCTGGCGGCCGAGGCCCAGGCGGCGGAAGAGGCGCGGCTGGCGGCCGAGGCCCAGGCGGCGGAAGAGGCGCGGCTGGCGGCCGAGGCCCAGGCGGCGGAAGAGGCGCGGCTGGCGGCCGAGGCGCAGGCGGCGGAAGAGGCCCGCCTGGCGGCCGAGGCCCAGGCGGCGGAAGAGGCCCGCCTGGCGGCCGAGGCCCAGGCCGAGGAAGAGGCACGCCTGGCCGCCGAAGCGGCGGCGCGCGCCGAGGAAGAAGCCCGCCAGGCGGTGGAAGAAGAAGCCCGGCTGGCGGCCGAGGAGGAAGCGGCGGAGCAGGCCCGGCTGGCCGAGGACGCCGCCCGCGCCGAGGCCGAAGCGGCCAAGGCGCCCAAACAGGGCTTTTTTGCCCGCCTCAGGCAGGGCCTGCTCAAGACCCGGCAGAACCTGGGCTCCGGCTTTTTCGGTCTGTTCCGCGGCAAGAAGATCGACGACGAGCTGTTCGAGGAGCTGGAAACCCAGCTGCTCACCGCCGATTTGGGGGTGGAAACCACCATGTCGATCATCGACAACCTGACCCGTCAGGCCAGCCGTCGCCAGTTGAAGGACGGCGAGGCGCTGTACGAGCTGCTGAAGGAAGAAATGGGCGAGATCCTGGCCAAGGTGGACAAGCCGCTTGAGATCGACGGCGGGCACCAGCCCTTCGTCATCCTGATGGTGGGCGTCAACGGCGTGGGCAAGACCACCACCATCGGCAAGCTGGCGCGCCAGTTCCAGGCCGAGGGCAAGTCGGTGATGCTGGCCGCCGGCGACACCTTTCGCGCCGCGGCGGTGGAGCAGCTGCAGGTGTGGGGCGAGCGCAACCGGATACCGGTGATCGCCCAGCACACCGGCGCCGACGCGGCCTCGGTGATCTTCGACGCGGTGCAGGCGGCCAAGGCGCGCAAGATAGACGTGCTGATCGCCGACACCGCCGGTCGCCTGCAGAACAAGGCGCACCTGATGGAGGAACTGAAGAAAATCGTGCGGGTGATGCAGAAGGTGGACGCCGCCGCTCCCCACGAGATCATGCTGACCCTGGACGCCGGCACCGGCCAGAACGCCCTCAGCCAGGCCAAGATCTTCAACGAGGCCGTGCCCATCACCGGCATCACCCTGAGCAAGCTGGACGGCACCGCCAAGGGCGGGGTCATCTTCGCGGTGGCCGACAAGTTCGGCATTCCCATCCGCTATATCGGGGTGGGCGAGAAGATCGACGATCTGCGCCCCTTCAACTCGAAAGAATTTATCGACGCTCTCTTTAGCCGGGAAGAATAAATGATCCGCTTCGAGCAGGTTAGCAAGGTATACAGCGGGGGCTTTCAGGCCCTGCAGAAGGTCAGCTTTCACCTGCAAAAGGGTGAGATGGCGTACCTGACCGGCCACTCCGGGGCCGGCAAGAGTACCCTGCTCAAGCTGATCAGCGTGATGGAAAGGCCCACCGACGGCCGGGTGTTCTTCAACGGCCAGGACGTGAGCCGCATCCGCCGCGGCGACATTCCCTATGTGCGCCGGCGCATCGGCATGATTTTTCAGGATCACCACCTGATCAACGGCCGCACCGTGTTCGACAACGTGGCCCTGCCGCTGGTGATCGAGGGCTACAGCCATCAGGACATCCGCCGGCGGGTGTCGGCGGCCCTGGACAAGGTCGGCCTGCACGGCAAGGACCGCTACTTTCCGCCCATGCTCTCCGGCGGCGAGCAACAGCGGGTGGGCATCGCCCGGGCCATCGTCAACAAGCCCTCGCTGCTGCTGGCGGACGAGCCCACCGGCAACCTGGATCCGGAGCTGTCGATGGAAATACTGCGCCTGTTCGAGGCCTTCAACCGGGTGGGGGTGAGCGTGCTGATCGCCACCCACGACACCGGCCTGATCAATGCCCTGCGCTACCGCACCCTGACCCTCAATGCCGGCCGTATGCAGGTGGAGGAGCCCGCATGAGCAAGCAAGGACACAAAGTGGTCTGGCACCGGCGCCTGGCCATGTACTGGGTGGATCATCTGCGTCAGCTGTTCGCCAGCCTGGGCGAGCTGTGGCGCACTCCCCTGAGTTCATTGATGACCATAGCGGTGCTGGGGGTCAGCCTGGCGCTGCCGGCCAGCTTCTATGTGTTGCTGAAGAACGCCGAATCGGTCAGCCGGGCCTGGCAGAGCCAGGCCCAGATCAGCCTCTATCTGCAGCAGGGGGTGACCGAGGCTCAGCTGACCGACTTGCAGCAGCGCTTGTCCCAGCTGGAGGAGATCGACAGGGTCACCTATATCAGCCCCGAACAGGGACTGGCCGACTTCAGCGGCGCCGCCGGCTTCGCCGAGGCGCTGTCATTGCTTGAAGACAACCCGCTGCCGGCGGTGTTTATCCTCAACCTGTCCGAGAGCGGACGAGCCCCGGATGCGGCCGAACTGCTGCTGGCGGACATGCATGCCGAACCGGCGGTGGCCTCGGCCCGGCTGGATATGGCCTGGCTGGCCCGGCTGTCGGGCATCGTGGATCTGCTGCGTCAGGCGGTGGTGGGCATGGCGGTGCTGCTGTTGGCCGGGGTACTGCTGGTGGTGAGCAATACCCTGCGGCTCAACATCCTCAACTGCCGCCACGAGATCCAGGTGATGAAGCTGGTGGGCGCCACCGACGGCTTTATCCAGCGGCCCTTCCTGTATGTCGGCCTGTGGTATGGCATTATCGGCGGTTTGCTGGCCTGGTGGCTGACCCTGGTGATGGTGTTCTGGCTCAGTCACAAGGTCAGCGCCCTGGCGGCGCTCTACCAGAGCGATTTTCACCTGCTGGGCCTGGGCGTGCAGGAAAGCCTGTGGCTGCTGCTCACGGCGACCCTGCTCAGCCTGCTGGCCTCGGGCTTTTCGGTGCGCCGCCATATCAGGGCCATCGAGCCGGGTTGAACTTTTGCCCCCGATTGCGGTCTCATTTGCGCAGCGAGGGGCGATCCGGCTTGACATTTGGTATAAGATAAATAAATTTTCCGCAGCCCGGTGGGTACGGAACCAGACAATCAAGGTCATTGCAGGGTGCGAACCGCAGCCGTTTGATACGGAGTCATGTAATGAACACGAGTTTGATGACGACAGATTTTCAGCGCCACTTTGCCCTGGTCCCCCAGGGCAGCCTGGAGGCCTATATCCAGGCGGTAAACACCATTCCCGTGCTCAGCGCGGAAGAAGAAAAATCCCTGGCCGAACGGCTGCAGAACGACGGCGATCTGAGCGCCGCCCGGCAGTTGATCATGTCTCATCTGCGCTTTGTGGTGCACATCGCCAAGAGTTATTCCGGTTACGGCCTGCCCCAGGCCGACCTGATCCAGGAAGGCAACATCGGCCTGATGAAGGCGGTGAAGCGCTTCGATCCTACCGTGGGCGTGCGGCTGGTGTCCTTCGCCGTGCACTGGATCAAGGCCGAGATCCACGAATACGTGCTGCGCAACTGGCGGGTGGTCAAGGTGGCCACCACCAAGGCCCAGCGCAAGCTGTTCTTCAACCTGCGCAAGTCCAAGAAGCGCCTGGGCTGGTTCAACCAGCAGGAAGTGGACACCGTCGCCCAGGATCTGGGGGTGTCCCCCGCCGAAGTGCTGGAGATGGAATCCCGCATGAGCGCCCAGGATCAGGCCTTCGACCTGGCCTCGGATGATGACGACAAGGACTCCAGCTTTGCGCCGGTGCACTACCTGGAAGACAAGAGTTCCGATGTGGCCGGCCAGGTGGAGGAAGCCAACTGGGAGCAGACCGCCAATCGCCGCCTGCGCGCTGCCCTGGACAGCCTGGACGAGCGCAGCCGCCGCATCATCCAGGCCCGCTGGCTGGATGAAGACGACAAGACCACGCTGCAGAGCCTGGCCGACGAGTACGGGGTCTCCGCCGAGCGTATCCGCCAACTGGAAAAAACCGCGTTGAAGAAACTCAAGGCCGCCATGGATGCCTGAGCGACAAGAAATCAGTGATCAAAGGCCCCGGACGGGGCCTTTTTTCCGTACGCATATCAACCATTGGAAAGCAGGATAGCCCCCATGAAAATTCTGAAGCATCTGTTCGACAACAACCGGGAATGGGCCGAAAAGATCAAGGCCGAGGATCCCACCTTCTTCGAGCAGTTGTCCTTGCAGCAGGCGCCCGAATACCTGTGGATCGGCTGCTCCGACAGCCGGGTGCCCGCCAACCAGCTGACCGGCCTGCTGCCCGGCGACGTGTTCGTGCACCGCAACGTGGCCAACCTGGTGGTGCATACGGACTTCAACTGCCTGTCGGTGGTACAATACGCCGTCGAAGCGCTCAAGGTGAAACACATCATCGTCTGCGGCCACTACGGCTGCGGCGGCGTCCTGGCCGCCATGCAGAACAAGGAACTGGGGCTCATCGACAACTGGCTGCGCAATATCAAGGACATCTACTACAAACACCAGGAAGCGCTGGAAGCGATAGCAGACCAGCAGGTGCGGGAAGACTACATGTGCGAGCTGAACGTGGTGGAGCAGGTGGCCAACCTGTGCCACACCACCATAGTGCAGAACGCCTGGAAGCGCGGCCAGCCGCTGTCGGTGCACGGCTGGGTGTACGGCATCAAGGACGGCAAGCTGCACGATCTGGACGTATGCGTGACCGGGGTGGAGCAGATCCCCGACGTCTACCGCATCTTCCGCCAGCGGATACTGGGTAAATAGCGACTATCTGAATTATTTAGGAAAACTCCATGAGACGTGAATTGGCCATTGAATTTTCCCGGGTGACCGAAGCGGCCGCCCTGGCGGGCTACAAGTGGTTGGGCCGGGGCGACAAGAACATCGCCGATGCGGCCGCGGTGGCGGCCATGCGTCATGTGCTGAACGAAATCGAGATCAGCGGCGAGGTGGTGATCGGCGAGGGCGAGATCGACGAGGCGCCCATGCTCTATATCGGCGAGCAGGTCGGCCTGGGCGGCGACGAGGTGGATATCGCGGTGGACCCCATCGAGGGCACCCGCATGACCGCCATGGGCCAGTCCAACGCCCTGGCGGTGATGGCGGTGGGCGAGAAGGGCGCCTTCCTGCGCGCCCCCGACATGTACATGGAAAAGCTGATCGTCGGCGCCGGCGCCAAGGGGGCCATCGATCTGGACAAATCCCTCGAGCAGAACATCAAGGCGGTGGCGAAAGCCCTCAACAAGCCCCTGTCCCGCGTTACCGTGATCACCCTGGCCAAGCCGCGCCACGACAAGGCGATCAAGACCATGCAGGGCTTGGGCGTGCGGGTGTTCGCCATTCCCGACGGCGACGTGGCCGCGTCCATCCTGGCCTGCATTCCGGAAAGCGAAGTGGACATGCTCTACGGCGTGGGCGGGGCGCCCGAGGGGGTGATTTCCGCCGCCGTGGTGCGCGCCCTGGACGGCGACATGCAGGCCCGGCTGGTGCCGCGCTATGAAGTGAAGGGCCCGAGCGAAGAGAGCCTGGAGCTGGGCCGGCAGGAGATCGAGCGCTGCAAGCAGATGGGCATCGAGGTAGGCAAGATATTGAAGCTGGAAGAGATGGCCCGCACCGACAACGTCATCTTCGCCGCCACCGGCATCACCAAGGGCGACCTGCTGGAAGGCATCAGCAGCGACGGCCATTACGCCCACACCGAAACCCTGGTGATCCGCGGCAAGTCCCGCACCATCCGCCGTATCCGCTCGACCCATATCCTGTCGCGCAAGGACAAGAAGCTGCAGGATATCATCCTGTAAAGCGGTGCCGCCGGGAAAGAGCCGGCGGAAAATGCCGATGGGCGTTATCATCGAACCAAAAAAGGGATGCGACCGCATCCCTTTTTACGTTCATCCCCCCTTGTCCGCCTTGCCGGCGGCCTCGGCGAAACGGGCCAGCCACTTGTCCCAGGGCCAGGGCTCGTCGCCCCTGTCCTCGGCCGCCTCCTTGCGCCGTATGGCGTTGCGTACCGTCATGGCGCCCAGCCAGCGTACCGGCTCCGGTGGAAAGCGCCCCTGGGGACCCTGCGCCAGGCCGCAGCGGGCCCAGTCGTCGTCCCGGCGCAAGACCAGGCTGGTGAGGATTTTGGCGCCGAGCAGGCTCTGCACCACGCCGTTGCCGGAATAGCCCAGGCCGTAGTAGATGTCGCCGTCGCCGTCGAGCCGGCCGAAGAAGGGCAGGCCGGTGGCGGAGCGGTCCGACGGCCCGGTCCAGGTGGCGGCGATGTCGGCCCGGAGATCGGGAAAGAAGCGCCGCAGCGCCGCCGCCAGCTGGGAGCGATAACGGCTCGGCCGGTCGAAGGCCCCGACGATCCGGTTGCCATAGGCGAACAGGTTGCCGCCCTTGCCCAGCATCAGCCGGCCATCCGGGGTGCTGCGGTAGTAGTGCACGAAGGTGCGGCCGTCGACCACGGTGGTGCCGTGGTTGAGGCCGAGGCGCTTGAGCTCGGCCGGGGCCGGGCTGGTGATCGCCATGTCCGACGACACCAGCACCAGGTGCCGGTCGAACTCCCTGAACAGGCCGGGAGTCCAGGCGTTGAGCGCCAGTATCACCTTGCCGGCGGTGACGCTGCCGGCGACGGTGTCGACCCGGGCCGGGCGGCTGCGGCTGAGCCGGGTCATGGGGCTGTGCTCGTACACGGCCACGCCCAGATCCAGCGCCACCCGGCGCAGGCCGCGCACCAGCAGGGCCGGTTGCACCGAGCCGGCCAGGGGCGAGAAGTGGCCTTCCAGGTGGGCCTCGGAGCCGGTGAGTGCCAGCAGTTCGGCTTCGCTCAGTGCCGACCAGCTGTTCAGGCCCTGCCGCTCCAGCCCCGCCGCCAGCCGGGCCATGGTGCCGCTCTGGGCGCCGTTGGTGGCGGTGTAGCAGGTGCCGTCGATGCGCAGCTCGGCGTCGATGCCGTGTTGCTCGCAGAAGTCCCGAATCTCCAGCACCGCCCGCTCCGAGGCCCGCACCAGCCGGGCCGCTTCCCGTTCGCCGTAGCGGCGGCACAGGGACGGGTACTTGGTGGACCAGGTCAGCAGGCAGCCGCCGTTGCGACCCGAGGCGCCGCTGCCGCACAGCTCCCGCTCCAGCACCACTATGTTGAGTTCCGGCTCGGCCTGCTTGAGGCGAATGGCGCTCCACAGGCCGGTGTAGCCGCCGCCGACGATACACACATCGGCCTCAAGGTGCCGCCGCAGCGGGGTGGCGGGTGCGGGGGCTTCCCGCTCCAGGGCCTGTTGCAGCCAGAAGGGACGTTGGGATTGGGTCATGCGTGTCTCCAGCCTTGCGTCAGGCGCAGCAGGCCCCGGCCGGCGGCCAGGTGCAGCAGCTTGGCGCCGAGGGCGGTGAAAAAGATCAACATGGCCATGGCCGCCGCCGGGGCGATATCGCCGCTGTCGTCCAGGTTAAGCACGGCGACCGAGGCCAGCATGGTGTCGGGACCGTACAGGAACACCACCGCCGACACCGTGGTCATGGCGTTGACGAACAGATAGATGGCCACGTCCAGCACCGCCGGCAGGCACATGGGCAGGCTGACCCGCCACATGGCCTTGAACCGGCTGATGCGCAGCGAGGCGGCAATGGCCTCGATCTCCGCCGGCAGTTGCTTGAGGGCGGTGATCGCGGTCAGGTGCCCGACCGTGTAGAAGTGCACTATGGTCGACACCACCAGCAGGGTCATGCCGCCATAGAGGCCGTTCAGCGGATTGCCGGGCTGGTTGAAGAAAAAGATGTAGGCCAGGCCCAGTACCAGTCCCGGCACCGCCAGCGGCACCATGGCCAGGCCGTGCAGCAGCTTGCGCAGGCCGCTCTGGTGCTGGCCTTTTTCCACCAGGTAGGCGGCGAGGAAGATCAGCAGGGTGCCGAACAGGGCGGTCAGGCCGGCCATGCGCAGCGAATTGCCATAGGCCTGCCAGCCGTCGATCAGGTCAAAGCCGTAATGGTCCAGGGTCAGGCTCAGGTTGTAGGGCCAGAACTGCACCAGGGAGGCATAGCCGGCCATGGCGACCACCGCCAACAGGGCCAGGGCTATCAGGCTGCAATACAGCAGGAAGAAGCCGTCGCGCCAGGGCTTGGGCTCGGGTCGAAACGGCTGGGAGCGGCTGTCGATCAGCGGCGGATTGCGCTTTTGCAGCCAGCTGTCGGCGGCAAAGGCGAGCAGGGCCGGCAGCAGCAGCAGGGTGCTGACCAGGGCACCCATGGTGAAGTTCTGCTGACCCACCACCTGCTTGTAGATGTCGGTGGCCAGCATGGAATACTGGCCGCCGATCACCTTGGGCACGCCGAAGTCGGTGATCACCATGGTGAACACCACCATCAGGGTGCTGAGCAGGGCGTACTTGATGCCGGGCAGGGTGACCTTGAAAAACGCCCGCACCGGGCCGCCGCGCAGCACCCTGCAGGCTTCGAACAGGCGACCGTCGGCGGCGCCCATGGCGGTGCTGAGCAGCATGACCGCATGGGGAAAGGCCCAGAACGACAGTCCCAGCACGATGCCGGTGGGGCCATAGATGCTTTCGCCGCCCAGCCAATGGCGCAGCACGCCCTGGTTGCCGAACAGGTAGATCAGGCTGATGGCCGGCAGCAGGGACGGCGCCAGAATCGGCACCATGGCCACCACCTTGAACAGGGGGCGGGCCGGCAGCCGGGCACGGGTCAGGCCATAGGCATAGAGAAAGGCCAGGCCGGTCACCAGCAGGGTGACCATCAGGCCCATGGTCAGGGTGTTGAGCAGGGACTGGCCCAGGGCCGCCGTGGTCAGGTAGCGGCGTATGTTGTCCAGGCCGGCGAAGCGGCCCTCGCCGTCGGTAAAGGCGGTGATCAGGATCTGGCCGAGGGGCAGCACCAGGGCAATCAGAAACAGCACGCAGATCAGTGCCAGCAGGCCGCGCTGCAGCTTGTCGTCCCGGCTCAGCGGTCGGGGCAGGCTCAGGCTGGTCATGGGTTGGCCCCGCAGAACAGGTGGGTGTGTTCCAGCGGCAGCGCCAGGCTGATTTCCTGGCCGGGCTTCAGTTGCTCCATGTTGCAGTCCCGGGGCGACAGGTCGGCCAGGATCGGCTCGGGGTGGCTGTCCACCGTCACCTCGGCCCGCACAAAGGCACCGAGGAAGGACAGCTCACGAATGCGGCCGGTCAGGGCGGGGCCCTGACCGGCGTCGGCCAGCCGGGTCAGCTCGGGACGCCAGGCCAGCAGGTGGCGGCTGCCCGGGGCGACCTGGCGGGGCAGGGCATGCTCGCCCAGGCGCAGCCGGCCCTGCTCGTCGGCCACGGCGCTGTAGAAGTTCATGGCGCCGATGAAGCGGGCCACAAAGGGGGTGGCGGGCTGGTAGTAGATCTGCTCGGGGGTGCCGATCTGTTCGATTTCGCCGTGGTTCATCACCACGATGCGGTCGGCCATGGCCAGGGCTTCTTCCTGATCGTGGGTGACCATGATGGTGGTGATGCCGAGTTCCTTCTGCAGCCGTTTGATCTCGGCGCGCAGCTGAATGCGCACCCGGGCGTCCAGCGCCGACAGGGGTTCGTCCAGCAGCAGCAGGCCCGGCGACAGGGCGATGGCCCGGGCCAGGGCGACCCGCTGCTGCTGGCCGCCGGAGAGCTGGCCCGGATATTTGTGGCCGCTGTCGGGCAGGCCTATGGTGTCGAGCAGCGACTGTACGCGCTCCTGGATCTCGGCCTTGGGCAGGCGCATGTTCTCCAGGCCAAAGGCGATGTTCTGGTAAACGCTGAGGTTGGGAAACAGGGCGTAGGACTGAAATACGATGCCGAAGTCCCGCTGCTCCGGGGGCGCCAGGGTAATGTCGCGCCCGGCCTGTTCGATGCGGCCGTCGGTGGGCAGGTCCAGGCCGGCGATGGCGCGCAGCAGCGTGGTCTTGCCGCAACCGCTGGGGCCCAGAAAACAGATGAACTCGCCTTCTTCCACGGTCAGGCTGACGCCCTTGAGCGCGCGAAAGTCGCCGAAGCTTTTTACCACAGTGTCGATTGTCAAATATGTCATCAGATTTCCCCAATCTGGTTTAGACCAGTTTCGGGCAATCTACAAATCCAACATGACGATGGTGTGACACTTTGTTTAAAAAGTGATGTTTCCGGCTCAGACCGACAGCTGAATATTAAGCGCGTCGTGGCGCCAGTATTCCCAGTCCAGCTCGACCACCTCGCCGGCGGCATCCCGGGACAGGCGGCTGATGAAGAGGGCGGCGGCCCCGGTGGCCACGCCCAGGGCCTGGGCCCGTTCCTCATCCAGCGCCACCGGGTACATGTTGAGCTCCATGGTGGTGATGACGACGCCGTATTCCTGCTCGAACAGCCGGGTCAGGGAGCGGCTCAGATCGTGCCGTTCCAGCCCGGGAAAGCGGGTCGGGTTCAGGTGGTTCTCTTCCAGCAGTACGGCGTGGCCGTCTATGGTGCGCAGCCGGCGCACCCGGTGCAAGGGAATCAAAGGCGCCAGTCCCAGCGCCTTGTGTACCGCCGGCTCGGCCGGCGCCAGCTGACGGGCCAGCACTTGAGTGTCGGGCTGGCGGCCCTGGCTGGACACCACTTCGTTGAACGGCAGGCGCTGGGTCGGGTTGTAGTTGATGCGGCCTGGGGTGATGTACCAGCCACGGCGGTTGGCGCGGTAGATCAGGCCCTTGCCTTCGAGCCGGGACAGGGCCTCGCGCAGGGTCACGCGGGTGGTGGCAAAGGCGTCGCTGAGCTGGCGCTCGGAGGGCAGCTTGGTGTTGGCGAGCAGGGCGCCGCTGCGGATCTGGGCCTCTATGCTGTCGCTGATCTGCTGGTAGTGAGGTTTGGTCATGGTCTTCCATTATGGCCTACACCAGCTGTTGGACTTGTTGCCGCTGGGGTGGCCACTCTCAAAGCGTTGAAATCTGGCGCCATTATCTCCCCTACACGAGGCGATGCACAGGGCTGAGGCAGATGAATTTTTTGTTGCAGTGCGGGGAGGTATCTTGCTCCGTTGCCAGGCTCCGACTATCGTGTTGCCAAATTTGGTATATACCAGGAGTGAACGTGAACAATCCTTACCTGCTGCTGACCCCGGGTCCCCTCTCCACCTCCGCCACGGTGCGGGAAGCCATGATGAAGGACTGGTGCACCTGGGACGACAGCTACAACCAGGGCGTGGTGCAGCCCATCCGCCACCAGCTGGTCCGGCTGGCCACCGCCCAGCCGGGCTATACCAGTGTGCTGATGCAGGGCAGCGGCACCGCCGGCGTGGAGTCGGTACTGGGCTCGGCGATTCCCGCCGAGGGCAAGCTGCTGGTGCTGAGCAACGGCGCCTACGGTCGCCGCATGGGCGACATCGCCCGCTGTCTGGGCCTGAGCCTGGCGACCGTGGACGTGGCCGATACCGAGCCGCTGTCCGCCGAGCTGCTGACCCGGGCATTGGCGGCGGATCCCGCCATCAGCCACGTCGCCTTTGTGCACTGTGAAACCACCACCGGCATTCTCAACCCCCTGGCCGAGCTGTGCCAGGCGGCCAAGACGGCGGGCAAGACCCTGATCGTGGACGCCATGAGTTCCTTCGGCGGCGTGCCCATGGACGTGGGCGATCTGGCCATCGACTTTCTGATCTCCAGCGCCAATAAATGCATTCAGGGCGTGCCCGGCTTCTGCTTCATCATTGCGCGGGAAGCGTCCATGGAGCAGTGCGAGGGGCGGGCCCGCTCGGTCAGCCTGGACTTGTTCGATCAGTGGCAGTGCATGGAGCAACAGGGCGGCAAGTGGCGCTTTACCTCGCCGACCCACGTGGTGCGCGCCTTTGCCCAGGCGCTGACCGAGCTGGAGCAGGAAGGGGGTGTGGCCGCCCGCCATCGCCGCTACGCGGACAACCAGAGCACCCTGGTGGACGGCATGGCACGGCTGGGTTTTGAGCCCCTGGTGGCGCGGGACTGGCAGTCTCCCATCATCACCGTGTTCGCGGCGCCCACCAGCCCGGACTACGACTTCAAGCGTTTCTATACCGGGCTCAAGGAGCAGGGTTACGTGATTTACCCGGGCAAGGTGTCGGCGGTGGACTGTTTCCGCATCGGCACCATAGGCGAAGTGTACCAAGCGGATGTGGCCGGCCTGCTGGCGGCCATCGAAAACGTCATTTACTGGTAATCGAGGACTACACAATGAACTATCGTTTCGAACGTCGTTACACCGGCTCAGTGCAGGCGGTGATCATGGATTGGGCCGGCACCACAGTGGATTTCGGCTCCATGGCGCCGATCCGCGCCTTTCAGCGGCTGTTCGCCGGCGAGGGTATTGAGGTGACCCTGGCCGAGTGCCGCGCCCCCATGGGCAGCGAAAAGCGGGAGCACATTCGCCAGATGCTGGCCATGACCCGCATCGCCGATGCCTGGACCCAGGTTCACGGCGCCGCCGCCAGCGAGGCCGACATCGACCGCCTCTACCAGGATTTTGTGCAGATCCAGATTGAATCCATTCGCGACAGCGCCGAGCTGATCCCGGGCATGGCCGAGGTGGCCCGCGAGCTGACCGGTCGCGGCATTCGGCTGGGTGCCAACACCGGCTACAGCCGTGACATGATCACCGAGCTGGTGCAGCGCGCCGCCGAGCAGGGCTATACCCCCGAGGTGGTGATCACCGCCAGCGACGTGCGCCGCGGCCGGCCCTGGCCGGAGATGAGCCTGCGAGCGGCCTGTGCCCTGGAAGCGAGCGCCGTGCAGGCCTGCGTCAAGGTGGACGACACCGGTGTGGGCATAGAGGAAGGCCTGAACGCCGGCATGTGGACGGTGGCGCTGGCGGTGTCGGGCAACGAGGTGGGCCTGTCCCTGGCGGACTGGCAGGCGCAAAGCCCGACGCAGCAGCAGGTGCTGCGTGAGCGGGCCCATGGCCGTCTCGCCGCCATCGGCGCCCATTACGTGATCGACACCATCGCCGAGCTGCCGGCGGTGATCGACGACATCAACGCCCGGCTGGCGCGGGGCGAGCGTCCCTGATGTCGCCGCTGGCCCTGTTGCTGGTACTGAGCTCGGCGGCGCTGCACGCGCTGTGGAACCTGCTCGGCAAGAGGGTCAGCCCCGGCTACGGCTTTTTCTGGCTGGCCAACCTGACCCAGTGCCTGCTGCTGTTGCCCTTTGGCCTCTGGATGCTGGGCCGGGAGCAGGGGCTGGCGTTCTGGGGCTGGTTGCTGGCCAGTGGTCTGTGCCAGAACCTGTATATGGCGGCCCTGGCCGCGGCCTACCGCCAGGGGGATCTGAGTTTGGCCTATCCCCTGGCCCGGGCCCTGCCCATGCTGCTGGTGGGGGTGGGCGGCCTGGCCCTGGGCCAGGTGATCTCGCCGGCGGCCGGGGTCGGCATGGCACTGGTGCTGGCGGGCTGTTTGCTGCTGCCGGTGCTGAGTCTGCGTCACTGGCGGCCGGGGTTGTACTGGACGCCGGGCTGCGCCCTGGCGCTGCTGGCGGCCCTTGGCACCAGCGGCTACAGCCTGATCGACGCCCACGCCATCGGCCTGTTGCGGGACGGGCTCGATGGGCTGCACGGCCGGCAGAGCCTGGCTATCTACTATCTCTGGTTGCAGGTGATGGCGGTGCTGTTCACCTCGCTGCCGCTGTTGCTGTGGCCGCGCTTTCGCGCCGGCCTGGCGGCTACCGCCCGCAGTGCGGCACGGCCGGCCATGCTCACCGGCATCATGATGGGGCTGACCTACGGCCTGGTGCTGTGGGCTTTTGCCCTGGCCAGCCAGGTGTCCTATGTGGTGGCCTTGCGTCAGCTCAGCATCCCCCTGGGGGTGCTGCTCGGCATCTGCTGGCTGGGGGAGTCGCACCGGGGCGGCAAATTGCCCGGCGCGGCCCTGATCCTGGGGGGCCTGACCCTGGTGGCGCTGGCCGGCTGAGGCCGGATGGTGAATACGGAATAAATGGAATACGGCCGGGCTTGCCCGGCCGTTTCTTTTTGGCCGGGGTCGAGCCGAGGGTCAAGACCCGGTTTTTTCATGGAACTGTCACCGGACTGTCATACGTCACTTTTAAGCTAAGTCTGTTTTCTGGTATATACCAATTGGAGCGAGAACCATGCCGAAGAAGACCTCCCTGGCCGTGCTGCTGACCCTGGCCGCCGCCGGCGCCCAGGCCAAGACCGAGCTGACCGTCTACACCGCCCTTGAGCTGGATCAGCTGAAGGCGTATCAGGTTGCCTTTGAACAGAAGAACCCGGACATCGCCATTCGCTGGGTACGCGATTCCACCGGCATCATCACCGCCCGCCTGCTGGCGGAGAAGGAAAATCCCCAGGCCGATGCGGTCTGGGGCCTGGCCGCCACCAGTCTGATGCTGATGGACCAGCAGGACATGCTGGCGGGCTACGCGCCGGTCGGTCTGGACCAGTTGTCTGCGGAATTCCGCGATGCTCGTGAAACGCCCCACTGGGTCGGCATGAACGCCTGGCTGGGAGTGATCTGCTACAACACCATCGAAGCCGAGAAACACGGCCTGTCCAAGCCCACCAGCTGGCAGGACCTGACCAAACCGGAATATCAGGGCCATATCGTAATGCCGAACCCGGCGTCCAGCGGCACCGGTTTCCTCGATGTGTCGGCCTGGCTGCAGCAGTTCGGTGATGAACAGGGCTGGGCCTACATGGATGGTCTGCACCAGAACATCGCCAACTACACCCACTCCGGCTCCAAGCCCTGCGTGCAGGCGGCGGCGGGCGAGGCGGCCATCGGCATCTCCATGGCCTATCGCGGCGCCAAGCTCAAGCAGCAGGGCGCCCCCCTGGAGCTGGTGTTCCCCACCGAGGGTGTGGGCTGGGAAATGGAAGCGGCGGCCATCGTCAAGGGCACCGACCAGCAGGAAGCGGCCCAGAAGCTGATGGACTTCGCCGTCAGCCGCCAGGCCAACGAGCTGTATAACCAAAGCTTTGCCGTGATCGGCCTGCCGGGCGTGGCCCGGCCGGTGCAGTATTTTCCGGAAGAGCCGGCTAACGTGATGATTGAAAACGACTTCGCCTGGGCGGCGGGGCAACGTGACGCCATTCTGGCCGAGTGGCAACGGCGCTACGACGGCAAGAGCGAGGCCCGGTAGAGGCCTTCTCCGCAAGATGACCCCGCCAGGGCCCGGTGTTCGCCGGGCCCTGGCCGTTTGGATCCTTTAGTCCTGCCGGCTGCCCCTGGTCAGCGCCGCCGGATCCAGCAGTTGGCGCAGCTCCGCTTCCGGCAGGCCGCTGTGCTCCAGCGCCACCTCCAGTATGGGCCTGCCTTCGGCGTAGGCCTTTTTCGCGATCTCGGCGGCCCTGGCATAGCCGATCACCGGATTCAGGGCGGTCACCAGTATGGGGTTCCTGGCCAGGCTCTGGTCGATGTGGGTCTGGTTGACGGTGAAGCCGGCGATGGTGTCGGCCAGCAGCGGGGTGCTGTTGGCCAGCAGCCGGGTCATGGTGAGCAGGTTGTTGGCCACCAGTGGCAGCATGACGTTGAGCTGGAAGTTGCCGGACTGGCCGGCCACCGTGATGGCGGCATCCAGCCCGATCACCTGGGCTGCGACCATGGCCACCGCCTCGGGCACCACGGGGTTGACCTTGCCGGGCATGATGGAGGAGCCGGGTTGCAGCGCCGGCAGCTGGATTTCGGCCAGGCCGGTGAGCGGACCCGAGTTCATCCAACGCAGGTCGTTGGCGATCTTCATCAGCGCCACCGCCAGGGTCTTGAGCTGGCCGGACAGCTCCACCGCCGTGTCCTGGCTGCTCAGGCTGTAGAAGTAGTCGTCCGCCGGACAGAAGTCGAGGCCGGTATGGTGGTTGAGGTAGTCGCAGGCCAGTTCGGCCTGGCGCGGATCGGCGTTGATGCCGGTGCCGATGGCGGTGCCGCCCAGGGCCAGTTGCTGCAGCCGGCTCTGCAGTCCTTCCAGCCGCTCCCGGCCGTGACGCACCTGGGTGGCCCAGCCGCCCAGCTCCTGGTCGAAGCGCAGCGGCATGGCGTCCATCAGATGGGTGCGGCCGGTCTTCACCTGATCCTGCAACTGTTCGGCCTTGGTGAGGATGGCCTGCTCCAGTTGGTGCAGGCCGGGCAACAGCTCGCGGCTGAGGGCGAGGGCGGCGCTGACGTGGATGGCGGAGGGGATGACGTCGTTGGAGCTCTGCCCCATGTTGACGTCGTCGTTGGCGTCCACATCCCGGCCCAGGCGGGCGGTGGCCAGGTGAGCCAGTACCTCGTTGACGTTCATGTTGGTGCTGGTGCCGGAGCCGGTCTGGTAGACGTCGATGGGAAAGGCATCGGCGTGGCGGCCGGCGATGATCTCTTCGGCGGCCTGGATGATGGCGTCGGCCTTGTCCTGCTCCAGCCGCTTCAGCTGGCCGTTGGCATGGGCGCAGGCCGCCTTGATCTTGGCGACGGCCCGGATAAAGGCCCTGGGCATGGGCTGGCCGGAGATGGGGAAGTTGTTGATGGCGCGCTGGGTCTGGGCGCCGTAGAGGGCATCGGCGGGCACCTGGATGTCGCCCATGGAGTCCCGTTCGGTTCTCATCTTCATTACCCTTTCCTTCTGTTGTTGGCCTGGGGCTGCGAAAACAAGGTGCTGCTATTCTTTGATTTCCCTTTGGGCTGGGGAGTTTCCTTTTTCGGTCTGGCTGAAGTGGGACAGGTGCCTTCCCCGGTTTGTTGGCAAAGCCGTCTGTTATCATCTTATCCGTCGGCCAAAGGGCCAACTCCGTCGACACGCTTCAAGCACATCCCTGTGACGCTCGGCACATGCCTTCCCTGGCATGTGCCGGTCGACGGAGCCGTTCCCTTTGTCCGCCTGTTTTGCACGGGAGTCGCCTGCTCAATATTGACTGACGACTTTTTGGCAGCCTGTCCCAGCCTTTATTCATACAGACAACAGCTTAGCACCGCCTCCCGGGGCCGGAAGCCCTGGTCCTGCAAAAAGGCGGCAAGGCCGTCCCGTTCCCCGGCCGGCGCCTGTGCCGGATCGCAGTCGAGCCGGGTCAGGCCCGCCGCCCTGGCATCCATGGTTATCTGGCGCAGCAACTCCCGGCCTATGCCCCGGCGACGGGTCAGGTCGCGCACCGCAAAAAAATCGAGCCGCTCGTCCCGGCGCCAGGCCAGGGCCACCGCCCGGTCGTTGAAGGTGGCGAGGTAGAACTCCGCCTGTGCGGGCAGCGGCGTTCCCTGCAGGATCAGCTCGACGTGCTGGCGGTGTTGTTCGGGGAGCCGGGAAAGACGGTGTACGGTCAGGCGCATGGCTGGCCTCCTTATGCTTAAAAGCGGCAGTTTATCACGGGCTCCGGTGGTCATGGCGAGCATCGACAACGTCCGCGCGGCGCTGCATCATATCGGCAGGCAATTTGAGCGAGGCCCCGCCGTCCCATGAGTATCGACACCACGGCCCTGAACCGCACCATGACCCACTTCGACCGGCACCACAGTTTCTGGTTGTTCGGCTACGGCTCGTTGATCTGGAAGGCGGATTTTCCCTTCCTGGAACGACGACCGGCCTGGATCACCGGCTGGGCCCGCCGGTTTTGGCAGGGCTCCCACGATCACCGGGGCACGCCCGAGGCGCCCGGGCGGGTGGCGACCCTGGTGCGGGAGCCGGGGGCGATCTGCCACGGCATGGCCTACCGCATCCGGCCCGACACCCTGGGTGCCCTGGATCTGCGCGAAAAGAACGGCTACCTGCGGGAGCGGCTCGAGTTGCACCTGGCCGGGGATGGGGTGGTGGAGGGGCTGATCTACCTGGCTGCCGCCGACAATGCCGCCTTTCTGGGCGAGGCGCCGCTCGCGGTCATGGCCGACCAGATCGCCAGGGCCCGCGGGCCGAGCGGCAGCAACCGGGACTACCTGCTCAACCTGGCCCGGGCCCTGGAAGAGCTGGGCGTGGTCGATCCCCATATCGATGCGCTGGCGGCGGCCCTGCCCGAATTGGCCTGAACCGGCGACGGGAACAGGTTATACTGGCCGTCTTAACTGGCGAGGTGTGCTATGGAATGTCGAAGCGGTTGCGGTGCCTGTTGCATCGCTCCCAGTATCAGCGGGCCCATACCGGGCATGCCGAAGGGCAAGGCCGCCGGCGAGGCCTGCATCCACCTGCTGGGAGACAGGCGCTGCGGCCTGTTCGGCAAGCCGGAGCGACCGCCGGTGTGCGATCGCTTCCAGGCCGCCGAGGACGTGTGCGGCAACAGCCGCGAGCAGGCGCTGTGGCTGCTGGCCGAGCTGGAATCAGCGACGCGCTAGCCAGGACTGGGGGTCTATGGCCTGGCCCTGGTAGCGGATCTCGAAATAGAGCCCGGGCTGGCTCTGGCCACCGCTTTCGCCGCTGAGGGCGATGGCCTGGCCGGCGCTGACCTTGTCGCCCGGCCCCCTGAGCAGGGACTGGTTGTGACCGTAGAGGCTCAGGTAGCCCTTGCCGTGGTCGATCACCATCACCATGCCGAAGCCGTTGAGCCAGTCGGCGTACACCACCTGGCCGTTGGCCACCGCCCTGACTTCCTGCCCCGGCCGGCCCCCGATCAACAGGCCCTTCCAGGTCAGCTCGCCGGTGCGGCGTGAACCGAAGCGGTGCAGCAACTGGCCCTGCAGCGGCCAGGGCAGACTGCCCTTGGCCAGGCCGCCGAAGCTGCCGGTGGCGGGCGCCACCACTGGCGTACGCCCCGAGCCGCCACTCTGCCGCCCCGCCGCCTGTTCCCGCTCGGCCCGCTCCCGGGCCAGACGTTCACGTTCCAGCCGCTCCCGTTCCGCCTTTTCCCGGGCGGCCTGTTCGCGGGCCGCCCTTTCCTGGGCGGCCTTGATCTGCTGCTCCAGCTGATTGGCGGCCTGCTGCAGGCTGGTCAGACGCTGGTTGCCCTGCGCCAGGTTGGCGTTGAGCTTTTGGGCGGTGTCGTTGCGCTTGGCCTGCTGCGCCTCGAGTTTCTGCTGCTCGCCCTGCTGCCGGGTCAGCAGCTGGTTGAGCTGGTTGCGGCTCTGCTCCGCCTGGCGGCGGTTGTCGGCCAGCTGCTCCCGGGTGTGGGCCAGCTCCTTGAGGGCATCGGCCCGGACCAGGTTGAGATGGGCGTAGTAATGCAGCAGCCGATCGATGTCGGTGCTGTCCTGGCCGTTCAGCAGCAACTTGAGGTAATCGTGACGGCCGTTCTGGTAGGCGGCCCTGAGCTGCTCCGCCAGCAGCCGTTGCTGGCGTTCGGACTGCCGGTTGAGCTCCCCGTGCTCCCGGTCCAGGCGGGCCAGCGTGACCTCGAGTTCGGTCAGCCGGTTGCGGGTCTGGTTCAGCTCCCGCGCCATGGCGGAGATGGCCTTTTCGTCCCTGGCGAGCTGCTGCTGCAGCTCCTTCAGCTGTTTTTGCTGCTGCCGGACATCCTGCCGCTGGCTGGCGATCTGCCCCTGCACCTTCTTGAGTTCGGCGCCGTCGTCCGCCCAAGCGAAAGCACCGGCCATCAGGCCGGTGCTAAGCAACATTGAAACAATCAGTCTGTGCAAGCCCATAGGGCCCTGATTATTTCAGAACCATCAGAGGCTTGCCAGTCATTTGCTCGGGGATTTGCATGCCCATCAGGGTCAGCATGGTGGGGGCCAGATCCGACAGCTTGCCGCCTTCCACCGGGGTGGCGTCGCGACCGACGTAGATCAGCGGCACCGGCAGGTTGGTGTGGGCGGTGTGGATCTCGCCGGTCTCGGGGTTGACCATCTGCTCGGCGTTACCGTGGTCGGCGGTGATCAGGCATTCGCCCCCCACCTTCTCCAGGGCGGTGACCACCCGGCCGATGGAGCTGTCCACCGCTTCGCAGGCCTTGACCGCCGCCTCGAACACCCCGGTGTGGCCGACCATGTCGCCGTTGGGGTAGTTACAGATGATGACGTCGAACTCCCGGCTTTCGATGGCTTCGACCAGCTTGTCGGTGAGCTGCTCGGAGTTCATCTCCGGCTGCAGGTCGTAGGTGGCGACCTTGGGGCTCGGGATAAGCGTGCGCTTCTCGCCCGGGAAGCAGTCTTCGATGCCGCCGTTGAAGAAGAAGGTAACGTGGGCGTATTTCTCGGTTTCGGAAATACGCAGCTGGGTCTTGTCGTGCTTGGCCAGCCACTCGCCCAGGGTGTTGACCAGTTGCTCGGGCGGGTAGGCGCAGCTGGTGCGGATGTCGGCGGCGTACTCGGTGAGCATCACGAAGTCGCTCAGGGCGGGGCGGGCGTCGCGCTCGAAGCCGGTGAAGTCCTCATCCACGAAGGCGCGGGTGATTTCACGGGCACGGTCGGCGCGGAAGTTCATGAAGATGACGGCGTCGCCGTCCTGCATGGCGACCGGCTCGCCCACCACGGTGGCCTTGACGAACTCGTCGTTCTCTTCCCGGGCATAGGCGGCCTGCAGGGCGTCCACGCCGGAAGCATACTGGAACTCGGCCTTGCCCTGGGTCAGCAGGTCGTAGGCGCTCTGCACCCGATCCCAGCGGTTGTCGCGGTCCATGGCGAAGTAGCGGCCGACGAGGGAGGCCAGGCGGCCCTTGCCCAGTTCGGCGAAGAGGGCCTCGAAGCGTTCGATGGAGCCTTGCGCGGAGCGGGGAGCCACGTCGCGGCCGTCGAGGAAGCCGTGTAAGTAAATTTCATCGGCCCCGCGTTCGGCGGCCAGCTTGATCATGGCCGCGATCTGGTCTTCGTGGCTGTGTACGCCGCCCGGTGACAGCAGGCCCATGATGTGCACCGCCCGGCCTTTGGCCTTGGCAGCGTCCACCGCCTGGGTCAGCACCGGGTTGGTGAAGAAGTCGCCGTCGGCGATGGCCTTGTCGATACGGGTCAGATCCTGGTAGACGATGCGGCCGGCGCCGATGTTGACGTGGCCCACTTCGGAGTTGCCCATCTGGCCGTCGGGCAGGCCGACGTCGTGCCCGGAGGTGGAGATCAGCACCGAGGGACGGTTTTTCATCAGGTCGTCCATCACCGGGGTGCGGGCGCTGTGGATGGCGTTGTGTTCGGTCTTTTCGCTGTAACCCCAGCCGTCGAGGATGATCAAAACCAGGGGCTTTTTGGTCGAGTTCATAGTGTAACCCTATGTTGTTATTTGGAAGTAAAAGTTAAGAAAGCTGAAACTGTCTGTCATATTACTACAATTGCCGATTTAGTCACCAGGTGCAGGCCAGGGGTATTTCCGATGAGCGGCGCAGGCCTCGCCTATCGATGGCCGCTATCGGGACCGGGCTGCTGTTATTTGTTGATACCCCATGTATACTCGGGCTTTTCCGCATTTTGACCCGAAAGAAGTAACAGCATGCAAGAGTATCTCGATTTTGCCGCCAATCATCCCTTGCTGACCATGGCCTGGCTGGGTCTGGCGTCGGCGGTGGTATACATGACCGTCGCCTCCAGGCTGAGCAAGGTGCAGGTGGTGGCCTCCCAGCAGGCGGTGCTGCTTATCAACAAGCAGGACGCCGCCGTGGTCGACGTCCGCGCCGCCGAGGAATTCCGCAAGGGCCATATCGCCGGCGCCATCAACGTGCCCGCCAGCCAGCTCAAGGCCAACAACCTGAACCTGATCGAAAAGTTCAAGGACAAGCCCCTGGTACTGGTGTGCGAAACCGGCATGACCACCAGTGGCGTCGGCCGTGTGCTGACCAAGGCCGGTTTCAAGCAGGTGTACGCCCTGCGCGGCGGCATGGCGGACTGGCGCAGCCAGAACCTGCCGGTGACCAAACGTTAATTTCTTCACACAGCATACTATAAGGATATCTTCATGGCTGAAGCAGCAAATGGTGCCACCAATCAGGCCCAGCAACAGGTTGAATTCCAGATCCAGCGCATCTATCTGAAAGACATGTCGTTCGAGGCCCCGGGCACCCCCCTGGTGTTCCAGAAGGAATGGAAGCCCGAGGTCAAGCTGGACCTGGACACCAAGAGCGCCCGCCTGGGTGATAACGTGTTTGAGGTGGTGCTGACCCTGACCGTCACCTGCAAGATGGAAGAGGACACCGTCTACCTGTGCGAAATCCAGCAGGCCGGCGTCTTCACCATCGGCAACATGGCCGAGCCGCAACTGGCCCACTGCCTGGGTTCCTTCTGCCCCAATATCCTGTTCCCCTACGCCCGTGAAACCGTGGCCAGCCTGGTGAACAAGGGCTCTTTCCCGCAGCTGAACCTGGCGCCGGTGAACTTCGATGCCCTGTTCGCCGCCCATGTGCAGCGTGCCCAGCAGCAACAGCAGGCGGATGCCTGATGACCCAGGACGCCGCCATCTCGGTTCTGGGTGCCGGCTCCTATGGTACGGCACTGGCCATCGCCCTGGCCCGTAACGGCCATCGTACCCTGCTGTGGAGCCACAGGCCCGAGCAGGCGGCGACCCTGGCCGCCGATCGCTGCAACAAGGTGTTCCTGCCCGATGCCCCCTTTCCCGCCAGCCTGGAGCCCGAAGCCAGCCTGGAGCGGGCGGTGCGGGCCAGCCGCGACCTGCTGATCGTGGTGCCGAGCCATGTGTTCGCGGATCTGCTCCGGCAGGTCAAACCCTTCCTGCGGCCCGACAGCCGCATCGCCTGGGCCACCAAGGGCCTGGATCCGGCCAGCGGCAACCTGTTGCAGCAGGTGGCGCGGGAGATACTGGGAGAGGGGATACCGCTGGCGGTGCTGTCCGGCCCCACCTTCGCCAAGGAGCTGGCCATGGGCCTGCCCACCGCCATCTCCCTCGGTTCCACCGACGCCGGCTTCGCCAGAGAGCTGGCGGACCTGCTGCACTGCGGCCGCTCCTTCCGGGTCTATCTCAACGACGACATGGTGGGACTGCAGCTGGGCGGGGCGGTCAAGAACGTCATCGCCATCGGCGCCGGCCTGGCCGACGGCCTGGGCTTCGGCGCCAACGCCCGTACCGCGCTCATCACCCGCGGCCTGGTGGAGCTGCAGCGCCTGGGGGTGGCCCTGGGTGCCGAGCAGGAGACCTTCATGGGGATGGCGGGGCTGGGGGATCTGGTGCTCACCTGCACCGACAACCAGTCCCGCAACCGCCGCTTCGGCCTGGCCCTGGGCCAGGGCAAGAGCGTGGACACCGCCATGGCCGACATCGGCCAGGTGGTGGAAGGCTACCGCAACGCCGCCGAGGTGCACCAGCTGGCCGCCCGCCACGGGGTGGAAATGCCCATCTGCGAGCAGGTCTACCAGGTGCTCTATGAAGGCAAGAACGCCAAGGAAGCGGCCCTGGCCCTGCTGAGCCGGGATCGCAAGGTGGAATAACGCCGCTTGAGCAGGAAGCTGACTGCTTCCCACGGGCGACGTCGATGCCAAGACAGGTGGGCAAAGGGAACGACTCCGCCGACCGTCACATGCCATGGACGGCATGTGCGAGCCTACATGGATGTACTTGCGGCGTGTCGGCGGAGTTGGCCCTTTGGCCGGTCTTGCCGAGATCATCAGGCCTTATCGACAAATAAAAGGGGAGCCATCGAGGCTCCCCTTTGAATTGATTGCGGCCGGCGGCTCAGTAGTAGGAATGCTCGCCGCGCTCGTGTTCGGTGGCGTCGCGTACCCCGGTCAGTTCGCCCGGGAACAGCTCGAGCAGCTGCTTCTCTATGCCTTCCTTCAGGGTGACGTCGACCATGGAACAGCCGTTGCAGCCGCCGCCGAACTGCAGTATGGCCAGGCCGTCCGGGGTGATTTCGGTCAGCACCACCTTGCCGCCGTGGCTGGCCAGGCCGGGGTTGATCTGGGACTGCAGCACGTACTCGACCCTATCGGCCAGGGGAGCGTCTTCCGGCACCTTGGCCATCTTGGCGTTGGGCGCCTTCAGGGTCAGCTGGGAACCCATCTGGTCGCTGACGAAGTCGATTTCGGCCGCGTCCAGGAAGGGCGCGCTTTGTTGATCAACGATGGCGTCGAAGCCCTCGAACGGCAGGTGCATATCGTCCGGATCCACGGCGTCGGGCGGGCAATAGGAGACACCGCACTCGGCATTGGGGGTGCCCGGGTTGACCACAAACACCCGGATATTGGTGCCTTCCGGCTGTTGCGACAGCAGTTTGCGGAAGTGGCCCTGGGCGGTCTCGGAAATCGTAATCATCGCTATCCTCGTAAACCTGACTAAACAACTCAACTTTTATCATACCCTTGTTGTTGGCGCTTGAATAGCCGTCAGTGCTCGAGAGTGCGGCATGGCGCCCACACCTCGACCCGCTCCACCCCGGCGGCGTGCAGCAGCCGGGTCAGCTCCGCCATGGTGGTGCCCGTGGTGATGACATCGTCGAGCAGTGCCACATGGCGATAGGCGAGGGGGGACAGGCTGAAGGCGCCGCGCAGGTTGCGCCGGCGCTGGCGGCGATTGAGGTGGGTCTGGGAGGTGGTGGCGCGCACCCGGTGCAGGACCCGGTTGTCGACGGGGATGGCGAGCCTGTCCGCCAGGCCTCGGGCGATTTCCTCCGCCTGGTTGTAGCCCCGGCGCAGCTGGCGCCACCAGTGCAGGGGCACCGGCAATATCGCCTCGGGCCAGGGCGGCTCGGTGGCGTCGGCCAGCAACTGGCCCAGCAGGCGACCGTTGAGCGCCCGGCGGTGATACTTGAGGTCGTGGACCAATCGGCTGTAGGGGGCGGTGAAGTCGGCCAGCACCCGTAGTCGCTGCCAGGGCGGCGGCCGGCGCTGGCAACGGCCGCAGTGGGCGTCCTCCACCGCCAGCGGAAAGGCGCAGAGCGGGCAGGGACGCTCCAGGCGGGGCAATTCGTCGCGGCATTGGCGGCAGATCAGGGGCTGCCCGGTGCAGTTCTGCCGGCACAGCAGGCACTGCCCCCACCACAGCGGGCCGGATTGTACGCGGGCGGTCAGACGTCTTATCATGGGGCGCTATCGATAACGGGTGTCTGTGATGAGTGTATATGTAGAACGACGGGGGCGAGGACCGGATCTGGTGCTGCTGCACGGCTGGGGCATGAACGGCGCCGTCTGGCAAGGGCTGGCCGAGCTGCTGGAGGGCGACTTCCGGCTGCATCTGGTGGACCTGCCGGGATTCGGCCACAGCCCGGCGCTGCCGGCTTCGGCGGGGCTGGACGACTGGACCGGGGCCGTGCTCGGCGCGGCACCGGCCCGGGCGGCCTGGCTGGGCTGGTCCCTGGGGGGGCTGGTCGCTACCCATGCCGCCCTGCAGCAGCCCGAGCGGGTCGGCGGCCTCATCACCCTCGCCAGTTCGCCCCGCTTTGTGGCCGGGGACGACTGGCCCGGCATCAAGGCCGGGGTGCTGGCGGAATTCGAGCGGCAACTGGCGGAGGATCACCTGCAGGTGGTGAACCGCTTCCTGGCCCTGCAGGCCATGGGCAGCGAGCACGCCCGGGACGATATCCGCCGCCTGCGCGACAGCCTGGGACAAAAACCGGCCCCCGACGCCGGCGCCCTGGCTGCCGGCCTGGCCCTGCTGGCCGAGGTGGATCTGCGGTCGAGACTGGCCGAGCTGCGGGTGCCGCTGCTGCGGCTCTACGGCCGGCTCGACGGCCTGGTGCCGAAAAAGGCCGCAGCCCTGGTGGACGAGCTGGTGCCCGACAGCCTGAGCCATATCGAGCCCAAGGCCTCCCACGCGCCCTTTATTTCCCATCCCGACGCCACCGCCGAGCGGATCCGCCGTTTCCTGCACGAGCTGAACCGAGGCGTCTGACGGCGCTACCCGCTTGGGGCAGGGCTGTCAGGCCCGGTGAGACTGTGCTCGTGGCTGTCCGGGCCGGCGTCCTCATAGCGGGGCAGGCTGTCCGCGGTCTCGAACCAGTCGATGCGGCTTTGCCGCCAGATATGGTATTGGGGAGCGAGCCGGTAGGGATGGTCCAGGCTGGCCAGGGTCACGTCCACCGTCCTGGCGTCCTGGCGCCGGCGAAAGGCCAGCTGGGTGCCGCAGCGGGGGCAAAACTCCCGCTGACTGTGGGGGCTGGAGTAGAACGCCGCCGGCGTCCCCCGGCGGTAGTCGAAACCGGCGATCGCGACCGTCAACCAGGCCACGACGGGCGCGCCGCTGGCGCGCTGGCAGAGTCGGCAGTGGCAATAGCCGGCATCGATGGGGGCCTGGGTGATCCGGTAACGCAGGCCGCCGCAGAGGCAGCCGCCTTCCAGTTCGGTATACATGTCGTTTCTCCCCGTGATGGATGTGGCTAAGTGTAGGCGCCGGCGCCCCTGGATATGAAATCGGGCGGCAAGGGCCACCATCAGGGGCCATAATAAGAAGGCTGACAGCGGCGATGGAGGTAGTGATGGCAATACCGGTGATTTTGCCCAACCTGGCCCCCAATCTGGCCCAGCCCACCACGGAGGCGGCCCGGGCCGACAACGTCCGCCGCCCGGTGATCCCGGTGATCAAGGCGGTGCAGCCCTACGTACCCATCCGCAAGCGGGACAAGGACAGGGATCGCCACCGGCGGGAAGCGGCCTTCGAAGCCTGGCTGAGCCTGCACCAGGGCGTCTGCTGGATTGGCGCCAGTCCCGCCATGAGCCGCCGGCTCGATGCGATCAGCCGGCGTTACCACAGCCGGGGCGAAAGCGCCGGTATCGCCCTGGATATCGAAGTCTGATCTCCCGGAGGTCGTCGCCATGGCCAGTTACTCAGTGATCCTCAAACGCAAACAGCAGGTGGCCGATCGGACCCTGGCCTTCTATTTCGACAAGCCCGGGGAGTTCGCCTTCCGGGCCGGGCAGTGCATCCGGCTGGTGTTGATCGATCCGCCGGAAACCGACGGGGAGGGCAGCGGCCGTATCCTGTCCCTGGCGTCGGCGCCCGCCGAGGCGGAGCTGATGGTGGCCACCCGGATCCGCGGCAGCGCCTTCAAGCGGGTGCTGAGCGGTTTGGCTCCCGGCACCGAACTGACCCTGAAAGGCCCCTACGGCGACTTCGTGCTGCCGTCTGATCCCCGCACGCCCGTGGTGTTCATTACCGGCGGCATCGGTATCACCCCGGTGCGCAGCATGCTGCTGCAGGCCCTGGCGGAGCAGGAGGAACGGCGCCTGGTGCTGTTCTACGCCAACCGCCAGCCGCAGGACGCCCCTTTCCTCGAGGAGCTGCAGCAGGCCTGCGCGGACGACGCCCGCTGCACCCTGGTGGCGACCATGACCCGGGCGGAGCCCGCGGCAACCGGCTGGCAGGGCGAGCGGGGCCACGTGGACGAGGCCATGCTGGCGCGCTACCTGGATGAGGTGCAGGCGCCGCTCTATTTTGTGGACGGCCCGCCGGCCCTGGTGGCGGCGATGAAGGCCATGCTGGGCCGGCTCGGGGTGGCCGAAGAGCGGGTGCGCACCGAGGAATTCGCCGGTTATTAGCGGCCCGGGCCGCGAAAATCTGTTACGAAGTGCCAGGAAAATAGATCTGCCGCTGCTCTGTGTGTAAAATTCGCGCTCTTCCGATGAGCAATTGAGACGATCCCATGGGCAGAGCCTATCAAAACCGCAAGGAATCCATCGCCAAAACGGCGAACGCCAAGAGCAAGGTCTACAGCAAATACGGCCGCGAGATCTACGTTACCGCCAAGTCAGGTGGGGCAGACCCTGACGGCAACCTGTCCCTGCGCGGCCTGATCGAGCGCGCCAAGAAAGATCAGGTGCCGAGCCACGTGATTGAAAAGGCCCTGCAAAAGGCCACCAGCGGTGCCGGCGAGGACTTTTCTCCCGCCCGTTACGAGGGCTTCGGCCCGGGCAACTGCATGGTGATCGTCGACTGCCTGACCGACAACCCCAACAGGACCATCGGCGATGTGCGCCAGTGCTTCAACCGGGTCAAGGCCAAGCTGGGTACCTCCGGCACCGTCAGCCACATGTTCGATCACTGCGCCATCCTGGCCTTTGCGGGCGACGACGAGGAAGCCGTGCTGGAGGCCCTGATGGAGGCCGATGTGGACGTGACCGACATCGAGAATGAAGACGGCCGCATCACCGTGTTCGCGCCCCATACCGAGTACTTCAAGGCCAAGCAGGCGCTGACCGAGGCCTTCGAGGGCATCGACTTCGAGGTGGACGCCATCCAGTTCGTGCCCCAGACCACGACCCCGGTCAGCGGCGACGACGTGGCCCAGCTCGAGCGTTTCCTCGACATGCTCAACGACGTGGACGACGTGCAGAACGTCTACCACAACGCCGAGTACTGATCCCAGGGGGCCGGCATGTGGCCCCTGTGTCGACAGACCCTCCCCACGGAGGGTTTTTTATCTCTGTCCGGCTGCACCGGAACGATGAATCGCTAACAATCCTTATCATCATGGTGCACCAAAAATCCGCATTTTTTCCTCTTTCCGGCCCGATGGACGCAGCAGCGGGCCGCGGCCTTTGTTCCAACCATGGACGAGAACTCTTTATATTCAATGGATTACGCTATCACTGGTGAGCTTTTTGTCACTGGTGGCACGATAGTTGCCTTTATTTTTTACGATTAAAATTTATTTCGTGAACATGTTTACAGGTTGTTAAATGTTGATCTAGTATTAAATCGTTAACAATAAATCAGCATTTGTGTGAACAAGGAGTCAGCCGTGAGGATCAAGATCATCAATCCCAACACCACCCAGTCGTTTACCGATGCCTTGCAGCGGCTGGCCGATGCGGTGGCCCGGCCCGGTACCGAGATACTGGCGGTCAGCCCCGCCAGCGGTCCCAGCGCCATCGAGAGCTTCTACGACGAGGCCCTGGCGGTGCCCGGCGTACTGGACGAGATCGCCAAGGGCGACCGGGAGCAGGATATCGACGCCTATGTGCTGGCCTGCTTCGGCGACCCCGGCCTCTACGCCGCCCGCGAGCTGACCGACAAACCGGTGCTGGGCATCGCCGAGGCGGCCTTCCACCTGGCGGCCATGGCCAGCGCCTGCTTCAGCGTGGTGACCACGGCGCCCCGGGTCCGCTTCATGACCGAGCACCTGGTCAGCCGTTACGGCTTCGGCGAGCAGTGCAAGAAGGTGCGCACCACCCCCATCCAGGTGCTGGACCTGGCGCGCTCGCCGGAGGCCGCCATCGCCAAGGTGATCGCCGAGTGCCTGCGGGCGCGGGAGGAGGACAAGGCCGAGGCCATCGTGCTGGGCTGCGCCGGCATGTCCCAGTATCGCGCCCAGATCGAGCAGGAAATCGGCATCCCGGTGATCGATGGCACCGTCGCCGCGGTCAAACTCTGTGAGGCCATGGTGGACATGAAACTGGGAACCAGCAAGGTGCTGACCTTCAACTGGCCCCGCCCCGAGCTGGCCAACCCCGGGCGCGGCCTGCGCATCGCCTGAGGCGGGACGGCTCAATGGCGGCAGGCGGGGATACCCGGTTGCCGGCACAGGATGCACGGCTCAAGGCGGCCGGCAGAGGAAAGGGTGGTGGCAACGCCACCCAGTGATGGAATACCGAGGACAAACCAATGGCAATCCAACAAGTGAACAGCGAAACCGCGATTCCCATGGCCCAGGCCGACGCCAAGCCGGTCGCCGCCGGGGAGGTGAAGGACAAGAAGGCGGGCGATGAATCCCTGGCTCCCCAGAAACACCGCATCATGGGCCGGGTCTCCTACCTGCTGGCCTGGTTCGGCGGCTGTGTCTCCATCGGCACCTTTACCATGGGCTCCAGCATAGTGGGCACCCTCAACCTGTTGCAGGCGACCCTGGCCATCGCCATCGGCTGCTTCGTGATCGGCATCGCCCTGGCCCTGAACGGTGCCGCCGGCTACAAGTACGGTATCCCCTTCATGGTGCAGGCGCGCGCCGCCTTCGGTTTTACCGGTACCCGCTTCCCGGGGCTGGTGCGGGCGGTGCCGGCCATCGTCTGGTACGGCTTCCAGAGCTGGATCGGCGCCGGTGCCCTCAATGCGGTGTCGGCCACCCTGTTCGGCTTCGACAACCTGGTGCTCTACTTCATCCTGTTCCAGTTCCTGCAGATAGGGCTGTCCATCTTCGGCTTCCAGGGCATCAAGTGGCTGGAAAACGTGGGCAGCGGTTTCATTCTGCTGGCGCTGGTGTACATGTTCTACAGCGTGATCAACCGCTACGGCGACGAGATCACCACCAACCTGGTGAATGTGGAAGGCACCTGGGGACTGCCGTTCTGGGGGGCGACCATGCTGTTCCTCGGCATCTACAGCACCATGATGCTCAACGTCAGCGACTATTCCCGCGAGCTGAAGGAAGGCACCAAGGCGGGCCTGCTCACCACCATCTACGCCATGTCCATCCTGCCCTGCACCCTGTTCATGGGACTGATCGGGCTGATGGTGTCCGGCGCCACCGGGGTGTCCGACCCCATCCAGGTGTTCTCCAGCGCGGTCGACAACACCCTGTTGCTGATCATCACCCTGCTGTTCATCGCCTTCGCCCAGGTCACCACCAACGTACTCAACAACGTGGTGCCGCCCACCTATATCCTGATGGACGTGTTCAAGCTGAAGTTCCGCACCTCCACCATACTGGTGGGCCTGCTGGCGTTCTGTACCTTCCCCTGGGAACTGGTGAAGGATGAATCCTCCGCCGGCCTGCAGCTGTTCGTGCAGACCTACTCCGCCTTCCTCGGCCCCATCTTCGCGGTGATGGTGGTGGACTACTTCATCCTGCGCCGCCGCCAGCTGGATCTGGACAAGCTCTATGACGAGAACGGCCCCTACCGCGGTGTCAACTACGGCGCGGTGATCGCCGCCCTGGCCGGCGCCGCCGTGGCCCTGATCTTCTCCTCCGTGTCCTGGTACGCCAGCCTGCTGCCCGCCGGTGCCATCTACTACCTGCTGATGCGGCACTGGCAGCCCTGCCAGCGGTTCCGTCAGTAATCACGCCGGGGGCCGGGACGGGCCCCCGATTCCGACCTTCAGATGAGGAATACCGATATGGACGATCTCCAACTCGAGGTAAAGGGGCGGGATCCCCTGCTGTATAACCAGGATCTGGCCCCCATCAAGCACAAGGACCGCAGCTGGGGCTGGTTCGAAATCTTCAACGTCTGGTCGAACGACATCCAGAGCCTGTTCGGCTACACCCTGGCCGCCTCCCTGTTCCTGACCTACGGCCTGAACGGCTGGGCGGTGATGGCCGCCATCATCCTGGCCGGCTTTATCGTCATGGTGCTGGTCAACCTGACCGGCAAGCCCAGCGTCAAGTACGGTATTCCCTTTCCGGTGATGATCCGCGCCAGCATGGGGGTGCGCGGGGCCAACTTCCCGGCCCTGCTGCGCGCCATCATCGGCATCTTCTGGTACGGGGTGCAGACCTACTTCGCCTCCACCGCCGTGACCCTGCTGCTCACCGCGCTCTGGGGCGTGGGCAACGGCAGCAGCTTCCTCGGGTTGTCCGGCACCGCCTGGCTGTCGTTCCTCATCGTCTGGCTGTTCCAGATCCTGCTGTTCTGGCAGGGCATCGACAAGATCAAGACCTTCCTCAACTGGGCCGGTCCCCTGGTCTATGTGGTGATGCTGGCGCTGATGGCGATCGTCTGGGTCCAGGCCGGCGACCAGCTGATCCCGGCGGTGGGCACCATCTTCAGCGGTGGCGGCAGCTACGAGGGCGGCAGCATCGCGGCCTTTACCGCCATCGTCGGCACCATGGTGGCCTATTTCGCCGCCGTGGTGATCAACTTCGGCGACTTCACCCGCTTCGTGCGCAGCGAGCGGGAGATGAAGATCGGCAACCTGGTGGGGCTGCCGCTCAACGTGGCCTTCTTCTCCTTCATCGCGTTGATCATCACCGCCGGCACCCTGGTACTGTTCGGCGAGGCGCTGACCAACCCGGCCGATATCGTGGAGCGGGTGGATTCCCTGCCCCTGACCATAGTGGCGGCGCTGACCTTCTTCGCCGCCACCGTCGGCATCAACCTGGTGGCCAACTTCATTCCGCCGGCCTATGACCTGGCCAACCTGTTCCCCAAGGCGATCAGCTTCCGCATCGGCGGGCTGATCACCGCCGTCGTCGCCTTCTTCGTGGGCGCGCTCTGGGTGTCGGTGATCAGCCAAATCGGCATCCCCGGCTTCGTCAATGCCCTGGGCGCCATCGTCGCCCCCTTCTACGGCATCATAGTGGTGGACTACTACCTGGTGAAAAAGCAGACGCTGGACATGGAGCAGCTGTTCTCCACCGATCCCAAGGGCGCCTACTATTACCAGAACGGCTGGAACGCCAAGGCGCTGATGGCCTTCGCCCTGGCGGCGCTGTTTTCCATCTCCACCGTGCTGGTACCGGCGCTGGCCGATCTCAACGGCTACGGCTGGCTGATCGGCGCCGCCCTGGGCGGGGTTTTCTACCGGATGCTGATGCGCCGCTCGGTGCCCCAGGCCAGTCCCAAGGTCAGCAAGGCCGGCTGATAAAACCCACCGAACGAAGAGGGGGCCCGGCCCCTTCTTTCCTTAACAAAATATTACATTTATTGTTGACAATATAAGCCCTGTGCTAATCTGTGCGCGTTATCCGTTCCACCAACAGAGTGATCGCGCCCCTGGTGGCCGACTCAAGACGGCAGGAAATAAGAGCACCTCACCAGGGGGCCTGCCATGCATCCAAGGTAGCGCCATGCAGAATAAAACCAACGATCTCGACAGCGTCTATCAACGCATCTGGGAGGCCATCGTCGCCCACAAGCTGTTGCCGGGCACCCGCCTGAAAGAGGAAGATCTGAGCGAAACATTCGGCCTCAGCCGGGGCTTCGTGCGCAAGCTGCTGCTGCAGCTGTCCCACCACAAGCTGGTCAACCTGGTGCCCAACAGCGGCGCCTTCGTGGCCGAGCCCTCGCCGGAAGAGGCGCGGGAAATCTTCCAGGCCCGCCGCCTGATCGAGGCCGAGCTGGTGCGGGAGCTGGCGAGCAAGTGTACCGCCCGGGAAAAGCAGCTGCTGCAGGAGCACGTGGAGCGGGAGCACCAGGCCTTCGCCCAGGGGCAGCAGAGCCTGCGCATCCGGCTGTCCGGCGAGTTCCACCTGCTGATCGGCAAGCTGGCCGCCAAGCCGGTGCTGACCTCCTTCCTGCACGAGATCATCCCCCGTTCTTCCCTGATCATCGCCCTCTACCAGGGCCCCGGGCCGCTCAAGGGCAAGGCGCGCCATTCCGGGGTGTCCTGCAGCGAACACACCGGCCTGCTGGAGGCCATTGCCGCCCACCAGGTGGACAAGGCGGTGCAGCTGATGATCGACCACCTCAATGAAATCGAAGCCCAGCTGCAGCTGGAGCCGACTCACGACGAAGACGTCAACCTCAAGGAAATCTTCGCCGACCTCTGAGTACCCATAGGACGGCCATCTGCCCCATGCCCTGCCCCAAAAAGGGTAGTGGGGCCTCTTTTGGGTGCAGATCCCGCACCGCCGTCCCTTCCGGGTGTTCTCTTTCCAGCCGCCGGGCCCGCCCGGTTAGTGACTGATCTTCCACCACTTATTTTCCCCACCACGGCCATCGGTCACGGTGGCGGCAGCTTTGGCACTATCGTTGCAATTAACGTTCTGCCTGAATCGAAAGTTTCAGGCTTGCCCGATACATGGAACCCACAGAGGTGAGTAATGGAACTCGTTAAACTGCATAGCGTGAAACAGATGATGGTGCGCGGCCTGGCGGCCCTCGGCCTGCTGGCGGCGGCCAGCACCGCCCAGGCCAGCCAGTTGGCGGACATCGAACAACGCGGGGTGCTGCGGGTGGCGGTGCCCCAGGACTTTCCGCCCTTCGGCTCGGTCGGCCCGGATCTCAAACCCAGGGGCTACGACGTGGACATGGCCGCCTACCTGGCGGAGCAGATGGGCCTCAAACTGGAGCTGATCCCGGTGACCAGCGCCAACCGCATCCCCTACCTGCAGACCGGCAAGGCCGACCTGGTGATCTCCAGCCTGGGCAAGAACGAGGAGCGGGAGCGGGCCATCGATTTTACCGAGGCCTACGCCCCCTTCTTCCTCGGCGTGTTCGGCAACGCCGAACTGCCGGTGGCGACGGCCGGGGATCTGGACGGCCGGGTGGTCGGAGTGACCCGGGGCGCGGTGGAAGACATGGAGCTGGAGAAGGTGCTGCCCGACTCGGCCGGCATCCAGCGCTTCGAGGATAACAACACCACCATCTCCGCCTATCTGTCCGGCCAGGTACAGCTGATCGCCACCGGCAACCTGGTGGCCGCCGAGATCGCCGAACGCCACGCGGACCAGGCGCCGGTCGCCAAGTTCATGCTGAAGGACTCCCCCTGCTATATCGGCCTGAAGAAGGGAGAAACCGAGCTGCGCGACAAGGTCAACGCGCTGATCGCCCAGGCCCTGGCCGACGGTACCCTCGACGGCATCTCCCAAACCTGGCTGAAAGCCCCGCTGCCGGCCGGCTTCGGCAGTTGAGAGACGCGCCATGCTGAACTTTAGCGAGCTGTGGCCCTACCAGGAGCTGATCCTCCAGGGCTTGTGGGTCACGGTGGAACTGACGTGCTACGCCACGCTGGGAGGCGTGGCCATCGGCACCGCCTGTGCCGCCGCCCGTCACTACGGCGGCCGGCCCCTGCGGGCGCTGGTGGGGGCCTATGTGGAACTGATTCGCAACACCCCCTTTATCGTCCAGCTGTTCTTCGTCTTCTTCGGGCTGCCCGGCCTCGGGATCAAGGTGAGCGCCTGGGAGGCCGGCCTGCTGGCCATGCTGATCAACCTGGGCGCCTACAGCGCCGAGATCATCCGCGCCGGCCTGGCGGCCACCCCCAGAGGGCAGATAGAGGCGGCCCGGGTGCTGGGGCTCAGCCCCCGGCAGAGTTTCTTCCGGGTGGTGCTGATCCCGGCGTTCGAGAAGATTTATCCGGCGCTGACCAGCCAGTGCATCATCGTCATGCTGGGCTCGGCGGTGGTATCGCAGATTTCGGTGGCCGACCTGACCTACGCCGCCAACCTGATCCAGTCCCGCAACTTCCGCAGCTTCGAGGCCTACCTGGTGGCGGCGGCGTGTTACCTGGGGCTGGCGATACTGATGCGGCAGCTGTTCGCGCTGCTGGGCCACCGCCTGTTCCGCCACCGGAGGGTCAAGGCATGATGGAGTTCACCAACTGGGATATTTTCCGCAACCTGCTGCTGGCGGCGCGCTGGACGGTGGCATTGTCGCTGGTCGCCTTCGCCGGCGGCGCCCTGGTCGGGCTGCTGCTCACCGCCCTGCGCCTGAGCCGGCGCCGGCCGCTGCAGTGGCTGGTGCGGATTTACGTGGAGCTGTTCCAGGGCACGCCGCTGCTGATGCAGCTGTTCCTGGCCTTCTTCGGCCTGGCCATGCTGGGGCTGGACATCTCCGCCTGGGCCGCCGCGGCCCTGGCGCTGACCCTGTTCACCAGCGCCTTTCTCACCGAGATCTGGCGCGGCTGCATCGACACCTTGCCCAGGGGCCAGTGGGAAGCCGCCCGCTGCCTGGGACTGGGGTTCGGCCAGACCCTGAGCCGGGTGATCCTGCCCCAGGCGGTGCGGGTGGCGCTGGCGCCCACCGTCGGCTTTTCGGTGCAGGTGGTCAAGGGCACCGCCCTGGCCTCGATCATCGGCTTCGTGGAGCTGACCAAGGCCGGCACCATGCTCAACAACGCCACCTTCGAGCCGTTCAAGGTGTTCGCCCTGGTGGCGCTGCTCTACTTCGCGCTCTGCTATCCGCTGTCCCTGGCCAGCCAGTACCTGGAGAAAAAATTCAATGGCGCTCGTTAATATCGAACAAGTTCACAAGTACTACGGGGATCTGCACGTGCTCAAGGGCATCGATCTCAGGATCAAGGCGGGCGAGGTGGTGTCCATCATCGGCCGCAGCGGCTCCGGCAAGAGCACCCTGCTGCGCTGCATCAACGGCCTGGAAGACTACCAGCAGGGCGCCATCGTGGTCGACGGCAAGGAAGTGACCAGCGACGAGGTGCAGGTGCGCCGGCTGGCGCGCAGCGTGGGCATGGTGTTCCAGAGCTTCAACCTGTTTCCGCACCTGACGGTAGGGGAGAACCTGATGCTGGCGCCCAGGCTGGTGCTGAAGCAGGCCAGGGAGGAAGCGCGGGAGCTGGCGCGGGAGATGCTCGGCAAGGTCGGCCTGGCCGACAAGTTCGACCAGTACCCGGACCGCCTGTCCGGCGGCCAGCAGCAGCGGGTGGCCATCGCCCGCGCCCTGGCCATGTCGCCCAAGGTGCTGCTGTGCGACGAGATCACCTCGGCGCTCGACCCCGAACTGGTGGGGGAGGTGCTCAAGGTGCTGGAGGCGCTGGCGGCGGAGGGCATCACCCTGATCCTGGTGACCCACGAGATGAACTTCGCCCGGGACGTGGGCGACAGGGTGGTGTTCATGCACCAGGGCAAGGTGTGGGAAAGCGGCCCGGCCGAAGCGGTGTTCGCCCGTCCCCGGACCGCCGAGTTGCAGAGCTTTATCAATGCGGTACTGTAGCGGGACCCTTGTCGACCAGGAAAGACCCGCATGAGCCAGCTTGGCGAACAGATCCGCGCACAGTTTTCGCAACTCGGCCCCCAGGAGCGGCGGGTGGCCAGCTTTATCCTCGATCATATGGACGACCTGGCCACTTACAACTCGGTGGAACTCAGCCGCTGCTGTGGGGTGTCCAAGTCCACCGTCAGCCGGCTGTTCCGCCGCCTCGGCTACGACAGTTTCCGGGAGATGCGCGATGAAAACCGCCGCCTGCGCCAGTCCGGGGTACCCATACCGGCGGCCCTCGGCGACAGCCCGGCGGGCCTGGTCGAGCGCCAGCTCAAGTGCGAGCAGGACAAGATTGCCCAGTTGCTGACCCTGCTCGGCGACGGCAGCCTCGACGTCCTGATCGACCGCCTGGCCGGGGCGCGGCGGGTGGGCATCATCGGCTTTCGCAACAGCTATCCGGTGGCCCTGCACCTGCGCCAGCAACTGGTGCAGGTGCGTGCCGGGGTGCAGCTGCTGCCCCAGCCGGGCCAGACCCTGGCGGAGGAGCTGGTCGATTACGGCGCCGACGACCTGATCATCCTGGTGGCCTTTCATCGCCGGCCGGCGCTGTTTCCCAAGCTGCTGGCCAGCCTGCGCCGGAGCGGGGTGCCGCTGGCGCTGATGGTGGAGACCCAGGCCGAACTGCCCGACGCCCCTGACTGGCTGCTGGAGCTGCCGCTCGATTCGGTGTCCGCCTTCGACAGCTACAGCGCCGCCATGTGCACCGTCAGCCTGATCTGCAATCTGCTGCTGCACCGGCAACTGGAGCAGGGGCGGGAGCGCATCGGCCGCATCAACGAACTCTACCGGCAGACGGAGGAGCTGGATGCGGGGTTAGGCTGAAACACGCCTTCAAACGGGTGCTGGCCGGGCTGGCCCCGGGAACCGAACTGGTGCTCAAGGGCCCCTCCTTTATCCTGCCTCATGACCACGCGGTGCTGATCCGGTGGCATCGGCGTCACCCCGGTCAGGAGCCTGCTGCTGCAGGCCAGGCACGAACGGCGGGCGCCGCCGCTGGTGGTGTTCTACACCAACCGCCGGCCCGCCCGGATGGTGGTTCAGCGGCGGGGGAAGTTGTCCAGGGTCAGTTGGGCCACCTGTTTCAATTCTTCCGGTGTGGCGCCGTTGGTGGCCTGGATGGCCATGCCCTGGAGCACTGTGCCCAGGTAACGGGCCAGCACCGCGGTATCGACCTCGGCCGGCAGGTCGCCCTGCTCCCTGGCCTGTTCCAGGCGTTCCCGCAAGGCCAGTTCGCCGTTGCGGCGGCGGGCGATCAGCGCGGCCTTGACGGTCTCGGCCGCCTCACTGCAGGACAGGGCGCCCTGTACCACCACGCAGCCATGGGGGTGGCTGGTATCGGCCATGCTGGTAGCCGCGCCGAACAGCATATGTTCCGCCACCTGGTAGGCGGTCGGTTGCTGCAGGGCCGGGTAGAAGAAGGCGCAGGGGCGGTTTTCGTAGAGTTCGATCGCTTTCAGAAACAGCTGTTCCTTGTTGCCGAAAGCGGAGTACAGGCTGGGCTTGTTGATGCCCATGGCTTCGGTCAGATCGGACAGCGATGCCCCGTCGTATCCTTTCCTCCAGAACACGTCCAGGGCTTTCTCCAGGGCTTTCTCCATGTCGAAGGCACGTGGGCGGCCAACACTGGGGGGGCAGGTTCCCGTAGACATAAACAAGCTCCTACATAAAAACTGTTTATATCTTAAACATGGTAAAACCCTCTGTCCAGCAGGCTTATTTACCGACCGGTAAGCAAATGGCGGCGGCGCGCGGGCCGATGAAAATATTTTGTACTCATAAGTATAAAATTAATTGACTGTCATTCCCCACCCTATATATTTACTCATCGGTACAAAATTAAATGGCTGCCCGCACGTCGGCGCGGGCTACCGTCAACCGCCTTGAGGATATCGTTGTGAACAGGAATGGCGTCATCAGAAACATTATTTTCGCAAGCCTGGCCAGCGTGCTGCTGGCCGGGTGTGAGCGTCCGCAAGCGGCGGCGGGAGCGCCCGCCGCGCCCGAGGTGCAGGTCGCCACCGTGATCCATGAACGCATTACCGAGTGGGATGAGTTCACCGGCCGGCTGCAGGCGCCGGAGACGGTGGTGCTGATGCCCAGGGTTTCGGGCTACGTACAGCAGGTGCATTTCAGGGAAGGGAGCCTGGTCGAGCCCGGCGAGGTGCTGTTCCAGCTCGACCCGGCTCCCTTTCAGGCGGAGGTGACGCGCCTGCAGGCCGAACTGCAGGGCGCGCAGACGGCGCTCAGGCTGGCCGACAGCGACTACCGGCGGGCCAATGCGCTGCGGGCCGGACGCGCCATCGCCGAAGAGGTGCTGGATGCCAGGCTGGCGCGCAAGCATCAGACGGCGGCGGCGGTCGCCTCGGTGTCGGCCGCCCTGCAGCGGGCCGAGCTGGATCTGGCGTATACCCGGGTGACGGCGCCTATCGCTGGCCGGGTGTCCTACGCCCAGGTCACCGCCGGCAACTACGTCAGCGCCGGCCAGACCCCGCTGACGCGTATCGTTTCCACCGAGGAAATGCATGCCTACTTCGATGTGGACGAACAGAGCTACCTCAAATACGCCACCCTGAGCCGCGAGGGGCGACGGGCCGATGCCCGGGAGGACGACAACCCCGTGTTTATGGCCCTGTCCGGTGACGGCGACTTCGACCGCATCGGCCGCATCGACTTCGTGGACAACGCGGTCGATCAGCACACCGGCACCATCCGCCTGCGGGCCCGCTTCGCCAACCAGGACGGCAGCCTGCTGCCGGGCCTGTTTGCCCGGATCAGGCTGGCCGGCAGCGGCAGCTACCGGGGCGTGCTGATCGATGACAAGGCGATAGGCACCGATCTGAACCATAAATTCGTGCTGGTGGTCGACGACCAGGATCGGCTGGAATACCGCGGCGTTACCCTGGGAGGAAGGGTTGGCGGCCTGCGCATCATCAAGGCCGGGCTAAGCCCGCATGAGCGGATAGTGGTCAATGGTCTGCAGCGGGTCAGGCCCGAGATGACGGTCACGCCGACCCCGGTGGACATGGCCGAGGCCGGGCAGCTGAACGACCTGCGGGCGAGTCAGGCATTGCTGGACAAGGCCGGAGCCGGGCTGACGGCCCGGGCCGAGCCGGTTCGCGATCGCGGTTAAGGAGCTGGAGCCATGTTTTCGCAATTCTTCATCAAAAGACCGATCTTCGCCGCGGTGATCTCGATGATTTTCGTGCTCACCGGCGCCATAGCGGTATGGCAACTGCCCATTACCGAATACCCGGACGTGGTGCCGCCGACCGTGGTGGTCACCGCCAACTATCCGGGCGCCAATCCCAAGGTGATCGCCGAGACCGTCGCCTCGCCGCTGGAGCAGGAAATCAACGGCGTGGAGCAGATGCTGTACATGTCTTCCCAGGCGACGTCCGATGGCCGGATGACGCTGACCATCACCTTTGCCATCGGCACCGATGTCGACCGGGCGCAGACCCAGGTGCAGAGCCGGGTCGACCGGGCCATGCCGCGGCTGCCGCAGGAAGTGCAGCGGCTGGGGGTGGTCACCGAGAAGTCGTCGCCGGACCTGACCATGGTGGTGCACCTGACCTCGCCCGATGACAGTCACGACATGCTGTACCTGTCGAACTATGCGGCGCTGAACGTGAAGGACGAACTGGCGCGGATCAAGGGCGTCGGCAGCGTGCGGTTGTTCGGTGCCGGGGAATACAGCCTGCGGGTGTGGCTGGATCCGCACCGGGTGGCGGCCCTGGGCCTGTCGCCCCGGCAGATCATCGACGCCATCGGCGAGCAGAACCAGCAGGCCGCCGCCGGCAGCCTGGGGGCCCAGCCCAGCCGGGAGTCCGAGTTCCAGCTGCTGATCAACGTCAAGGGCCGGCTGAGCACGGTGGAAGAGTTTGAGGACATCATCATCAAGGTTGGCCCCGACGGGGAGATCAGCCGACTGAAGGATGTGGCCCGGGTTGAACTGGGAGCCGACAACTACGCGTTGCGTTCCCTGCTGGATAACCGGGAAGCGGTCGCCATTCCGATCTTCCAGGCCTCCGGCTCCAATGCCATCCAGATCTCCAACGACGTCAGGGCCAGGATGGCCGAGCTGGCGGAGTCCTTCCCGGCCGGGGTGGACTACGCCATCGTGTACGACCCGACGGTCTTTGTGCGCGGCTCGATTGAGGCTGTGGTGAAGACCCTGTTCGAGGCCGTGCTGCTGGTGGTGCTGGTGGTGGTGCTGTTTCTGCAGACCTGGCGCGCCTCCATTATTCCGCTGGTGGCGGTGCCGGTGTCGCTGGTCGGTACCTTTGCCTTCATGCATCTGCTGGGTTTCTCCCTCAATGCCCTGTCCCTGTTCGGCTTGGTGCTGGCCATCGGCATAGTGGTGGATGACGCCATCGTGGTGGTGGAAAACGTGGAGCGCAACATTGCCGACGGGCTTTCGCCGGTGGCGGCGACCCAGAAGGCGATGAAGGAAGTCACCGGCCCCATCGTGGCCACCACCCTGGTGCTGGCGGCGGTGTTTATTCCCACCGCCTTCATGTCGGGCCTGACCGGACAGTTCTACAAGCAGTTTGCCCTGACCATCACCATTTCTACCTTTATTTCCGCGCTCAATTCGCTGACCCTGAGCCCGGCGCTGTCGGCATTGCTGCTGAAAGGCCATGGTGAGAACAAGGACGCGCTGACCCGGGCCATGGACCGGTTGCTGGGCGGCTGGCTGTTTGCTCCCTTTAACCGCTTCTTCGCGCGCCTGTCCGAGGGCTACGGCTGGCTGGTCAGAAAAGTGATCCGCTTCGGCGGCATCGTCGGCGTGCTCTACCTCGCGCTGGTGGGCCTGACCGGATTGCAGTTTGCCACCACGCCCACCGGTTATGTGCCGGGGCAGGACAAGCAGTACCTGGTGGCCTTTGCCCAGTTGCCGGACGCCGCCTCGCTGGAGCGCACCGATGCGGTGATCAAGGAGATGTCGCGCATCGCGCTGGCGCATCCCAGCGTCGAGCACGCGGTGGCCTTTCCCGGCCTGAGCATCAACGGCTTTACCAACAGCCCGAACAGCGGCATCGTGTTCGTGACCCTGAGCGACTTCGCCGAGCGTCAGGGCGCCGGGCAGTCGGCCAGTGCCATTGCCGGCGAGCTGAACCAGGCGTTCGGGGGCATCCAGGACGCATTCGTCGCCATTTTCCCGCCGCCGCCGGTCATGGGCCTGGGCACCATCGGTGGTTTCCGCCTGCAAATCCAGGACAGGGCCAACCTGGGCTACGAGGAACTGTACCGGGTGAACATGCAGGTCATGCAGCGGGCCTGGGCCGCCCCCGAGCTGGCGGGGATCTTCTCCAGTTATCAGGTGAACGTGCCGCAGCTGGAACTGGACGTCGATCGCACCAAGGCCAAACAGCAGGGGGTATCGCTGGATGAGGTGTTCCAGACCCTGCAGGGCTATATGGGGTCGACCTACGTCAACGACTTCAACCGGTTCGGCCGCACCTATCAGGTGAATGTGCAGGCCGACGAGGCCTTTCGTCAGGATCCGGAGCAAATCCGCCAGCTGAAGGTGCGCAACCTGAGCGGAGACATGGTGCCGCTGGGTTCCTTTATCACTGTCAACCAGGTTGCCGGACCGGATCGGGTGATGCGCTATAACGGTTTCACCACCGCCGAGATCAACGGCGGGCCGGCCTCCGGGTTCAGCAGCGGCGAGGCGCAGGCGGCGATGGAGCAGATCCTGGCGGAGACCCTGCCGCATGGCATGAGCTACGAGTGGACCGAGCTGACCTACCAGCAGATCCTGGCCGGCAACAGTGGCCTGCTGGTCTATCCGCTGGTGATCCTGCTGGTGTTTATGGTGCTGGCGGCCCAGTACGAGAGCCTGAGCCTGCCGCTGGCCATCATCCTGATCATCCCGATGACGCTGTTGTCGGCGCTCAGCGGCGTGTTGCTCTACGGTGGAGACAACAACATCTTTACCCAGATAGGCCTGATCGTGCTGGTGGGGCTGGCGACCAAGAACGCCATCCTGATCGTCGAGTTCGCCAAGGAACTGCAGGATCAGGGCATGACCACCCTGCAGGCGATACTGGAGGCGGCGCGGTTGCGGTTGCGGCCGATCCTGATGACCTCCATTGCCTTTATCATGGGGGTGGTGCCCATGGTGTTCTCCTCGGGGGCCGGGGCCGAAATGCGCCAGGCCATGGGCGTGGCCGTGTTCTCCGGCATGATCGGGGTCACCGTATTCGGGCTGATACTGACACCGCTGTTCTATTACCTGCTGGCCCGGCGCGGCGAGCGCCGGGCCGCCGCACAGCCAACGGCCGAGGAGCTGCAGCATGCGTAACAACACCATTGCATCCATGGTTGCCGCCCTGCTGCTGAGCGCCTGCACCACGGTGGGCCCCGATTATCAGGCTCCGCGACAGGTGGCGGACATCGACTTCAGCAGTCCTTATAGCCGGGCCGAGCGGGCCCTGAGCTGGTGGCAGGTGTTCGAGGATCCGCACCTTGACCGGCTGATTGAGCTGACGCTCGCTAACAACCGTGAGCTGGAGCAGGCCAGCGCCAATGTTGAGCGGGCCTATGCGGTGTTCCACGACGTGGACAACAACCGCTGGCCCCAGGGCAGTCTTGATGCCGGCTATCAGGCCGGCGAAAACGGCACCGTGGCGAGCGACGACGATGGCGTTATCGCGCGCGGTTACCGCAGCGGTCTCGGCCTGAGCTGGGATCCGGACTTGTTCGGCAAGCTTCGCCGAGCCAGCCAGGCGGCCCGGGCCGAAGCCGAGCAGGCCAGGATCCTCTGGCACGACGCCCAGCTGCGGCTGGTCAGCCAGGTGGCGACCAGCTACGGAGAATACCGGGGCGCCCAGCTGCGGCTGGAGGTTGCCCGGCAGAACCTGGACAACCTGCGGCAGACCAGGGACATTATCCAGGCCCGTTTCGATGCCGGCCTGGCCTCCGAACTGGAGCTGGTGCGCATCGATGCCCAGTTGCTGGAGGTGGCGGCCGGTCTCCCGGATCTCCAACTGGCACTGCTGACCGCGGAAACGACCCTGGCGGCGCTGGTGGGCAGCAAGCCGGGCCCGCTGCAACTGGGAGAACGGGCCGAATTGCCGCGGCTGGCGCAGCCGGTGGCCATTGCCGACGGCACCAACTATCTGCGCTATCGCGCCGACGTGGCCGGAGCCGAGCGGTCGCTGGCCGCGCGCACCGCCGATATCGGCGTGGCCACCGCCGATCTGTACCCCAGCCTGTCGTTCAGCGGTTTCCTCGGATTCGTGTCCGGTCCCGGCTGGGCCCTCGGCGCCGACCAGCGCAGCTGGTCCATCGCCCCCGGGCTGAGCTGGCAGGCGGCGGATCTGGGGTCGGTCAGGGCACGCATCCGGGCCGCCGGCGCCGGTCGGCAAATGGCGCTGGCCGAGTTTGAACAAAAGGTCATCGATGCCCTGGGCGAAATGCAGCTGGCACTGCACGGCTACAACCTCGGCCGGGAGCGGCAACTCGGACTGGAGCAGCAGTGGCAGGCCAGCAACAAGGCGGTGGCTATTGCCCGGGCCCGCTACCAGGCCGGCAGCGGCGACTTCCTAGAACTGCTGGACGCGGAGCGGGAGCAACTGCGCAGCCGCGATCGGATGGCGCAACAGGAGCAGGACAGCTTCAGCCGGCTGGTCGCCGTTTATCGCAGCTTTGGTGGCGGCATCGAGCCGCTGTAGGGGCTCGGCATGCTGCTGTTTGCGGCGGTGCGCATCAGGCGGGGAGGCGGTTATCGAAGGTCTGGTTGCAGGCGCCGATCAGCCGCTCCGCCAGCAGCCGGCTGTGGGCCGAGAGCTGGGCCTGGGCGTGCAGGGTCAGCTCCAGGTCCGGCACCGGCGGCAGGCCGTCGCGCTGGTCGAGGATACGGTGGCGTTCGGTGACCAGGCGGCGGGGCAGCAGCGAGATGCCGAGGCCGGCTTCCACCGCGCAGCACACCCCGGACAGGCTGGTGCTCACATAGGCCAGCCGCCAGCTGCGGCCCAGGCTGTCGAAGGTGTGCGCCATCTCGCTGCGGTAGAGGCCGCCGATGGGAAAGGTGACCAGGGGAATGGGGTGGTTGTCCAGGTTGTTGCCGTCCAGGCTGTCGATCCAGCACAGCGGCTCGGGCCAGCTGGCCAGGCCGGGGGCGCTGCCCTGGCGCTGCTTGACCAGGGCCAGGTCCAGGTCGCTGCGCTGGAACTCGCGCCAGATGTCGCTGCACAGGCCGCTCTTCACCTCCAGGCGGATGCCGGGGTACTCGCTGGCGAAGGCCGACAGGGTGGGCATGATGGCGTGGGTGGCGAAATCTTCCGGCACCCCCAGGCGGATCTTCTGCTGCTCGGCGCTCAGGCTGGTCTGGGCCAGCGCCTCGTTCATCAGCTGCAGGATGCGGCGGGCGTAGCTCAGCACCCGCTCTCCTTCCAGGGTGGCGGTGACGTAGCGCCCCTTGCGGTGCAGCAGCTCGCAGCCGAGCAGGGATTCGAGCTTGCGCACCTGCTGGCTGACGGTGGACTGGGTGAGGTGGGTGCTGTCGGCGGCGCGGGTAAAGCTGCCGGTGTCGACCACGGCGACAAAGCTGCGCAGCAGCACGGGATCCAGGGTGGTGTTCAGGTTCATGCCTTCCATCCAGTGGCAAAGCCACTAGTTGCCATTCAGTTATTTAATTTATAAATCAAACGGCCTTACTCTACAATCAGGGGTGTTCAGCATTTAAACAGCAGCCTCGTCAAGACCACTGCTGATCCGTTGGCGCAGACCAACCACTTTGCATAAATAAAGGACAGATGTCATGGCCCGTAATTCTTATTATGCCCCCACCGGCGGTCTGCCGCCCCAGACGCAGCTGATCAACGATCGCGCCGTCTTCACCGAAGCCTACGCCATCATCCCCAAGGGCGTGATGAGCGACATCGTGACCAGCTTTCTGCCGTTCTGGGACAACACCCGGCTGTGGGTCATCGCCCGGCCGATGAGCGGCTTCGCCGAGACCTTCTCCCACTACATCATGGAAGTCTCCCCCCAGGGCGGCAGCGACAGGCCCGAGCTGGACTCCGGCGCCGAAGGCGTGCTGTTCGTGGTGGAAGGGGAAATGACCCTGACCCTGGAAGGTAAAGTGCACCAGATGCAGACCGGCGGCTACGCCTTCCTGCCGCCAGGCACCAACTGGAGCCTGAAGAACAACGGCGACGCGCCGGTGCGCTTCCACTGGATCCGCAAGGCCTACGAATTCGTGGACGGCATCGAGGTGCCGGAAGCCTTCGTGACCAACGAGAACGACATAGCACCGACCCCGATGCCGGACACCAACGACGCCTGGGCCACCACCCGCTTCGTGGACTCCGCCGACATGCGCCACGACATGCAGGTCAACATCGTGACCTTCCAGCCCGGCGGCGTCATCCCCTTCGACGAAACCCACGTCATGGAGCACGGCCTCTATGTGCTGGAAGGCAAGGCGGTGTACCACCTGAACCAGGACTGGGTGGAAGTGGAAGCCGGCGACTACATGTGGCTGCGCGCCTTCTGCCCGCAGGCCTGCTACGCCAGCGGCCCGACCCGCTTCCGCTACCTGCTGTACAAGGACATCAACCGTCATATGGTGCTGAACGCCTCGCCCGCCTACCGCGGCAACCGGCGCTAAGCAGCCATGCCAGCAAAAGGGCGGCCTTTGGGCCGCCCTTTTGCGTATGGCCGTGAGGGGTAAATCGTAAGAGCCTGTTTTAAATCTTTGCGAAGCTTGTCTGTAACCATTGAGCAAAGAGTCAACAGGGCCACCTCCACCGACACGCTTCAAGCACATCCCTGTGACGCTCGGCACATGCCATCCCTGGCATGTGACGGTCGGTGGAGGTAATCCCTGTTACCTCTTCCAAGCTTCGCAGTGGGCTGCGGGTCTAACCAACAGGCGACACCGAGCTTTGGAGAGGACAAAGAGTGCTGCTCCGCCGGCCGTTGGCGCCAGGGATGGCGCCGTCGAGCCCCCAGGGGGTGAGCTTGCTCGCCGTGACGAGCCGTTTCGGCCTGACCGAACATCCAGTGAATGTTCGCAGCAGGCCGAAATGGCGAATATCAGGTCCTACGGCGAGTCGGCGGAGTAGTGCACTTTGGCCGCATACACCAGATCGTAAACAGGTTCTAACACAGCAGCAGCCGGTGCAGTTCGTGCAGCGAACTCACCTGGTAGTGGGGGCGGATGCCCTCGGGCGCGGGCTTGCCGGCGGGGTTCAGCCAGCAGGTGTGCAGGCCGGCGTTGAGGCCACCGAGAATGTCGGAGTGGGGGTTGTCGCCCACCATCAGTACCTGCTCCCTGGGCGGCCGGCCCATCAGGTCCAGGGCGTGCTCGAAGATGCCCGGATCCGGCTTGGCCAGGCCCACCTGCTCGGAGATCACCAGGGTGGAGAAGGCGTCCCCGAAGCCGGTGCGCTCCAGCCGTACCTGCTGCAGCTCGGTAAAGCCGTTGGTGATGATGCCGAGTTGTGCCTGGCCGGACAGGGCGTCGATCAGCTCCCTTGCGCCGGGCAGGGGAGCGCAGATGTCCGCCATGGCGTGGAGAAAGGCGCTGTTCAGCTCGCGGGCACTGACCGCCAGCCGCTCCGCCCAGCCGGCGAAGCGCCGGTGCTGCAATTGCTCGGCGGTGATGTGGCCGTCCTGGTAGTCCACCCACAGCGGCTGGTTGAGGGTCTGGTAGTGGGCAAAGTCCTGCTCACCGAAGTCCACCCCGAAGCCGGCGAACATGCGCCTGAGCCCCTGGTAGGCGTCGAAGTGGAAAAGGGTGTCGTCGGCGTCGAACAGTATCCATTTATAGTGCATTTGTTATCTTCTCCAGCGTCTTTCGCGCTTTTGTGGGGGCTTTCTGCAAGAAGGTGTGGATTGTATGCTTTTTGGCCGAAAAAGCACAGGATAGCCTTTCAAGACTCGAACATGTCCTGTCATGCGGGCCTTTCCTTTCCCCCTCGTCCGGGCTGACCTAAGATAGGGGCCCGGCCCCGCTCAGGAAGACCCAAGGTGCAACTCAACTACAACCTGCTGCCCACCCTCAGGGTGCTGCTCGATACCCGCAACCTCAGCCTGGCGGCCGAGCGGCTGCACCTGAGCCAGCCCTCGGTGAGCAAGCAGCTGGCCCAGCTGCGCCGGGACTTCAACGACGAGCTGCTGGTGCGCGAGGGCCAGCGCTGGCTGCTCACGCCCCGGGCCGAGCAGCTGGCCCGGGAGCTGGCCGATGCGCTCGGCGGCCTGGAGCGGCTCTACGCGGCGCCCGGCTTCGAGCCGGCCCGCTGCGAGCGGGTGTTCCGCCTGGCTTCGTCCGACTATGTGGCCCAGTACATCTTGCCGGAGATCTGCGCCGAGCTGGCCCGCCAGGCGCCGGGGGCGGCGCTGGAATACGAGCTGTGGGACAAGCGCCAGTTGCCGCTGCTGTGGGAGTCGCCGCTCGATCTGGTGTCCACCATCACCGACCAGGTGCCGGATCTTATCCGCGGCCTGCGCCAGGGGGAGGACGGCCTGGTGGTGCTGATGGGCCGGCAGCACCCGCTGGCGGGCCGGCCGCTCGGCCTGGACGACTACCTGGCCTGGCCCCACCTGCAGGTGAGCGGCGGCGGCGACAAGGACAGCCCGGTGGAGCGGGTGCTGGCACCCCTGGGGCTGGCCCGGCGCTGGTTTGCCCGGGTGCCCTTCTTCCAGGCGGCGGTGGAGGTGCTGTGCCGTACCCACTGCCTGCTGACCACCCCGGCCCATATCGCCTGGCAGCTGTCCCAGGGCCACCCCCTGGCCTACACCGCCCTGCCGTTCGCCACCCAGAGCCAGCAATACCACCTGATGTGGCACCAGCGCCACCACCAGGATCCGGCCCACCGCTGGTTCCGGGAGCTGTGCTTCCCCTTCCTGCGGGATCACCTGCAGCGCACGGTGCGGGAGAGTCGCACTAAACTATAGCCTGTGGTTATGAAGTCTATTCCTAACTTTCATTATGGGCATGATGAGGGCGGTATTAAGCTGAGACCCAGAACCCCGGTGAGACGAGAGGAAGAGGATGGAACTGACCAGTTGGCTGGCATTGGCGGCGATTTGCGTGATGGGGGCCATCAGCCCCGGGCCCAGCCTGGCGGTGGTGATCCGCAACACGGTACGGGGCGGCCAGGGACACGGGGTGGCCACCGCCCTGGGCCACGGCCTGGGAGTGGGGCTCTACGCCCTGATCACCGCCCTGGGGCTGGCGCTGCTGATCACCAAAACCCCGCTGCTGTTCGACATCATCCGCTACGGCGGCGCCGCCTTCCTCGCCTGGCTGGGGCTGAAGGCGCTGCTGGCCCGGCCCGGCGGCGAAGGGGACCGGCAGGGCAGCCATAGCGTGCGCGGCCGGCGGGGCGCCTTCGAGGGCTTTATGGTGGCCTTCCTCAATCCGCAGCTGGCCATCTTCTTCCTGGCCCTGTTCAGCCAGTTCGTGCGCGCCGACACCGGCTGGCAGCAGGGCGGCATCATGATGCTCACCGCCGGCGGCATCGACGCCCTCTGGTATGTGCTGGTGGCCCTGGCGCTGTCGCGCGGGCCCGTGCTGGTGTGGCTCCAGGCCAAGTCGGGGGCGATCGACAAGCTCAGCGGCCTGGTGCTGCTGGGACTGGCGCTGAAGGTGGTGATCTGATGGAAGCCCATACCCTGCTGATGTTCGTGATCGCCACCCTGTCGCTCAACCTGATCCCGGGGCCGGACGTTGTCTATGTGGTGTCCAGCACCATGCGCGGCCGGCTGCGCACCGGGCTCAAGGCCGCCCTGGGGCTGGGCCTGGGCTACCTGGTGCACACCGCCGCCGCCGTGCTGGGGCTGTCGGCGCTGATTTTGAGCTCCGCCTTCCTGTTCGGCCTGGTGAAGTACCTGGGCGCCTGCTACCTGCTCTACCTCGGTGCCATGGCGCTGCGCAACTGCTGGCGCGGCACCTCGCCCCTGCGGCCGCAGGCCGGCGCCGCGCCGGCGCGGGGCGTGTTCCGCCAGGGGGTGGTGGTGAGCGTGCTCAACCCCAAGGTGGCCATCTTCTTTTTGTCCTTCCTGCCCCAGTTCGTGAGCGTCAACTCGGCCAATCCCGCCGCCGAGCTGGTGCTGCTCGGCCTGCTGTTCAGCCTGCTGGCGACCCTGAGCAACAGCCTCTACGCCTGCCTGGGCGGCCTGGTGTTCGGCAACCCGGCCGGCGCCCGCTATACCCGGGCGCTGGAGGGCGGCTCCGGGGTGCTGCTGCTGGGCCTGGGCGCGCGCATCGCGCTGAGTAAAAACTAGCCGAGGCCTGGCGATTGGTTCTGGGTGAGTCTTTCCGTTACCGCCGGACGGCGGCAAGGGAAGGCTATCTGGCACAGGGAATGCCGGCCCATGGTATTGCCTTCGCTATCGACTGCCAGCGGGATAACGCCGTCTTGGCCGATGGCTGACCGTCGCCCGGCTGGCCTGCTCGGGTCAGCTGTTTGTTACATCTGCGTTGCCTTGTCTGTTTTGTCGGCGTTTTCCATGGCCAGCTCATGCAGCCGATAGACCTTCTCCAGCTCGCCGGCATCGGCGTCGGGCCGGCCGTGATTCTTCAGGTAGGTGCGGTAGTGCACTATGCCGGTGGCGCACTGGGTGTCGATCTGCGGCTCGCCGACAAGGTCGGCCGAGCGGAAGTTGTCGATGGTGTAGACGCTGCACACCCCCTGGTTGCGCAACGGCTTTTTCGGGCCATGGCTGGGGTTGCCGCCGCCGCTGTTGGCAGCCGTCACCCGGTCCGCCGTCGTGCCTTGGGACGAGGCCGCCAGGGTCTGTTGCTGCAGTTGGGCCAGGTTGCTGCCCTGGCCGTCTTCCAGCCAGATATCCCTGGTGGCGGCGGTAGTTACCTGCATGGTCTGCTCGAGGGGCAGGTCCGCCTGCAGGCCCGCCGCCACCAGGCCGGCGGAGGCGATCAGTTTGCCGAGCAGGGCGCCGTCATGACCACCGCTTGTTTGTTTTCTTGTGTATTGGCGCAGCAGCCGTTCGGTGTTGTCATATCCCCGGTAGACTGCGATATCGAGTGGAGTATGGCCCTTCTGGTTCCTGACATTGGGGTTCACTCCTGTCTGGATCAAATAACCTGCCAGCTCGGGGCTATCCTTCATGGCCACATAATGCAGGGCATTGCTGCCATTCGCATTGACGGCCCCGGGATTGGCTCCCGCCGCCACCAGCATTTTCACCAACGGCAGAGCATCGTTTGGTCTCGCGACTGCCTTCATCAAGGGCGTCATGCCATTGTCGCTACAGGACCGGTTCAACTGGCCGTCCTTCAGTAGCAGGGCCAGAGTATCCGGCCCGATAAAGCCGTCGCCTTGGGACTTTTTCTGCCATGTCATGAACCAGCCCCCATTCGTTCCTTGGTGCATAACAATGCCCTGGGCCATGATGCAAAGCAGGCTCATGGAAGCGGGCTGTGTTGCAGCTCCAAAACCATCGTAATCACCAAACGCCCTGGGTTCGTGCAGGCGCCAGTCGGTGTCCGAGGCCAGCAGATCGCGAACTATCGATTCATTGCCGCCGAGCAGGGCCCATTGCATGGCATCGGCCCGGGCGTGCCCATGTTGGCTGATGTCATGTGCCTGCTTCGGGTCCAAGGGGACGACGCCGAACGCTTTCAGCTGTTGATAGATCCCGCTCTCCCCCTTTGCCATCGCACTCTCCATGGCATCGATCAACAATGGCGACTCGGGGGTGAGCTTCTCCAGCTGCAGGGCCAGCAGCTCGGAGCTGCCCGCCATCACGGCAGCATTGATTGACCACATTTCGGGCATGGCACCATGATCCAGCAGCCAGCGTACCGCGGCCGGCTTGGCCGACTGTACCGCCTGGTACAAAGGAAAGCTGTTGGCCTGTTTATCGATAGCCACGCCATGGCCTGCCGCCAGGGCCTGCTCCATGGCCGCTACATCGCCGGCGGCCGCCGCCGCTGCCATGGGGCCCAGGGGGCGCTGCTGGGCACAGGCCGACAGCAACAGGGTTATCGCCACAGGTACGAGCCATTGCCGGCAACGTATCATCATGTCCATGGTGAAACACTCCTTCTTGCATCGATAAAACGGGACGCCGGCGGGAAACCATAAGCTCTCGCACCAGCGCGTTTCCACCTACATCCGGGTTGCCTTGTCCAGCTTGTCGGCGTTTTCCATGGCCAGCATGTGGAGTCGGTAGACCTTCTCCAGCTCGCCGGCCTCGGCGTCCGGGCGGCCGTGGTTCTTCAGGTAGGTGCGGTAGTGCACTATGCCGGTGGCGCACTGGGTGTCGATCTGCGGCTCGCCGACAAGGTCGGCCGAGCGGAAGTTGTCGATGGTATAGACACTGCACACCCCCTGGTTGCGCAGCGGTTTTTTCGGGCCATGGCTGGGGTTGCCCGCGTCTGCAGCGCCGGTGCCGCCACCCGTCATCGCGCCTTGCACCGAGGCCGCCAGGGTCTGTTGCTGCAGTTGGGCCAGGTTGCTGCCCTGGCCGTCCTCCAGCCAGATGTCCCTGGTGGCGGCGGTGGCTACCTGCAGGGTCTGCTCGACGGGCAGGTCCGCCTGCAGGCCCACGGCCACCAGGCCGGCGGAGGCGATCAGCTTGCCGAGCAGGGCGCCGTCGCCGGACGAACCGGCGCCGCCGCGGTTGGTGGGCGCGCGATAGCGGCGCAGGGTGGCCGAGGTTTTTTCATAGCCCCGGTCAATGGCCAGGTCCAGCGCGGTGTCGCCGTCGGTATCACCCAGCGCCGGGTTCGCGCCGAGCTGCAGCAGGGCTTCGGTTGTGTCGTAATGGCCGGAGTTGGCCGCCCGATGCAGGGGCGTCCATTTGTACTGGTTGTTCACCCGGGTATTGGGATCGGCGCCCGCCGCCACCAGCAGTTTCATAATGGGACGAGTGTCCTTGCCGGAAGCCACCGCCTGGTAAAGCGGGGTGAAGCCATGCCCCGTCTTGCGGTCGGGCTCGGCCCCCAACTGCAGCAGCAGGGTGACCACTTCCTCGTGGTTTTTGTCGGCGGAGATGGCCAGTGGTGTCCAGCCACTAGGACCATTGGCACTGTTCGGATCGGCTCCCATCGCCAGCAACATACTGACGATATCCAGATGGTTGTTGTGCGCGGCGATATAGAGGGCGCGCCAGCCGTTATTATTTTCCTCCACCCTGGCCCCCGCCGATAACAGCCTGGCCGCCATTTGGGTGCGGCCTTTCTCGGCAGCGCAATACAGGGGGGAAAATCCATTGTCGGCAGCTTGGTTGGCATCGGCACCGGCGTCCAGCAATGCCTGCAACAACCGGGGATTATCCTGGCCACTGCGACCACAGACAGCGGTGTAGAGTGCGGCCCAACCCCGGCCGTCCTTGCGTTTTACATCCGCGCCCGCCGCGAGCAGGCTGCGAACCATCTCCTCGTTCCCCTTGTCCGCCGCCATGGTCAGGGGGGAGTAAGCGCCCGGCTCCAGCACGGCCTGCGGATCCGGCTTGGCGCCCAGTGCCAAGAGCTTGGCAACCAGGGTGGGGTTTCCCGACTCGGCGGCGTAGGTCAACGGCACCTGGCCATGGGTGGTGGCCAGTTCGATGTCGGCTCCCTGCTCGATCAGGTAGTCGGCTATTTCGATCTGGTTGAACTTCAAGGCGCCCATGAGAGGAGAGAGTTCCCTGGGCAGGGTGGTTCGCCTGTCCACTTGTGCCCCAAGCTCTACCAGCAGCTTGACCGATTCGACATCTCGTTTATCGATGGCATAGAGGAGGGGGCTGGGCTCATCGGGAGCAATGGGGTCGACGGGTTCCCCACCCGCCACCAGCTGGCGGATCTTCTCATGATCGCCGTCGAGAACGGCGACGTTGACGGGAGACAGCCCTTGGCAGGCGGTCAGCAGCATCAGGCTGAACATGGCTGCGGCCAGGCGGACCGGGGTGGCGAGGTGGCGCAGCGGCCGCTGGAAATGGGTCATCGACTTCACCATATGTACCTTCACAAAATTAATCATGCAATGCCTCGGGGCCCGAGCGCCCCTTTACTGGCGGGTCACGCTGATCCCGTTCAGCTCGTAGTAGAACGTTTGCTTACGGTCGCACTGGGAGTGGTTCCAGCCCGGATCGGCGGCACGCCCGCCGGCCTTGAGTTTCTTCTCACCGACATAAACCCGCTGCCGGTCACCCGCTCCGGGGTGGTTGGAGCCACACCAGACCACGCCTTCCTCCACCTCAACATGGACCGGGTAGGCGTTGGTGTTGACCATGCCGAGGCGCACCGTGCTGCCGGCCCGGGCCGAATAGAATTCCACCCCATCGGCGGTCCCCATGAGGTTCCAGTCCAGAGCCGACAAAGCGGTGCCGGGCACAGCGGCGGCCAGCCCCGCCAGCAGGGCCATACGGGAAAGTCGATTTTTCAGTGTTGTTTTCATCGTTCTTGTCCTGTTTATGCGTGGGTTACCCCGGCTCATGATCCGCGGCGGGCCTGCAGCGTCTGGGAGTGGTGGTTCATTCGAACCCAGCCGGTCACTATCGCCAAAGGTAGAGCAACGCGGTGTGCTTGCCCATAACGCAAATGGACTAGGCCGGGTGACTTCGCCCGACAGAAACGGCGACAGCAGCTCACTCAGCCCTTATAATTTGGCCACGTTGGTTCCTCAGTGCACGGAAGCCAGACATGCCAACCCGCACCCTACTGCTGATCGATGATCACGCCATGTTTCGTACCGGCCTCGGGCTGATCCTGAGCAGCCATCCGGACCTGGGTCTCTTGAGCGAGGCCGGCTCTGTCCAGGAAGCCCTGGCCCTGCATGAGGCGGAGCTGATCCTGCTCGATATCGGCCTGCCCGGTATCAACGGTCTGGACGGCATCCTCCTGTTGCAACAGCGCTTTCCCAGGGCCGCCATCCTGATGCTGTCGGCCAGTGACGACCCCGCTCATGTGCAGCACGCCAGGCACAAGGGCGCCCGGGGTTTTATCAGCAAGGCCGCCGATGCCGAAACCATAGTGCAGGCCATCTCCGCACTGGTCCGTGGTGAACGCTATTTCCCCGGCCTCGAACCAACGGCTCCGCCCTTCGAAGGTGCAACCCTCACCGCCCGTCAGCTGGAGGTGTTGAGCCTGCTGTGTGAAGGCAAGTCGAACAAGGCCATCGCCCGTATCCTGGGGGCGGCGGAAAACACGGTGCGGGTGCATGTCTCCGCCATTCTCGCCGTTCTGCGGGTCAGCAGCCGAACCGAGGCCGTGGTGGCGGCCCGGGCACGGGGCATCATCCGTTGAAGAACGCCACGACCATGCCGCGCTCATCCCTGCTCGCGCCCTTTCGCCTGCCCGCCCCCCACATCCTCGAGGAGCTCTCCAATCTGGTGTTGGACAACCTCAGGAAGAGCGGCGTGTTCAGCTCCGCCCTGGTGGCCTGCCTGGCGGTAGCCTCTCTCTCATTACTGTTCGATCTGACCGCCAGCCTCTACTGGCTGCTCGGTATTCAGCTGCTCAACCTGCTCACCTACTGGGCTCTGCTGGCGGAGCCCCGCTGGCGGCTGGACAGCCTGGGCAAGCACCGGCTGCTGCTGGCCGTCTTCGCCAGCGCCGGTATCGGCTGGGGCTTGCTGCCGCTGTTCGTCACCGGCGGGAGCTCCCCCATCCCGCTGCTGTTCGCCACCACCGTCATCACGGTGCATTGCGTCGGCACCTTCGGCCTCACCACCTCCAGCATGGGACTGAGTTGCAGCTACATGTATCCGGCCATGTTGCCCCTGGTCACCCTCTATTTCCTGCAGGAAGATCCCCTCTTTCTCAGCATGGGGCTGGTCTGCGTGGTCTACCTGCTGTGCATGACGGTATTCGCGGCCCAGGCTCAGCAGCAGGCCCGCCAGGCGGTGCTGCTGCGATTCGAGTCCGAGGCCCTGGCCGAGCGGTTGCGACTCGAATCCCAGCGCCTGGAGCAGGCCAAGGCCGAGGCCGAACAGGCCAACCAGGACAAGTCCCGCTTCCTCGCCGCCGCCAGCCATGACCTGCGCCAGCCCCTGCACGCCCTGGGCCTGTTCCTGGATGCGCTCAGCCGCATGCCGCTCGCCGGCCGGCAAGCGGATATGCTGGACAACGCCATCACGGTTGCCGGCTCCACCCGGGACATGCTCGATTCACTGCTGGAATTCTCCCGTCTGGACGCGGGTGTGGTGGGCGTTCACCCCCGGCCTTTCCGCCTGCAGCCCCTGCTGTGCAAGCTGGAAGTGGAGATGGCGCCCCTGGCGGAGGCCAAGGGGCTGGTGTATCGGACCCGGGATTGTCACTGGGCCCTGTTCAGCGATCCGGCCCTGGTGGAGCAGGTGCTGCGCAACCTGCTCACCAATGCCATTCGTTATACCCAAAGCGGCGGGGTGCTGGTGGCCGCGCGGCCGCGGGGATCGCGATTGTGGCTGGAAGTGTGGGATACCGGCATCGGCATAGCGCCGGCCGAGCAGCAACAGGTGTTTCGCGAGTTCTACCAGTTGAACAATCCGGAGCGGGATCGCAGCAAGGGCCTGGGCCTGGGGCTCGCCATTGTCCGGGGCCTGTGTCATACCCTGGGTTGCGAGCTGCTGCTGGACTCCCGGCCGGGCTTTGGCAGCCGTTTTCGCCTGAGCCTGCCCCTGGCGAAAACGGTCGTTGTCGAGGAACCCGGGGCGGTGCCGCTGCCGAGCCGTAGCTTTGATGGCCTCAAGGTGCTGGTGGTGGACGACGATGCTCCGGTGCGCCTGGCGATGGCGGCGCTGCTCGAAGGCTGGGGTTGTGACTGCCGGCTGGCCGGCGACGAGCAACAGGCGCTGGCCCTTGGTACCGAGCGGCCACAGCTGCTGATCGTCGATTACCGGCTGCGGCAAGGGCGCAACGGTGGCCAGGTGATCGCCGCCCTGGCGGAAAAATTCGGCGGTGGCTCGCCGGCCATCATCATCACCGGCGATACCGCGCCGGATCGCCTGCGCGAGGCCCAGGCGACCGGTGCCCTGCTGCTGCACAAGCCGGTCGCGGCGGATAAACTCTACCAGGCCATGCAGCAGGCCCTGGCCGCCGGTTAATGTTTGCTGCTGGGCCTGGGCGCGCGCATCGCGCTGAGCCGGGGCTGACCGGCTGTAGGCGGCTCAGCGCCGCTGGTAGAACACCTTGCCCGCCCGCCGGATATGGTCCAGCAGGGCGGGATTCTCTATCTACCGGTAGGCGCTGAGGTCGAACTGCCAGGGCAGCAGCAGATCGTCCAGCCGGTTGCCCAGGTTATCCAGCAGCCGCTGGTCGATATCCTCGCCCACCAGGGTCAGGTCGATATCGGAGCCGGGGCGCTCCCGGCCCATGGCGCGGGAGCCGCACAGGATGGCGCGCTCTATCTGCGGGAAGCCCGCCAGCACCGATCTGATGCGCCCTATGGCCTCATGGCCGAGTCCGTACGAAGCCTCAGTCATCCATCAGCCCCGAGAGCCTGGCCCTGAGCTGCTGGAACAGCGGCAGGTACTGGGTGCAGACCGCCTCGACAATGGCTTCGGCGGTCGCCTTGTTGTAGGTATGGGAAGTGCGGTTGCGGCTGGCGATCATCGCCATCCACAGTTCACCCTGTTCGATCAGGCCCACTTCAAAGGCTTTGCGGGTCGCATCGCGGGAGCCGAAGATGTCCTGGGTGCCCTGGTAACGCAGAAAGTCCTTCAGGCAGTTCCAGGCCAGCTCGTGGGTGTATTCAAAGGCCTGGATCAGCCCCAGCTTCTCCAGGTCCGACAGGGGACGGGTAGTGCCGAGCGTGACGGCATCGGTGAGCTGTTGCAAGGCCAGCTGGTAGTTCTGGAAGCGCCGTTGCCAGCGGATATCCTCGGACATGGGATCCCCCGCGATCAGGTGAAGGTGGTGGGGCTACCTTACCTCTTTACGGCCATGGGCGGGAACCGCCATCGGCCTCGGCGGCATCCGTTGTCTCGATGCGGATAAACTTCATCGGTTGGGTATGGTTCGGGCCATACAGATAGAGAAAGGGCCCCTGGGTGGTGAAGCGGGCGGTGTTTTCCAGCGCCGTCAGGTACAGGGTTTCCTGATGGTCGACCGCCTCGGTGCAGCTTTTTTGCGTGGTGTTGAGGCCGCCTATCCGGATCCGCTCGCCGTCGATATCGGCGTCACCGCCGAATGCGTTACAGGAGGCGAAGCCGGCGACCCGGCCCGGCTCGGGGAAGGCCAGGGTAACCGGCACCCGGTCCAGCACGCCCCGGCCGCCCAGATCTTCCAGCCGCCACCGGCTGCCCGGCAGGGGCTCGGCGGGCTCCGGCTCGGCCCGGCGGATGCGGACAAGCTCCACCATGGGGCCGACCATGCCGATGGACAGCAGGTCGTCCCGCCGCCGGGCCTCCACCTCCACCGCCAGGCCGTCCCGGCGGAAGGCGTCGGGCAGGTTGACCGGGTTGTAGTTGGTGCCGCCGGCGTCGCGGATAAGAAAAAGGCCGCCTTCCAGCTCCAGGTAATGCACCAGGCCGCTGAACCTCAAATCGGGCTCGCCCGGAGCCAGCCGCTGCCAGCCGCCCTGGCCGGGAGAGGAGCAGGCCGACAGCAGCAACGCCAGGGGCAGCAGCAGAGCGGAATAAAGCGAGGATTTCATGGCGGACCCCCATGGAACGTATTCTGGGCAAGCTTAGCGGAAGAAGGACAGGGAAGGGAGCCCTTTTGCCGGCCGTGACCATGGCGTTGCGGCCGGCAAAAGGGCAGTTATTTCATGGAGTGCAGGCCGACTACATTGCCCTCGGTGTCCTCCACCAGGGCGATAAAGCCGTGGGGGCCGATGGCGAACTTGTCGCGCACCAGGCGTCCACCGCTGGCCACCGCCCGGGCGGCCTCCACGGCGCAGTCGTCACAGCCGAAATACACCAGGGTACCGTTGCCGCCGGGGGTGCAGCCCTCCATCCGCGCCAGGGTGCCGCAGGCCCCGGCGCCCTCCGGCTGGCCCGGAAAGGCCCACATCTCCAGGTTGGTGCCGTCGTCGGCGGTGGGGTCGGCCAGCGGCTCCAGCCGCACCGCCAGCATGGCTTCGTAAAAGGCCCTGGCCCGGGGCATGTCCGCCACATAGATCTCGAACCAGACGACCGGATTCATGTTCATCACCCTGCTCCTTGTTATGGTCAAGCGTTATGGTCAAGGCAATAACTATAGTCGGCTCTGGCCGGGATGGCGGCCGGGCTCAGTCCTCCGCCTGGCCGCGCAGTATGGCCTCGAGGCTGACCTTGGGGCAGACCGCGTCGTTGATGTAGTCGATGAGATTGCGTGCCGCCCGGCGGATGTATTTTTCCGCGCCGGCATCGAGGCAGTGGCCCTCGGCGTCGAACACCTGCTGCACATTGGCCACCGACACCGCCAGGGGCAGCGGCACCGCCCCGATATGGGCGCAGATGGCGCGCAACTGCTCGGTGGACTTGATGGCGCCGATGGTGCCCGCCGCCACTCCCAGCAGGGAGACGGGCTTGCCGGCCAGCTTGCTGGGAAAGCCCAGGTTGTCGATGGCCAGCTTCATCGGGCTGCTGATGCCGCCGTGGTATTCCGGCGAGGCCAGCAGCACCCCGGTGGCCGAAGCGACCGTTTCCTGAAAGCGGGCGATGGCGTCCGGGTTTTTTGCCGGCAAGCCCGGCAGGGGCAGCTCCAGGCCGTCCAGGCGGAGGGGGATCAGCTCCACCCCGGGCATCTGCCGGAATTCGTCATGGACCAGTTCCAGGGCCATGGCGGTGTAGTTGCCGGGGCGTACGCTGCCGCAGAGGGTCACTATCTTGATGGACATGGGCGTGTTCTCCTGTGGGTAAGGCAATTGGGCTTCTCCGGGCCCGGGGCTGGATACGAGTATAGAAAGGAGAGCGGCCGGGCGCCTGCCCGGTGGTTGCGGACCGGGCCGGAATGACGGCCCGGTCGCACGGCGGATCAGGAGGGCACCAGCAGCACCGGGTTGGTGGCGTGCCGGCAGATGCCTTCGGCGGTGCTGCCGAGGGGCAGCTCGGCGATGGGGTTGGTGCCGCGCTTGCCGAGGACGATCAGGGGCGTGTTGACCTCGCTGGCGGCTTCGCAGATCTCCTCCACCGGATCGCCGACCACGGTGCGGACCTCCAGGTTGGGGTTGTCGGTGGCAAAGCTCTCGCCGGCCTGCACTTCCTCGAAGGCCACCTGGTGCTCGGGGCTGCGGACTATCATCACCATGCCCTGGCGTTCGGCGCCCAGCAGCTCGGTGAAACAGGCCCTGGCCCTGGCCGAGGCCGGCGAGTTGTCGGTGGCCAGCAGCAGGGGGGCGTCGTCCGCCACGGTGCCCAGATCCGAAGGCACTATCAGCAGCGGCAACCTGCTCAGGCGCGCCAGGTTCAGCGCCACGTTGCCCATAAAGAATTCCCGGCTGCGGGAATGGCTGCGGTTGGCCACCACTATCAGGTCGGCCTGTTTCCTCTTGGCGCTGTCGAGGATGGAGGACACCGCAAAGCCCGAAACGAACTGGGTGTGCACCGTGATCGCCAGCTCACGGCCCATGTCCGCCGCCACCTGCTCCAGGTGGAGCTTGCGGTTGGTGCGGGCGGTGGTGTCCTTGTGGGTCCGGCGGTGGGGCTCGTCCGCATACACCAGGGTCAGTTCCCGGATGCCGAGCAGGGCTGCCATCTGCCCGAACCGGGTCTGCACCCTGTCCCAGCCCGCCGAAAAATCGATACCTGCAACGCAATGCCTGAACATAAGGCGCCTCCTGGCTTTGGGGCCGACCTGACATGAGTTGTCACCTCACTCAAGGATAGCCCAGCCCCCCGGGAGCCGCCTTTGATCCCGATCCTGAGCGCCCCCGGGCACTACTCGAAGCGGCTCGCCCGGCGGATGTACAGCAGTTCTATGCGGGGGCCCACCATGCCGGCGGACAGCTCGGTGTCTCGCAGCCGCGCCAGGGCCTCTATCGGCAGGCCGTCCTGCTCAAAGGCGGGAGGCAGGTTGATCGGGTGGTAATGGGTACCGCGGGCATCGCGGATCACATAGAGGCCCCCTTCCAGGTTGAGGTAGCGAATGACGCCGCTAATATGCATGCCGGGCTCGCCGGGGGCTAGCTCGAACCAGCGGGGGATGTTGGCGTGGACGCCGGTGGCCAATACCAGGGTCAGGCCCAGCAGACGAGCACGCCAGGGGAAGCGGGAAAAGCATGACATACAAGGCTCCTGTCGGGCGCCCCGTCGCCTCGCTCAACGGCAGGAACACCGTACACAACTCATGGCGTGCCGACCCTCCCCTGGGTCCCGGTTGAGGTCGCATCGCCCGGCCCACTGCCCGTGGCGCCACATGATCCTTGAGCCCGACGACAAGGTGATGCGTTATCTCCGTGCTCCTTGCTATGGCTCAGGGTTAACTATAGTCAGCTTCCATCGGATCTACGGCATGTCATTGACCCGGCAAAAGGTGCCGGGCTGACGGATACTGATAACAGTGGCGCATCGCCGGCCATCGATCACAGGAGAGCCAAGATGAAGATTACGTTTCTCGGTGCCACCCAGACGGTCACGGGCTCCAAGTTTCTGGTACACAGCGGCGACACCCGGATCCTGGTGGATTGTGGCCTCTACCAGGGCTACAAGTGGCTGCGGGAGCGCAACTGGCAACCGCTGCCGCTGGATATCGACCGGCTCGATGCCATAGTGCTCACCCATGCCCACCTGGATCACTCGGGCTATCTGCCGGTGCTGTACCGCCAGGGTTACCGGGGACCGGTGTATTGCCATCCCGCCACCCGCGCACTCTGTGAAATCCTGCTGGCGGACAGCGGCCACCTGCAGGAGGAGGACGCCCGTTTTTTCTCCCGTCACCAGCTGAGCAAGCATGCCGAGCCCGAGCCGCTTTACGACAGGGCTACGGCGGAGCAGAGCCTGACCCTGTTCCAGCCGCTTGAATTTGGCCGGGTGCTGGAGCTCGGCGGGATGCGCCTGCACCTGCAGGCTGCCGGCCACATCCTCGGGGCCGGCAGCCTGATCCTCGAGGCCGAAGGCAAGCGGGTGGGTTTTTCCGGCGACGTGGGCCGGCCGAACGATCTCTTCATGTATCCACCCCAACCCTTGCCGGAACTGGATCTGCTGTTGCTGGAGTCCACCTACGGCGATCGCCGCCATGAAACGACGGATCCCTTCCAGCAGATGGAGGAGCTGGTCAACACCACGGTGGCCGGCGGCGGCATCATGCTGATCCCCAGTTTCGCCGTGGGCCGCGCCCAGGCCGTGCAGTATTTGCTGACGACCCTGATGGAACAGGGGCGTATTCCCAGGCTCAAGGTGTTTCTCGACAGCCCCATGGCCATCGAAGTGGGCGAGATCTACGAGCGTTTTGCCGACCAGCACAAGCTGAGCCGGGCCGACTGCCGGCGGATGAGCCGTGCCATCACCCTGGTGCGCAGCGTGGAGGACTCCAAGGCGCTGGCCGACGAGGTCTACCCCCATGTCATCATCGCCGGCAGCGGCATGGTGACCGGCGGCCGCATCCTCCACCATATGAAACGGTTGCTGCCGGATCACCGTACCACCCTGGTGCTCACCGGCTACCAGGCGGGGGGCGGCCGGGGTGCCAAGCTGCAGCAGGGAGCCGAGAGCGTGCGCATTCACGGCGACTGGGTGCCCAACCGCGCCCGCATCGAGATGCTGCACGGGCTGTCGGGCCACGCCGATTACGTGGAGCTGCGGCAGTGGCTGGCGGCCTCGGCGCTGACCGCCGACACCCGCATCCAGCTGGTGCACGGCGAGCCCGATGCCCTGGAGGCCATGCGCGACCACCTGCGCCGCACCAGCCCCTACCGGGTGGAGATAGGGGAATACCAGCGGATACTGACCTTCTAGCCCGCCAGCCAGCGGCGGATGGCGGGCAGCAGCGCCGGGGAGAGGTCGATGGCATTGCTGGAATGGGCGACGCCGTTGCCGGTGAGCAGCCGGCGCAGCCCGGCCCGGGCCAGCTCATCCTCTATGTCGTCGGCGAACAGGCCGTGCACGGCGGCGCAGTCCACCGGCCCCATCCCCTGGGCGCGCAGGGCCCGCAGGCAGCTCAGCACGGTCCGGCCGCTGGCGATGACGTCGTCCAGGATCAGGGCGGCATGGCTCCGGTAAGCCCCCAGATCCGGCAGGCGCACGTCCACCTCCCGGTCGCCCCTGCGCACCTTCTCGCCCACCACATGGGGCCGGCCGCAGGCCCCGGCCAGCGCCGCCACCCATTGTTCGCTTTCCGCGTCCGGCCCCACCAGCAGCACCGGCTCCGGCCGGCCGCGCAGCCAGTCCGCCAGCAGGGGGGCGGCGTGCACCACTGTGCTCGGCACCGAATAGATGTCGTCCAGGCGGTGGATGCGGTGCAGGTGCGGATCCACGGTGATCAGCCAGTCGATACGGGGGGAGAGCAGGCGGGCGAAGCTGTGGGAGCTGAGCGCCTCGCCGGGCCGGAAGCGGGCGTCCTGGCGCAGGTAGCAGAGGTAGGGGGCCAGCAGGCCGACCCGGGTGGCACCCAGCTCCCGCAGGGTGTCGCACAAAAAGCATAGGGGCAGGAACTTGTCGTCCGGGCGGGACAGATCCGCCAGCACCAGGCAGGGGCGGCCGGCCACCTCGCCCGGCAGGCGCAGGTAGCTTTCGCCGTCCGGAAAGCGGCGCCGCTCCAGCCGGCCCGGCTCGGCACCCAGCCCCTGGCAGAGCGGCGCCAGCAGCGGATGCCCGTCTTCCAGCGCGAACAGCAGCGGTGTCATGGCGTTTCCCCGATCATAAACAGATCCTGGTTGTCGGCGTAGTAGTCGGCGGCGTAGTCCAGCTCGCCCTGGCTGTCGGCGTAGAGGGTGAACAGCGGCTGGCCCCGGGCCAGGGCCTGGCCCAGCTTGGCGTGCAGGCGCAGGCCGGCGGCCGGCGAGATGGGCGCCCCGGCCAGCTTGGCCAGGCGGGCCAGGCGGCGGTTGTCCATGGCCAGCAGGGTGCCGCTGTGGCCGGCCCCGAACTCCAGCCGGCAGGCCGCCGGGGGAATGGCCTTGAGCCCGCCCTGGGCGGCACAGATGCGCTGGAACTGGACCCAGGCCTTGCCGGAGGCGAGCAGTTCCCGGGCCCGGGCGATGGCGGCGGCCAGCTCTTCCCCGCTGGCCATGTTGAGCAGGTGGCCGGTGAGGAACAGGGCCCGTTCACGCAGATCGGCGGGCGCCTGGGGCGCGTTGTTGAGCACGGCGAGGATGTCCAGCGCCTCCTGGGCCGGGCCTATGCCGTAGCCGACGGCTTCTTCCCCCCTGGTGGTCAGGCAGCGCACCCTGAGCCCCAGCGCCTTGCCCACGGTGTCGAACAGGTGCGCCAGGTGCCGGGCCTGGGGCTGGCTGCGCACCTTGGCGGTGGGGCCCACCGGAATGTCGATCAGCACGTGGGTGGAGCCGGCGGCCAGCTTCTTGGACAGCACCGAGGCCACCATCTGGCCCTCGCCGTCCACGTCCAGGGTGTGTTCGATGCGGATCAGCATGTCGTCCGCCGGGCTCAGGTTGACGGCCCCGCCCCAGGCCAGGCAGGCGTTCACCCGGGCTACCGTGGCCTGGATCTGATCCAGGCCGAGGTGCACATTGGTCAGCACCTCCATGGTGTCGGCGGTGCCCGAGGGGGAGGTGATGGCGCGGGACGAGGTCTTGGGCATCGTCAGCCCGGCGGCGCTGGCGATGGCCACCACTATGGGGGTGGTGCGGTTGCCGGGCACGCCGCCGATGCAGTGCTTGTCGAGCACCAGCGGCTTGTCCGGCCAGCTCAGGCGCTTGCCGCTGGCCACCATGGCCCGGGTGAGGGCGATGATTTCCCCGGTATCGAGCCGGTCGACGCAGGCGGTGACGAAGCTGGCGATCTGCATGTCGGAATAGCGGTGGGCGCTGATGTCCTGGATGATGTCGTCGATTTCCCGGTCCGAGAGGGCATGGCCGTAGATCTTCTTGCGTACCGCGCTCATGGAATGCAGCACCGGGGCGTGGCTCAGGGTCACCGCCTCGCCGCCCGCCAGTCCCAGGCGTTGCCAGGCGATGCGCGAGAAACCCACCCGGCCGGGCGGCAACACCACCTCGGTGACCACGTTGAGGGTGGCGATGATGGCGCGCTCGCCCAGGCTTACCTGCAGGCGGGTGTTGGCGTTGAAGCCTTCGGCGCGGCACACCTCGCAGTCGGCCCGCAGGAACACCACCGGCTCCTGGTGGGTATCTATCCCCATTTCGACGGCGATCAGGGCATGCGGTTCGGTCATGGCAAATACCTTCGGCTGGGCTGCCGGGGCAGTACGGGAGCTATCTCTCCTACAAGCCTAGCGTGCCCCCGGGACTCGTGCCCGGCGGCCGCGGCGGGCGCCGGTTTTCCGGACCCGCTGCCCGTCCGGATCATGGCGAAGGGGAGCAACAGCGCTTAGGCTCTTGTTCAATGGAGCTTTTTATGCGAGAGCCGCAACATGCCCCCATCTCCGGATCCCCGCCCGCCGGCCTACCGCACCCAGGGCCTGACCAAGGTCTATGGCCGCGGGCCCTCGGCGGTGCACGCCCTGCGCGGGGTGGATCTGGCCCTGCCCGCGGGGGAACTGGTGGTGTTGCTGGGCCCGTCCGGCAGCGGCAAGTCCACCCTGCTGAACCTGCTCGGCGGGCTCGATGCCCCCAGCGGCGGCCGGATCTGGTTCTTCGAGCGGGAGCTGACCGCCATGGACGAGGCCCGCCTCACCCGCTACCGGCGGCGCCATGTGGGCTTTGTGTTCCAGCTCTACAACCTGATGCCCAGCCTGACCGCCCGGGAAAACATCGAGCTGGTCACCGACATCGCCGAGCAGCCGCTGGACGCGGGCGAGGCCCTGGCCATGGTGGGGCTGGCGGCGCGGGCCGATCACTTTCCCGCCCAGCTCTCCGGCGGCGAGCAGCAGCGGGTGGCCATCGCCCGCGCCGTCGCCAAGCGGCCGACGGTGCTGTTCTGCGACGAGCCCACCGGCGCCCTCGACAGCCAGACCGGCCGCGCCGTGCTGCGGGTGTTGCAGCAGGTGAACCGCGAGCTCGGCACCACGGTGCTGATCGTGACCCACGCCGCCGCCACCGCCGCCATGGCCCACCGGGTGATCCACTTCGCCGACGGCGCCATCCGGGCGGTGGAGACCAACCCCCACCCCTGCGGCGCCGAGGAGATCGCATGGTGAGGCCACCGGGATGAAAGCGCTCGATCGCAAGCTGGGCCGGGATCTGTGGCGGGTCCGGGGCCAGGCCCTGGCCATCGGCCTGGTGATCGCCATGGGGGTGATGCTGCAGGTGATGATGGACGGCCTGGTCGACTCCCTGGAGCAGACCCGGCAGGACTATTACCAGCGCTACCGGCTGGCGGAGCTGTTCGCGCCGGTGAAGCGGGCACCCCGGGCCGTGCTGGCGCGGGTGGCCCGGCTGCCCGGGGTGGCGGCGGTGGAGGGGCGCATCAACGGCGGCGCCCTGCTCAGCCTGCCGGGGCTGGCGGTGCCGGTGCGGGCCCAGGCGGTGTCGCTGCCGGCGTGGCGGACGGCGCGGCTGAACGAGGTGCACCTGGTGGCGGGGCGGCGGCCCGATCCCGGCCGGCGGGACGAGGTGCTGCTGCTGGAAGGTTTCGCCAGGGCCCATGGCCTGGCGCCCGGCGATCGGCTGCCGGCCACCCTCAACGGCGCCCGCCGCGCCCTGGCCATAGTGGGGCTGGCCCAGGCACCGGAGTTCCTGTACACCACGGCACCGGGCGAAATGGTGCCGGATGACGCCCGTTTTGCGGTGCTCTGGATGAACGAGGCGGCGCTGGCGGCGGCCCTGGATCTGGAGGGGGCGGTGAACGAGGTGCTGGTCGGCCTGGCCCGGGGCGCCGAGCCGCGGGCGCTGCAGGACCGGCTCGACCGGCTGCTGGCCCCCTACGGCGCCCTGGGGGCCTACGGCCTGGACGAGCACCTGTCCAACCGCTTTATCGTCGAGGAGATAGCGGGGCTCAGGGTGTCCGGCCGCACGGTGCCGCCGGTGTTCCTGGCGGTGGCCGGCTTCCTGCTGTACATGGTGCTGTCGCGCATGGTGCAGGCCGAGCGCGACCAGATAGGCCTGCTCAAGGCCTTCGGCCACGGCGACGGGGAAGTGGGCCTGCACTACCTCAAGTTCGTGCTGGTGATCGCCCTGGCCGGCGCCCTGGCCGGCGGCGCCCTGGGTGTGCTGGCCGGGCGCGGCCTGAGCGGCCTCTACCAGCGGTACTACAAGTTTCCGTTCCTGCAGTTCGAGGTGGCGCCGTCCGCCCTGCTGCTCGGCCTGGGGGTGAGCCTGCTGGCCGCCGTGGCCGGGGCGGCCCTGGTGCTGTACCGGGTGTTTGCGCTGGCGCCCGCCGAGGCCATGCGCCCGCCCGTGCCGCCGGATTTCAGCCGGAGCCTGCGCTTCGGCCCGCGCCTTAAGCGCTGGCTGGACCAGCCCAGCCGCATGGTACTGCGCGGCCTGTGGCGTCAGCCCGGCCGCGCCGCCCTGGCGGTGCTGGGCATGGCGGCGGGCATGGCGCTGTCGGTGGCCATGCTGAGCGTGATGACCGCCTTCGATCGCAGCCTGGAGCTGAACTTCAGCGTGCTCGAGCGGGGCGACGTCACCCTGAACTTTGTCGAGCCCCTGGGCGAGCAGGGCCTCTATGCCCTGGCCCGGATGCCGGGAGTGCTGGAGCTGGAGCCCTTCCGCACCGTGCCGGCCCTGTTCAGTCATGGCCGGCACCGCTATCGCGGCGCCCTCACCGCCCTGGTGGCCGAGCCGCGCCTGTACCGGGCCCTGGATCGCCGGCAGCAGCCCCTGCCCCTGCGCGCCGACGGCGTCATCCTCTCCCGCGCCCTGGCCGAGACCCTGGCCCTGGTCCCGGGCGACCGGCTCCGGGTGGCGGTGCGCGAGGGGCGCCGGCCGGTGCTGGAGATCCCGGTGGTGGGGCTGGCCGACACCCTGCTGGGGGCGCCGGCCTTTATCGAACTCGGCGGGCTCAACCGGTTGCTGAAGGAGGGACCGCGGGCGTCCGGCGCCCACCTGCGCATCGACGCCGCCGCCGGCGAGCGGCTCTACCGGGAGTGGAAGGAGATGCCGGTGGTGGCGGGGGTGAGCCTGCGCACGGAGCGGCGGGATGCCTTCCGCCGGGTGATGGACAGCGGCGCCGGCGCCACCCGCTATGTGATGGCGGCCATCGCCGCCGTGATCACCTTCGGCATCGTCTACAACAGCGCGCGCATCGCCTTCTCCGAGCGGGCGCGGGACCTGGCCAGCCTGCGGGTGCTGGGGCTGACCCGTGCCGAGGTGAGCTTTGTGCTGCTCGGCGAGCTGGGGCTGCTGATCCTGCTGGCGCTGCCCCTGGGCAGCCTGTTGGGCTACGGCTTTTCCCTGGCGGTGGCGGCGGGCTTCAGCACCGATCTGTACCAGGTGCCGGTGGCCTTCGAGCCCGCCGGCCACGGCGTGGCGGCCCTGGCGGTGCTGGCGGCGGCGGTGTTGTCCGGCGCCCTGGTGCGGCGCGACATCAACCGGCTGGATCTGGTATCCGCCCTCAAGACCCGGGAGTAATCCATGGCTCGACCCCAGTCCCGTCGCTGGCTCACCCTTGGCACCGCCCTGGTGCTGGCATTGCTGCTGGTCTACGCCTTCTGGCCCGGGCCCACGCCGGTGGACACCGGCCCGGTGCGGCTCGGCCCCATGGTGATGACCATCGACGAGGAGGGACGCACCCGGGTGCGCCAGCCCTATGTGGTGGCGGCCCCGGTCGACGGCCGCCTGCTGCGGGTGGCGCTGGAAGCCGGCGACGAGGTCGTCGCCGGCGAGACCCTGCTGGCGCGGTTGTTGCCGGCGGCGCCCGGGCTGCTGGATCGCCGGCGCCGCGAGCAGGCGCTGGCCGGGGTGGCGGCGGCGGAGGCCGCCCTGGGCGTGGCGCGTGCCGAACGGGAGCGGGCGAGGGCGGAGCTGGCGCTGGCCGAGGCCGAACTGGTCCGCGGCACCCGCCTGCATGAGCAGGGCGCCGTGACCGCCGCCGGGCTGGACGCGGCCCGCCGCGCCGCCCGGGTGGCGCGCGCGACCCTGGACAGCGCCGGGGCGGCGCTGCGGCTGCGCGAGGCGGAGCTGGCCCAGGCCCGGGCGCAGTTGCTGGAGGCCGAGGCGGGCGAGGGGACGGACCAGCAGCCCCTGGCGCTGATCGCGCCGGTGTCCGGCCGGGTGCTGCAACTGCTGCAAAAGAGCGAGACGGTGCTGGCCGCCGGCACCCCCATCATGGAGCTGGGCGACCCGGAGGGGGATCTGGAGGTGGTGGTGGAGCTGCTGTCGACCGACGCGGTGCGGGTGGTGCCCGGCATGCGGGTGATCATCGATCACTGGGGCGGCCCGGCGCCCCTGGCCGGGGTGGTGGAGCGGGTCGAGCCCCGGGGTTTCACCAAGTTTTCCGCCCTGGGGGTGGAGGAGCAGCGGGTGAACGCCGTCATCCGCTTCGCCGGCGAGCCGGCCGGGCGCCGCAGCCTGGGCCACGGCTACCGGGTGGAGGCGCGGATAGTGGTGTGGGAAGAGGAGACGGCGCTGATCGCCCCGTCCAGCGCCCTGTTCCGGGACGGCGAGCGCTGGGCGGTGCTGGTGGTGGAAGGCCGGCGGGCGCGACTGACCCCGGTGCGGGTGGGGCATGACAACGGCGTCGAGGCGCAGATACTGGCCGGGCTGGAGGCGGGGCAGCGGCTGGTGCTCTATCCCGCCCCCGGGCTGGAGGACGGCGCCCGGGTGCGGTCGCGGGGGGACTAGCTCCGGTCACCCCGCGGCGGGCTAAGCTTGGGGTATGCCGCTTTTTCATGGTGCCGCCATGGTTCACCGCTATTACGTCAACCTGCTGCTGACGGGGGCCACCGCCGCCGCCCTGCTGGGCGGCGGCCTGCTCTGGCTCGGCGGCCTGCCGGCGCCGGCGCGCGGGCTGTGGCTGGGGGCCTCGGCCGGCGTATTCCTGCTGACCCTCGTCGACATAGTGCGGGCCATGGCGCGCAGGCAGGCGGGGGTCGATCTGCTCGCCCTGTTTTCCATCGGCGGCGCCCTCGCCCTGGGGGAATACCTGACGGCCGGGGTCATCGCTCTGATGCTGGGCAGCGGCCGTACGCTCGAGGACTACGCCGAACGGCGGGCGGGGCGCGAGATGTCGGCACTGCTTGCAAAGGTGCCGCGCCACGCCAACCGCTACCAGGGCCAGGCCATAGAACAGGTGGCGCTGGCCTCGGTCGAACCGGGCGACCGCCTGCTGGTGCGCACCGGGGAGACGGTGCCGGTGGATGGCAGCCTGCTGTCGGAGCAGGCGGTGCTGGACGCCGCCACCCTGACCGGCGAGTCCTTGCCCGTGGATTGCGGGGCGGGCCAGCGCCTGCAAAGCGGCTGCGTCAATGCCGGCGCGCCCTTCGACATGCTGGCGACGCATGCCGCCGAGGACAGCGCGCTGAGCGCCATCGTCCGGCTGGTGCAGTCCGCCCGCGAGTCGAGGGCGCCGGCCATGCGCCTGGCCGATCGCTATGCGCTGCTGTTCGTGCCCCTGGCACTGGCGCTGGCGGGAGCGGCCTGGGCCTGGTCCGGCGATCCCGTGCGGGCGCTGGCGGTGGTGGTGGTGGCCACTCCCTGCCCCCTGATCCTGGCGGTGCCGGTGGCGATAGTGAGTGCCATGTCACGCTGTGCCAGCCACGGCGTGCTGATCAAGCACGGCGGCGCCATCGAGAAGCTGGCGCGGGCCGAGACCCTGTTCTTCGACAAGACCGGCACCCTGACCGGCGGACGCGCCCGCCTGGTGGCGGTGGCCGGCGCGCCGGGGGCCGACGGCGAGGCGGTGCTCCGGCTCGCCGCGTCGCTGGATCAGATGTCCGACCATGCGGTGGCCCGGGCCGTGGTGCAGGCGGCCCGGGAGCGGAACCTCGAGCTGTCGCTGCCCTCGGCGGTGAGCGAACAGGCCGGCAGCGGTATCTGCGGCATGATCGACGGCCGCCGGGTGCGGGTGGGCAGTCTCGATTATGCCGCCGGCCCGGAGCCTTACCCGCCCTGGGTGGAACGGCTGGCAAGGCGCGGCGGCCATGAGGGGAGCGGCGCTGTCTATGTCGCGGTCGACGGCCGCCTGGCCGGGGCCCTGCAGATGGCGGACGAGATCCGGCTCGACACCCCGCGGGCCCTGCGGCTGCTGCGGCTGGCCGGTATCCGGCGCAGCGTCATGCTGACCGGGGACCGGCGCGAGGTGGCGGAAACCATTGGCGGCGTGCTGGGGGTGGACGAGGTGCTGGCCGAGCAGACCCCCTCGGCGAAACTGGCCGCCATTGCCGCCTCCTGTGAACATGGCGTGACCCTGATGGTGGGCGATGGGGTCAACGATGCCCCGGCCCTGGCGGCGGCCGACGTGGGGATCGCCATGGGCGCGCGCGGTGCGGCGGCCGCCGCCGAGGCGGCACAGGTGGTGCTGCTGGTGGACCGGCTGGACCGGCTGGCCTTTGCCCTGCGCATTGCGCAGCGGGCCAGGGCCATCGCACTGCAAAGCGTGACCCTGGGGCTGGGGCTGTCCATGGCCGCCATGGTGGTCGCGGCGCTGGGCTACCTGCCGCCCCTGGCCGGCGCCCTGTTGCAGGAAGGGATAGACGTCGCGGCTATCCTCAACGCCCTGCGCGTGCTGGGGCTGGAGCGCCAGCCCTTGAAGGCGCGCCTGTCGGAGGCCCAGGTCCGGCAGCTGCGGGAAGAGCACGCCGCCATGCTCCCGGTGCTGGAGCAGATCACCCGGCTGGCCGAGCGGGCGGCGGAGCTGCCAGCGGAACAGTTGCTGGCCGGCCTGCAGCGGCTGCTCGCGGCCCTGCGCCAGGAGATTCTGCCCCACGAACGGCACGACGATGCCGAGCTGTATCCACAGGTCGCCCGCCTGATCGGGGGCGACGATCCCATGGCGACCATGAGCCACACTCACCGGGAAATCTACAAGGCGGTGCAGGGGCTGGAGCGCCTGACCGCGGCGCTCGAGGCACCGGAGCTGGCGTCGCCCGCCCTGCCCGAGCTGCAGCGTGCCCTGTACGCCCTCGACACCATACTGCGCCTGCACTTTGCCCAGGAAGAAGAGCTGTATCACAACCTGGCCGAATAAGCCCGGCGCGCGCTTTCCCGGCCGTGATGGCGCGGCAGAGGGGCGTGACGGTGGGGAGGCCGGTGATGCTAAGCTGTAGATCGGATTTTGGCTGCTCCAGGACAGACCCCTATGCTTCGCCCCCGTATCATGCCCCATCAACTTGCCCACCAGCACCAGCCGCTGCCCCGTGACGGCCTGGGGGTGCTGTGCTGGAACGCCCAGAAGCTGACCCTGAACCCCGATTTCCGCCTGTGCCTGGCGCGGCTGATGCAGCGCTTTCCCACCAGCCTGCTGCTGCTGCAGGAGGCCAAGCTGGCGCTGCACGGCCGGTGGCAGCTGGAGGGCTGGTCCTATGCGGTGTCGCCCAATATCCAGACCCCGGCGCACCTGTTCGGGGTGCTCACCGCCGGCCAGTGCGCCTTCGACGAAGTGACCGCCCTGCTCAGCCGCACCCGGGAGCTGCGCTTCGCCACCCACAAGAGCCTGATCCTCACCCGCCATCCCCTGGCCGGGGGCGAGCAGCTGCTGGTGGCCAATATCCACGCCATCAACTTCGTGCACCACGGCCTGTTCCACCTTGAGATGGATCAGCTCAAGCGGGAGCTGTTGCTCCACCGGGGGCCGCTGATCGTGGCCGGCGACTTCAACGTCTGGAGCCGGCAGCGCCGCCACTACCTGGCCGAGTTCTGCCGGGCCACCGGCCTGCGGCAGGCGGTGATGGAAGACCCGCACCATATCAAACACTACTTCCGCCAGCCGCTGGACTTTATCTTCTACCGGGATCTGAGGCTGCACTCGGCCACCGCCATCGATACCGACATGGTCTCCGACCATAATCCCATCTACGCCCGCTTTTCGGTGTGAGGACCAAACGGAGTCATGCCCGCGAAGGCGGGCATCCAGGGCGGCACAGGTCTTGCTCCTGGCTGGGTTTGATGGGCTCCCGCCTTCGCGGTAGTGATACCCACTCCCGTCATGCCCGCGAAGGCGGGCATCCAGAAGCGGCCAGCACAGGTTTTGCTCCTGGCTGGGTTTGATGGCCCCCCGCCTTCGCGGGAGTGACGGCGGGTATTGCAGGGGTGACGGCGGGGATCTCGTGGCGACGGCCTGGCCATGACCCGGCGGGGTGGTGGCAACGCACAGCGGGGGCGCCTGCCCCGTACCTGAGCCAGGCGCCGTCATGGGGCGTCAGGGCGACTCCGCTGCCAGTTGCTCCGCCAGTTGCCGGGACAGCGCCAGCAATTCGTCGGCCTCGGCCAGCCCGTCGATAAAGCGCTGGGGAATGCCGGACAGCCCCACCTGGGCGCCCACCAGGGTGCCGGTGAGCATGGCGCGGGCCTGGTTCTGGCCGCCGCCGTTGATGGCGTGCAGCACGGCGGCCTCGAAGTCGTCGTGGAAGCGGGCGGCCAGGTAGTAGGTGGCGGGCAGCAGGTGGTAGATGGCGCAGGGCATGCCGTACACCAGCGAGACCTTCCAGGCCGGCTCGATGCGGATGGCGGGATCCTCGGCTGCCCTGGCCACGCAGGAGGGGGTGAGCAGGGCGTCCGGCGAGGCGAAGCGGCCGGCCCGGGGCGGCTCGGGGGCATGGGGCGGCGGCGGTTGCAGCTGCTCGCCGGTGACGGCATGAAAGGGCAGCTCGTCGGCCCTGACCAGCGCCATCAGCTTGCCGGAGAGGGCCGGGTCCAGCCGGTGTCCCTGCACCAGCAGGCCGGTGACGGCACCGAAGGCCACCGTCATCGCCACCAGGTTGTTGTCTATCTGGGTGAGTACCGTATTGGCGGCCACCGCCTCGGCCAGCCGGCGCGGCGAGCGGGCGTGGCGCACGGCGATGGCCAGGGTGCGCTCTATCGCCTCGGTGGTGTCGGCGTAGCCGCCGCAGCGGCCCCAGGGGTGGCCTTCTTCCACTCGCTTGTGCCAGGTATCGCGTATCGACTGGCTGGTGTAGCCGCCGGGGCCGGCGTGGGGCGTGCCGTCGAGCAGGGGAAAGAAGTCCTGGTCCAGCCGCCAGCAGAAGTCGGCCTCGTCGTAGTCGCCGCAGTCCACCAGGGAGGCCAGGGTCAGCTTGAGCAGCAGGCCCGCCTGGGAGAGTTCCCCGGCCTGCAGCCCCTCGTGGTAGCGGCCGGGCCTGGGCGTGGTGTAGCCGTCGATCCAGTCGCCGTGGTCCCGGCGCAGCTGGTCGAGATCGTAATACCAGTGCGGGCCCACGCCCAGGGCTTCGCCGATAAAGGCGCCCATGACGGCGCCGGCGGCGCGATCCTGCAGGGGAGTCATGTTCTCTTCCTCATGATGACGGACCTGCTCTCACTATATGCCATGGCGGGGGATTTTGGGCCGCCTTGGCAGCCGCCGCGTCGGCCGCCACGAAGGGAGGCGGGATCCCGCCGGGCGGTTTGCGGGCTGGCCCTGGCCGCGCAAGCCGCAAGACGGTGACCTTGTAATTAATTAAGTATTTAATTAAATTTATTGCAGGCCCCCACAGAGACGAACCGATGACACGCCGAACCACGGATAAAAAACGCCACCCCGGCCGGCCCGGCCGCGACGCCGCCGAGCAGCGCCCCGCGCTGATCGATGCGGCCCTGGCCTGTTATTGCCGGGAAGGGGTCGCCGCCACCTCGCTCAAGGCCATCGCCGGCGAGGCGAGGGTGACCCCGGCGTTGCTGCACTACTACTTCGGCGGCCGCGACCAGTTGCAGCGGGCGGTGATCGAGGAACGGGTGCTGCCGCTGCTGCGGGGCATCCAGCAGCAACTGCAGGATGCCGGGGAAGGCATGGATGATTTTATCATCGCCTTTACCGACGCCCTGGACGACGCCATTGCCGAGCACCCCTGGTGGCCGGCGCTGTGGGTGCGCGAGGTGCTGTGCGAGGGCGGTGCCCTGCGCGAGGTGCTGATCGAGCAGGTGGGGCAGGCCTTCGCCACCACCCTGACCGAGCGCTTCGCCCGTGCGCAGCGGGACGGCCGGCTCAACCCGGCGCTGGATCCCCGCCTGCTGCTGGTGTCGCTGATCGGCCTGACCCTGTTTCCCGCGGCCGGGGCCCCGGTGTGGCGCCAGATGCTGGGGGCGGACGACGTGACCCGGCGGGATCTGCAGCAACACACCCGGGCGCTGTTGCTGCGGGGACTGGAGCTGAAACCATGAGGGCCCTGCTGCTGGCGGCGGTATTGCTGCTGGCCGGCTGCGGGCCCGAGCCGGACCGGGTGCTCGGCACCCTGGAATGGGATCGCATCACCCTGCCGGCCCCGGCGGCGGAGCCCGTCACCCGGCTGGCGGTGCGGGAAGGCGAGCGGGTGATGCCGGGGCAGATCCTGGTGCAGCTGGACGACGGCCTGGCCCGGGCCCGCTGGGCCGCCGCCGAGGCCGAGATGCAGCGGCGGCGGCAGCTGCTGGCGGAGCTGCGCGCCGGCCCCAGGCCGGAAACCATAGCGGTGGCCCGGGCCGGCCTGGCCGCCGCCCGCGCCGAGGAGCGGGAAACCGAGGCCCAGTATCGACGCCTGCGCGCCCTGGAGCAGAACGGCCATGTGTCCCGCGCCGACAGCGACGCCGCCAGGGCGGCGGCGGAAAGCGCCGGGGCCCGGGCGGAGGCGGCCCAGGCGGCCCTGCTGGAGTTGCAGCGGGGCACCCGCCCCGAGCAGCTGGCCCAGGCGGAGGCGGCCCTGGCCCAGGCGCGGGGCGAGGCCGAGGCGCTGTTGCTGCAGCTGCAGAAACTGACCCTGCGGGCGCCCCGGGCAGGATGGGTGGACAGCCTGCCCTTCGAGGCGGGCGACGAGGCGCCGGTGGGCGGCCCGCTGGCGACCCTGCTGGTGGGCGACAGCCCCTATGCCCGGGTGTATGTGCCCGCACCCCTGCGCCCGGGCATAGGAGTGGGGGACGCCGCCCGGGTGGTGGTGCAGGGGGTGGCGGCGGTGTTGTACGGGCGGGTGCGCATGATCCGCGGCGAGCCCGGCTTCACGCCCTATTACGCGCTGACCGGCGAGGACGCGGCGCGGCTCAGCTACCTGGCGGAGATCCAGCTGGGCGAGGACGCCGCCGGGCTGCCCGCCGGCCTGCCCCTGAGCGTGATCTTCGAGGAGGCCGCCGATGCCCGATGACGCCCTGGCCATCCGCGCCAGCGGGATGAGCAAAGACTTCGGCGGCCTGCGCGCGGTGGACGGAATGGACCTCGGGGTGGCGCGGGGGCAGGTGTACGGCTTTCTCGGCCCCAACGGCTCCGGCAAGTCCACCAGCATCCGCATGCTGTGCGGCCTGCTGACCCCTTCCGCCGGCCGGATCGAGGTACTGGGGCTGCGCATTCCCGAACAGGCCGAGGCGCTGCGCCGGCGCATCGGCTACATGACCCAGCATTTTTCCCTGTTTGCCGATCTCACCGTGCGCGAGAACCTGGAGTTTCTCGCCGCCATCCAGGGCCTGCCCCGGCGAGCCGGCGCCCGGCGGGTGGACGAACTGCTGCGGGAATATCGTTTTTCCGACCGGGCCGGGCAGCTGGCGGGCGCCCTGAGCGGCGGCCAGAAACAGCGGCTGGCGCTGGCGGGGGCGGTGATCCACCGGCCGGAGCTGCTGTTCCTGGACGAGCCCACCAGCGCGGTGGATCCGGAGTCGCGGCGGGATTTCTGGGAGACGCTGTTCGAGCTGGCGGACGGGGGCACCACCATACTGGTGTCGACCCACTACATGGACGAGGCGGAGCGCTGCCACCGGCTGGCGATCCTGGATCGCGGCCGGCTGGTGGCGGACGACAGCCCGGCGGCGCTGACCGGCGCCCTGAGCGGCCGCACCCTGGAGGTGCGCTGCGCGCAGCCGCGGCAGGCGAAGCAGCGGCTGCTGGCGCTGCCGGGGGTGCTGAGCGCGGCCCAGATCGGCAACAGCCTGCGGGTGCTGGTGCGGGAGCAGGGGAGCGGGGAGGCGGCCCGTATCGGGCAGGCGCTGACGGGGCTGGCGGCCCAGGTGCGGCCGACCCGGCCGAACCTGGAAGACGTTTTTGTGGCGGTGACCCGCCGCGACGGCGGCCCGGCGGGCGGGGCGGCGCCGTGAACGGGCGCCGGCTGTGGGCGGTGGTGCTGAAGGAACTGCGCCAGATCCGCCGCGACCGCATCACCCTGGCGATGATCGTCGGCATTCCCCTGCTGCAGCTGATCCTGTTCGGCTACGCCATCAACCTGAACCTGCGCCACCTGCCGGCGGCCATCGCCGACGAGGCGCGGACCAGCCAGTCGCGCCAGCTGGCGATGGACATGATTGCCACCGGGGTGATAGCGCCGGTGGCCGAGGCGAACGGCGCCGGGGAGCTGATGCGGCTGCTGCGCCGGGGCGAGATCCGCGTGGGGGTGGCGATCCCGGCCGACTTTGAGCGACGCCTGGCCCGGGGGGAAGAGGCGGTGCAGGTGCTGGTGGACGGCAGCGACACCGTGGTGCAGAGCGCGGCGCTGCAGCTGGCGCAGCTGCCGCTGGCCCGGCGGGCCGAGGGGACGCCTTCGTCGTCGGTGCCTCTGCCCGCGGCGCCCATCGGCGTGGTGAGTTTTTACAACCCGCAGCGGGTGTCCGCCATCAACATAGTGCCCGGGCTTATCGGCATCATCCTGACCATGACCATGGTGATGTTCACCGCCGTGGGCATAGTGCGCGAGCGGGAGCGCGGCAACATGGAGCTGCTGATCGCCACCCCGCTCGGCCGCGCCGAGCTGATGATCGGCAAGGTGCTGCCCTACGGGCTGATCGGCCTGGTGCAGACCAGCCTGGTGCTGCTGCTCGGCCTGCTGCTGTTCGCGGTGCCCATCCGCGGCAGCGTGCTGGACGTATACTGGGCCAGCACGCTGCTGATCCTGGCCAACCTGAGCATGGGCCTGCTGATTTCCACCCGCGCCCAGTCGCAGTTCCAGGCCATGCAGATGACCTTTTTCATCTTCCTGCCGTCGATCCTGCTGTCCGGCTTTATGTTTCCGTTCGACGGCATGCCCCGGCCGGCCCAGTGGATTGCCGAAGCCCTGCCGCTGACCCACTTTTTGCGGCTGATCCGCGGCATTATGCTGCGCGGGGCGGGGCTGGCCGAGCTGTGGCCGGAGGTGCTGGCGCTGCTCGGCTTTATTGCGCTGATGATGACCCTGGCGATCGCCCGCTTCCGCAAGCGGCTCGACTGAGCCGGCCGCTCAGCGGCCGGGCTCGCGCACCCGGGCCAGCAACGCGGCGCCGAGCACGAACAGCACCAGCAGGCTGAGGATGGACAGCCGGTTGCTGCCGGTGACCAGCGCCACCACCCCCACCAGCAGGGGGCCCAGCACCGCCGCGAACTTGCCGATCATGTTGAACAGGCCGAAATAGGCGCCGGCCTGATCGGCGGGGATCAGCCGGGAATAAAAGGAGCGGGACAGCGCCTGCACCCCGCCCTGCACCAGGCCGATGGCCCCGGCCAGCAGGAAGAACTGGCCCTCGGTCTGCATGGCGTAGCCGCCGGCGGTGACCAGCGCATAGACCAGCAGCCCCAGGTAGATGGCCAGCCGGGTGCCGATGCGCTCGCCCAGGTAGCCGAAGGCCACGGCGGCGGGAAAGGCGACAAACTGCACCAGCAGCAGGGCGACGATCAGGCTGTTGCTGGCAAAGCCCAGGGCCATGCCGAAGTCCACCGCCATGCGGATGATGGTGTGTACCCCGTCGATATAGAGCCAGTAGGCGATGAGGAAGGTCAGCACCCCGGGGGTCTTGATCGCCCGGCGCAGTATGGCCAGCAGGGCGGCGAAGCTGGTGTCGGTGCCGTCGCTGGCGGGCCGCTCCTTCACCCAGAAGAACAGCGGCAGGGCGAACAGCGTCCACCAGGCCGCCACCATCACGAAGGAGACCTTCACCGCCTGGGTGGCCGAGGCCAGGCCGAACCATTCCGGTTTGGTGGCCATCACCACGTTGAGCGCGAACAGCAGGCCGCCGCCCAGGTAGCCCAGGGCATAGCCCCAGGCCGAGACCCGGTCGCTCTCTGCCGGGGCGGCCACGTCCACCAGCAGGGCGTCGTAGAAGGTGAGGCCGCCGAAAAAGCCGACGCTGGCGGCGGCGAACAGCAGCGCCGCCAGCAGCCACTGACCCTCGCCGGCCCAGAACAGCCCCAGGGTGGGCAGCACCCCGATCAGGGTGAACAGCAGCAGCAGGCGCTTTTTGGCGCCCTGCCGGTCGGCCACCGCCCCCAGCCAGGGGGACATCAGCATCACCAGGAGGCTGGCCGCCGAGCTGAACAGCCCCAGCCAGAAGGTGCTTTGGGCAGCCGCCATCTCCCCGGCCCAGTACTGCTTGAACAGCACCGGGAAAAAGCCGGCCAGCACCGTGGTGGCGAAGGTGGAGTTGGCCCAGTCGTACAGCGCCCAGGACCAGGCGGCACGGTTTTTAAGGGTAAGGGTGGTCATGGGGTGGGGATCCTCGAATAGGGGGTGGGGCCGATCATCGCACGCCTCCTTTACCGTTGGGTGTCGGCCGGGGAGGGTCATCCGACCCCGCTCGGTGTCGGCGTCACCGGCCGCTTGGGCCGCCTGTTTAAACGATCTTCTCTATTCTGGTCGCGATTGCAGGCCGCCACCAAGGTGATGAGGCGTTTTTATGGACGGATACTGGCATTGGCCAATGAGAGGATACGCTTGGTATGCATACCCTGGTCGAAGATGTCGTTGAGGTATTCGGAGATGGAAGCGCTGGTGATCATGGATGGTGACGTCGCTGTGTTTGGTTCAAAAGCGGGTAGTCTACCCGCCAGGCCGCACCAGCTCTAGCTCATATGAGGGGATGGCCGGGCCTCACAACCCTTTACGATATTGCCCCAGTGTCATGCCAGAGACTTGTCGAAATGACCGTCTTAAGCTAGCTTCGTCAGTAAACCCCAACTCATGAGCAATCATCGCGACCGAGCGCTCGGTACTGATCAACTGCTCTCCGACTTGATTCATTTTTACCAAACGCATCAACTTTCCGCATGAATAGCCACTTTTTTCAAGCGCCCGGCGTTGCAGAGTTCGCGGCGAAGTATTCATAGCAGTAGCTAACCTTGCGGTATCAAGCTCAGTCGCGGGCGTCGCTTCAATATGTTGAATCAGGCTGCGTAACCAGCCCCCGCGTTGAATCAATATTGACACATCCTGCAAGGGTGTTTGCCGTCCCTCGGGGCGAGGCAGTACCATATGCCGCCGAATGTCTTCCACCACAGGTGCGCCACACTCTGCGGCAATCACAGCCAATGCTAATGGTAAGTAACCGTTTACTCCGGAAGCCGTGGCATAGGTTTTGGAATACACTATGGTTTCATGAGGCCGCCATTGTACCGCTGGAAACTTCTCGCCGCTCAGTTCACGCAACCACCAGGTAGTTGTCGCAGGCGTGTTGTCCAGGCGTCCGGTGCAGGCCAGCAAAATAACCCCCGTACAATACCCCCAAAATCTGGTGCTCTGAGGCATGCTTTTGAGTGCATTAATTAAGCCCTGATCAGCGTCGCTAATAGCAGTTTCCCGATCCCGCCAAGCCCCGGGTATGAGTATCGCGTCAATATTGGCATCCGCAATCTCTTCTGTTTGTAATGTTAAACCATTGGTAATCGCTACTTGGCCACCGTCCTCGCTCAGCCAACAAAAAGAGAAAGCTCGACGCCCAACACGTAAGTTAGCCGCGAGCAGTAAATCCGAGAATGCCAACAGGCCTGCAGGTAAACAGTCGGGGTACACTACTAAGCCAATCTTCATATCTTTTCCATCAACACCAGTGGCGTTATTTGCACTAATTATGTCAATTAACGCCATAGTAGCGACAAGCTAAAATCAACACAATGCTGTCTCGTTCAAAGGAGACGGTTATGAAAATCACTCAGTTGCGTAACGCAACCATACTCATTAGCACGGGGGAATATCGCATTCTGGTAGACCCCATGCTGGCAGGAAAAGGGACTATTCCAGCCCTGAAATATGCCACCCGCACTCGACGACGCAACCCGCTGGTTGATTTGCCGGATAACAGCGATGCTCTGCTCTCAACGGTCACCCATGCCCTCATTACCCACTGCCAAAAAGGTCATTTTGATCACCTTGACAGGGTCGGAAGCAAATGGCTCAGGGAACGCAACATACCGGTCTTCAGCATGCCAACGGATGCAGACTTTTTGCGCAAGAAAGGCCTCATGGTGCAGCCCCTTGAGCTAGGTCACCAACCCTTCCTCAATGGCCAGTTAACACCGGTTCCCTGCACCCATGGCACCGGCCTCATTGGTACTTTCATGGCCCACGGACACGGTTATTTACTGAAATTCCCAGACGAGCCTTCACTCTACCTTGCGGGGGATACTATTTTGACAAATCAAATCAAGGACTTCATTCACACGCAACAACCGGATATTTGCTTGCTGCCAGCCGGCGGTGCTCGCTTCGACCTTGGCGACGAAATTATTATGGGACTGGAGGACGTCTTGGCAGTCAGCGCTATCAGCACCGGTATGATTATTGCCAATCATCTTGAGGCACTGGATCACTGCCCAGTTACTCGTCAGCAATTGATAGCTTTAAGAAGCAAGTATAACCTCAAAGAGCGTTTACTGGTGCCTAGTGATGGAGAAACCATAGCGTTATAGCGGCCGAGCAACGGTGCAGCTGCAGGCTTCGTTCGGCACCGCAGTTGATGTTCACTCGATAAAACGGACACACATTGCTGTTACTGACCTAATTATTACTGATTAATATATTGGCGAAGCCTTCATCAATTTCGTTACAAAACGGCACTGCCGTTTTAGCCACTTCGTTTTCTGCTCCAACCATTGCCGTAAGGCCAAGCCGTCTTTGAAGGCCAGGTTCGCACGTTGCCGTTTGAGCCAACTCCATAGCGCTTCTGCCGGGTTCAGCTCCGGGGCGTACGGTGGCAACGCTTCCAGCGACAAACGCTGCTGAACCTCAGGCATCGATAACCAGGATTTAACGGCCTTGCTTCTATGCACGGGAGCGTTATCCCAGATGACCCGTAGCTTACCAGGCCAGTAACGAAGCAGTTTCTTCAAAAACTCGACCACGGTCTCACCGGTCACATGCTCGGTCGTCCAGCTAAAATACGTTCGTCCTTCGGGAGAAACGGCGCCCGTGACCATAAAGCGAGGTGTTTGCCCTCGCTTGCCTTTTACAACCGGCGTCTGTCCTACCGGCGCGAAGGTCTTGGCATGATGCGAGCACAGGTGAAAGCTGGACTCATCAATGAATACCAAGGTTTCATCCTGTTCCTTCGCCTGTTTTTTTTAACGCCGGCCAGATCTGCTGCTGCCAATGGGTAATGGCGGTCTCATCACGCCGAATGTCACGGCGTTTGGGTTTCTGCCAGGACCATCCCCAGCGTCGCAGCAACTTGCTCATGTGTGACTGGCTGTACTGGATCTTTGTCAGAGTAGCAATGGCATCGGCGATCCGCTGTGTCGTCCAGCGCTGATCTTCATAGCCAAAGCCTTCTGGGCCCAACTCTTCCAATGCTTTCAGGATCAGCGGGACAGCGGCGTCTGGCAGTTTGGGTGGATGGCCAGGAAAAGGTTTGGTTTTCAGCGCCTCTTTTCCACCTTGATGGGCCCGCTTGACCCACTGGCTGACACAGCCTTGGGTCACCCCAAGTCGTTCGGCGATAACCGATTGTTTAACGCCCTCATCGGCCCATTGCACCGCCAGCACTCGACGATATTCCTTAGCCGCTCCCGTCGGTTTCATCATGTCTCACTCGCTCAAAATCCGAGCGAATATTTTATTAAAACCTGAGAACTATGTCAGTAAGTGGTTTTTCGTACTGTATCGGAGATTCATAGCCTAAATAGCTGTTCCGAATAGTAGATCAATCAAGACAGTGAGCAGGTGCTGCTATTAACATGGTGGCAGTTTACATCTGCCACCACAGCCCTGAAAACCGCGTGGTTACTGGGCTGAGGACTGATCGAAACTGCCGCCGGGTTAATAAGCAGACCCTCCGCGCCAGGGATGGCGCGGTGAAGCCCCCCAAGGATGATAAGGTGGACACCGCTTGGGTAACCGGCATCGCGATGCGCTGAACTGTGCCCCGGTTTATGGACCCCCGCCTTCACGGGGGCGATATGCCGTAATGGCCCGGGGTGCCCCGGGCCTTTTTGTTACTTTTTCTTCTGCAGAGCGGCGGCCAATGCGGCGCCCATGGCGCCCTGGGGGGTGGGCTGCTCGCGGCGGGGCGGGCGGTTGCCGGGTTGGCTCTTGTTGCCGCCGCTTCCCCGGTTGCCCTGGTTGCGCTCATCCCGGCGCGGCTTGCCGCCGGCCTGTTCAGCTTTGCGTTACCCTTTCCGGCGCCGGAAATCAGCGTGTCGATGCTCTGGCACCCGCGCATGGACGGTGATGAAGCACACCGCTGGCTGCGGGAACAGATTCGTGACATCTGTGGGGGGGGGAGAGGCGGGAGGAGCCCTGTCAGGCTTGAATACACGAATGCCGCCCGGCAATGATTTGCCTCGGTGTTGAGCCATGATCGGTTCGAACGTGTCTGGCAGCGGGCAAACCTGCAAACGGCATTGGCCGCCTTTCCTCAATATGCTCCCCGCCTTGTTGCACCTCTCCTTGCAACGCTAAGGCGCATCCCCCTTGGCAGAATCCGAAAATGCCTCGGTCGCAAAGGCAATAAAACTGCGCAAACGCGGCGTCATCTGCCGGTCGCGATAATAGAGCAGCGACATCGGCCGTTCTGGCAAACGCCATTCCGGCAGCAGCTGTACCAGGGCGCCGGACGCAACATCGCGCTCGAGCATCATCGCGGGCTGCATGATCACCCCCAGCCCGGCACAGGCCGCTTTGCGCATCGCCTGACCGCTATTGATCGTCAGCACGGGGGACGGGACGACCTCCAGCCGCTCGTCGCCCCTGTCGAATTTCCAGGTCCCGCGGGTTTGCGTGAAGGCGATGGCATCATGGGCGGCGAGTTCGGACGGGTGCCGCGGCACACCCCTGGCGGCGAGGTAGTTCGGCGAGGCACAGACCATCATGCGATAGGGCGCCAGCGGGCGGGCGATCATCCGGTTGTCGCTCAGCGAGCCGATCCTGAAGGCGATATCGACCCCCTCCTCGACCAGGTCGACGTTTCTATCCGTCAAACTGACTTCCAGGGTCACGTCGGGCGCGAGTTGCCGATAGGCGCCGAGCGCGGGCGCCAGGATCTCCGTGCCAAACGTCACCGGGGCGGTGATGCGCAGGCGGCCACGGGGCTTGGCCTGTAGCGCCTGCGCCCCCTCTTCCGTCGCCGCGACACGCTCGAGAATATCCCGGCACTGCTGGAAATAGCTTGCGCCGAAGTCGGTCAGGCTCTGGCTGCGCGTGGTTCGATTGAGCAGGCGCAGCCCCAGCCGTTTTTCCAACGCAGCGATATGCTGGCCCACCATGGCGGAGGAGAGACCGAGCTCGTTCGCCGCCGCACTCATTGACCCTGACTGTACCGTCGCCACGAAGGCCTGCATGGAACGAAACAGATCCATTTCAAAGTGTTTCTTTAAAGTAATTAAACGATAACGCCAATTATCAACCAGATGAATGAAATTACAATGAGCCGCAACAAGACATCAGCAGGAGGTTTGCAATGCGTGATTTGCGGTTCAATAACAAGGTCATACTGATAACCGGGGCCGGCACCGGCATCGGGAAAGCGGCGGCGCAACGCCTGGCCCGGGAAGGCGCCCGCCTGGTACTGGTCGGGCGGCGAACTGAGCCGCTCGAAACCCTTGCGGCCGAGCTCGAGGCCGCGGGGGGACAGGCGTTGCCGATCGCCTGCGACATCGGCGACCGGGCCTCGGTAGAGTCGATGGTCGAACGGATCGAAGCCGGGTACGGTCGCCTCGATGGCATTTTCGCCAATGCCGGCGCGCTCGGCGACTTTGCGCCGCTCGCGGAAACCGATGCATCGGCGTTCGCGCAGCTGCTGCAGACGAACCTCGTCGGCACTTTCCAGACCCTGCGCCACTGCCTGCCGCTGCTCGATGGCGGCGCCATCTTGATCAATGCATCCTGGACCGCGGTTGGCGTTATGCCGGGAACCGGGGCATACGCGGCCACGAAAGGCGCACTGCTGCCGATGATGCGTACCCTGGCCGTGGAGTTGGGCCCCCGCAACATCCGCGTCAACGCGATCAATCCGGGCATCATCCTGACGCCGATGGCGGAGAAGGCCCTGGCCCCCGAGCTTGCGGCACGGCTGGCATCACACTCGCCGCTCGGCCGTAACGGCACGCCGCAGGACATTTCCGGCACCGTCGCCTGGCTGCTATCGGACGATGCGGCCTTCGTCACCGGTCAGGAAGTGAATGTGGATGGCGGCTACACCATAGGAGGCGCACTGCGGTGAAAAATCACGACACGCTGGAGACCGGCCGCGCCCTGTCCGAGCAGTTCAATCCCGGCATGGAAGCGACGCTCGAAGCCCGCTATGGGCACCTGCTGCCCGGCATGGCGCAAAGCACCGTCGATTTCGTCTACGGGCAACAGTATGCACGTCCGGGGCTGTCTCTTCGCGACCGCTACCTGGCGACGATTGCCGCACTGACCGCGCAGGGCGGCCAGACGCGACCGCAACTGCAGATCAATATTGCGGCGGGCCTAAAGGCGGGACTGAGCCGGCGGGAGATCGCCGAAGTGATCTGGCAGATGGCGCTTTACGGCGGTCTGCCGGCAGCGATCAACGCACTGAACAGCGCACTGGAGGTATTTGGGTCGCATGATGACGGCGAACGATAACAGACAAGCGCGTTGCGCCTGCGCTCAGACCAGACTGCGGATCTCGTTCAACACCCGGGCATAGGCATCGGCCTGGCCAGGGTCGGCGATCATCGCGCGCAGGCTGGCCGCGGTCGCGGCCAGCTGCAGCGTGCGCATAGCGTCCTGGAGAAGTGCACGGAGGTGGCATCTATACTGTACTTTGCTCGATACCCACTTGTTCGGTTGGCCGGGGCGTACCGGCGGACTGCCAAAAGACGGTAATTCTGGGCGATGGCCCGCTGGCAGCCCATGGCATCGAGGGTCACCAGGCAACCACGAATGCTCAGCAACTCCAGCAGTTCCGGAATGGCGGTGATCTCACTGGATTTGGCATCGGTTTTTACCTGGCCCAGCACCACCTGATTGGTGGCGCTGAACGCCGCCAATCAGGTGGATGGCGCCCTGTCGGCGCCCCTTGTCGTAACTGCGCCGCAGGGTTTTGCCGTCGAGGGCAATCACTTCGCCTGCGGTGGCCTCATGGCAGTCTTTCATCCAGGCGGCAAAGCGCTTTATGCAGCTGCGTGGCCGAGAGCATGCCCATCACCCGGGCGAGGGTATCGTGCACCGGCACCTCGTTCTCGAAGTCGCCATACTGGCGCAGCCAGTCGAGGTGATCGACACCGAAATCCTCGATTTCCTCCCACCCTTCGGCGCCGCCAATGACGGCCACGATGGTGAGAAAGAGGATGTCCGAGAGCTTGTGCTCCACCTTCCATTGCTGGCGTGGGTCACTGATGATGGAGAGGTGCTGCAAGAGGCCGAGTCCGTTCATGGCGATCATCTGTCGTTGAAAAGACAGCATATGATCACAGCTGATATTGATCGTCAAAGCGATCCTTCCCCATCGAGATTTTTCTTCAAAAAGTGTGCGCTCCGCTGTACAACATGGCTGTTAGTGTTTAAATTTTTAACCCGCTGAAAGCCTTGTCCCATAAGGCTTTTTCATGATCTTGCCCTGCTACGTTATCGAGGTGTGTCCGTTAAAGCGGGTGAGATCCAGAGCGTGGTTCTGGACTGATGTTTTTTGTTTTTGACTGCTGTTTGATTTATCAAGAGTAAAAGAATGAAGATTTCAGATGATGACTTGCTATTGTTTGATGAGGGTTAAACTATCTGAGAGTGTTTGTATAGTGTTGATTTTGCTTGACAACATAGAGATGTTATTTTTATTGCAACTGGCTTTGAATTGTCTCTTGTGGCGCTTTGGAAGTCGCCACCTGTGGCGATGTCGAATATTTCGCTACGTATGTTTTTTATCTTCTTCTCATCACTTTTGTGTTTTTTATTGAGAGATGAGCAAAATTCATCTATGTTTCCTGATAACATTTTGAATGTTGAGTTTATGTGGATTTCTAGTTTTTCCATTTCCTTTTGGTTGGAGTTATTCTTGTCTGTGAGCCAGTAGCTTAATGATGCTTCTTCAAAGTTGGTTAACATTTTTATGCATATGTTTGAAAAGTGAGCAAGGCGGTTTACTTTTTTTATATACTTCCAATTGAAGTGATTGAACAAAAAAGCAGACATTGCGGCCGTGATTCCACTTATTACTGCCAATGAGTATGAACCATCTGGTATGGTTGATATTGCATCTACTGCTTTTTCTATGTGTTCTGTCAGGCCGGATGGAAGCTCAACAATATTGTTTATGTCGGCTTCCTCTGAGCTCGTAGTGTTATTTTTAAGCTCCCAGTTAAACTCTTCTTGTCCTCGCGATAATGGTGATGGACCTCCTTTGATATTAAAGTTGATATGCGGAGGGAAAGTGATGTTACTAGTGCTTGATACATTCTCAGACATTAGAACTTCTCTATATAGTCAGTGGATATGCTTTCTTTGTATACCCCACTATTTTTAGCGGCGCTCTTTGTGCTCACGTATTTTTTGCTGTTGTATTTTGCTTCTGATATGTATTCTCTGATTTTTTGTTCATAAAATTTAAAATCATTATCAGAATAAGTAAAAGAGAGCTTTTTGAGTAACTCATCGCTAGTGAAGTAACCATAAGTAACCAGGCGAGCAAAACCTTCCACAAGAAAAGAAGATCCATATCCTTCAACACCATCATCAAGGTGGATTTCCAAGGTGTCATTATCACCTAGTCTTAATAGAATCATCTTTAAATGATCTTCTCGAAACTCCTCACCGCTACCATCGCCATCGGTATAATACCTGCCAATTGGATCCTTTGAGAAATGCTTTCCTATTGAAAATTCTCTTTTCATATTAATTACCGTTTAAGGTGACGCACCATATTATAAGTGTACCGCAAATAGGTCTATCGAAACTCTCTGACTTTATTGTTTCCCTTCCGTCTTTTGTAGAGAACTTATATAGGCCATTATAGCTTAATATAGATAAATACCCATTACCTCTTTGTTTTATAAATTCAAGTAAGTCCTGTAGGCCTTTTCCTCTGTCAGATTCTCCAGTTCTTGTCCTTTCTACTTCTACTGCAGCTTTAAGGAGTGTTGAATGTAATTTGTTCTCTGCTTTGCTTAGTCCCATTCGTGAAAGAAAGCTCAAAACCTTTTCCCATATTTCAGAAGACTGTAAAGTGTTAGGTATTCCAGCACCTTGATCAAAGAAAGCAATTTTCATTTCTTTTCTTTCTTTGTCATAAGAGCCGGTTAAATACCAGTTTTTATCTTTTTTAGGATGGTTTTGAGGATATGCATGGTGAGATACGTTTGTTATTGCTTCATCTAGCCCGCTTCTTAGAAAAGTCCACTTTTTAACTTCTTCTCCAATTATTTCTTGCACTCTATCCTTTAGTGCTCTTGTTTTTGATGCGTCTCCACATACTCCCTTTATGTATTTTACAAAGTTAAGAGAGGGGTTGGTTTGGTGCTGATTCTCTGCTGGTGGCATTTTGCTTGGTTTGTTCTCAAATAAATCAAAAAATCCAAGTTGTGTAAGTTGTGAATATATTTTTTTGTCCCAACCATCAACCTCTGGTCGAAGCCTTTTTCTTATAGAGCTATCCCATCTTGACATTTCAGCAGTAAGTACAAGAGCTGCTGATGTCGATATTTCTCTAACATTATCGAAGTTAACTCTTTTTATCTTATAGGCTTTTTTTGGTATCGATAGTGACTTGTATTTATTTATGACTCCAACAAGTTTCCTTATTGCTGTCATGTATTGCACTGTTCGATCGTAATTCTTGTAGAAATCTAGCCTTTCTGGGAGGTTGATAATTATACCTTTTTTGTCCTGATGGCGCGTCTCTACTTCTAGCCCATTACTTATTTCTTTATCTATCCAATCATTTACTGCGCGCCATTCATTTCTCTGATTTTCTATGATGGCAGGCTTATTAGTCAACTTTTTTTTAAGTCGTAAACGTAGACTCCTTTTTACATCCAAAATTCTTTGTTCTGATGTTAATTTCTTCATTTCTAGTTCTTCCGTGAAAAATTAATTTTTGTAACTTATGTTTCTTATTTTTAATAATCTAAGAAAAGTACGCTACCGCCCTTGGGTTGCAGCGCCCCACATGCTGTAGAAAGCAGCTTAGCGGCAGGTGTGAATAGGGTCTAGCCGGTGGTGCGTTTTTTGTTGGTTTGGGGTGATGATTGGTTGATAAATGACCGGTTTACGTGTGGGTTGAAGTATGTGGCCGTTGGGACTGTGCCCCGGTTTATGGACCCCCGCCTTCGCGGGGGAGACGTCTGAAGAAGCCTGCCGGGTGCTGGACTGGGCCTGGACCCCCGCCTTCGCGGGGGAGACATCTGAAAGAGGCCTGCCGGGGCGATATGCTGTAATGGCCCGGGTTGCCCCGGGCCTTTTTATTACTTTTTCTTCTGCAGGGCGGCGGCCAGGGCGGCGCCCATGGCGCCCTGGGGAGCGGGCTGCTCGCGGCGGGCGGGGCGGTTGCCGCTCTGGCTCTTGTTGCCGCCGGTTCCCCGGTTGCCCTGGTTGCGTTCATCCCGGCGCGGCTTGCCTGCGGCCTGGTCGGCGGCGCTCTGCTCCAGGCGCATGGTCAGGGCGATGCGGTTGCGCTGCAGGTCCACCTCCAGCACCTTCACCTTGACGATATCGCCGGCCTTTACCACCTCCCGCGGATCCTTGATAAAGCGGTCGGTCAGGGCCGAGATATGCACCAGGCCGTCCTGGTGCACGCCAATGTCGACAAAGGCGCCGAAGTTGGTAACGTTGGTCACCACCCCTTCGAGCACCATGTCGGGGATCAGGTCGGCGGGCTTTTCCACCCCGTCCATAAAGCGGGCGGTCTTGAACTCGGGGCGCGGATCCCGGCCCGGCTTGTCCAGCTCCTTCAATATGTCCTGCACCGTGGGCAGGCCGAAGTGCTCGTCGGTGTAGTCGCGGGCGTCCAGGGTCTTGAGCAGGCCGCTGTTGCCGATAAGGCCGTTCACCGGCTGTTGCAGCCTGGCCAGGATGCGCTCCACCACCGGGTAGGCCTCGGGGTGCACGGCGGAGGCGTCGAGCGGGTTCTTGCCCTCGCGGATGCGCAAGAAGCCGGCGCACTGCTCGAAGGCCTTGGGCCCCAGGCGCGGCACCTTCAGCAGCTGCTTGCGCTCGGCAAAGGCGCCCTGCTCGTCGCGAAAGGCCACTATGTTCTGGGCCAGGGCCGGGGTCAGGCCCGACACCCGCGCCAGCAGCGGCGCCGAGGCCATGTTCACGTCCACCCCCACGGCGTTCACGCAGTCTTCCACCACCGCTTCCAGCTTGCGCGCCAGCTGGGTCTGGGACACATCGTGCTGGTACTGGCCCACGCCGATGCTCTTGGGATCGATCTTCACCAGCTCGGCCAGGGGATCCTGCAGCCGGCGGGCGATGCTCACCGCGCCGCGCAGGGACACGTCCAGATCCGGAAACTCGTTGGCGGCCAGCTCCGAGGCGGAATAGACCGAGGCGCCGGCCTCGCTCACCACCACCTTCTGCAGCTTGAGCTCGGGCGCCTGCTTCATCAGCTGCTCCACCAGCCGCTCGGTCTCGCGGGAGGCGGTGCCGTTGCCAATGCTCACCAGGCTCACCTGGTGGCGGCGGCACAGCTCGCCCAGGGTGCGCAGGCTCTGCTCCACCTTCTTGTGCGGCTCAAAGGGATAGACGGTGGCCTGCTCCAGCAGCTTGCCGGTGCCGTCCACCACCACCACCTTGACCCCGGTGCGGATGCCCGGATCCAGGCCCATGGTTACCCGGGCGCCGGCGGGGGCGGCCATCAGCAGATCCTTGAGGTTGAGGGCAAACACCCGTATGGCTTCTTCCTCCGCCTGCTCCCGGGCCTGGCCCAGCAGCTCGGTTTCCATCTGCAGCGAGAGCTTCACCCGCCAGGTCCAGCTGATCACCCCGGCAAGCCATTGGTCGGCGGCGCGGCCCTGGTTCTGCCAGCCCACAAAGCGGGCAATAATGCCCTCGCAGGGGTGGCTGTCGGCCTCGGTTTCTACCACCAGGCTTAAGCTCAGTACCCCTTCGTTGCGGCCGCGCAGCATGGCCAGCAGCCGGTGGGAGGGTACCCGGCTTATGGGCTCCTGGTGCTCGAAGTAGTCCTTGAACTTGGCGCCGCCTTGCTCCTGGCCGGCGATCACCCGCGCCTGCAGCAGGGCGTGCTGCCACATATGGCGGCGCACCGCCTCCAGCAGATCCGCCTGCTCGGCGAAGCGCTCCATCAGTATGTATTTGGCGCCGTCCAGCGCCGCCTTGGCATCGGCTACCCCGGCATCGGCCTTGATATAACCCTCGGCCAGCCGCTGCGGATCCTGGCCCGGGTCCTGGAACAGGGCGTCGGCCAGGGGTTCCAGCCCGGCCTCGATGGCAATTTGCCCCTTGGTGCGGCGCTTGGGCTTGTAGGGCAGGTAGAGATCTTCCAGCCGGGTCTTGGTGTCGGCGGCCAGCAGCTCGGCCTTAAGCGCCTCGGTGAGCTTGCCCTGTTCGTCGACGGACTTGAGGATAACGGCGCGCCTGTCTTCCAGCTCGCGCAGGTAGCCGAGGCGGCTGTCCAGGTTGCGCAGCTGGGTGTCGTCCAGGCCGCCGGTCACTTCCTTGCGGTAACGGGCAATAAAGGGCACGGTGGCGCCTTCGTCCAGCAGGGCCACGGCGGCGTTGACCTGGGCCTGGGCCACGCCCAGTTCCTGCGCCAGTAATTGGTTGATATTGGTCATAATTCAGTCTTCGAAGGGGCTGTATCTAATGTGGTTGATGTACCACTCCCTGACGCCCGAGGGGGTGTTCACCCGCACCTCGTCGTCCACCTGGCCATCGCTTGAGTCGACAACGACAAGCCGGCACTTTCCAGAGGTTCCCGGAAACATGTGCCGTACTCTACAAGCGATGGCGGGTCATTAAAACCATGTTCGGGGTTTCGGCATCCGCTGGGCTGGTCCGGCCCGGCCGCATCGGACGCCCGCTGTCCGCGGGCTAGGGCGGCAATGAGCGGCCGCTGGTGTTCCTGAGCAGCCAGTCGGCGAAGCGCCTGGCATAAGGGTTGGAAAAGCCTTCCTGCGGGTACACCAGGTAGAAGTCCTCGCTGCTGGGCAGCCGCTGGCCGAAGGGGGCTATCAGGGTGCCATCCCTCAGCTGGTCTTCCACCAGCGACAGCCTGCCCAGGGCCACGCCAAAGCCGGATTCCACCAGGTGCAGCACGCAGGCGTAGGTGTCGAACTGCATGCCTTCGGAGGGGTTGACGCGCGTCGCCTCGGCAAACTGCAGCCATTCTCCCCAGCCTTCCTCGTAGCCCATCACATGCAGCAGTTCATGATGACGCAGGTCGTCCACCTGCCGCAGCGGCTGCCTGGCCAGCAGCGCCGGAGAGCAGACCGGAAAGAGGGTATCCCGGCTGAGCCTTTCGACATTCACGCCCGTCCACTGTCCCTTGCCCCAGCGGATTTCCAGGTCTCCCGCCATCTCCTCCTGCCGCAGCCAGATATCCGTGTTCAGTTGCAGGTTGATGTCCGGGTGCTCCGCCTGAAAGGAGGTCAGCCGGCGCGCATTCAGCCAGTAGCTGAAAAACGCCATGCTGCCCCGGATCTTGACCTGCTTGCGGTGCCCTTCACCAAAGATCTCGTTGGTGGCGATCATCAGCTTCTGGATGGCGCCGTGCACAATCGGCAGATAGGCCAGGCCTTCTTCCGTCAGCTCTATGCTGCGGGCCTGCCGTTTGAACAGCGGGGTGTTCAGCTGCGCTTCCAGGCTTTTGATCTGCTGGCTGATGGCGCCCTGCGTCATATGCAGCTCGTTGGCCGCCTGGGTAAAGCTGAGCAGCCTGGCCGCCGCTTCAAAGGAGCGCAGCCAGTTCAGGGGGGGCAGTGCCTTGTTTTTCATAAGTGCCATTCCGCTTGCATCTCAACACTCTTCCAGTGAGGGCTTGTTGTCATCCGTAAACGGCAGGGCTGCCGCCGGGGTAACCCATTAGTAAAACGACCCCTAAGGCCGTTTTTTATTCGTTTTCGGATTTATTTCGTTTCGGTCATCCTTGGCAGCAAGGCTACAGGAAACCGGCTGAAAGAAACAGATGCCAATGAAAACGGGACATAAATGCATGTTTCTGGTGCCGGTTATACCGACAGGGTATCAATTCCGCCCCCGAACCGAGGGTGGACGACAGCGGTGACCCTGGCCGGTTGCCAGCGGTTTGCTAATGCAACGGCCTCTGCCGACGGCGCGGGAGCCCCGTTGCAGGGTAATGATTCAATAGTAAAAAGGAACAGCATCCATGAACAATGCCGATTACAAAAACGCCGGCGCGGGTACCAAGGTGGTGTGGGCCGGAGAAAAAGCCGCGCTTGCCCATAACGCCACCCAGGTGCCCATCATGCTCAGCGCCGCCTTTCAGTATGACGATATCGACGAGTGGTATGACGTCGCCATGGGTGAGAAGCCGGGGCATATCTACAGCCGCATGAGCAACCCCACGGTGCGCGCCCTGGAAGAAAAAATCTGCGTGCTCGAAGGCGCCGACAATGCCGTTGCCTTTGCAACCGGAATGGCCGCGATCAGCAGCACGCTGTACACCTTCCTGCGCCCCGGTGACCGGGTGGTGTCCGTCAAGGACACCTACGGCGGCACCAACAAGATTTTCGACGAGTTTCTCCCGGGCATGGGGGTGGAGGTGCGGCTCTGCCCCACGGAAGACATGGCCCTGCTGGAACGCGAAATCGCCGAAGGCTGTGCGGTGCTCTACCTGGAAACGCCGACCAACCCCACCCTGAAGATCCTGGATATCGAGCGGCTGGCCCGTGCCGGCAAGGCGGCCGGCGCCCTGGTGATCATCGACAACACCTTCGCCACGCCACTCAATCAGAATCCCCTGGCGCTGGGGGTGGATATCGTGCTGCACAGCGCCACCAAGTTCCTGAGCGGCCATGCGGATGTGATGGGCGGCGTGGTGTGCGGCTCCGGCGAGCTCATGCAGCGGGTGGCGCACTACCGGGAAATCAACGGCTCCTCCCTCGACGCCTTCTCCGCCTACCTGATCATCCGCGGCATGAAAACGCTCAAGCTGCGGGTGCGCCAGCAGGAAGCCAGTGCCATGGCCCTGGCGCGTTATCTGCAAGGCGAGCCGCTGGTCGAGCAGGTCAACTATCCGGGGTTGCCGGAGCACCCGGGTCATGACATCGCCGCACGCCAGATGAAGGGATACGGCGGCATCGTCAGTTTTGTCCTCAGGCACGGCATGGACGCGGTCAGGATACTCCTGCCAAAACTGGTCTATGCCAACCGGGCCGGCAACCTCGGCGCGGTGGAAACCATATACGGCCCGGCAAGAACCACCAGCCATGTGGAAAACACGCTGGAGGAGCGGCTGGCCCTGGGCATCTCCGAAGGCCTGGTGCGCATCTCGGTGGGGATTGAAGACACCGACGACCTGCTGGCGGATCTGAAGCAGGCGTTCGACCAGCTGCGGCAATCCCTTTAAGGATATTCAATATGTCGCATGGTTGGCGCCAGTCGCAGCCATGTGACCCTGTTCCACTCTCAATAAAGCAAGGACGATTTATGGCGCATAACGTTGCAATACTGGGCTTCGGTGTCGTTGGGCAAGGGCTCGCCGAGATACTGCATGACAAGGCCGCCTCGCTGCGCGAAGGGCTGGGGTTCGACGCCCGCATCGTCGCGGTATCGGACCTGATGAAGGGCTCTCTCTATCACCCGCACGGGCTCAATATTCCCGAGCTGCTGAAGGCCGTTCGCACCACCGGCTCCCTCGACAGCTACCCCGACGAGCCGGGCCTGATCCGTGGTTGGGACAGCTTCGACACTATCAGGGAGAGCAATGCCGACACCGTGGTCGAGCTGACCTATACGGATGGAAAAACGGGCCAGCCGGCCATCGACCATTGCCGCCTGGCGTTTGAATGCAAGAAAAATGTCGTGATGAGCAACAAGGGGCCGGTATCGCTCGCCTATGAAAGCCTCGCGCGGATGGCGGAGGCGCACGGCGTGCGCTGGGGCTTTGAAGGCACGGTAATGAGCGGAACGCCGGCCTTGCGTATGCCGCTGGTCGCGCTGTCCGGCAATGACATCAGCGAAGTCAGGGGCATTTTGAACGGCACCACCAACTTTATGCTGACCCGCATGGCCGAAGGGGTCGGCTACGACGCAGCCCTGGCCGAGGCCCAGGCAAAAGGCTATGCCGAGGCGGACCCGACCAATGATGTGGAAGGGTACGACGCCCAGTACAAAACGGCCATCCTCGCCAATGTGGTAATGGGCATCCCCCTCAAGCGGGAAGACATTCCCTGCCGGGGTATCCGTGATATTTCACCGGAGGATATTGCCCGGGCGTCACGCGAAGGCAAAATCTGGAAGCTGCTGGCCAGGTGCCGGCGCGAGGGCGGCAGTGTCCAGGCCAGTGTGGGGCCGGTTGCCATTCCGCTCAGCGATCCGCTGGCCGGCGTTGGCGGGGCGCTGAATGCCATCACCTATGAATGCGACCTGGCCGGCCCCATCACCCTGATCGGGCCCGGTGCCGGAAAAACAGAAACGGGATATTCCATCCTGATCGATCTTATCAATATTCATCGCCATCAAATCTGAACCATTAAAAGACCCATTCTCTTTTTAATGGCATTACCCGCTTTGTGATTGGAAAATGACCATGACGTCAATATCTGTAGAGTCTATGGAAGGAAAACTGTTTTTGTCCGGGCAATGGGTCGGCGTGGATAACACCTACGACCTGTTCAATGCCGAGAAAAACAGCCTGATTACCAGAATTGCTTCCGCCCGGGAATCCCATGTGCTTGCGGCCATCCGCAACGGCAAGGCCGGCGCGGAAGTGGCGGCGGCAATGCCGGTGCACGAGCGAATGAGAATATTGCACGGCGCGGCGGACGTTGTTGAAAACAACCGCCATGTTTATATCGACGCCATCGTGTCGGAGGGATGTAAAACCCGGCGGGAAGCCACCAAGGAAGTGAACCGCTGCATACAGACCTTAAGGCTTTCCGCCGAAGAAGCGCGGCGCATCAACGGCGAGACCATTGCATTCGATCAAATGCCGGGCAGCGAGGGGCGCGTCGGTTATTACTATCGCTTTCCGGTGGGGCTCATCGTGGCGATCACGCCCTTTAACGATCCGCTCAACCTGGTCGCGCACAAGATAGGCCCCGCGGTGGCCAGTGGTAACGCCATTATCGTGAAGCCGGCGCCGGCAACTCCCCTGAGCGCCCTGCTGCTGGCCGAAGCCTTTGCCCAGGCGGGCTTGCCCGACGGCGTGCTGTCGGTGCTGCCCGGCTTTCCGGAAGACATGGGGGATCACCTGATCACCCATGACGATGTGCGCATGATTTCATTTACCGGCGGGCTGAGCTCCGGCAAGGCACTGATGCAGAAAGCCGGGCTGAAGAAAATGAGCATGGAGCTGGGCGCCAGCTCTCCGGCGCTGGTGCTCGACGATGCGGAGCTCGGGCCTGCAGTCGAGGCGATCGTTTCCGGCGCCTTCTGGGCCGCCGGGCAGAACTGCCTCGGTGTGCAGCGTGTTTATGTGCACCGCGCCCGCTACGGCGAATTCCTCAACACCCTGGTGGACAGGACCCGCAGCCTGCGGGTCGGCAGCAAGCAGAGCGAAGAAACCGATGTCGGCCCCATGATCAGCCTGTCCGAGGCCGAGCGGGTGGAAAGCTGGGTTAACGAAGCCCTTGCCAACGGCGCCCGCCTGCTCTGCGGCGGCGAGCGCAACGGGGCCTTCTACCTTCCGACCATACTCGAGAAGGTGCCGGACAACTGTCGCCTGGCCCGGGAGGAGATCTTCGGCCCCGTGGTCATGGTTGAGCCGTTCGACAGCCTGGATGAGGCCATCGACAAAGCCAATGGGGTCAACTTCGGGCTGCATGCCGGCGTATTTACCCAGGATATCAACAAGGCCTTCTCTGCCATTCGTCGCCTCGAGGTTGGCGGGGTGATGATTAATGACAGTTCGGATTACCGTATCGATGCCATGCCCTTCGGTGGCGTCAAACACTCGGGTATTGGCAGGGAAGGCGTGAAATTCTCTATTCAGGAAATGACCGAGACCAAGGTGGTGTGTTTTAAAACCAGCGGTTTTTGATTTTCTGAACCGAGAGGGAAGGTTGCCGGGCCCTTGGCCGTGGTGGTTGGCCCGGCAATATCATCAGGGAATAATTTGATAGGTATGTCATATGAACAAACATCAACATAATAAAATGGCGGTCGATCCCGCCATTCTCTGGCCCGCCGCCATTCTCATTCTGGCCGCCAGTGTCCCCCTTGTGATCAACCCTGTTGCAGGCAAGGAAATAGTAGCGGCGATGCTGAACTGGGTGACGGGCGAGTTCGGCTGGCTTTATCTGCTGTCCGTGGTCGGCAGTTTCTTTTTCATGTGCTGGCTCGCCTTCGGCCCGGTGGGAAAAATCAAGCTGGGCGCGGCGGAAGATAAGCCCGAGTTCAATACGGTGTCCTGGATAGCGATGCTTTTTTGCGCCGGGATCGGCATATCCATTTGTAACTGGGCCTTTATTGAACCGCTTTACTTTATGACGACCCCTCCGCTCGGGGTGCAGTCGGGTACCCCTGCCGCGGTTGAGTGGGCCGCCATGTACCCGATGTTTCACTGGGGAATCGTGCCCTGGGCCCTGTACCTGATGCCCGCGCTGCCGATAGGCTATGCGCTCTATGTGCGCAGGGTCAATGTACTGCGCCTGAGTGAAGCCTGCCGTGGCGTGCTGGGCGATCGGGTCGACGGTATCATCGGAAAGATCATCGACGTCACCGTGATATTTTCGATAGTGGGCGGTGTCGGCACCTCACTGGGGCTTTCTGTGCCATTGGTCTCCAAGCTGTTTCAGACCATGTTTGGCTTTGAGGACTCTTTCGGGTTGCAGATGTTTATCCTGGCCGCCTGGATCCTGATGATCTCCTGGAGCGTTTACAACGGCCTGAACAAGGGGATACAGGCCCTTTCCAATATCAATGCTGTGTTGGCCCTGGCGTTGCTCGGCTTTGTGCTGGTGGCCGGCTCTACCGTCTTTTTGCTCAAGCTCTGGACCAACAGCCTCGGGCTGTTCATGGATAATTTTTTCCGTATGAACTTCTGGACCGATCCCATTGAGCAGGGCGGATTTCCCGAAGGCTGGACCATGTTCTACTGGGCATGGTGGATTGCCTATGCGCCCATGATGGGGCTGTTTGTGGCTCGGATATCGCGTGGCCGGACCATCCGGGAACTGATACTGCACGGGGTGACCTGGGGAAGCGTCGGATGCTGGGCCTTTTTTGCCATCTGGGGTGGCTACGCCATCGATATCGACGCCAACGGCACGCTCAATCTGCAGGCCATTCTCGCCGAAGAAGGCATTCCGGCGACGGTGGTGGCCGTGTTGCAGACGCTGCCCAACTCCGCGCTGGTGCTGCCGATTTTTACGCTGCTGTGCTTTGTGTTCCTGGCGATGACGGTCGACTCTTCGGCCTACATGCTGGCGGCCATTTGTACCAAGGACATCACCGGGTATCAGGAGCCGGCGCGCTGGAACCGTATCCTGTGGACCCTGCTGCTGGCGGTGGTTGGCATTGGCCTGCTGTCGGTGGGCGGTTTGCAGGCGGTGCAGTCGTCAACGGTGCTCGTTGCGCTGCCGATGATACCGGTGCTGTTCATCATGGCCGTGTCACTGCTGCGCTGGGCATACCAGGATTTTGCCGCCGAACTGAGGCCGCAGTGCATCGCCCATCATCGGGCCCGGGTACCGGCCGTGGAAACAGCGGAGCAAGGCGAGGAAGCGGTCGAGCCGCTTGGATACCGGAAACCGGTGTCGGGCTGATGCCCGGTTGTTTTCAGCGGTTCACCGCCTGACTGGTGACACCCCCGGCCGATGGCCGGGGGTTTTGCATTTCGGGGCAAGGGCGTTGCGGCGATAACTCACTGATCCTGGTAGTGCAACATCGACCGGGTTCTGCTTAGCGGAACCCGGTCGCTGTCGGTAGTGGCCTACCATTCGGAGCAGTTATTTATCTGTCGAGCCGGGGCGGCCATCAGTCTTCGAAGGGGCTGTATCGAATGTGGTTGATGTACCACTCCCGGACGCCCGAGGGGGTGTTTACCCGCACCTCGTCGTCCACCTGCTTGCCGATCAGCGCCCGGGCCATGGGCGAGTCGATGGTGATGTGGTTGTTTTTGGTGTCGATCTCGTCGGGGCCGACGATGCGGTAGCGCACCGTTTCGCCTTCTTCGTTTTCCAGCTCGACCCAGGCGCCGAAAAACACCTTGCCGTTCTGGCGCGGGTCGTGGTCGACGATCTTCACCGCCTCCAGCCGCTTCATCAGGTAGCGCACGCGGCGGTCGATTTCCCGCAGCCGCTTCTTGCCGTAGATGTATTCGGCGTTTTCGCTGCGGTCGCCCAGGGCGGCGGCTTCCGACACCGCCTGGGTCACCGCCGGCCGCTCCACCTTCCACAGGTGCTTGAGCTCGTCGTCCAGCTTGTGCCAGCCGGCACGGGTGATCAGGTTGGTTTTCATGGGCGGGTGTTCCGTGGCCTGAAAGGTGCCGGCTATTGTGTCCCAGCGTAGCGGAAGAGGGAAGCCCCCGGCTGCTCAGTTGGCGGAGGTATCGGTATGGCAGAGCCGGCCTTGGTCCTTCCTTGTGAGATGGGCATTTTTTTGCTGGGTGAGATAGGGGCTGTGTCCGCAGTTTGGCGGTAGCGTGATAAAAGAGGGCGACTTTTATCTGTTATGGCCGGTATCGGTAAGAGTGCGGTAGCGCATTCATATGGACGGAGATGAAAAGCGGCGTTGTGGCATCGCCAAGGTGCTGATACAAGACGCTACCTCTATGGTCTGTATTCAGCACCTGTTTGAATATGGGATTTTATGCCGTGTGATTATTCAAAGCTATATTTTTGCTCTATCTGCCTCTTGGCAAGAACGTATTCGGTATTATCGATTTGGCCAGTGGCTAACCTGTCATCAAGCCTTGAAACTTCCTGATCCTTATCTTTCTGGAGTTTCTGCTTGGTGATGTCATAGTTGATTTCCATGGCGCCTTCATAGCCGCTGACAGGATCCCACAACACAGATACAGGCCAAAGCAGCAGGTTGACAATGCCCAGGCCGGGTTCACGGGCATAGAATGAGCCACCGCCGGGAAGGATACCCAGCACGGCGCCGGTGGTTGGGTTTTTCTCTTCTACCAGGACGTTATTTTGCTTAAAGGCCTGATATTCCCGCTTTTGCATGGAGTTTAACCCGGAAGCACACCCCGTCGCCAGCGAGGAGACAAGGGTTACCAGCAATAAGGGTTTTGCTTTCATTTTTGTTATTCCAATGAGAGTGTGTCGTTATATGGCTTTGTGTTCCTGCCCTTAACCAAAGGTCAAGGCAGGCCGCTGCTGAAGCCGATTTGCACATCAATTTGAGTGTATGAGTAAAGGCGGGTGCGGTTTACATCCTGTTTGTATCCGTTTCGAATGCTTGTCGTTCCGTCGATTACTCTTCCCGTGCGCAAGCAAAAGATTATCGAAGGGCTCCAAAATAGTCCATACCTATTTTGTAGGCATGGGCCTCATGTCTCGCTTCCACTTGAATAATGGGAGTGAGTGATGGGGTGAGCTTTATTTCAGTTTTTTTACCGGACCGTTATTAAATAACTGATCCTAATATCCGGGGTGGTCGCCCCCGCGAAGGCGGGGGCCCATCAGGTGGCTCAGGCCTGAGCTATCGTCCCCTGGACTCCCGCCTTCGCGGGAGAGACGGAAGTAGGCGGGAGAGGCGGAACTGCTCGGGGGTGGCGGCAGTTCCCGGGAATGATGGTCGCTCCCGGGAGTGGCGTGCCCGGGCTGCCGGGCCGCCTTTATTCCCAGGCCGGGAAGGGGTCGGGCAGTTGTTGCCAGGCGGCGGGGCCCTGGTGCAGTTCCTCGTCGGTCAGCAGGCAGGCGTCCAGCTCGCGGCACAGCCCGGCCTGGTCCAGGCCCTGGCCGATAAACACCAGCTCCTGGCGGCGATCGCCGTAGGGCTCGGCCCAGCTGGCCAGGATATGCTCCCGGCTTTCTTCGTCTTCGGGCCAGTCTTCCTCGGGCACCGCCTGCCAGAACAGGCCGGCGCCGCCGTGGTAGGCGATGCCGCCGGCCTGGTTCCACTGGCCGGCAAAATCCGGGCGGCTGGCCAGCCAGAAAAAGCCCTTGGAGCGCAGCAGCCTTCCTTCGTCCCGGGGCCGGTGCAGACAGTCGAAGAAACGTTGGGGGTGGAAGGGGCGGCGGGCGCGATAGACGAAGCTGCCTATGCCGTATTCCTCGGTCTCCGGGCGGTGCTCGCCGCGCAGCTCCTGCAGCCAGCCGGGGGCGCGGGCGGCGCGCTCGAAGTCGAAGCGGCCGGTGGCCAGCACCTTGTCCAGGTTCACCCGGCCCTGGCGGATGGGCAGGATCTCGGCTTCGGGGTTGAGCCGGGCGAGGATGGCGGTCAGCTCCGCCAGTTGCGCCGGGCTCACCAGGTCGGTCTTGCTCACCAGCAGCAGGTCGCAGAATTCCACCTGCTCGATCAGCAGGTCGGTCACGCTGCGCTCGTCGTCTTCGCCCAGGCTCTCGCCCCGCTCAGCCAGGGCCTGGGCGGCCTGGAAGTCGGCCAGGAAGTTGACCGCGTCCACCACCGTCACCAGGGTGTCGAGCCGGGCGATGTCGTGCAGGCGGCTGCCGTCCTCGCCCTCGAAGGTAAAGGTTTCGGCCACCGGCATCGGCTCCGAGATGCCGGTGGATTCGATCACCAGGCAGTCGAAGCGGCCCTCGCCGGCCAGCCGGCGCACCTCCAGCAGCAGATCCTCGCGCAGGGTGCAGCAGATGCAGCCGTTGCTCATTTCCACCAGCCGGTCCTCGCCCCGGTGCAGGCTCACCTGCTGCTGCACGGTGGCGGCGTCGATGTTCACCTCGCTCATGTCGTTGACGATCACCGCCACCCGCAGGCCCTGGCGGTTGTTGAGGATATGGTTCAGCACCGTGGTCTTGCCGGCGCCGAGAAAACCGGACAGCACGGTCACGGGGAGGGGGGAAGGGCTGGACATTGTGTTTGCTCCGCTTGCTTGCCATGGCTTATGATGAATCAGTTGTTATAACATAACACAGTTTGTTTATCCCCTGTATCAGCAAGGAGCCCCGGTCATGAGCATTACCGATCAGCTGTCGTCCTGTTTCGCCCCCGTCAGTGTGCAGGGCGGCGATCCCGCCACCCTCACCCGGATCTATGAGCCCGACTGCAACCTGGCGGTGTGGCAGCGGCCCCTGCCGGCCGGGGTGGCCGACTATGTGCAGCGGCTGCTGCAGGCGGGCAGCCGGGTCAGCGTGCACGAGCTGGTGCCGGCCGAGGCGGTAGCGGGGGAGCTGGCCGGGCAGTTGCCGGATCTGCCCGGCCGGGAGGCCCTGGCCGCCGACGTGCAGCAACTGGCGGAGATGTTCGCCTGCCTGTTCGATCTGCCCCGGGTGGGCGTGCGCCTGGCCAGCCTGCAAACCGCCATGTGCCCGCGTTTCCACGTGGACCGGCTGCCCTGCCGGCTGGTGTGCACCTATTCCGGCCCGGGCACCCACTGGCTCAACCAGGAGCAGCGCAACCAGCTGCTGGCGCAAGGGGGTCGGGAGCCGGAGCAGTGGCAGCAACTGGCGGTGGGCGAGGTGGCGCTGATGAAGGGCGACGGCTGGGAAGGGGAAGAAGGCCGGGGCCTGTGGCACCGTTCGCCGCCGGTGCCCACCGGCTACCGGCGGCTGTTCCTGTCGATGGATTTTGCCGACTGAACCGAACCAAACGGGTGCATGCGCACTATTTTGGTGTTCTGTTATGGTGCGCTGCCGGGCGGCGGTGGTGGCGCCGCCGGATAAAGCACCACGAATACCACCAAGGTGGTAACTTTAATGCTTGGAAATGGTCCGACCGGGGCAGCTCCGTCTTTTCCACGCCATGGAACGCTTCTTGCTGAAGGTGTTGAAAAAGCACTAAAAACAAGGAGTTTGCATGGAATCGGCAGCCATGAGCGGTCAGTTTGTTTCCCCCCATATGGCCGGTCGCGGCCCCCGCATGAGCCTGGCCCTGCGCCTCAGGATGAAGCGGGCCTGCTGGCTCAACCGGCGCAGCATCGCCGGCCTGGAGCAGGTGTTCGACGGCTTTGCCGCCACCCGGGTCAGCCTGCTCCAGCGCTGGGCAGGCCAGCAGTGGTACTTTCTCGAAACCCTGGGCCCGCGGCTGGACTGGCGGCAGCCGGCCGCCAACGGCGCCCTGCTGCGGGATCAGTGCCGGGAAAACGGCGACTGCTCCGAGTTGTTCATGCTGTCGGCCGAAGGGCGGGTGCTGGCCTCCAGCCAGGCCGGACGGGAGGGGCAGGTCGACACCGACGCCAAGGTACTGGCCGAAGCCGGGGCCAGGCCCTTTCTGCACGGCCCCTACGCGGATCCGGTCACCCTGCGGCTCGGCCCTTCCAGCTCGCGCTTTCACGACGCCATGACCCTGATGTTCTACTTTCCGGTGCGGGTGAAGGACGAGCTGCGCGGCCTGCTGTGCGCCCGGGTGCCGAACGACGTGATGAGTGACCTGATCCAGCGCGAAGCGGGACACATCTACCCCGATTCGGGCGACAACTACCTGTTTATGGTCGAATCCCGTTTCGACTCGCGCATCGCCCCCGGCACCGCCCTGTCCCGCTCCCGCTTCGAGGACAGCACCTTCGGCGGCGGCGAAAACCTGAAGGAGGGCATCAACACTCCCTGGGGCCAGATCCGCATCCGCCACCATACCGAGCTGGAGCTGCGCTTCACCGATCCGGCCACCGGCGAGCTGCATCCGGGCGTAAAGAGCACCATAGAACGCGGCCACAACTGCTTTGTGCGCTACCCGGGCTATGCGGACTACCGCCATATCCCGGTGGTGGGCAAGGGCGTCACCTTCTCCCTGCCCGGCTCGCCGGATCGTTTCGGCATGATGTGCGAGGCGGATCTGGCCGAGGTGTTCAGCCGCCGCCCCCTGGGCTGGCAGCTGCAGGCCGGCTACCAGGCCTGCGTGCTGCCGGTGCCGGCCTTCAACCTGGCGGCGGCCGGGCTGGAGCTGGCGCTCGCCCCCTTGCTGCTGGGCAACCTGCTGATGCTGCTGCTGTCCGGCTGGTGCTTTACCCGGCTGGAGCCCAGGCGGTTGTCGCGCCGGCTGAACGAGATGACGGGGGTGGTGCGCACCCTGGCCGAAGGCGAGGGCAACCTGCGCCAGCGGCTGGACAAGTCGCGCCTGGGGCGGGACGAAACCGGCGAGCTGGGCATGTGGATGAACAGCTTTATCGACAACCTGGACGGCATGATGGGCTCGGTGATCGCCATGGCGGAGCGGCTGGAGCAGAGCAACCAGGGGCTGTTCCGGGTCAACCGGCAAACCCAGGACCACTCCCGCACCCTGTCCTCCGCCATCGAGCAGATGCTGGCGGCCCTGGCCAGCCAGCAGCAGCAACTGGATCTGGCCAGCGCCACCGCCGGCGAGATGAAGCAGGCCATGGATCAGGTGGTGGTGCGGACCCAGCAGCAACTGCTGTCGGCCCGGGACGGCAACCAGCGCATCCGCGAGGTGGTGTCCAGCTCGGCGGCGGTGGTGCGGAGCCTGGACGGCCGGGCGACGGAGATCGACGACATCGTTTCCGCCATCAGCGACATCACCAAGCAGACCGAGCTGCTGGCGCTCAACGCCGCCATCGAAGCGGCCCGGGCCGGGGAGTTCGGCCGGGGCTTTTCGGTGGTGGCCGACGAGGTGCGCGCCCTGGCGGCCCGCACCGCGGTGGCGGCGGAGGACATCCGCCACAAGGTGGAAGGTATGCAGGGGGAAACCCGGGCGGCGGTGGCCATGATGGAAAACGGCGTGGCCGAGGTGGATCAGGGCCTGCGCCTGGTGGACCAGGGCGGCGAGGCGGAGCAGCGGCTGCAGCAGAAGGTGGAGCAGATGTTCACCGCCATCCGGGACATGGCCGAGACCCGCGAGCAGAACCGCCAGGCCACGGCGCTGATCGCCGGGCTCACCGAGGAAATGAATGCGTCCTTCGGCGAGCTGCAGCGCAGCACCGAACAGGTGAAGGGCACCGCCTTCGGCCTGCAGCAGCTGGTGGGCAGCTTTGAGGTCAGCCGGGGCTGAGGCGGCCGGGCGCGCGCCGCGGCTTTACATCCGCGGCCGCCGCCTTACAATGGCTCGCTTTGTGTCGAAAAAGGAAGCAAAGCCCATGCAGTCTCTCCACTGCGCCCGCGAGGGCGGACCCAGCCTGGCGGCCCGGCCGCTGCTGTGCGTCGGTACCGGTGAATACAGCGAAAAGGGGTGGTTTACCTGATGTCCGTCTGCCCCGAACGCCGGCGGGTGGCCACCCGCAGTTATCCCCTGTTCAAACAGATCCGCAAGCACTTCATGCGCGAAGCCAGCCATCTCAAGCGCGGACACTGGACCCTCAATCACCTGCTGGACTATACCCGGCTGCGCGACGAGTTCGCCGCCTACCCCTGGTTGCAGCCCGAATGGCTGGACCGGCTCTCCCTCGACCTGATGGACTGGCATCACCCCGGCCACCGGCCGCTGTTCGAGCACTTTCGCCGCCGGGCGCTGGACGAACATCGGGACATTTATGCCCCCCGGCCCCTGTACTGGGGCGAAAGCCGGCCCCAGCGCGCCGATGCGGCGCCGCAGATACACGACTACGGCATGCGCTATCGCTGCAACGTGGCGCTGCTGGAACACCAGCACGAGCAACCGCGGATGGTGGGCAACTGGGTGCTGACCTTCGTCGCCGATATCCCCGAAGAGCGGCCGGCCCCGGCACTGGAAATGACCCTCAACAGCCTCTACCTGCTTCCGGAGTGGCAGGGCTACGGTGTGGGCTCGGCGGTGAACCGGGTGGTGAGCGAGCTGGTGTGCAAGGTGCTCTCGCCGCCGCTGGCCCGCGCCCTGCCCAGGGAACTGCCGGCGCCGCCGGCGATGCAGTTCGACGCCGACTACACCAGCCGCAACGGCCAGCGCCTGGGCCGGCAGATGGCCCGCCGGCTGGCGCCCATGGCCCGCCAGCACGGCCTGCTCTATTACGACTGCGGTCGGCTGCGCATGCAGGGGGCGGCCAGGGGCTGAGCCCTTCAGTCGAAATCGACCGACCGGAAGTGGGGGTTGTCGGTAAGCGCCTCCATGCGGGTCAGTTCCGCCAGCCGCACCAGTTGCTCGGCCCCGTCGGTGCCCAGCAGCAGGCACTCCTGTCGCTGTGCATCGCGGCGGGTGTCGAGGGCGATGCCCGTCAGCCGCTCGCCCGAGGCCAGGGTCAGCCGGACCCGGTAGCGGTACAGGCAGGCGATTTCGAGGTAGTCATGCTGATCGCAGCTCATCATGGTGTGCTCCTCCGGTTCAGCCCAGGTGCTCCAGGGGCAGGGCGGTGTCCTGCTTGATCCGCCGCAGCACAAAGCTGGAGCGCACCCCGGTTACTCCCTCCAGCCGGGTCAGCTTGCCCAGCAAAAACTGCTGGTAGTGCTCCATGTCGCGCACTATCACCTTGAGCTGGTAATCGGCCTCGGTGCCGGTGATCAGATCGCACTCCAGCACCTCGGGAAAGCCCAGTATGGCCGCGTCGAAGGCCTCGAACCGCTCCGGGGTGTGCCGGTCCAGGGAGATGTGGATATAGGCCTGCAGGGTCAGCCCCAGTTTGGCGGCGTTGAGCCGGGTCACGTGATCGAGGATAAGGCCGGCTTCTTCCAGTGCCTTGACCCGGCGCGAGCAGGGCGAGGGCGACAGGCCGACCCGCTCGGCCAGCTCCAGGTTGCTGATGCGGCCATGGCGCTGCATCAGCTCCAGGATGCGCCTGTCGGTGCGGTCGAGTTGGATGAGGTTGCTCAAGAATCTGTCCTTATGGCAATAACTGTTCTTAATGGATTATAGGTGGGGAGAGTTATTGCGTTAAGGGGCGGAAATGACTTTATCTTTGCAACCACTCACCCCGGCTTTGGCGCTACTATGGTTCCATCTTCTGGGACAGGCGGACCGACACCCTCGGACCCTGCCGCGAACCGGGCTTATCCCCCCGGCCAGCCCCACCGAGCACACCAGGCCTTATCGGGCGGGTAGTGTGGACCGGCGCCACCAGCACCGGGTGTAGCGGAAGCAAAGACACGGCCGATGCCGGCATTAAAAGAGCGCCCCGAGCGCTCTTTTTGCGTTTGTGCGGCCACAAAAAAGCCCCGGCGCAGGCCGGGGCTTCAGTTTGAGTGACAAAATTCATTACCCGCTATGTCGACGGGGCTTTCCCTTTATCACTGCCATTTCATCATCGTCATCTCCGCGAAGGCGGAGATCCACGACATACGGCACTGGACTCCCGCCTTCGCGGGAGTGACCACAGAGAAATTCGCAGCTTTGTCCGCAGCGTGAAGCCCCGGCGCTGGCCGGGGCTTGATGACTTGCCGCGTGGTTCCGCTTACAGCTGCGGGCCGGCGGCCACCAGGGCCTTGCCCTCGGCGGTGTCGGTGAACTTCTCGAAGTTGTTGACGAAGCGCTGGGCCAGATCCAGGGCCTTGGCGTCCCAGTGGGCCGGCTCGGCGTAGGTGTTGCGCGGATCCAGGATGGAGACGTCTTCCACGCCCTGCAGCTCGGTGGGGATGGCCACGTTGAAGTAGGGCAGGGTCACGAAGTCGGCGTTCTCGATGGAGCCGTCGAGGATGGCGTTGATGATGGCACGGGTCGCCTTGATGGAGATCCGCTTGCCGGTGCCGTTCCAGCCGGTGTTCACCAGGTAGGCCTCGGCACCCACCGCGTCCATGCGCTTGGCCAGCACCTCGGCGTACTGGGTCGGGTGCAGGCTCAGGAAGGCCGCGCCGAAGCAGCTGGAGAAGGTGGGGGTGGGCTCGGTGATGCCGCGCTCGGTGCCGGCCAGCTTGGCGGTGAAGCCGGACAGGAAGTGGTACTGGGCCTGGTCACGGGTCAGCTTGCTCACCGGCGGCAGCACGCCGAAGGCGTCGGCGGTCAGGAAGATCACCTTCTTGGCGTGGCCGGCCTTGGACACCGGCTTGACGATGTTGTCGATGTGGTGGATGGGGTAGGAAACCCGGGTGTTCTCGGTTTTGCTGCCATCGTTGAAATCGACGCTGTTGTCGGCCAGCACGGTCACGTTCTCGAGCAGGGCGTCGCGGCGGATGGCGGCGTAGATCTCGGGCTCGTTTTCCTGGCTCAGGTTGATGGTCTTGGCGTAGCAGCCGCCCTCGAAGTTGAACACGCCGTCGTCGTCCCAGCCGTGCTCGTCGTCACCGATCAGCTGGCGGTTGGGGTCGGTGGACAGGGTGGTCTTGCCGGTGCCGGAGAGGCCGAAGAAGATCGCCACGTCGCCGTCCTGACCCACGTTGGCGGAGCAGTGCATGGAGGCGATGCCCTTGAGCGGCAGCAGGTAGTTCATCATGGAGAACATGCCTTTCTTCATTTCGCCGCCGTACCAGGTGCCGCCGATCAGCTGCATGCGCTCGGTCAGGTTGAAGGCCACGAAGTTTTCGCTGTTCAGACCCTGCGCTTGCCAGTCGGGGTTGGTGCACTTGGCGCCGTTCATCACCACGAAGTCGGGCTCGAAGCCTTGCAGCTCTTCCTCGCTGGGGCGGATGAACATGTTCTTCACGAAGTGGGCCTGCCAGGCCACCTCGGTGACGAAGCGCACGGACAGGCGGGTGTCCGGGTTGGCGCCGCAGAAGGTGTCCACCACGAACAACCGTTTGCCGGACAGCTGGCGGGTGACCAGGCCCTTGAGCTGCTCCCAGGTTTCGGGGCTCATGGGCTTGTTGTCGTTCTTGCCCTGATCGGCCCACCACACGGTGCCGCGGGTGACGTCGTCACGCACTATGTATTTGTCTTTCGGAGAGCGGCCGGTAAAGATGCCGGTGTCCACCGCAACGGCGCCCAGATTGGTAACCACGCCCTTTTCGTAGCCTTCTAAATCTGCACGGGTTTCTTCTTCAAACAACTGGTCGTAGGAAGGGTTGTAAAGGATCTCGGTTACGTCGGTAATACCGTATTGGGAAAGGCCTAATTGTTGCGCCTTGGACGTCATTGTTATCTCCTGGGTACAGAGGGGTTGGATAGTCATTGTTATTAGTGTTGTTTTGGAACAAGAGAATATCAGTTATTAAGCGGAGTTTAGGGGATCAGCTTCAAAATTTGCAATTTTGCGCGGCGAATTAAGCGAAAAGGGGCGAAATGCCCCTTTTTGCCATCTTGAAATGTTAATGCAATGTCGGCGGGTTATTAAATAATGTCTGTAAATCAGCGCCATCGAAGCGATAGTGCTGGCCGCAGTAGTCGCAGTGCATTTCAATTTTGCCGTGTTCTTTCACAATATCGTAGGCTTCATCCCGGCCTACCTGCAGCAAGGCCTGCTCGCATTTTTCCCGGGAGCAGGTGCACTGGAAGCTGACGTCCTGGGGATCGAACACCCGCACCGCCTCCTGGTTGTACAGCCGGTACAGCACCTCGTGGGCGTCCAGGTGCAGCAGCTCCTCCGCCTTGATGGTGTCGGTGAGGGTTTCGAGATGGGCGAAGTCGTTCTCCTGTCCGGCGTCGCCGGCGGGCAGGGCCTGCAGCAACAGGCCGGCGGCGAGCTGCTGGCCGGCACGGGGGTCGGTGAACAGCCAGATGCGGGTGGCCAGCTGCTCCGACTGGGCGAAGTAGTTTTCCAGGCTCTTGCTGAGGGAGTCGGCGCTCAGCTCCACTATGCCCTGGTAGCGTTCGCCCTCGTCGGGGGTGATGGTGATGGCCAGGTAGCCCTTGCCGACCAGGTCGGCAAGCTGGTCGCTGTCGGGCACCCGGCCTTCCCAGCGGGCCACGCCGCGCAGCTGCTGCCGGTGGTCGCCGTTGATCACCGCAAGCGATACCGGGCCGTCGCCCTGCAGCTGCACCGTGATGTGGCCTTCGAACTTGAGGGTGGCGGTGAGCAGGCTGGTGGCGGTGAGCAGTTCGCCCAGCAGGCGCTGCACCGGGGCCGGGTAGGCCTGGGCGGCCAGGATCTGGCGGTAGCTCTGCTGCAGCTGCACCAGTTCGCCGCGCACCTGGTGGTGGTCGAACAGATAACGGTGGAGTTGATCGGTCTTGGTCATAAGGGATCCTGTATGCTGGCTCAGTCGCCTTGTTTGATTTTAAGCAGGGTGCGCCTTTCCTTCTTGTCCGGCCGGCGCTCGGGGCTGGGTGCGAACTGGGTGTTGAGCTTGCGGGCCTCGGCGTTTCGTTCCCGCTGGCGGAGGCTTTCCGGGGTTTCCCGGTACAACCGCTGGGCGATCTCCGCCTTGCTCCGGTGCTCGGACAGCTCCAGTACCACCACTTCCTTCTCGTCATGGCCCTGGCGCAGGCGGATAACGGCGCCCACTTCCACCACCTTGCTGGGCTTGGTGCGCTGGCCGTTGTAGTGCACCTTGCCGCCATCGATCATCTCACGGGCCAGGCTGCGGGTCTTGTAGAAGCGGGCGGCCCACAACCACTTGTCCAGCCGGACGGACAGTTTTTCTCCGTTCATTGCACTCGCTCACATGAAAACCGAAGCCGGATTATACCAGATGCCCCGACCGCCGGAGTAGAAAGGGGCGGCAAAAGCATGGTTACCGCAACTTGTGGGCAGACGTTTATCCCCAGTTGCGATAACCTCTGAATAGTGGGTGAACATAACGACGGAACAGGCATGGCGGACGACAAACAGAAACCAGAGATACTGCATACGGAACTGGTGGCGGAGAGCCGCCTGTTCAAGGTGGAATCGGTCCATCTGAAGTTCAGCAACGGCGTGGAGCGGGTCTATGAGCGCATGCGCGGCAGCGGTCGCGGCGCCGTCATGCTGGTGCCGCTGCTGGATGATGAGACCCTGTTGTTGATCCGCGAGTATTCCGCCGGCACCCACAGCTATGAGCTGGGTTTTCCCAAGGGGTTGATCGATCCGGGGGAAGACGCCATGGAGGCGGGCAACCGCGAACTGATGGAGGAGATCGGCTACGGGGCGCGGCAACTGAGCCACCTCAAGCAGGTGACCCTGGCGCCCGGTTATTTTGGCAGTCGCATGGATATCTTATTGGCACGGGATTTGTATCCCGAACAGCGCGAGGGGGATGAGCCGGAGCCGCTGGAAGTGGTGCCCTGGCCGCTGGCCCGGCTGGGCGAACTGATGGCCCGGCCCGACTTCAGCGAGGCACGCAGCATCTGCGGCCTGTTCCTGCTGCAGGACTGGCTCAATAAAGAGGAGTAACCATGGATATCACTGCCTTGTTGCCAGGCGTCAAGGCGGCGGCCCGTGAGGCGGGCCGCCGCATACTGACGCTGTACGACAGCGGCCATTACCAGGCTGAGCACAAAGAGGACGACAGCCCGGTCACCAGCGCCGATCTGGCGGCGCATGCCTACCTCGACCAGGCCCTGCGCCGGCTGGCCGACATTCCGGTATTGTCGGAGGAAGGGGGCGATATTCCGCTGGCCGAGCGCCGCGACTGGTCGCGTTACTGGCTGGTGGATCCGCTTGACGGCACCCAGGAATTCATCGCCGGCAGCGGCGACTTTTCCACCATGATCGCGCTGGTCGAACAGGGCCGGCCGGTGCTGGGGGTGGTCTATGCCCCGGTGCAGGATCTGATGTACTACGCGGTGCACCAACATGGTGCCTTCAAGGAGGCGGATGGCAACACGGTGCGCATCCGCGCCCGCCATCACGACCGGCAGGCGCCGCTCACCGGCCTGTGCATCGCCATCAGCCGCCGGCAGGACGTGGAATGGGTGCGTTCCCGGCTGAGCACCAGCCTCGACTACCGGCTGGTGCCCCTGGGCTCGAGCTCGCTCAAGTCCTGCCTGGTGGCGGAAGGGGCGGCCGATCTCTACATCCGCATCGGCCCCACCGGCGAGTGGGATACGGGCGCGACCCAGTGCATAGTGGAAGAGGCGGGGGGAAGGATCCTGGATCTGAACCTGGACCGGCTCAGCTATAACCTGCGCGACAGCCTGATCAACCCCAACTTCATCACCCTGGGGGACGAGGGGCTGCCCTGGAGGCAGATACTGGTGGCGGGCGGCAGGGGGTGATGCCGCTGCCTGCTCATTCGTCGTCGACGGCGTAATCTTCGATTTCGATACCCAGCTCGGCCATGATTTCCCGGGCCCGGGCGGGGATCTGGTCGGGCACGTCCTTGCGCAGGTCATCGTCCTGGGGCAGGGGCTGGCCGGTATAGGCGTGCAGGAAGGCTTCGCACAGCAGCTCGCTGTTGGTGGCGTGGCGCAGGTTGTTGACCTGGCGACGGGTGCGCTCGTCGGTGAGGATCTTCAGCACCTTGAGCGGGATGGAAACGGTGATCTTCTTGACCTGTTCATTTTTCTTGCCGTGCTCGGCGTAAGGGCTGATATAGTCGCCGTTCCATTCAGTCTTCATCATTCACCCGTAAAAGAGGTTAAAAATCCGAACGGATTGTAACCCCTACATTTTTTATTGGCAATCCAACCACAAAGCCTTATGGACGTCCGGAAGGCTTGACGGCTTTTTCCGGCTGGGTTACTGTGCGCGTCTTGGAAATTCCGGATCATCAGGCTGCCAGCGTGCAAAGGAGAGGACATGCCCGACTACCAGACCCAGACTTACGCCGTTCGTACCGGCATCGACACCGATACCCAGCATGGTGCCGTGGTACCGCCGGTCTACCTCACCAGCACTTATTCGTTTGCCGATTATAACCAGCCGCGCCAGTTCGACTACACCCGTTCCGGCAACCCGACCCGGCAGACCCTGATCGAGGCCCTGACCAAGCTGGAAGGCGGCGCGGGGGCGGCGGTCACCTCCACCGGCATGGGCGCCATCAACCTGATCATCACCTCCCAGCTGCAGGCCGGCGACCTGCTGCTGGCACCCCACGACTGCTACGGCGGCAGCCACCGGCTGTTCAACGCCCTGGCGCGGAAGGGCAACTTCCGGGTGGAATACGTGGATCAGAACGATTCCGCCGCCCTGGCCGAGGCCCTGGCCAAAAAGCCGAAGATACTGTGGATTGAAACCCCGTCCAACCCGCTGCTGCGGGTGGTGGACATCGCCGCCCTCTGTGCCGCGGCGAAAGACATCGGCGCCCTCTCGGTGGTGGACAACACCTTCCTGTCGCCGGCGCTGCAGCAGCCGCTGACGCTGGGCGCGGATCTGGTGGTGCACTCCACCACCAAGTACATCAACGGCCATTCCGATGTGCTGGGCGGGGCCGTGGTGGCCGCCGATGGCCAACTGGCCGAGGAGCTGCGCTGGTGGGCCAACTGCCTGGGGCTGACCGGCTCCCCCTTCGACAGCTACCTGACCCTGCGCGGCCTGCGCACCCTGGGCGTGCGCATGCGCCAGCACTGCGAGAACGCCGCGGCCCTGGTGGCCTACCTGCAGGGCCGGCCCGAGGTGAAGGCGGTGTATCACCCCAGCCTGCCCGGCAACCCCGGCCACGAGGTCGCCGCCCGCCAGCAGTCCGGCTTCGGCGCCATGCTCAGCTTCGAGCTGGACGTGGACGAGGCGGGCATGAAGGCCTTCCTGCAGCAGCTGCAGCTGTTCTCCCTGGCCGAGTCTCTGGGCGGGGTGGAGAGTCTGATCGCCCACCCGGCGACCATGACCCACGCGGCCATGACCGAGGAAGCCCGCGCCGCCGCCGGCATCAGCAACCAGCTGCTGCGGGTGTCGGTGGGGATCGAGGACGTGCGCGACCTCATTCACGATTTAGACAATGCATTCAAGGCGTTAACCAAGTAAATGACCATGCTCCAGAATGACACCGGCGGCCAGCGGCGCCCGGTCCACAAGTTTGGCGGCAGCAGCCTGGCCGACGCCGCCTGTTTTCACCGGGTGGCCGGCATCATCCACAACCTGGCCCAGCCCGACGCCCTCATCGTGGTGTCGGCGCCGGGCAAGACCACCAACCGACTGATCGAGCTGCTCAGCCTGTTCACCAGCGGTGACAGCGCGGCGCCCGAGGCGCTGGAAGGCCTGCACGGCTTTCAGCGCAACCTGATCGAGACCACCCTGGACGAGGCCGGCGCGGCGCCCCTGCTGGCGGCCCTGGACGACGACATCCAGACCATCGCCGCCGTGCTGGAAAGCCAACGCCTGGGGGATGACCAGCGCAGCCTGATCCAGTCGTTCGGCGAGGTCTGGTCCTCCCGCCTGCTGGCCCGGCTGCTCGCCGGCCAGGGCCTGCCGGCGGCCAGCCTGGATGCCCGCCGTTTCCTGCTGGTGTCCGGCTCGCCGGTGCAGGTGGACGAAGCCGAATCCCGCCGCCGACTGGGCGCCATCCTGGCCGAGCACCAGGACCGGATCCTGGTGGTGACCGGCTTCATCGCCGCCGACGCCGAGGGGCGTACCCGGCTGCTGGGGCGCAACGGCTCCGACTTCAGCGCCACCCTGCTGGCGTCCCTGGCCGACAGCAGCCACGCCACCATCTGGAGCGACGTGCCTGGGGTGTTCAGCGCCGATCCGCGGCGGGTGAAGGAGGCGCGACTGCTGACCCGGCTGTCTCTGCCGGAAGCCGCCGAGCTGGCCCGGCTGGGTTCGCCGGTGCTGCACAGCCGCACCCTGGGCCCGGTGGCCGCCAGCCGCCAGCAGCTGATGCTGCGCTGCAGCTACCACCCGGACGACGGCCATACCCGCATACTGCGTCAGCCGCAGCGGGCCCAGGGCGCGCGCATCGTCACCGCGGTGGACGATGCCGTGCTGCTGGAGATGACCATTCCCGCCCGCTACCAGGAAACGGTGGACGCCCTCACCGACTGGCTGACCCGGCGGGAACTGGCGCCCCTGGCCTGCAAGCGCCGGCCCGAGCGCCAGCTGTGGCAGATTGCCTATACCCGGGAGCAGGCCGAGCAGGCCTTCTCCCTGCTCAGGGATCACCAGCCCGCCGGCGGCTTCGAGGGGCTGCAGCTGCGGGAAGGTTTCTCCCTGGTGGCCCTGGTGGGCAAGGGAGTCACCGCCCAGGCCGAGCAGTGCCTGCATTTCTACCACGCCCTCAACGAGCAGCCGCTGGAGTTCATCCAGCCCGCCGGCAACGGCCTGAGCCTGGTGGGGGTGGTGCGCAGGGTGGTGCTGGATCCGCTGCTGCTGCGCCTGCACCAGAGCCTGTTCAGCCGGCCCAGGCGGGTCGGCCTGGTGTTGTTCGGCCGGGGCAACATCGGCCAGGCCTGGCTCAGGCTGTACCGGGAGCAGAAGGCGCGGCTGGAGCAGGAGCTGAACGTGCAGCTCAGCCTCTACGGTGCCTTCGACTCCCGCGGCGGCATGCTGGCCAGCCAGGGGCTGGAAGTGGAGCAGGTGCTGCACGACTTCCAGCCCAGATCCATCGTCTGGCCCGACTGGCTGGAAGATCTGGAGGAGCACGGCTTCGACAGCCTGGTGGCCCTGGACTTCACCGCCTCCGAGGCGCTGGTGCAGCATTATCCGGCGCTGGTACAGCGCCATGTGCACCTGATCGCCGCCAACAAGCACGGCGGAGCGGCGGAGCAGGCGTTCTACCTGCGGCTCAAGCAGGGCCTGGCCGAGCACAGGGTGCAGTTTCTCAGCAACGCCACCGTCGGCGCCGGCCTGCCGGTGCAGACCGCCATCCACCAGCTGCGCCACTCGGGCGAGCAGATCCGCGCCATCAGCGGTCTTTTCTCCGGCACCCTGAGCTGGTTGTTCCAGCACTTCGACGGCAGCCAGCCCTTTTCCGAGCTGGTGCTGCAGGCCTGGCAGCAGGGCCTGACCGAGCCGGATCCCCGGGAGGATCTGAACGGCCAGGACGTGAAGCGCAAGCTGGTGATACTGGCGCGGGAGGCTGGCTTCGATCTGGATCCGGCCAGGGTCAGGGTCAGCAACCTGGTGCCCGAGTCCTTGGCGACGCTGGACAAGGACAGCGTGATCGACCGGCTGGACGAACTGGACCAGCCCCTGGCCGAGGCCCTGGCCCAGGCCCGGGAAGAGGGCGGGGTGCTGCGCCACGTGGCCCGCTTCGATGCCCAGAGCGGCGAGGCCAGCGTGGGGTTGGAAGTGGTATCCGGTGAGCACGCCTTCGCCCACCTGCGGCCCGGCGACAATGTGTTCGCCATCGAGACCCAGCACTACCGCCAGAATCCCCTGGTGATCCAGGGCCCCGGCGCCGGCCGGGAAGTGACTGCCGCCGCCATGCAGGCGGATCTGTGGCTGCTGCTGGCCACCCTGTAAACCAAGGAGGCTCCCGCAAGGGAGCCTCTTCAACTTGATGAAGACCTTCCTCCGCATTTTTAATTGTGGTCATCTCCGCGAAAGCGGAGATCCATGGAAGATTGCACCGGACTCCCCCCTTTGCGGGGGTGACTACAGAGTAATACGAAGGTTGACCAGCAACTTGCCGAGCAGGAACGCCGCGCTTAGCGCAGCTTTATCCAGGTGGTCTTGAGCTGGGTGAACTTGTCCAGGGCGTGCAGGGAGAGATCCCGGCCGAAGCCCGACTGCTTGTAGCCGCCGAAGGGGGTGCTGAAGTCCAGGGCGTCCATGGTGTTCACCGAGACGGTGCCGGCCCGCAGCCGGCGCGCCACCCGGTGGGCCCGGTTCAGATCGTTGGTCCACACCGAGGCCGCCAGGCCGTAGATGGAGTCGTTGGCCAGGGCGATGGCCTCTTCCTCGCTGTCGAAGCCGAACAGGGCCGCCACCGGGCCGAACACCTCGTCCCGGGCCAGCGCCGCCTCCGGATCCACCTTGTCGAACACGGTGGGCGGCACATAGGCGGTCTCCGCTGCGCCTTCGCCGCCGGTCAGCAGCTCGGCGCCGTCCTCCCGGGCCTGGCGGATGCATTGGCGTACCCGGCCGGCATGGGCCAGATCGATCAGTGCCCCTACCCGGGTGTCCGGATCCAGGGGGGCCCCCACCTTGAGGGCGCGGGCCCGGGCTAGGAACTGCTCCACGAACTGGGCCTTGATGCGGTTGTCCACCAGGATGCGGGAGTTGGCGGAGCAGACTTCGCCCTGGTTGAAGAAAATGCCCTGGGCGGCGTGGGCCACCGCCTCGTCCAGATCGCAGTCGGCAAAGATGATATTGGGACTCTTGCCGCCGGTCTCAGGCCAGACCGGCTTCATGTTGGACTCGGCGGAGTAGCCCATAAACAGCTTGCCCACCCGGGTCGAGCCGGTAAAGGCGAGGCAGTCAACGTCGTTGTGTAAGCCCAGGGCCTTGCCCACCACCTGGCCCAGGCCGGTGACCACGTTGAGCACGCCGTCGGGCAGGCCTGCTTCCCGCGCCAGCCCGGCCAGGCGCAGGGCGGTGAGCGGCGACTGCTCGGCGGGCTTGAGCACTACCGAGTTGCCGCAGATCAGCGCCGGGGCCAGCTTCCAGGCGGCGATGTCGAGGGGAAAGTTCCAGGGCACCACGGCGGCCACCACCCCTATGGGTTCGCGGGTGATGGTGGCGACGCTGTGGCCGTCGGTGGGGGCGACCTCGCCGTAGAGCTTGTCCACCGCCTCGGCGTACCACTCGAAGCAGGCGGCCGAGCCGGGAATGTCGATGTTGAGCGCATCCTGTATCGGCTTGCCCACGTTCAGGCACTCCAGCAGGGCCAGCTCTTCCGCATGTTCCCGGATCAGGGCGGCCAGCTTCAGCAGCACCGCCTTGCGCTCCCGGGGCGCGGCCCGGGACCAGGCTCCGGCGTCGAAGCTGCGCCGGGCGGCGGCCACGGCCCGGTCGACGTCCGCCTCGTCACAGGCCGCCACCTGCCCCAGCAGCCTGCCGGTGGCCGGATTGACCATGGCATAGCTTGCCCCGCTGGCGGCGTCGGCAAAGCCGCCGTCGATAAAGGCCCGGGTTTCCAGGGTGAGTTGTTCGCACTTGTGCTGCCAGTAGGCTTTGTCTCGTACAGTCATCCTTCTCTCCATTCACCCCTGCTCGGGGTTTCCTCGTCCTGTCAGTATCGATCCCAGGGCGGAATCCGCTCCAGTCAGCGGCTGCCTTGTCTTGCCAGCCTATGAAGCGAGCCTGTATCTGTAAAATATTTTAATTTTTTGTTTTGGATTTGATTTACCTATGCTGATCATTTCAGGCTGCGATAGAAGCGGCTGTCGGTGAAGACGGTGCTCGACAGCTGCTGGGCCTGTTTGCCCAACTGCTCGATAAAGGCCTCCGCCGCCGGTGTCAGCCGGAACTGGGCCAGCCGGGCCACCCCCATGCGCAGGGGGCGCAGGTTGTCGGTCAGCGGCACGTGGGCGAGGCGCTTGCCGTCGAGCGCCAGGTTGTTGACCAGGGGCACGTTGAACAGGGAGTAACCGAAGCCGTTGGCCACCAGGCCACGTACCATGTCCATCGACCTGGCCTGGTAGGCGAAGTCGGGCTCCAGCCCCTGGCTGAGGAACAGGGAGAAGAAATACTCCCGGCTCATGGGCCAGTCGAGCAGCACCATGGGGTGCCCGGCCAGCTCCGCCAGCGCCAGCTCGCCGCGCTCCGCCAGGGGATGATCCTGGCTCATCACCGCGTAGGGCGGGAATTCCATCAGCGGCTCGAACTCGATGTCCGCGGGGATCTGCAGGTCGTAGGTCAGGGCCAGTTCGTAGCGGCCGTCGTGCAGGCCCTGGATGATGTCCTTCTGGTGCTTTTCATCGCACTGCACATTCACCGCCGGGTACATGTCGTTGAAACGGCGGACCAGACCGGGCACCAGTATGGGGGTGAAGGTGGGAAAACCGACGATGCGCAGGGAGCCGGCCACATCCTGCCCCAGGGTGCTGGCGTAGTGGGCCAGGCCGTCGGCCTGGCCCAGCAACTGCTTGGCCTTGACGATAAACTGCCGGCCCGAGGGAGTGAGCGACAGCCCCTGGGCATGGTGGCGCACGAACAGCTGCAGCCCGGTGACGCTCTCCAGGTGCAGGATGGCGGAGGAAATGGAGGGCTGCGAGACGTGCAGCTCCTCCGCCGCCCGGGTGACGCTGCTGTGTTCGCCGGCCACCACGAAGTAGCGCAGTTGCTTGAGGGTAAAACGCATAGGCTTGCTTCCTGCAAAGGGAAACGGCTCGGCAAGCGCCCTTCCCGAACCATTATTTAGACTGTGCTAAAAATATATCTGGATTTGAAAAAATAATGCAATGGAATTGATGACTTTCCACCTTCGATGAGACGGAAATAGAAAAAAGCGGGAGTATACCCCCGCTGAAACACAACAGAGTGGACAAGTGAGAGAGTAAGCCTTTTTATGTTTATTTTTACGATTTTTGTATCTGTTCTTCGGATTGCGGTATTGTTGCTTCCAGCCTAGAAGGTTTGGCTGCCCGTGTGGCGTAAATGGCATACAGGGATGAAATTAGGGTCAGAGCGACTGCGGCAGTGACGAAATAGCCTAGGGTTGGGTAGCCCCCCAGATCGAAAGCATAGCCTGCTAGTGTCGGTGCCACGGCGGTGCCGGCCATCACGGCTGAGCCAGCAGCAGCGGCGATGCGGCCCTTGGTATCGGCCACGCTGGCCAGCGCCATCATGCAGCTATAGGTGAAGAAATGGGCAGTTGACCAGAGCACGACGATGATGGTGTAAGCCGGATAGCTCTCGGTCTGCGTCACCGAGTATGTGATCACACCGGTGGTGACTATGCCCAGTACCAGTAGGGTGCCTCGGCTCAGGTATTTACCGGCCCACAGCAGAATTATGGGACCTAGCAGGGAGGTGGCGCCGTGAATTCCGAACAGAAAGCCGAGAGACTCAGGAGCCATACCGATGCGTGTGGTACCGATATGTTCGGCGAATACCCATACCATGGTGTCACGCACAAAGTAGAAGCAGACCATGGCGAGAATGGCTAGGGAGACCGGCTTGAACAGCACAGAGCAGCGGTTGCCCTCGGCTTCTTGCTGCATATGCTGCTCAGGATGCTGGGGCAGCATCAGGATCAGGGGGATCAGCAGAGCATGCACCACCACTAGTACACCCATGGCGCCAGCCAGCGACCAGTAACTGATGGCGGACGGTACCAGACTGAGCAGAAGCACCATCAGAATAGTACCGAGCAACACTATTTTATTAATGCTGTCATCTGGATCCCTGTAGCCGGCCACTACGGCGTTGCCGCAGGACAGGGCAATGCCACTGCCTATACCGGCGAACACAAAGGAAGCAACACCCTGTCCGTAGCCGTCGGCAAGCATTACGGCGATGCTGCCGGCAATGGCGATAAGGGTACCAGCAAGGGCCAGAGTGCGGCGGGGGGCTCGCCCGATTATTGGTGCGAGAGCCAGTGAAGACAGGCACATGGTAGTGATGTAATAGGTGATAAGGCTACCGGCCTTGGACTCACCAACTCCGAATTCGCTCATCACGGAAGTGAAGATAAATGGTAATATCAGCAGAGGCGCGAGACCAACGCCATAAATGGCCGAAAAAGGGGCCAATATTTTCTTGTCTAGATAATTCCCTTTTATCATTTTCAACTACTCCTTTGTTTCATGATATCGATATTTTATCTTCGATGTGAAAAAATAAGTACCTGTTGAGTCATGTCCTTGTCGGTATTGATGTAATGTGTAAGCTTTTAATGAATCGTGTTGAGAGCCACTATCGTGTTGCCTAAGTAATAAGTTGTTTTTGTTCCTGATGTTTAACGTAAATTGAGTTGGCGAACGTTCATTAAATGTTCACCATTTGATAGGCCAATTCTCCCAGCCCATGCTTTTCATAGTCTTATTTCTGCTGCTAGTTGCTGTGCCCTTTTAATGACCTCTTCCTGATGGGGCAATACAATATTGGTGTAGCCCAGTGTACTGCCAAACACCTCGAAGGGATTTTCGCTTATGTATTGGGCTCCACACAGGCCTTCCAGCACGCTCAGCCCCATGTAGGGAGTGGAGGCTAGGTCATAACCGCCCTCCTGACACATCACTAGGCGGCCTTCACACAGTCGGTCTGCGCACTGCGCCATCGCCGTACTCATGGTCCTGAAACCGCTGGGAGTGACAGCCATGCGACCAAGGGGGTCATAGCAGCCAGCATCCAGCCCACAGGCTACAATGATGAAATCGGGTCTGAAGGCTTCCAGCGCCGGTATTACTACTCGATTGAGCACGTTTAGGTATACGGCATTGCCGGAGCCAGGCGGTAACGGAATATTGAGGTTGTAGCCCTTGCCTTTGCCTTCTCCCCGGTAGTCCATGGTACCGGTATTCTCTTCCAGAAAGTAATAATCCTGATGAATGGACAGGGTGAACACGCTTGGATCCCGCCAGAAGATTTGCTGGGCGCCATTGCCGTGGTGCACGTCCCAGTCAACAATGGCAACCCGCTCTATATTGGGATAACTCTGAGCGTGTCGGGCTGCCAGAGCGGCGTTGTTGAGTACACAGAAACCGGCTCCCCTGTCGGTTTCGGCGTGATGACCGGGCGGACGGACCAAGGCAAAGGCGTTGTCTACGGACTTGTTCATTACCTGATCTACTGCGGTTATGACACCGCCTGAAGAGAGCAGGGCGATGTCGAAACTATTTCCGGCAAAGACTGCACCGGGGCCGGCGACGCCAGCTGGTGAGTTGCGCTGACTGCTCAGGATTTCAAAATATGCCGGGGAATGCACACGCAGAATTTCTTCTGTCGTGGCCATGCGTGGTTTGATAGTGGTAAGTTTCTCGAGAACGCCCAAGGCGGAAAGAAGATTGTAAAAGCGCCTTTTGATATCCGGTCGGTCTGGATTGGCGCCCGGCTCGATATAAAAAGGAGGAAATGCCTGGTTGAGGCTGTCGTACCAAAAATATTTTTCACTGTAAACTAGCCCGGTATCTCTCAACATGATTCAGCTCCGTGAAGTTGAGATGGATTTGACCTGAAGGTCAAATCCATCAAGGGTTCAAACTGCTGTCAATCAACCTGTGTAGGCTTACAGAAAGCCTTCCGCCTTCAGTTCCTGGACGGTGACTTCGATGCTCTCCCGCAGGGTGGCGATCATGAAGTCGATATGCTCCTTGGCCAGGGTGAGGGGCGGCGACAGCACGTTCATGTGGGCCAGGGGGCGCACTATCAGGCCGCGGGCCTGGCAGTGGGCGGCGATGCGGTTGCCGACCCGGGCCTGGGGATCGATCAGGGCCTTGGTCTCCTTGTCGGCCACGTTTTCGATGCACATCATGAACTTGCGGCCGCGTACGTCGCCGACGATGGGCAGGTCGAGCAGGGTCTTCAACTGGGTTTCGAAATAGGCGCCCATGTCGCGCACCTGGGCGCACAGTTGTTCCCGCTCCATGATCTCGATGTTCTTCAGACCGGCGGCACAACTGACCGGGTGTCCCGAGTAGGTGAAGCCGTGGGTGAAGATGGCTCCGTCCGCCTGGGGTTTGCTTATCACCTCGTAGATCTCGTCCGAGAGGATGGTGGCCCCCAGAGGCAGGTAACCGGAGGTCAGGCCCTTGGCGCAGGTGATGATGTCCGGCACTATGCCGAACTCGGCCTCGGAGGCGAACATGTGGCCCAGGCGACCGAAGGCGGTGACCACCTCGTCGGACACGTAGAGCACGCCGTATTTGCGGCACACGGCCAGGATCTTCCGGTGGTAGCCCTCGGGCGCCACTATGACCCCGCCGGCACCCATGATGGGCTCGGCGAAGAAGGCGGCGACATTGTCCGGGCCCAGCTCCAGGATCTTGTCTTCCAGCTCCTGCACCTTCTCGTTGCAGAAGTCCTCCAGGCTCTGGCTGGCCGGGCGGCGATAGGGGTTGGGGCAGGAGATATGGTGCACCAGCTGCTCCTCGATATCGAAGCCGATATGGTCGAACTTGACCCCGGTGATCGACATCGCCATATAGGTGCTGCCGTGGTAGCCGTCGATGCGGGAGATGATCTTCTTCTTGCTCTTCTTGCCCAGCTGGTTGAAGTAGAAGTGGATGATGCGCACCGCGGTGTCGTTGGCGACGGAGCCGCCGCAGCCATAGAACACGTGGTTGAGGTTGCCCGGGGCCAGCTCCGCCAGCTTGGCGGCCAGCCGGGCGGCGGGCACAGTGGTGTGGTGGCCGAAGCAGGAATAGTAGGGCATCTGCCGTACCTGCTCGGCGATGGCCTCGGCCATCTCTTCCCGGCCGTAGCCGATGTTGACGCACCAGAGTCCGCCGATGCCGTCCAGATAGCGGTTGCCGTCGCCGTCGAACACGTGCACGTTATCGCTGCCGGCCAGCACCATGGAGCCGGTTTCCTTGAAGGTGGAGAAGTCGGTCCAGGGATGGATGTAGTGATCCCTGTCCTGCTGCCACACTTCCTGCATGCTGATGTTGGTTGGTTTGGACATTTTCGACATCGCTCCTTTGCTCGTACTTGAATACCATCACCGGCCTGTCGTCTCGCTCCCTGAGCCACTTCGACTCAAAGGCTTAACAAACCGCTAACCTTGAGATTACGGATCATTTAATCATTGTTAAAATATTATTTTTTCACTATTTGTATTTGAAAAAACTATGCAAGGGGGATGGAGTGGAAAGAGTCCCAAAAGAGGTTCCCTTCGGCACTTTTCGGGACAAATCAGTGAGTTTCGGCCCTCAAATGGGCCCGGGACGACTGGACTGATACCGAGTGCCGGCTGCTTTATCTTCCGCTGATAAAAACGGCGACCGAGGTCGCCGTTTCAGTTTGATGACAAGGTCGTTGTCATGACCGCATAGGTCAGCCAAAGGGCCAACTCCGCCGACACGCCGCAAGTACATCCATGTAGGTTCGCACATGCCATCCCTGGCATGTGACGGTCGGCGGAGCCGCTCCCTTTGTCCGCCTGCTTTGGCATAGGTGTTGCCTGTCTGGTCAACTCTGAAGGTTTGTCAGACTGCCTTCATCCTGGCGCGCCCGCCTACTTGGCATCCAGCACCTTTTCGATGGGTTCGGGCTCGAACAGCTTCTTCTTCATCACCAGCTTGACCCAGAGCACTCCTATCACCGAGACGATGCCCAGCACCGCGCCGGCGGCGCCGAAGATCTGCCCGCTCAGTTCGGGGGCGGGCGAGGCGTAGTACACCGCATAGAGCATGCCGCCGATGCCGATGATCTGGGGCAGGGGGTAGAAGGGGGTCCTGAAGGGCCGCTTCATCTCCGGGTAGCGGCGGCGCAGGGCGATGACGTTGACATGGGTGATGATATAGGCCAGCAGCCAGGCGATGGCGGCGGAAATCAGCAGCAGGCCGATGGCGTCCGGATCGTCGCCCATGATCAGCATGGGCAGGCCTGTGACCGCCGCCACGAACAGCACCGCCACCCAGGGCGTCCGGGTGCCCCTGGTCAGGTGCTTGAACTGGGGGAAGGCCTGGCCGTTCTGGGCCATGCCGTAGAGCATGCGCGGAATCGCCGCCAGGGAGGTATTCACCGTGCTGCAGGTGGCGGTGATGGCGGCGATGGCCAGGAAGGTCAGGCCGGCCTCGCCGAACACCGCCTTGGCGAAGTCGTAATGGGGCAGGGGCGAGGCGGCCAGTTGATCCGCCGGTATATAGAAGAGGGCACCCAGGCAGTAGATGGCGATGGTGATGAAGATCACGGTGACGCCGATGATCATGGCCCGGGGGATGTTGCGCTCGGGAGCCTTGGACTCCTCCACCAGGGGACAGACGAACTCGGCGCCCACATAGCCCCAGATGGCCAGGGCGACCAGGGTGATGGCACCGGCGCCCAGCGGGTTCCAGTCGGCGGTGAGATCGATGCCCGCTGGATGGGGATTGGCCACGCCACCGATGGCGGACAGGCCGAGCGCCAGCAGCGCCAGCACCATGACGAAGGCCAGTACCGACTGCAGCTTGGCGAACAGATCGATGCCCATCAGGTTGAGGCCGGTGAAGACGGCGAGCAGGCCGATGCCCACGCTCATGGGCGGAAAGACGCCGGGGTAGATCTTGTCGATGATAAAGTCGAGCAGCAGCAGTTCGGCGGACAGGGCGAACATGGCCACCACTATGTAGCCGGAGAACACCGCCAGTATGGCCGGAAACTGGCCGATGGCGACCTCGGTGTAGCTGCTGAGGCTGCCGGCGCGAGGGATCATCAGCGACAGCTCGGAAAAGGAATAGACGTAGGTCAGGGCCAGCACATAGCCGATGGCCAGGGGGATGATAAAGCCCAGGCCGGCGATGCCGGCGCCCTGCAGCATCAGCACCATGACCCCCTGGGACACCACCAGGCCGATGGCGACCGCCAGCAGGGAGCCGAGCCCCAGTACCCGGCCGAAGCCGGTGTTCGCCTTGCTGTTGCCGGCGGTGGGCGCCGCGGCGTAGGTGACATTGTCGGACATATTCCATTCACTCCTAAACGTTGCTATGGCCGGCTCCCGGGGCGGGCGGCTAGCTCCTGCCGCCGCTTGCCGGGAACCTTCGGGTTGCGCTGGTTAAGCTGGACGCCCGGCGGGCGCCCTCAGTTGTGCCAGCAGGCGGGCGATAAAGCGCTCGCCCTGCTCGAGCTGGCTGATCTCGATGAACTCGTCGGGTTTGTGGCCCTGCTCCATGCTGCCGGGGCCGCATACCAGGGTGGGTACTCCCAGCACCCGGCTGAACAGGCCCCCTTCGGTGCCGAAGCCGATGGTATGGGTGCCCTCGGTGCCGGCCAGGCGCTGGACGAAGGCCACCACCTCGGCGTTGTTGGCGGTGCTGAGCCCCGGGTATTCGGTGGTGATCTCGACGTCGATGGCACAGTGCGGATCGGTGCGGCGCATCTCCGCCGTCAGGGTGTCGGCATAATCCCGGAACTCCGCCAGCAGGCGGCGGGGATCCTCGGCGGCGATATTGCGGATCTCGAACAGGAACTGGCAGTGGTTGGGCACTATGTTGAGGGCGGTGCCCCCTGCCACAGTACCGGTATGTACCGTGCTGTAGGGGATCTCGTAACTTTCCTCGAAGGGGCCCTGGTTGCGCTTCTGGATGGCTAGGCGCTCCAGCCACTGGATCAGGCGGGCGGCGTAGTTGATGGCGTTGACCCCGAACGGCGCCAGGCCGGAATGGCATTCCTTGCCGCGGACGTCGACCCGGGCGGCGAGCTTGCCCTTGTGGGCGGTGACCACCTTCATCTGGGTGGGCTCGCCGATGATGCACAGGGCCGGCTTGAGCGGCAGCCCGGCCAGGGTGTCGATCAGCCGGCGCACCCCCACGCAGCCGATCTCCTCGTCGTAGGAAAAGGCGAGGTGGATGGGGGTGTGCAGGGGCTGCTTTACCATCTCGGGCACGGCGGCCAGCACCAGGGCGAGAAAGCCCTTCATGTCGGCGGTGCCCCGGCCGTAGCAGCGGCCCTCCTCCAGGGTCAGCCGATAGGGATCATGGCGCCACTGCTGGCCGGTGACCGGCACCGTGTCGGTATGGCCCGAAAGCATGACGCCGGCCTGGTCCGCCGGCCCTATGGTGGCGTAGAGGTTGGCCTTCTGCCCGGCCTCGTCATGCACCAGGGTGCTGGCCACCCCGTAACCGTTCAGGTAAGCGCGCACATACTCCAGCAGCGCCAGGTTGGAATTGGCGCTGGTGGTGTCGAAGCCGATCAGTCGCTGCAGAATCTCGAGGGTAAGGGCGCTGGCCATGGGATCTCCTGATAAACACGGGTCACTCCGGGCTGCCTGCCGCAGGCCGGATTGTTTCTCTTTGGTGAAGATTATGTAATGGCCTTGTATATTAAAAGTATTTTTATACTGTGCCTTGGATAAATAAAAGCTATTCAGGTGCCTGAGCCGACTCCGCGCACCCTGATGCAGCTGCAGTGAGCCTGGGCACTGACCCGGTCGGCCAGGCTGCCGAACAGGCGATCACCCTCGGCATGGCTGCCCAGGACGATGGCGTCCACCGACAACTGGTCCGCCAGCTCGAGGATGACGGTAGCCGGCGTTCCCCGGCGAAGATGGCAGTCCGCTCTCAGGCCTCGTTGTGTAAGGCTTGTCTGGGCCTGCAGGAGAGCTTCCTCGGCCAGGGACTTCAGGCTCAGCTCCACCGGACTGGCGGCCTCGATGGGGCCGACCCTGAGCTGGGTATAGCGCCGGTTGGTGTAGGAAAAATGTCGGTAGACGCTGACCAGGCTAAGCCGGCTGTGGAAAGCGTGGGCCAACTCGGCGGCGGTATCCAGGGCCTGGAGAGCGGCCTGTGAGCCGTCCACCGCTACCAGCAGGTGGCGGAAGGGGGAGGAATGGGGCGTATTCATGTCATTCTCCTTATCGGGACGAGACCAGTAAATCACGCAGGAACAGGGCTATCTGCGGAAACAGGGCCAAGAGCACGGCGGTCAGCAACAGCATGAATATGAAGGGGGGAGTACCCCGTATCACCTCCATATAGGGTCGCCGGAAAATGGCGATGGCGGTGAAAATGTCGCAGCCGAAGGGGGGCGTGGCCGATCCGATGGCTACCTGCAGGGTAATCATGGTGCCGACCAGTACCGGATCGAGCCCGGAGGAGCGGATCAGGGGGAGGAAGATGGGGATCAGGATCAGCATCACCACTATGGGATCGACGAACATGCAGCCGATAAAGAAAGCGACGGCGATGCAAAGCAACACCGTCATGGGCTCGGCGTCGGCCAGGTTGAGGCCGTTGATGATGGTCTGGGGCACCTCAGCGTAGGACAGGGCCCAGGAAAAAGCGGCTCCGGCCCCGATCAGGATGAAGACCACGGCGGTGACCAGGCCGGTGGACAGGGCGATGCCGGGCAGCTCCTTCAGCCTGATGGACCGGAAGATAACCACCTCGAGCAGGATGGCGTAGAGCACACAGATGGCGGCGGCCTCGCTGGGGCTGAACACGCCGCCGTAGATGCCGCCGACGATGATCAACGGGAAGCCGGCGGGCCAGATCGCCCGGCGGATGGCCCGCCAGCGTTCATGCCAGCTGGATCTGGGTTCTACCGGTATGCGGTGACGCCAGGCGTAGAACACCGCATAACCGGAAAACATCGCCAGGATCAGCAGCCCCGGCCCTATGCCGGCGATGAACAGCTCGGAAATGGAGGTGCCGGTGAGCACACCGTAGATGATCATGCCGATGCTGGGCGGGATCAGGAAGGCAATGTCGGAGGCGTTGATGGCCAATGCCATGGTAAAGGTATCGCTATAACCGGCCTTGAGCATGCGTGGCCGCATGGGGCCACCCACCGCCACCACTGTCGCCTGGGTGGAGCCGGAAACCGCACCGAACAGGGTACAGGTGGTCGCTACCGTGACTGCCAGGCCGCCACGCAGGTGGCCGACGAAGCGCATCACCAGGTCGAGCAGGCGATCCGAGGAATGGCCGCGAGTGATAATGTCGGCCGAGAGAATGAACATCGGCACGGCGACCAGCGCCGAGGGTTTCACCCCGCCCACCATCTGCTGGATGATGATGGTGGGATTGAGCATCTCGAAAAACAGGAAAAAGGCCGCCAGGGTGGCGATGAGCAGCGGCATCATCATGGGAAAGCCCAGCAACAGCAGCACTATCATGGTACTCAGCATTACCGTGGTCATGGTTTTTTCCTTCTGTGGGCGGCCGCGTCAGAGCGACTCCTTGGGTTGCGATTCGTCGTAGATGTCCAAGGCATGGAACGACAGGAAAATGTCGCGGCTTTGCAGGTTGCGGATAAAGGCCAGGCTGTATTGCAGTCCGGCGATGAAGAAGCCGAGCGGCACCACCAGCAGGGTCCAGTACAGGGGGATCTGCAGGGCGGCCGTGATCATGCCGCGCCGGGCCATCTGAGCAATATAGGCATAGGCGTAGTAGCTGAGCAGGAACAGGGTGAGGGCAGTGCTCAGGGTAATCAGCAGCATCAGCCCTTTCTTGTAGCGATCGGGCAGCACGTCGTAGAGGGCGGACATGCGGATATGGCGGCCCTGGCGGGTGACGTAACCCAACCCCATGAAGGTGATCACCACCATCAGGATCTGGTTCAGTTCTTCGGCAAAATACAGGCTGTGGGCAAAGAGGTAGCGGCCGAATACGTTGATGATGGTGTTCAGTGCCATCAGCAGTATGCCACCGGCCAGACAGGTCACTTCCAGCCGGTGGATCCAGCGGTCGGCCAGGATCAGTCCGCGGTGTAACATAGGTGTCATGGGGGGTATCCTCGGTAGGTGCCGCCGCCCTTTGCCGGGCGACGGCGGAGAGAAGGCCAAACCTCAGTTCAGTTGCTGCTCCAGGCGATCGCGCTCGGCGAGAAAGCCGTCCAGCACCTGTTGCCCATGGCTACCTACCATCTGTACGAACTTCTGCCGGGTTTGATCGGCCCTGGCTCGGAAGGCGTCACGCTGGGCTTCGTTAAGGCTGATATAGGTCATGGCCGGCTTTTCCTGCAGTATCTTGGCCAGGAACTCCTGCTCCAGCCTGGGTACCTCGTCCATCATGTAGTGGGTGACTTCCGTCATGGTGTCGCGGATCAGCTGCTGGCGCTCGGTCGGCAGACCGTCGAACCAGTCATCGCCGGTGATGATGGCGCTGGTGAACAGCTGATGGCGGGCCGAGATCAGGTAGTCGGTCACCTCGAAGAAGTTGCTCTGGTAGACCGAGGAGATGGGCTGGCCGACCCCGTCTATCATCTTCAGCTGCAGGGCGCCGTAGACTTCACCGAAAGGCAGGGGGGTAGGGCTGGAGCCCAGATCCTTGAATGCCTCTACCTGCAGCGGGGACACCAGAATACGCATCTTGAAGTTGTTCAGATCTTCCGGAGTACGCACGGCACGGTTGGCGGCCCAGGCATCCTCGCCTTCGGAGTAGATGCTCATCAGGCGCAGCCCGGTCTTGGCGAAGCCTTTTTCCATGCCCTGATAGACGGTTGTGGAGTCGGTCATCAGCTGTTTGTTGACCTCGTTGTTCTCCGACAGGATGAAGGGGATGGAAAACAGCTGTATTTCCGGCACGAAGGAACCCAGGTGGCCGAGGGAGATATTGGCAAATTGCAGGGCGCCGTCGGCCACCAGTTCGGTGGCGTCGGCCGAAGTACCCAGGGTGCCGCCGTAGAAGATATTGACCTTCACTTCCCCGTCGGTCTTGGCTTCGATGCGTTTCTTGAACTCCTGGGCATAGAGATCCTGAATATCTCCCTGGGACACTTCGATGGCGTACTTCCAAGTTTCCGCTTGGGCACCGAAGGCCAGACAAGCGAGGGGAACGGCTTTGGCGAGGGTTGAGAAAGACTTGAACAAATCCATTATCTGCATCTCCATTACATCCATTTTCAAGTAAATCGGGGCCCGCATGGGCACCCGTATTGGCGGGGCGGTGCCGGTTCTCCCTTAGCGGGCAGCAGCCAACCCCTTATTCATCCCCCGGTACGCCGAAGGAGTCGGCCTTGGCCGGATCCTGGGCGCGGGTGATGTAGGCCTGCATCTGGGGCTGGTATTGCCGCCAGAGCAGGCGCAGTTCGTGGAGGGGGGCGATATGCCAGTCGACCCGCAGATCCACCACCGGCCAGCTGGGCTCGGCGCTCATCAGCAGGCCGGCGGAATGTACTGGCCCCAGCTCGCCGCCGGCCTCCAGCCCGGCTTCCAGCGCCAGCAGCAGCCGTTCAGCCAGGTGGCCCCGGCTCAGTTCGAAGGCGTCCACCATGGCCTGGGGCACCCGGGTGTTGGCCAGCAGGTTGCCCATGGCCAGGCAGTGCCGGCCCCGGGCGGTGGCATTCAGGCCCAGGGCCCGGTCGCCGCTGAAGGTGACGCCGTTGCCCTGGCGGTCCAGCACGCCGAGCTGGCGCCATTGAAGGTGGGGGTCGGCCTTGGCCAGCACGGCGGGGATCTGCTCCACCGCCACTCCCTCCTGCAACAGCTCCAGTGCCAGGGGGCCCAGCACCGGATTGGTGACATTCTGGCTCAGGGCCACGCCCACGCCGCTGTGCACGAAGGCGCAGCGGCTGGCCACGGCGATGCTGGAGGAGCTGATGGCGCAGCCCATCATGCCGGTGTCGGGGCAGAGCCCGGCGACGGAAAAGGTCATGGTGTCCTCCTTATGCCTGTTCGTCGGGAATGACGGCGATGACATCGATTTCCATCAGCCATTCGGCCTGGGCCAGGCCCGCCACCACCAGGCCGGTGGAGATGGGGTAGACGCCCTTCAGCCACTTGCCCACCTCCCGGTAGACCGGCTCGCGAAAGCGCGGATCCGTGATGTAGGTGGTGGTCTTGACGATATGGCTCATGTCGCTGCCGGCTTCTTCCAGCAGTTGCTTGACGTTCTTCATCGCCTGCTCCGCCTGGGCCCGGGGATCGCCCAGCCCGACCAGCCTGCCTTCGAAGTCGGTGCCGACCTGGCCGCGCACATAGACGGTGTTGCCCGCCCGTACTGCCTGGCACAGGTCGTTGTCCAAGCTCTGGTTGGGGTAGGTTTCCTTGGTGTTGAACATGCGTATGCGAGTGTGAGTAGGCATGGGGTTGCTCCGGTTAATACTGATTGAGTAAGCGAACAGGGACCGGCACAGTGCCGGTCCGGGTTAATGGGTTAGTTTCAGGCGATGCTTTCCTTTTTGGCAGCGCGAATGTCCTTGACCTTGTCGGCGTCACGCTGGTCGGCGTCCTTGTAGGCGGCATACTTGCGCTGAGTGGCGATGTGGTCGGCGATGTGCTTGGCGTCGTGCCACACCCCCCAGATAAAGGTGGAGCCACGGCGGGACAGCCAGGGCAGCCCCACGAAATAGACTCCGGGTTCGCTCGACACGCCGCGCTTGTGCCGGGGTTTGCCGTTGTTGTCGAAGGCGTCGACCCGGAGCCAGCCGTAATCCACCGAGAAGCCGGTAGCCCAGATGATGGAGGTGATACCGGCCTCGACCAGGTCCAGCTCCAGGGTCGGGTTGGTCATGCACTCGGGATCCGGCAGCAGTTTCCGGGCCTGGGGCTCGGCCGGCAGAGCCAGGCCGTTGCGGGCGATGTAGGCGTCGGCCGCGTCCAGCAGGGCCAGGTAGTTGGCGTCGCCGTTGCGAATGTTTTCCGCCAGATCCTGCTCGAAGGTGACCTTTCCGTTGGCAAAGGTGCCGGTGCGGCCTACCAGGTTGATGCCCTGTGCGGCCAGCTTGCGGAAATCGACGGTGTGGCCGCCCCGGGCGCCGCTCACCGCTATGGTGACGTGCTCGGTGCCCGGCTTCATGGCTTCGGCGTCCCACTCGCCCAGTACGCCCAGCCACCAGCAGAAGTCCCGGTTGCGGTAGGCGCGGGGCGGCCGGTCGTGGGGACCTACCGAGAGGTAGACCTGCTTGCCGGCGCGCTGCAGCTCATCGGCGATCTGCACTCCCGAGGAGCCGGCACCCACCACGAGCACGGCGCCGGCGGGCAGCTGGTCCGGGTTGCGATAGGCGGAAGAATGGATCTGGTGCAGCGCCTCGCCCTGGGGGGCGATGGGCGGAATGGCCGGGTGCTGGAAGGGTCCAGTGGCCGCCACCACGCGGTTGGCCAGGATCACGCCCTCTGAGGTTTCAATGGTGAACCCCGGCCGGTCGGTATTGCGGGTTACGCTCTTCACCGCCACGCCGGTGCGGATGGGGGCGTTGAACTTTCTGGCATAGGCCTCGAAGTAGGCGGCGATGCGCTCCTTGGGAGCGAAGGCGTCGGGGTCGAGATCGTCGAACTCCAGGCCCGGAAAGCGATCGTGCCAGGCCGGGCCGTTGGCGACCAGAGAGTCCCAGCGCTCGGTGCGCCAGCGTTCGGCGATGCGGTTGCGCTCCAGCACCAGGTGGGGCACCCCGAGTTTGGTCAGGTGTTCGCTCATGGCCACGCCGGCCTGACCGGCGCCTACCACCAGCGTATCGATTTCTGTTTTTTCAACTGTCATGTCTGTGTCCCTCTGGGTGACGGTATGTTTCGGGGCGGTCAGGGTCTGGCCTCCTTGTTCGAAACCAGCCTAAGGGGGAACAGCGCATCGATAAAATATTATTAACATTAGGATTACATTTGAAAATTTGATGCTGTGCTGCGGGGCGGGGCCTGAACAACCTTTTCACAACACCAGGTTATCTTGTGTTTTCAATGGGTTGAACAGGATTTCCCGGTTCCGGTAGGGGGGTTGTGAGAGCGAATTCACATTATTTTTCACATCTGTTTGTGAATAATTGTTATGGGTTGGGTGCCATTAATATCTTTTATATCAATTAGTTGATGTTTTTTAGGGCTTGCCTGTTTTGTGAGATCCCGACATTAACTGTGATTAAGTGTGATCGATAATGTATTCATCACAGTAGTTCACAGTTTGGGAGTAACACAGATGAGCGCACTTTCCCGTATTGGCCTGGTCGGCCTCGGCTCCATGGGTATGGGCATGGCCCAGTCCCTGATCCGCGCCGGCTTCGATACCTATGGTTTTGACCTGAACCCCGAGGCCTGCGCTCGTCTGGCCGAGGCCGGCGCCGCCGGCACCGGCCCCTCGGCGCTGCCCTATGCGGACCGGCTCGACGCCCTGGTGCTGGTGGTGGTGAACGGTGCCCAGGTGGAGGCGGTGCTGTTCGGCGAGCAGGGCCTGGCCCAGGCGCTGCGCCCGGGCAGCCTGGTGATCGTGTGCAGCACCCTGGCCGCCACCCAGACCCAGTCCATCCACCGGCGCCTGGCCGAGCTGGGCCTGGAAATGATAGACGCGCCCATCTCCGGCGGCGCCGTCAAGGCCGCCGACGGCCGGCTGTCGGTGATGGCCTCGGGCAAGCCCGAGCTGTTCGAGCAGGCCCGTGGGCTGTTCGACGCCGTGGCCGAAAAACTCTATGTGGTCGGGCCCGACATCGGCCAGGGCAGCACCGTCAAGACCATCCACCAGCTGCTGGCCGGGGTGCACATCGCCGCCGCCGCCGAGGCCATGGCCATGGCTGCCAAGGCGGAGATCCCGCTGGAGCTGATGTTCGAGGTGGTCACCCACAGCGCCGGCAACTCCTGGATGTTCGAGAACCGGGTGCCGCACATCCTGGACGGGGACTATACGCCTCGCTCCAGCGTCGACATCTTCGTCAAGGATCTGGGCATAGTGCTGGACACCGCCCACCAGATGAAATTCCCGCTGCCGCTGGCCTCCGCCGCCCACCAGATGTTCCTGGCCGCCAGCAACGAGGGCTACGGCCGTGAAGACGACGCCGCCGTGGTCAAAACCTTCAAGGGCATCCGTCTGCCGGAGGGCAAGTAAATGACGCAACGTCTGGGTGTTATCGCCGACGACTTTACCGGCGCCACCGATATCGCCGGCTTCATGGTGGAAAACGGCTGGCGCGTGACCCAGCTGATCGGCCACGGCCCCGCCGAGGTGCCGGCGGACGTGGACGCCGTGGTCATCTCCCTGAAGAGCCGCTCCTGCGCGGTGGAGCAGGCGGTGGCCGACTCCCTGGCGGCGCTGGCGCGGCTGAAAGAGCTGGGTTGCGACCGCTTCTTCTTCAAGTACTGCTCCACCTTCGATTCCACCGCCGAGGGCAATATCGGCCCGGTGACCGACGCCCTGCTGGCGGCGTTGGGCGAGACCTTTACCGTGATCTGCCCGGCGCTGCCGGTGAACGGCCGCACCGTCTGCCACGGCAACCTGTTCGTGAACGGGGTGCCGCTCGACGAGTCCGGCATGAAGGATCACCCGGTGACCCCCATGCGGGATGCCAACCTGCGGCGGCTGATGGCCGCCCAGGCCCGGGGCCAGGTGGGGCTGGTGGACTATCACGCCGTGCTGGCCGGCCCGGCGGCGGTCCGTGCCCGGCTCGAGGAGCTGAAGGCGGCCGGTGTGAACTACGCGGTGCTGGATACCCTGACCATGGCCGATCTGCCGGTGCTGGGCGAGGCGGTGAGCGAGCTGAAACTGGTCACCGGCGGCTCCGGCCTGGGCGCGGGCCTGGCCCGCGTTGCCACCGGCGGCCAGGGCGCCGCCCTGGCCCGGGAGCTGGGTGCTCCGGTGGCCGGCGGCCGCGCCGTGGTGCTGTCCGGCTCCTGCTCCCAGATGACCAACGCCCAGGTGGCGGCCTACCAACAGAAGGCGCCGCACCGGCTGGTGGAGGTGGCCCGCTGCATCGAGGCACCCGCCGCCTACGCCGCCGAGCTGGCCGACTGGGTCGCGGCCCAGGACAGCGCCCCGGCGCCCATGCTGTACGCCACCCAGCCCGCGGCCGAGCTTGCCCGCATCCAGGCCCAGTACGGCGCGGCCCGGGCCAGCGAGGCGGTGGAAGGGGTGTTCGCCGCCGTGGCCGCCCGCCTGGCCGGTGAGGGTTTCGGCAAGTTTATCGTGGCCGGCGGCGAGACCTCCGGCATCGTCACCCAGGCGCTGGCGGTGACCGGCTTCCATATCGGTCCGCAGATCGCCCCGGGCGTGCCCTGGGTGCGGGCCCTCGACAAGCCGCTGTCGCTGGCGCTCAAATCGGGCAACTTCGGCGACGAGCACTTCTTCAGCAACGCCCAGGAGTTTTTCCATGACTGAATTTTCCCTGCGCCTGGAAATGGTGAAGATCGCCAAATCCATGTTCGAGCGCGGCTACAGCAGCGGCGGGGCGGGCAACCTCAGTCTGGTGCTGCCCGACGGCAACCTGCTGGCCACCCCCACCAACACCAGCTTCGGCGACCTGGATCCGGACCGCCTGAGCAAGGTGGACCTGGACGGCAACCACCTGGACGGCGACAAGCCCTCCAAGGAAGTGCTGATGCACATCGCCATGTACCAGCAGCGGCCCCAGGCCGGCGGCATAGTGCACCTGCACTCGCCCTACCTGACCGCCCTGTCCTGCGTGGACGGGCTGGATCCGGCCAACTGCCTGCCGCCCATCACCCCCTATTACGTGATGCGGGTGGGCAAGCTGCCGCTGATCCCCTATTTCCGCCCCGGCAGCCCGCGCATCGCCGAGGAGCTGGGCAAGCTGGCCGCCGGGCATGGCGCCGTGCTGCTGGCCAATCACGGTCCGGTGATCAGCGGCAAGAGCCTGCGCGAGGCGATGTTCAACGCCGAGGAGCTGGAAGAGACCGCCCGGCTGTATTTCATCCTGCGCAACGGCCCCATGCGCACCCTGACCGACGATCAGGTGGCGGAGCTGGAGCAGGTATTCAAAGGCAAGATGTAAGGAGCGGAACATGGCCCGATTTGCAGCCAACCTGTCGATGATGTTTACCGAAGTGCCCTTTATGGCGCGTTTCCAGGCCGCCCGCGCCGCCGGCTTCCGCGCGGTGGAATACCTGTTCCCCTACGCCGAGGACAAGGACGCCATCGCCGCCGAACTCAAGGCCCGGGGCCTGACCCAGGCGCTGTTCAACATGCCCCCCGGCGACTGGGAGGCGGGCGAGCGCGGCCTGGCCTCGCTGCCCGGCCGGGAAGCGGAATTCCGCGCCGGCGTGGCCACCGCCCTGGCCTACGCCGAGGAGCTGGGCTGCACCCAGCTGCACGCCATGGCCGGCCTGTGCCAGCCCGGGCTGAGCCGCGAGCAGCAGCAGGCCACCTATGTGGCCAATATCCGCTACGCGGCGGACCAGGCGGCCCAAAAGGGGATCATGGTGCTGATTGAACCCATCAACAGCCGCGACATGCCCGGCTACTTCCTCTCTACCCAGGTGCAGGCCGAGGCGCTGCTGGAAGCGATCGACCGGCCCAACGTCAGGATCCAGCTCGATCTCTACCACTGCCAGATCATGGAAGGGGATCTCACCCGCACCATCGACCGGCTGTGGGGCAAGTTCAGCCATATCCAGATAGCCTCGGTGCCCGAGCGCCACGAGCCGGATCAGGGTGAGGTCAACTACCCCTGGCTGTTCGACTACCTGGACGCCAAGGGCTACGACGGCTTCCTGGGCTGCGAATACCGCCCGCGTGGCAACACCGAAGCCGGCCTGGACTGGTTCGCCCCCTGGGCGGACAAGGAGTAAGCCATGATCCCCGCCGAGCGCCGTGACTACATCTACCGCTATGTGCACGAGCGCAACATAGTGCCGATCAACGAGCTGGCCCAGGAGCTGGGCGTATCCCACATGACGGTGCGCCGCGACATCCAGCAGCTGGAGGCCGAGGGCAAGGTGGTGTCGGTGAGCGGTGGGGTCAGACTCAACGACGCGGTCAAGCAGGAGCTGGCCTACAGCGAAAAGGCCAGCATCCACCATAACAGCAAGGTCGCCATCGGCCTGGCGGCGGCGGAGCTGGTGGAGGACGGCCAGGTGATCTACCTGGACGCGGGCACCACCACCTTCGAGGTGGCCAGGGGCATCGCCCGCAAGGCCAACCTGACGGTGGTGACCAACGACTTCACCATCGCCCATTACCTGATGCAGTACCCCCAGCTCACCCTGTTCCACACCGGCGGCCTGGTGGACGTGCGCAACCGCTCCTGCGTGGGCCAGGCGGCGGCGGCCCTGCTCGCCAGCCTGAACCTGGACCTGGCCTTTATCAGCTCCAGCTCCTGGGATCTGGAGCGGGGCATGTCGACCCCCACCGAGAACAAGGTGATGGTCAAGCAGGCGCTGCTGAAGGTGGCGCGGCGGCGGATCCTGGTGAGCGACAGCAGCAAATACGGCAAGTACGGCATGTTCCGCATCTGCCCACTGCAGGCGCTGACCGACATCATCAGCGACGGCGGCCTGGCGGAAGAGACGGCGGAACAGCTGCGCGGCCTGGGCCTGCAGGTCCGGCTGGTGGCGCGGCAAGGCTCGGCATGAAAACGATTATTACAAACCAACCTCTGTAGCTTATCGGGTGCCCTCGGGCACCGAGGAGAATCAAATGAATATCATCATTACCGGTGGTGCGGGCTTCCTCGGCCAGCGCCTGGCCAGGGCCTTGCTGCAACAGCAGCAGATCGCCTTCGACCGCCTGACCCTGGCGGACGTCATCGTCCCCACCTCGCCGCTGGCGGACGAGCGGGTGCGCTGCGTGCAGGCGGATCTGGGCGACCAGGCCGCGGTGCAGGCGCTGGTGACGCCGGACACCGGCCTGATCTACCACCTGGCGGCCATCGTCAGCAGCCATGCCGAGGCCGATTTCGACCTGGGCGTGCGGGTCAACATCGACGCCACCCGCTACCTGCTGGAGGCGGCCCGGCACCAGGCGCCCGGCTGCCGTTTCGTGTTCTCCAGCTCGCTGGCGGTGTTCGGCGGCGAACTGCCGGAGCTGATCCAGGACCACACCGCGGTCTGCCCCCAGTCTTCCTACGGCATGGAAAAGGCGGTGGGCGAGCTGATGGTCAACGACTACGCCCGCAAGGGCTTCGTCGACGGCCGGGTGCTGCGCCTGCCCACCATCAGCGTGCGCCCGGGCAAGCCCAACCAGGCGGCCTCGTCCTTCGCCAGCGGCATCATCCGCGAGCCGCTGCAGGGCGATTCCACCGTCTGTCCGGTGGCCCTGAGCCTGCCCATGTGGCTGTCGTCCCCGGCCACCGTGGTGGACAACTTCGTGCGCGCCGCCCAGGTGCCCGCCGGGGCCTTCGGCGCCAGCCGCACCGTCAACCTGCCGGGCATCACCGTCACCGTGCAGCAGATGATCGACGCCCTGCGCCGGGTGGCCGGCGACCAGGTGTGCGCCCGCATCCGTTATGAAGAAGACGAGGCGGTGTCGCGCATCGTGGCCAGCTGGCCCGGCCGCTTCAACATCACCCGTGCCCGGGACTTGGGCTTTGTGCAGGACGCCGACTTCGACAGCGTGATCCGTCGTTTTATTGCCGATGATATGGAAGGAACCAAGCAATGACTGAAGCAAGCTCAATGGCCCCGGTGATCGGCCTGGCCGTCGCCGTGCTGGTACTGATTTTCCTGGTGGTGAAGACCCGGGTACACGCGCTGATCGCCATGCTGGCGGCGGCCAGCATCGCCGGCGCCCTGGGCGGCATGGCCGCCGGTGACATCGTGGGCGTGATCACCAAGGGTTTCGGCGGCACCCTCGGCAGCATCGGTATCGTCATCGGCCTCGGCGTGATGATGGGCCGCATCCTGGAAGTGTCCGGCGCCGCCGAGCAGATCGCCTACAGCTTTATCAAGTGGCTGGGCAAGAAGAAGGAGGAGTGGGCCATGGCCATCACCGGCTACATCGTGTCCATTCCCATCTTCGTGGACTCCGCCTTCGTGATCCTTTACCCCATCGCCAAGGCGCTGGCGCAGAAGGGCAAGCGCAACCTGCTGACAGTGGGCGTGGCCCTGGCCGGCGGCCTGGTGGTGACCCACCACACGGTGCCACCCACCCCGGGCCCGCTGGGCGTGGCCGGCCTGTTCGGCGTGGACGTGGGCGCCATGCTGCTCACCGGCCTGGTGCTGGCGCTGCCCTGCGTGGTAGTCATCGTGCTCTACGCCCAGTGGCTGGGCAAGAAGTTCCCCGACTTCCACGCCCCCGTGGTGCAGGACAGCCCCGAGCTGGAGGAAACCTACAATCAGTACCTGGCCTCCAAGGCCGGCAAGGAACTGCCCAGCCTGTTCCTGTCGCTGCTGCCGATACTGGCGCCGATCCTGCTGATCTTCGTCAACACCCTGTTCGGCACCCTGGCCAAGATCGACGGCTGGAACGGCCTGAGCGAGAACCCGGTGGTGCAGCTGTTCACCTACCTGGGCCACCCGGTGATCGCCCTGTCCATCTCGGTGTTGCTGGCGGTGTATACCCTGGTGCCCAAGATGAACAAGCACGACACCATGGAACACCTGGAAGAGGGCCTGCAGAGCGCCGGTATCATACTGCTGGTGACCGGTGCCGGTGGCGCCCTGGGCGCCGTGCTGCGCGAATCCGGCGCCGGCACCATGCTGGGCGAGCAGATCGCCGGCCTGCCGATGCCGCCGGTGCTGATCCCCTTTATCGTCTCCACCCTGGTGCGGCTGATCCAGGGCTCGGGCACCGTGGCCATGGTGACCGCGGCCTCCATCTCGGCGCCCATCCTGGTCAATATCCCCGGCGTGAACATGCTGGTGGCGGCCCAGGCGGCGACCATGGGCTCCCTGTTCTTCGGCTACTTCAACGACAGCCTGTTCTGGGTGGTCAACCGGATGATGGGCATCAAGGACGTGAAGCAGCAGATCATCGTCTGGTCCATCCCCACCACCCTGGCCTGGGCCACCGGCCTGGTCGGCGTGCTGGTGCTCAACGCCGTGATGTAAGCGGCTGGGCGAGTGCTGAGGGGAGCGCAGGGTCCGGTGCCGCCTGCCTGGGCCGCATCGCCTGATACCCCCCTCGTTGAAAGAAAAAATCCGATGACGCCTCGTCATCGGATTTTTTGTGCTTCTGGCCTGGCCTCGGATATGGACAGGCTCAGTGGCGCAGGAGCAGCTTTTCGATTTCGTGTACCGGCATCTTGACCAGGTCCTTGTCCAGCTCGGCCCGGATCGCCTCTTTCAGCGCCGCCGAATAGGCCGGACGCAGCATGCCGAGGGCGCGCGGGGGGGCGACCATGATCACCGACCGGGTCTTGTCGGCGCCGAGGGCGTCGTCCAGGTGCCGGACGAGACGGGTCAGGAATTCCTGCTCGGCCTGATCGTGCCAGTCGGTCTGCGCGAAGGTGGTGCGGACATGGCCCGCGGCATGGCTGCGGCCGGGGGCATCGGTGCCGAGTTCGCGCGTCGGCTGGGCCTTCTGCTCGAACACCTCTATGGTCTTGAGGTTGGGCGATCTGGCATCGCCGTCATTCTGCAGCACCAGCGCCTTGGCGCCGTCGCACACCACGACCCACTCACCCTCTAGAATTGACAACCCGGACATACAACAGCCTCCATGGACCCTTGGGTATCTCTTAGGATAGCAGCGGTGCGATTGCCCTGCGCGGGCGCCCGGCTGCCAGAGGGGCAATAATCCGGCGGCCGCGATCAGGCTGGCGCGGAGCGCTCGACAATCTCCTCCAGATCCGGGCACAGGGGCGAGGGCAGGGCGTCCGGGCTGAACCAATCCACCGCCAGGGCGTCGTCGGCGGCGACGGGCGTGCCGCTCTGGTAGTGGCCGCGCACCGCCACCATCACATAGTGGTGGGCGAGCCGGCCGGCTTCCTCGGCCAGCACGTCGAAGCAGGCGAAGGGCGCCTCCATTTCGGCCACCACCCCGGTTTCTTCCCGCAGTTCCCGCGCCGCACCCGCGGCCATGGTCTCGCCCCATTCCAGCTTGCCGCCGGGAAAGCCCCAGTGGCCGGCGTGGGGCGGGTATTTGCGCTTGACCAGCAGCACCTGCTGCCGGCGCCAGACCACGGCGATGACGCCGACCTTGGGGGTGGCAGACATGGGTCCTCCTTCTAGGGTTTCTTGATCAGCCGATAGGCGAACAGCAGGATAAGGGCTCCTATCACGGCGGTAAAGAGACTGCCCAGGTTGAAGCCGGTGACCGAGCCGAAGCCCAGTTGGGTGCCGACCCAGCCGCCGACGAAGGCGCCGGCGATGCCCAGTATGATGGTCATGATCATACCGCCGCCGTCCCGCCCGGGCATGACCCACTTGGCCAGGAAACCGGCGATCAGGCCGAAGATAATCCAGCTCAGGATTCCCATGCTCTGTTCCTCATTGTGGTGACAATGTCCTGACAGCATAGCCCAGCTTGGCGATGGCGGAGCCATTCAAGCCGGCTTCTGCGTCAATCCGGGTCCGGCCTGTGCCACAGCCGGCGGCCCATGGCAAAGGTGGCGGTGATGTTCAGGGTGTCGGGATCGACCAGCAGCAGATCCGCGTCCAGGCCCACCGCCAGCCGGCCCTTGCGGCCCAGCCCGAGGATGTCGGCGGGATTGCGGGTCACCACCGGCAGCACCTGCTCGGGCGATAAGCCCTCTCGGGTCATGGCCAGTACCGCCTGTTGCCAGATGCTGTCGATGCGGCCGGCCTCCAGGCCGAGCAGGCGGCCTTCTGCATCGAAGCGGGGCAGGCTGGCGTTGGCATCGGAGCTGAAGCTGATGCGATCCGGCGCCACGCCCCGGCGCAGGCAGAGGGCCAGTGCCTCTGCCGCGTCCAGTTCCCCGTCGTCCAGCAACTGGGGCAGGGTGGAGGCGGTGAAGTCGATGTAGCCGCCGTCCCGGCCCCAGGCGATGGCCTCCTGCAGCAACGGTCGGCTGCGGTTGCAGTGGGTGGGGTAGAGCTGGCGCCGGGGCAGGTCGGTCTGCTCGACCAGCCGGCGCAGGGGCGTCAACCCTTCCCGGCCGTCGCCCAGGTGGAACAGGGCCACTCCCTGCTTGCCCGCCAGCAGGCCGCCCACCCTGGCCTGGGCCACGGTTTCCGCCAGCGCCTGATGGCTGGGCATGGAGGAGCGGTGATCGCTGATGGCGATTTCGCCCACACCGATGATGTCCGGGAGCAGCATCAGATCCTGTTCCACCGAGCCGCTCAGGGTCTTGGCGGGCAGGTGGTAGGAGCCGGTGTACATATAGGCCGACAGCCCGGCCGCCTGCAACTCCCGCACCTTGCCCAGCAATTGGGGCAGGTTGCGGGTGATGCTGTCGGTACCCAGCGCCGCCACCAGGGTGGTAACCCCGGCACGGATGGCTTCGTCTGCATACAGCTCGGGGGTGCGAAAGCCGAAGCCGCCCTCGCCACCACCACCGATGATATGGGCCAGGGGATCCACCAGCCCGGGGATCAGCCAGCGGCCGGCGGCGTCCAACCGTTCGACCGGGCAGGGCAGGCGGATGTCGCCCGCGTCCCGTCCCATCCAGACGATCTGGCCGCCGGCCAGCAGCAGGGCGCTGTGCTCGCCGGGGACGGGGGTGAAGACGCGGGCGTTGTCGATCAGGGTAAGGGGAGCCGGGCTCCCCTGGGGTTGGTTAGTCGCCATAAATGCTGTACTCGAAATACTTGGCGTTGATCCGCTGGTAGGTGCCGTTGTCGCGCAGGGCCCGGAGGGCACCGTTGAGTTGCTCGCGCAGCTCGTTGTCCTGCTTGCGCACGGCGATGCCCATGCCCCGGCCGAACCATTTCTCGTCGGTGAACTCCGGGCCGCGGAACTCGAACCGATCTCCTCCCTCCTTGTCGAGCAGACCTTGCTGGGTGGCGGAGGCGTCGTTCAGCACCGCGTCCAGCCGCCCGGCCCGCAGATCCAGGTAGGCTTCGTCGGCGCTGCCGTAGCGCACTATGGTGACGCCGCTGCCATAGCTGTCGGACAGGAACTTGTCGTTGGTGGAGGCCCGCTGGACCCCGATGCGCTTGCCCTTCATGCCGTCGGGGCTGAGATCCAGGGCGGCGTCCTTGGCCACCACGAAGCGGTTGGGGATCTTGGCGTACTTGTCGGTAAAGCTGACGCTGCGTTCCCGTTCGGCGGTGATGGACATGGCGGCGATGATGGCGTCGTACTTGCGGGCCAGCAGGGCCGGGATAATGCCGTCCCAGTCCTGGGCCACCAGCTCGCAGCTGGCGTTGAGCTGCGAGCAGATGGCATGGGCCAGCTCCACGTCGAAACCGGCGACGGTGCCGTCGGGCTGGGTGTAGGAAAAGGGCGGGTAGGCGCCTTCCACCCCGAAGCGGATGTGCGTCCACTCCTTGGCGGCGACCTGGGCGGACAACAAGGAGGCGACGACGGCGCCTGCAATAACAGATGCTTGCATGATAGATCTCCGAATGTAAGAAAAGGCGCAGCAGGACGCTGCGGAATGCCAGGCGGGCAAGCCTTATTCGTCGAACCACTCCGACAAATAAAACGGCTTGAAGTAGAAGGCCAGGAAGTGGCCTCTGGCATTTCTCAACATGGAGACGTTATCGATCCCTGATCGCGGAAACAAAAATTAACAATCTTGTATCATTTGTCCTCGGCGCTGGCAAGCGCGGCGGCGGATTCAGTCGTGCTCGGCGATGTCCGCCATCCGGGCCTGCAACAGGGTGGCGATGGCGTCGGCGGCCAGGCCCACCGACAGGCCGCGCTTGCCGCCGGACACCAGCACATAGGGGTAGTCCGCCGCCGAGGCGTCCAGCACCGTGGTCAGTCGTTTCTTCTGGGCGAAGGGGCTGATGCCGCCCACCTTGTAGCCGGTGAGCCGTTCCGCCTTGGCCGGCGGCATCATGTCGAGCTTTTTCACCCCGGCGGCCTTGGCCAGCCGTTTGAGGTTGACCTTGCCGGAGGAGGGTACCAGGGCCACCACGGCGCCCTGTTCGCCTTCGGTGAGCAGGGTCTTGAACACCTGGCCCGGGGGCACCCGCAGCTGTTCGGCGGCATGGGCGCCGAAGTCGTCCTGGGCGGTGCAGTCGTACTGATGCAGGCTGAAGGCGGCCTTCTGTTTTTCCAGAAACAGGATGGCGGGGGTCATGAGCGTGATTTCCGTGCATAAAAAAAGCCCAGTCTGCGACGACCGGGCTCGGTTGACAAGTGTCAGCTCAAGGGCTGCGCCCTCTTACCCTTTTATATTAGCCGGTATTGCGCATGCCGGCGGCGATGCCGGCGATGGTGACCATCAGCGCCTGGTCCAGCACCGGGTGGATTTCGCCCTGCTGGCGGGAGCGCTTGAGCAGCTCGGCCTGCAGCACGTTGAGCGGATCCGTGTAGGGGTTGCGCAGCTTGATGGACTCCTTGATCCAGGGCTGGTCGGAGAGCAGTTCGGCCTCTTCCTTCAGTTGCAGGATGAGAGCCATGCTCGCCTTCAGCTCTTCCCGCAGGCGCGTGCCCAGGGGCTTGAGCGCTTCCGGCACCAGCACGCTGTCGTAGTAGGCGGCCAGGCCCAGGTCGGCCTTGAGGAACACCATCTCCAGCATGTCCAGACGGGCGCGGAAGAAGGGCCAGCGTTTGTTCATCGCCACCAGGGTGCTTTCGTGGCCGTCCGCGATGGCCCGCTCCAGCCCCTTGTGGGCACCCAGCCAGGCGGGCAGCATCAGCCGGTTCTGGGTCCAGGCGAAGATCCAGGGGATGGCGCGCAGGCTTTCCACCCCGCCGTTGGGCTTGCGCTTGGCCGGACGCGAGCCCAGCGGCAGCTTGCCCAGCTCCAGCTCGGGGGTGGCGGCGCGGAAATAGGGCACGAAGTCGGGCTCGCCGCGGATCAGCGAGCGGTAATGATCGCAGGACACCCGGGCCATGGTGTCCATCAGCTCGCGCCACTGGGGTTCGGGTTCCGGCGGTGGCAGCAGGTTGGCCTCGAGCACGGCGCTGGCGTAGAGCGCCAGGCTGTCGATGGCCACCTGGGGCAGGCCGAACTTGAAGCGGATCATCTCGCCCTGTTCGGTGACCCGCAGGCCGCCCAGGGTGGAGCCGGGGGGCTGCGCCAGGATCGCCTGGCGGGCGGGACCGCCGCCCCGGCCCAGGCTGCCGCCCCGGCCGTGGAACAGGGTCAGCTTGACCTGCTCTTTCGCGCTCAGGTTCACCAGTTGCTCCATGGCGCTGTACTGGGCCCAGCCGGCGGCCAGCATGCCCGCGTCCTTGGCCGAGTCGGAGTAACCGATCATCACGTACTGGTGGCCCTGCAGGTAACCGCGGTACCAGGGCAAAGCGTACAGCTGCTCGATCACCTCGGCACCCCGGTTGAGGTCGTCCAGGGTTTCGAACAGCGGCGCCACCGGCAGCGGGAAGTCGACGCCGGCTTCCTTCAGCAGCAGTTGCACCGCCAGCACGTCGGAGGGGGCGCCGGCCATGGAGATGATGTAGATGCCGAAGGCATCGCGGGGGTGTTCGGCGATGACCCTGCAGGTGTCCAGCACCTCCTTGGTGTCGTCCGAGGGCTGCCACTGACGCGGCAGCAGCGGCCGGCGGGAATTGAGTTCGTTGAGCAGGAAGGCCTGCTTGTCGGATTCGCTCCATTCGGCGTAGTCGCCCAGGCCCAGGTAGCGGGTGATCTCGGCCAGGGCCTGGGTGTGACGATCGCCGTCCTGGCGGACGTCGAGCTTGAGCAGGTGGATGCCGAAGCAGGCGACCTTGCGGATCACGTCCAGCAACAGGCCGTCGGCAATCAGCCCCAGGCCGCACTCGTGCAGGGAGCGGTAGCACAGCTCCAGGGGTTCACGCAGCTGCTCGGTACTGGTGATCAGATCCCGGGCGTCGGTCTTCTGGCCCTGTACCCTGGCGTTGAGGTGCATCAGGGTTTCGCGCAGATCTTCCCGCAGCCGGCGCAGCACCGCCCGGTAGGGTTCGTCGCTCTCGCCGCTCAGGATGTAGAGTTCGCGGTTGGCTTCCGACATGGACAGCTCGGACACCAGCTCCTGGATGTCGTTGAGGAACAGGGAGCTGGCCATCCAGCGGCCGAGCAGCAGCACTTCCCGGGTGACCTTGGCGGTGACGAAGGGGTTGCCGTCCCGATCGCCACCCATCCAGGAGGCGAAGCGCACCGGTGCGGCATCCAGCGGCAGGCGCACGCCCAGATGGTCATGCAGTTGCTGGTCAAGCTGGCGGATGAAGCGGGGCAGGGCGGGCCAGAGGCTGTTCTCGATCACCGCGAATCCCCACTTGGCTTCGTCCACCGGGGTGGGGCGCAGGGAGCGGATCTCGTTGCTGTGCCAGGCCTGGGCGATCAGCTGTTCAACCCGGGTCAGGATCTCCGCTTTTTCCCGCTCGGGCAGGTCCAGCTCCAGGGCGGCCAGGCAGTCGTTGAGCTGCACGTGCTTGTGGATAAAGGTACGGCGGGTCACTTCGGTGGGGTGGGCGGTGAGCACCAGCTCGATGTCCAGGGCGGCCACCGCCTCCTTGATGCGGTTGTCGTCGATGTCGGCGCCCTTGAGCCGCTCGAACACCTGGTGCATCGGGCTGGGGCCGGCGCTGCGCTGGTACTCCCGGGAAATGGTATGGAACTGCTCGGCCACGTTGGCCAGGTTCAGAAACTGGTTGAAGGCGCGGGCCACCGGCAGCAGCTCATCGTCACTCAGGTTCTTCAGGGTGCTCAGCAACTGCTGCTGATCGTCCTGGTTGCCTTGCCGGGCCGACTTGGCCAACTGGCGGATGGTCTCGATCTTGTCGAGGAAGGCCTGGCCGTGGTGAGCCTTGATGGTATCGCCCAACAACTGCCCCAGCAGACCGACGTTGGCCCTGAGTGCTGCATGATTATCCATATCTGCCTCTTTGTTAATTTATTACAAAATTATGACGCTTCTGCCACTTATCTAGCCATTTTTCCCGGTTCCGGTCAATCCCACTTCGGTATTGGCCATAAATTATGTAATTTATTTACTTAAACAGAAGCGTCCGACTAAATGTTGCAGTACCTGGACGGTGGGCGTGACGAAGGACAGATCCAGGTATTCGTCGGGCTGGTGGGCCTGGGCGATATGGCCGGGGCCCAGCACTATGGTCTGGCAGCCCAGTTGCTGGATAAAGGGCGCTTCGGTGCAGTAGTTCACCGCTTCCGCCGGGTGGCCGGTGATCTCGGCGGCGGCCTTCACCAGTTCGGCCTCCGGATCGGTGCCGTAGGCGGGGATGGGCTCGTGCAGGTGGCTCACCTCCACCGCGCCGGGGTACTGTTCCTTGATGGGTTCCAGGGCATGGTGCAGCAGCCCCATCAGTTCGTCGGGGCCGACCCCGGGGATGGGCCTCATGTCGAAGTGCAGCTCGCAGCAGGCACAGATTCGGTTGGGGCTGTCACCGCCGTGGATATGGCCCAGGTTGAGGGTGGGCTGGGGCACCTTGAAGTGGGTATTGGCATAATTTTCCCTGAGCTGGCGCTGCAGGTCGAGCAGGCGGCCCATCACCTGGTGCATGATCTCCATGGCGTTGAGGCCGTTGGCCGGATCCGAGCTGTGGCCGCTCCTGCCGGTGATACGGATGGCTTCCGACATATGGCCCTTGTGCATCATCACCGGCACCAGGCCGGTGGGCTCGCCGATCACTGCGTAGTCGGGCTTGATGGCCATGGCGCTGGCGATGGCCCGGGCGCCGGCCATGGTGGTTTCCTCGTCGGCGGTGGCGAGGATGCGGATGGGTTTGTCGAGTTTGTTCAGATCCAGGTCCTTGAGCGCTTCCACTATAAAGGCAAAGAATCCCTTCATGTCGATGGTGCCCAGGCCGTAGAGGCGGTTGCCTTCCTCGGTGACCTTGAAGGGGTCTTTGTTCCAGCGGCCCGGGTCGAAGGGCACCGTATCGGTGTGGCCGGCCAGCAGCAGGCCGCCGTCGCCTTCCCCCTTGGTGGCCAGCAGGTTGAACTTGCCGGGCAGGTCGGGCACCTGGGTCACTTCCACCTCGAAGCCGAGCTGGCTGAACCAGTCCGCCAGCAGACGAATCACCTGCTCGTTGCTCTGATCCCAGCTGGGATCCGTGCTGCTGATGGAGGGCAGGGCGATGATACTGCGGTACAGGTCCAGCAAATTGAGCGATTTCATGGGATCTCCGTCGGGAATTTATCTAATTTAAATTCAACACAATTGCATAAATATGTTTTTATTGCTAGGCTGCGAACTTGTCATTTTCCGGGTACACAGCGTAACAGATGGCCATGCATTTCCCCTCCTCACTGCAGCGACGACGACAGCCTGCCTGAACTTTTTCTCTAGGGTGACACAGGGCCCGAAAACGCGCTAGGCTGAGGCCTGCATATCTATACCAAGCTGAATCGATATTTACGGACGCGACCATGTTAAAAGCTGCAATCATTGGTGCCAGCGGTTATACCGGAGCCGAACTGGCCGGTCTGATCCATGGCCACCCTCACCTGACCCTGGCCGGACTCTATGTCTCCGGCGGCAGCCAGGATGCCCACAAGCCCTTCACCAGCCTGCATCCGCGCTGGCGCGGTGTCATCGACCTGCCGCTGCTGCCCCTGGATGACGAGGCCATCAGTCGCATCCACACCGAGGCGGATCTGGTGCTGCTGGCCACCGCCCATGAGGTCAGCCACGACCTGGCGCCCGGCTTCCTGGCCAAGGGCCTTCCTGTATTTGACCTCTCCGGCGCCTTCCGGGTGCCCGGTGAAGGCTTCTACGACCGGTTTTACGGCTTCCACCACCAGTACGGCGATTGGCTGGCCAAGGCCGCCTACGGTCTGGCGGAGTGGAACCAGGAGGCGATCAAGGCGGCCCAACTGATAGCGGTGCCCGGTTGCTACCCCACCGCCTCGCTCAGCGCGCTCAAGCCGCTGCAGCAGGCGGGGCTTGTCGCCGAGGGCACCCGGCCCATCATCAGCGCCGTGTCCGGCGTCAGCGGGGCCGGACGCAAGGCCAGCATGAATAACAGCTTCTGTGAGGTCAGCCTCAAGCCGTACGGGGTGTTCAACCACCGTCACCAGCCGGAGATCAGCCATCATCTGGGCAAGCAGGTGGTATTCCAGCCGCACCTGGGCAACTTTATCCGCGGCATCCTGGCCACCGTCTATGTCCAGTTGCAGGACGGCGTGAGCGACGAGCAGATCGCCGCCGCCTACCACCAGGCCTACGACGGCCAGAAGATAGTGCGCCTGGCCGGCCAGTGGCCCCAGATCAACGACGTGGCCGGCACTCCCTTCTGCGATCTGCACTGGGGGCGGGACGGCAACCAGCTGATCGTGGTGTCGGCCATCGACAATTTGCTGAAAGGAGCGGCCAGCCAGGCCATCCAGTGTATTAATATTCATCAGGGATTCTCGCCGGTGGCGGGTCTGATCAAGGAGTAACGAGAGATGGCAAATCAACAACCGCTGGTGATCAAGTTGGGCGGCACCCTGCTGGAAAGCGACAAGGCCCTGGCGGCCCTGTTCACCACCCTGAAAACCTTTCTGGACGAGGTGAGCCGGCCCCTGCTGCTGGTGCACGGCGGCGGCGTGCTGGTGGACAACCAGCTCAAGGCCATGGGCCTGACGTCCACCAAGAAGAACGGCCTGCGGGTGACCCCCTTCGAGCAGATCCCGGTGATCGCCGGGGCCCTGGCCGGCACCGCCAACAAGCTGCTGCTGGCCCAGGCCATCGCCCACGAGATCCCCTCGGTCGGCCTTTGCCTGGCCGACGGCGGCCTGTGCCGGGTCAGCCAGCTGGATCCCGAGCTGGGCGCCGTCGGCCAGATCGAGGGCGGTGACGCCACCCTGGTGCACAGCCTGCTGGCCGGCGGCTTCCTGCCCATCGTCAGCTCCATCGGCATCACCTTCGACGGCAGGCTGATGAACGTGAACGCGGACCAGGCCGCCACCGCCATCGCCGAGATCCTGGACGCGGATCTGGTGATGCTGTCGGACGTGAGCGGCATCCTCGACGGCAAGGGCCAGCGCATTGCCCACCTGACCGAGGCCGACGCCAATGAGCTGATGGAAAAGGACATCATCAAGGACGGCATGGCGGTCAAGGTGAAGGCGGCACTCAAGGCCACCAAGACCCTGGGCAAGCCGGTGGCCGTGGGCAGCTGGCGCTACCCCGAGCAACTGCTGTCGCTGCTGGCGGGCGAATCCGAGTACGGTACCCGGATTTCCCACTAAAGGAGGCCTTATGCAGCATTTATTGAGTATGACGGACTATAGCAAGGAGCAGATCGAACAGCTCCTTGCCTTGGCGATGGAGATCAAGGCCCATCCGGCCAAATACGCCGAGGCCCTCAAGGGCAAGAGCGTGGTCACCCTGTTCGAAAAACCCTCCCTGCGCACCCGGGTCACCTTCGACATCGGCATCAACAAGCTGGGTGGCCATGCGGTCTACCTGGACAGCCAGAACGGCGCCATGGGCAAGCGGGAAACGGTGCAGGACTTCGCCGCCAACCTGTCGCGCTGGTGCGATGCCATCGTCGCCCGGGTATTCGACCACCAGACTCTGGTGGAAATGACAAAATATGCTACCGTGCCGGTGATCAACTCCCTGTGCAACCTGTATCATCCCTGCCAGGCGCTGGCCGACTACATGACCATCGCCGAGCATTACGATGACCTGAGCCAGGTGCACCTGGCCTATGTGGGCGATGGCAACAACGTCACCAACTCTCTGTTGCTGACCGGCGCCATCCTGGGCACCACCGTCACCGCCGTGTGCCCGCGCGGGCACAACGTGGATGCCCAGATCCTGAAGGAGGCCGAGGCCCTGGCCGCGGTCAGCGGTGCCAAAATTCGGGTGACCGACAGCCTCGACGATATCGAGGGCGCGGACGTGATCTATACGGACACCTGGGTCTCCATGGGCGATAATACCCCCCTGGAGCAGGTGAAGGAGATCTTCATGCCGTATCAGGTCAACCAGGCCCTGCTCGACAAAACCGGAGCCAAACAGGTGCTGCATTGCCAGCCCGCCCACAGGGAGTGGGAAATAACTTCCGAGGTGATGGACGGCCCCGCCTCCCTGATCCTCGACCAAGCTGAAAATCGCATGCACGTCCAGAATGCCGTGCTGCTGACACTGATTAACAGGGATATTCATTAATGAGCCAATTCAAAAAAATCGTGCTGGCCTATTCCGGCGGTCTGGACACTTCGGCCATCATTCCGTGGCTGAAAGAGAACTACGAAGGCTGTGAAGTGGTGGCCTTCGTGGCCGATGTGGGCCAGGGCGCCGAAGACCTGGAAGGCGTCGAGCAGAAAGCGATCGCCTCCGGTGCCTCCAAGTGCATCGTCGCGGACCTGAAAGACGAATTCGTCAACGACTACGTCTACCCGACCCTGACCACCGGTGCCATCTACGAAGGCACCTACCTGCTGGGCACCTCCATGGCCCGCCCGGTGATCGCCAAGGCGATGGTGGAAGTGGCCCTGGCCGAAGGTGCCGATGCCATCTCCCACGGCTGTACCGGCAAGGGCAACGACCAGGTGCGTTTTGAAGGCGCCGTGGCCGCCCTGGCGCCCCAACTGGCCATTATCGCCCCCTGGCGGATCTGGACCATGCGCAGCCGTGAAGAGCTGCTGGCCTACCTGGCCGAGCGCAAGATCCCCACCACCGCCAGCGCCACCAAGATCTACTCCCGCGACGCCAACGCCTGGCACATCTCCACCGAGGGTGGCGAGCTGGAGAGCACCTGGAACGAGCCCTCCGAGCAGGCATGGACCTGGACCGTGTCCCCCGAGCAGGCCCCGGACAAGGCCGAGACCGTGTCCCTGACCGTGGAAAAAGGCCGCGTGGTTGCCGTCGACGGCCAGGCCATGAGCCCCTACCAGGTGCTGGTGACCCTGAACGAGCGTGCCGCCAAACACGGCGTGGGCCGGGTCGACATCGTCGAGAACCGCCTGGTGGGCATGAAGTCCCGCGGCTGCTACGAAACCCCCGGCGGCACCGTGATGATGGCCGCCCTGCGCGCCGTCGAGGAGCTGGTGCTGGACAAGCCGACCCGCGCCTGGCGCGAAAAGGTGGGTGCCGAGTTCTCCCACCTGGTGTACGACGGCCGCTGGTTCACTCCGCTGTGCAAGGCGCTGCTGGCCTCTGCCGAAGCCATCGCCGAGGACGTGTCCGGTGAAGTGGTGCTGAAGATGTACAAGGGCCAGGTTACCGCCATCAAGAAGCGCTCGCCCAACAGCCTGTACTCCGAAGAGTTCGCCACCTTCGGCGAGGACGAGGTGTACGATCAGAGCCATGCCGAAGGCTTTATCCGCCTGTACTCCCTGGCCAGCCGGATCAAGGCGCTGAAAAACCAGCAGAAATAAACAAAAGATGACAAAGGGGGCTGAGGCCCCCTTTTAAATAGAGAGCGGCGGGTCGACAGTCCGGCGCTTTGGTCACTGATCCGGTGCTTGACTGTAACCGTAGATAAAGAGGCAACTGGGCTACCTCCGCCGACACGCTTCAAGCACATCCCTGTGTCGCTCGACACATGCCATCCCTGGCATGTGACGGTCGGCGGAGGCAATCCCAGTTGCCTCTTTCCAGCCCCGACGCCGTCTGATGGTAGTGCCAGCAGGCGGCAGCGGAGCGATAGGGAGGAGAGCCCTTTGGTCGACAACTGCTTCGATCAACAGTCAACGAAGATTGCTGACCAAGAGACAGGCGAGCGGTTTACCGCTTGTGGCCAGGATATCTGGCAGCAAAAGATAAAGGGGGCATAACGCCCCCTGTGTTTATATAATGGCCGCACTCTGCATATGCAGCCCGGGCCGAGCCGATTTGGCCCGCCGGTCTATCACCTGTGCAACCGTCACAGGACCGAATTCAGTAATGTCGTCAAGGAGTAAAAAGGTTATGGCACTTTGGGGTGGGCGTTTCAGCCAGGCGGCAGATGCCAAGTTCAAGCAGTTCAATGATTCTTTGCGTTTCGATTATCGTCTGGCGGAGCAGGATATCGTCGGCTCCATCGCCTGGTCCCGGGCCCTGGCCAAGACCGGGGTGCTGACCAACGAGGAGCAGCAGAAGATTGAACTGGCGCTCAACGATCTCAAGCTCAAGGTGATGGAGGACCCCAACCAGATCCTGCACTCCGACGCGGAAGACATCCATTCCTGGGTGGAAGGCCATCTGATCACCGCGGTCGGCGACCTGGGCAAGAAGCTGCACACCGGCCGTAGCCGCAACGACCAGGTGGCCACCGATCTCAAGCTGTGGTGCAAACAGCAGGTGCCGCCGCTGCTGACCAAGCTGGATGCCATGCAAAAGCAACTGGTGGCGGTGGCCCGCCAGCAGCAGGGCACAGTGCTGCCCGGCTACACCCATTTGCAGCGGGCCCAGCCGGTCACTTTTGCCCACTGGTGCCTGGCCTACGTGGAGATGCTGGAGCGGGACTACACCCGGCTGCAGGACGCTTACAAGCGCATGGACACCTGCCCCCTGGGCTCCGGCGCCCTGGCCGGCACCGGCTTCCCCATCGACCGGCACGAGCTGGCTCACTCCCTCGGCTTCTCCTCGCCCACCCGCAACAGCCTGGACTCGGTGTCCGACCGGGATCACGTGCTGGAGCTGATGAACTGCGCCTGCAACTCCATGATGCACCTGTCGCGCTTCGCCGAGGACCTGATTTTCTACAACTCCGGCGAGTCCGGCTTCCTCGAGCTGTCCGACCGGGTCACCTCCGGCTCCTCGCTGATGCCCCAGAAGAAGAACCCGGATGCCCTGGAGCTGATCCGCGGCAAGAGCGGGCGGGTGTTCGGTGCCTACGCGGGCATGATGATGACCCTGAAGGCGCTGCCCTTGGCCTACAACAAGGACATGCAGGAAGACAAGGAAGGGCTGTTCGACGCCCTGGATACCTGGTACGACTGCCTGGAAATGGCCGAGATGGTGCTGCACGACATCAAAGTCAACGAGGAGAAAACCCGGGAAGCGGCCCAGGGCGGCTATTCCAACGCCACCGAGATGGCCGACTACCTGGTGTCCAAGGGCATTCCCTTCCGCGAGGCGCACCATATCGTCGGCGCCATAGTGGTGCACGCCATCGGCAAGAAGCTGCCGATGGAAGAGCTGCCACTGGAGGACTTCAAGCAGTTCAGCCCGGTGATCGAGGAGGACGTCTATCCCCGGCTGTCGCTGGAGTCCAGCCTGGCCAGCCGCTGCGCCCTGGGCGGCGCCGCGCCGGCCCAGGTGGAGTTCGCCCTCACCAGCGCCGAGCGCCGGCTGACGCAGCGTGATACCTCCGGTATCCATGTGCGCAGCGCCCGCCTCACCGATCTGGACGCCATCGAGCGCATGGTCAACTACTGGGCCAATATCGGCGAGAACCTGCCCCGTACCCGCAAGGAGCTGGTGCAGGCGGTGGGTGAGTTCGCCGTGGCCGAGACCCAGGGCCAGATCAGCGGCTGTGCCTCCCTCTATGTGTACGACACCGGCCTGGCGGAGATCCGCTCCCTGGGCGTGGAGCCCGGCTTCCAGGGCCAGGGCCAGGGCAGGGCGCTGGTGGAAAAAATCCTCAAGAAAGCCGAGGACATGGCCATCGACCGGGTCATCGTGCTGACCCGGGTGCCGGAGTTCTTTATGAAGCTTGGCTTTTCCACCACCAGCAAGACCCTGCTGCCCGAGAAGGTGATGAAGGACTGCGATCTCTGCCCCCGCCAGCACGCCTGCGATGAGGTGGCGCTGGAGATCATGCTGAAGGGCAAATCCGGCCTGATCGGCAAGGCGAAAGTTGCTTAAAAAGTCCGCGGCCGGCTTGCAACCGCCGGCCAGATCCGTATAATGCCGCTCGCTTGGTTTATTACCAGGCGAGCCGATAAGGCTCACGTCAGGTAGCTCCTGGCTCTTTACAGGCCCCCGATATGGTGGGCACCGTTGTTAAATCACACCCCCTCTTTCGAACGGAAGGGCAGGCGGTGCTGATTTTATGTTCTTTACCCAATTGGAGCTCTGGTAATGCAGAACCAAAGAATTCGTATCCGCCTGAAGGCGTTCGATCACCGCCTGATCGACCAGTCTACCGCGGAGATCGTAGAAACTGCCAAGCGCACTGGCGCCCAGGTTCGTGGTCCTATCCCGCTGCCGACGCGCAAAGAGCGTTATACCGTACTGATTTCTCCACACGTGAACAAAGATGCACGTGATCAGTATGAAATTCGCACTCACAAGCGTCTGGTTGATATCGTTGAGCCGACTGACAAAACCGTCGATGCTCTGATGCGACTGGATCTGGCTGCTGGCGTAGACGTCCAGATCAGCCTGGGCTAATAACGGAAAGAGGTTTTATCAATGGCAATCGGTCTAGTAGGTCGTAAGCTGGGTATGACCCGTGTCTTCACCGAAGACGGCGTGTCCATCCCGGTCACCGTTATCGAAGTAGATGCCAACCGTGTTACCCAGGTGAAAACACTGGAAAAGGATGGCTATGCTGCCATTCAGGTGACCACTGGCACCAAGAAAGCTAACCGCATCACCAAGCCGGAGGCGGGTCACTTCGCCAAAGCCGGTGTTGACGCGGGCCGCGGTCTGTGGGAATTCCGCCTGGGTTCAGGCGAAGGCGAGAGCATCGAAGTCGGTGCCGAGCTGAAAGTCGACATCTTCACCGATGTCAAGAAAGTAGACGTTACCGGTACTTCCAAAGGTAAGGGTTTCGCTGGCGCCGTTAAGCGCTGGAACTTCCGCACTCAGGACATGACCCACGGTAACTCCTTGTCTCACCGTGCTCCGGGTTCTATCGGTCAGAACCAGACTCCGGGCCGCGTGTTCAAAGGCAAGAAAATGGCCGGTCACCTGGGTAATGAGCGGGTAACCACTCAGAACCTGGAAGTGGTCCGCGTTGATGTTGATCGCAACCTGCTGCTCATCAAAGGTGCAGTCCCGGGTGCGACTAACGGCAACGTCATCGTTAAACCTGCCGTTAAAGCGTAACGTCTGAGGAGATAGTAATGGAATTGGTAATGAAAGACGCGCAAGGCGCTCTTGAAGTTTCCGAAACTACCTTCGGGCGTGAGTTCAACGAAGCGCTGGTGCACCAGGTTGTTGTGGCCTACGCAGCCGGCGCTCGTCAAGGTACTCGTGCTCAGAAGACCCGTTCCGAAGTGTCTGGCGGCGGTAAAAAACCGTGGCGCCAAAAGGGCACCGGTCGGGCCCGTGCCGGTACCATCCGCTCTCCGATTTGGCGTTCCGGTGGTGTGACCTTCGCGGCCAAGCCGCAGGATCACAGCCAGAAGGTCAACAAGAAGATGTACCGTGGTGCCATCAAGAGCATCCTCTCCGAGCTGGTACGTCAAGAGCGTCTGATCGTGGTTGAGAAGTTCGGTGTTGAAGCCCCGAAAACCAAAGAACTGGTTGCCAAGCTGAAGCAGTGGGATCTGAACGACGTTCTGATCGTGACTGCCGAAGTGGACGAGAACCTGTTCCTGGCCGCCCGCAACCTGTACAAGGTTGACGTGCGCGACGTGGCCGGTATCGACCCCGTTTCTCTGATCGCGTTCGACAAGGTACTGGTAACTGCCGACGCAGTTAAGCAAATCGAGGAGATGCTGGCATGATCCGTGAAGAGCGTATTCTGAAAGTTCTGAAGGCGCCGCATATCTCTGAAAAAAGCACCATGGTGGCCGAAAAGACCAACACTATCGTGTTCAAGGTCGCCAAGGACGCTACCAAGGCTGAAGTAAAAGCCGCGGTCGAGAAGCTGTTCGAAGTTGAAGTCAAAGATGTCCGCACTCTGCTGGTCAAGGGTAAAACCAAGCGTACCGGCAACCGCATGGGCCAACGTTCCGACTGGAAAAAAGCCTACGTGACCCTGAAAGAAGGTCAGGACATCGACTTCATCGGCGGTGCCGAGTAAGAGAGGAGTAATCAGTAATGGCAATCGTAAAATGTAAGCCTACTTCTCCGGGTCGCCGTCATGTGGTCAAGATCACCAACCCGGATCTGTACAAAGGCAAGCCGTTCGCCCCGCTGCTGGACAAAAAGTCCAAGACCGGTGGTCGTAACAACGCTGGCCGCATCACCACCCGTCACATCGGTGGTGGTCACAAGCAGCACTACCGTATCGTTGACTTCAAGCGCAACAAAGACGGTATCCCGGCCAAGGTAGAGCGTCTGGAATATGATCCGAACCGCTCCGCCAACATCGCCCTGGTGCTGTACGCAGACGGCGAGCGTCGCTACATCCTGGCCCCGAAAGGCGTTCAGGCCGGCGACCAGCTGCTGTCCGGCGATGCTGCCCCGATCAAGGCCGGTAACTGCCTGCCGATGCGCAACATCCCCGTGGGTAGCACCGTGCACGCCATCGAGATGAAGCCTGGCAAAGGCGCGCAGATCGCTCGCTCCGCCGGTACCTACGCCCAGATCCTGGCGCGTGAAGGTAACTACGTCACCCTGCGTCTGCGTTCCGGCGAAGTACGTAAAGTGCTGGCCGAGTGCCGCGCCACCCTGGGTGAAGTGGGCAACGCCGAGCACATGCTGCGTCAATTGGGTAAAGCCGGTGCTCAGCGCTGGCGTGGTGTTCGCCCGACCGTACGTGGTGTGGCGATGAACCCGGTAGACCACCCGCACGGTGGTGGTGAAGGTCGTACCTCTGGTGGCCGTCACCCGGTTACTCCTTGGGGTAAACCGACCAAGGGCGCCAAGACCCGTAAAAACAAGCGTACCGACAAGTTCGTGGTACGTCACCGTAACAAGTAATAGTTTTTTAGAGGTATCACCATGCCACGTTCTCTCAAGAAAGGTCCGTTTATCGACCTGCACTTGCTGAAGAAGGTAGAGAAAGCGGTGGAAAGCGGGGATAAAAAGCCAATCAAAACTTGGTCCCGTCGTTCAATGATCATTCCGAACATGATCGGTTTGACCATCGCTGTCCATAATGGTCGTCAGCACGTACCTGTCTACGTTTCCGATGAAATGATCGGTCACAAGCTGGGTGAATTTGCACCGACTCGTACTTATCGTGGCCATGCCGCCGATAAGAAGGCCAAGAAGCGTTAAGGGGTAACAGATGGAAGCTATAGCTAAACACCGCTTTGCTCGTACTTCTGCCCAGAAGGCGCGCCTGGTAGCCGATCAAGTTCGCGGTCTGTCCGTAGACAAGGCACTGAATGTCCTGGCTTTCAGCCCGAAAAAGGCTGCCGTTCTGGTGAAGAAAGTTCTGGAATCTGCCATTGCCAATGCCGAGCACAATGAAGGTGCGGATATCGATGAGCTGAAAGTGGCCAAGATCTTCGTTGACGAAGGTCCCACCATGAAGCGTATTCGTCCTCGTGCCAAGGGCCGCGCGGACCGTATCATGAAGCGTACCAGCCACATCACTGTGGTTGTGTCCGACCGCTAAGAGGCTAGGAGATAAGCAATGGGCCAGAAAGTACACCCGAATGGTATTCGCTTAGGGATCACCAAGCCTTTTAACTCGACCTGGTTTGCGAATACCAAGGACTTCGCTGACAACCTGCACAGCGATTTTCAAGTACGTCAGTACCTGAACAAGGAACTGAAAAACGCCTCCGTTTCTCGGATCGTGATCGAGCGTCCGGCGAAGAGCATCCGTGTGACCATTCACACCGCTCGTCCCGGCGTCGTGATCGGCAAGAAAGGCGAAGACGTGGAAAAACTGCGCAAGCACGTAGCCACCCTGGCTGGTGTGCCTGCTCAGATCAACATTTCCGAAGTGCGTAAGCCTGAGCTGGATGGTCAGCTGGTAGCCGATTCTATCGCCTCCCAGCTGGAGCGCCGCGTGATGTTCCGTCGTGCCATGAAGCGCGCCGTTCAAAACGCCATGCGCATCGGCGCCAAAGGCATCAAGGTGGAAGTGAGCGGTCGTCTGGGCGGCGCTGAAATCGCGCGTACCGAATGGTACCGTGAAGGTCGTGTGCCTCTGCACACCCTGCGTGCCGACATCGACTACGCAACTTCTGAAGCATCTACCACTTACGGCATCATCGGCGTAAAGGTTTGGATCTTCAAGGGTGAGGTACTGGGCGGCCTGCAGGCCGTTGCCCAGGAGCCGCAAGCCCCGGCCAAGCCCAAGCGCAAAGGCCGCGGTAAGTAAGGAGACTCGGACATGTTGCAACCAAAACGTACGAAATTCCGTAAAGTCCACAAAGGCCGTAACCGCGGTGTGGCGACCTCAGGCAACCAGATTTCCTTTGGTTCCTTTGGTCTGAAGGCGACTACTCGTGGACGTATCACTGCTCGTCAGATCGAAGCAGCCCGTCGTGCGATGACTCGTCACGTCAAACGTCAAGGCAAGATCTGGATCCGTATTTTCCCGGACAAGCCCATCACCGAAAAGCCCCTCGAAGTACGTATGGGTAAAGGTAAGGGTAACGTGGAGTACTGGGTTGCCCAGATCCAGCCGGGTCGTGTCCTGTACGAGATGGACGGTGTACCTGAGTCACTGGCTCGCGAAGCCTTTGCACTGGCGGCTGCCAAGCTGCCCGTTAGGACCACTTTCGTAACTCGGACGGTGATGTGATGAAAGCACAAGATCTGCGTGAAAAGAGTGTTGAAGAACTGAACCAGGAGCTGCTGGGCCTGCTGCGCGAGCAGTTCAACCTGCGCATGCAAGCAAGCACCGGTCAGCTGGCTCAGACCCACAACCTCAAAAAGGTACGTCGCGACATCGCGCGTGTGAAGACTGTTCTGAACCAAAAGGCAGGTGCCTAAGATGAGCGAACAAAACATTCGTACTCTGCAGGGCCGTGTAGTGAGCGACAAGATGGACAAGTCCATCACTGTGGCTATCAACCGCTTCGTGAAGCACCCGATCTACGGGAAGTACATCAAGCGCACTACCAAGCTGCACGTTCATGACGAGAACAACGAGTGCAAGACCGGCGACGTCGTGACCATCCGCGAGTGTCGTCCGATCTCCAAGACCAAGTCTTGGACCCTGGTAAAAATCATTGAGCGTCCGGTGAAAGCCTGACGATCTCTGGTATACTTACCCCGCAAACGGCCCAGCGATGGGCCGTTTGTTTTTTACCCTACCTTTTCCGGATTCATGGTGATATAATGCCGCGCCTTCTTTGGCAGCCAACATCCCGAAAAGGGTTTTAAAGTAGTCACTTTAGCGGAGCACTAACATGATCCAAATGCAAAGTATGCTGGACGTGGCCGACAATTCCGGTGCGCGCAGCGTAATGTGTATTAAGGTCCTGGGTGGTTCGCACCGCCGTTACGCCGGCATCGGCGACATCATCAAAGTTACCGTCAAGGAAGCGATTCCGCGCGGTAAGGTTAAAAAAGGTGATGTAATGAACGCGGTGGTCGTACGCACTCGTAAAGGCGTTCGTCGTCCGGACGGCTCTGTCATCCGTTTCGACCGTAATGCGGCCGTGATTTTGAACAACAATCACCAGCCGATCGGTACTCGTATTTTTGGACCGGTGACTCGTGAACTTCGCTCTGAGAAGTTCATGAAGATTGTTTCACTGGCACCTGAAGTACTGTAAGGAGTCAAACGATGGCAGCAAAAATCCGTCGCGATGACGAAGTCATCATTCTTACCGGCAAAGATAAGGGCAAGCGTGGCACCGTCACCAAGGTCCTGACTCAAGAAGGTAAGGTTATCGTCGCAGGTATCAACCTGGTCAAGAAACACCAGAAGCCCGTGCCCCAACTGGGTCAGGCTGGCGGTATCGTCGACCTGGAAGCACCGATCGACGTGTCTAACGTTGCGCTGTTCAACCCTGCCTCCGGCAAGGCTGATCGCGTTGGTTTCCGGATTGAAGACGGCAAGAAAGTCCGTTTCTTCAAATCCACCGGCGAACTTGTGAAGTAATTGGAGTTTATACGATGGCGAAACTGCATGATTACTACAACGAAAATGTAGTAAAAGAACTGACTAGCCAGTTCGGGTACAAGACTATCATGCAAGTCCCTCGGATTGAGAAAATCACCCTGAACATGGGTGTGGGTGAAGCCCTGGCTGATAAAAAGATCCTGGACAATGCCGCTGCCGATCTGGCGGCCATTTCCGGTCAAAAGCCGTTGATCACCAAAGCTCGTAAATCCGTTGCTGGCTTCAAGATCCGTGAAGGCTACCCCATTGGTTGTAAAGTAACTCTGCGCGGCGAGCGCATGTGGGAGTTCCTGGAGCGTTTGATTTGCATCTCTATCCCCCGGATCCGTGACTTCCGTGGCCTGAACCCGAAATCGTTCGATGGCCGTGGTAACTACTCCATGGGTGTACGCGAGCAAATCATTTTCCCTGAAATCGATTATGACAAGGTAGATCGTGTGCGTGGTCTGGACATCACCATCACTACCACTGCCCAGTCAGACGAAGAAGGTCGTGCTCTGCTGGCTGCCTTTGACTTCCCATTCCGTAAGTAAGGTGTAGGGTTATGGCAAAACAATCAATGAAAGCTCGCGAAGTCAAGCGCGCAAAGCTGGCTGACAAGTACGCAGCCAAGCGTCAAGCACTGAAAGACATCATTTCTGACGTGAAAACTTCTGACGAAGCGCGTTGGGAAGCGGTGCTGAAACTGCAGCAACTGCCCCGTGACGCAAGTCCCTCTCGTCAGCGTAACCGCTGCAACATCACCGGTCGTCCGCACGGTTTCCTGCGGAAGTTCGGTCTGAGCCGCATCAAGGTGCGCGAACTGATGATGAAGGGTGAAATTCCGGGCCTGAAGAAGGCTTCTTGGTAAGCGAACACGGGAGTAATACACAATGAGCATGCAAGATCCGATCGCGGATATGCTGACCCGCATCCGCAACGGTCAGGCAGCCAACAAAGTTGCTGTCACCATGCCTTCTTCCAAGGTCAAAGTGGCTATCGCCAAAGTCCTGAAAGAAGAAGGTTACATTGCTGACTTTAATGTCGTTGGTGAAACCAAAGCCGAGCTGGAAGTGACCCTGAAGTACTTCCAGGGCCAGCCGGTGGTTGAAATGATCCAGCGCGTCAGCCGCCCTGGTCTGCGCATCTACAAGAAGCGTGACGAGCTGCCGAAAGTCATGGCAGGTATGGGTGTTGCCATCGTTTCCACGTCTAAGGGTGTGATGACCGACCGTGCCGCGCGTAAAGCCGGTATGGGTGGTGAGATCATCTGCTACGTTGCTTAAGGAGTAGGATATGTCTCGCGTTGCTAAGGCACCTATCGAAATTCCTGCCGGCGTAGAAGTGACGTTGAACGGTCAGGAAATCACCGTCAAGGGTGGCAAGGGTACTCTGAATCGTACCATCAATGCTGCTGTTGAAATCAGCCAGGAAGACAATCTGTTGAAGTTCGCACCCCGTGGCAATGCCGCCGGTGCCAACGCCCAGGCCGGTACCGCCCGTGCTCTGGTCAACAACATGGTTGTGGGTGTTACCCAAGGCTTCGAACGCAAGCTGCAGCTGGTTGGTGTAGGTTATCGCGCCCAGATGAAAGGCAACGCCGTTGCCCTGTCTCTGGGTTTCTCTCACCCGGTTGAGCATGCACTGCCTGACGGCGTGACCGCTGAATGTCCTTCCCAGACCGAGATCGTTCTCAAGTCTGCCGACAAACAGCTGATCGGTCAGGTTGCTGCCGATATTCGTGCGTACCGCAAGCCCGAGCCCTACAAGGGCAAAGGTGTTCGCTACTTTGGCGAGCAGGTTCGCAGTAAAGAGGCCAAGAAGAAGTAAGGTAACACTATGGACAAAAAAGCAGCTCGTATCCGTCGTGCTACTAAAGCACGCAAAAAGATGCTGGAACTGGGTGCGACTCGCCTGGTGGTTCACCGTACTCCGCGCCACATCTATGCACAGGTTATTGCACCGAACAGTTCAGCCGTACTGGCTTCCGCCTCTACCGTGGAGAAGTCAATTCGCGAACAAGTGAAATATACCGGTAATGTTGAGGCCGCCGCAGTCGTCGGTAAAGCCATCGCTGAGCGCGCACTTGAAAAAGGCGTGACCATCGTCGCTTTTGACCGTTCCGGTTTCCAATATCACGGTCGCGTCGCCGCTCTGGCTGCCGCTGCTCGTGAAGCTGGTCTTCAGTTCTAAGGGTGGAGTCGAAAATGGCAAAAATCGAAGCTCAAGCCGGTGAACTGCAAGAAAAGCTGATTGCAGTTAACCGTGTATCAAAAGTAGTTAAGGGTGGTCGTATCTTCTCCTTCACCGCATTGACGGTGGTAGGTGACGGTAACGGTCGTATTGGTTTTGGTTACGGTAAAGCCCGTGAAGTTCCTGCCGCCATTCAAAAGGCGATGGAACAGGCTCGTCGTAACATGCGTAAAGTTGAGCTGAACAACGGCACCCTGTTCCATCCGGTGAAGGGTCGTCACTCCGGTTCCAACGTATTTATGCAGCCCGCTTCCGAAGGTACCGGTATCATCGCCGGTGGTGCCATGCGCGCCGTGCTGGAAGTGGCCGGCGTACACAACGTACTGGCCAAGACCTACGGTTCCACCAACCCGAACAACGTAGTTCGCGCTACCATCGACGCTCTGACTCATATGAAGTCACCCGAGCAAGTCGCTGCCAAGCGTGGTCTGCGCGTTGACGAAATACTGGGGTAATGCGCCATGGCTAACAAGACTGTAAAAGTAACTCAGACTCGTAGCTCCATCGGCCGTCTGCCTAAGCACAAGGCAACGCTGCGTGGCCTGGGTCTGCGTCGCATTGGTCACACCGTCGAGCTGGAAGACACAGCTTGCGTACGCGGTATGATCAACCAGGTTTACTACATGGTTAAGGTTGAGGAGTAATCGCATGCGTTTGAATACTCTGTCTCCTGCCGCCGGCTCCAAGCCTTCCGCCAAGCGCGTGGGTCGTGGTATCGGTTCTGGCCTGGGTAAAACCGGTGGCCGCGGCCACAAGGGTCAGAAGTCCCGTTCCGGTGGTAAGGTTCGTAACGGTTTCGAAGGCGGTCAGATGCCGCTGAAACAGCGTCTGCCGAAGTTTGGTTTTACTTCGCGCAAAGGCCTGGTCAGTGCCGAAGTGCGCCTGAGCGAACTGGCGAAAGTTGAAGGCGAAGTGGTGGATCTGAACACCCTCAAGCAAGCTGGCGTGATCACCAAGAACATCCAGTTTGCCAAAGTGGTTCTGTCTGGCACTATTGACCGTCAAGTGACTGTGGTTGGTCTGGGCGTCACCAAGGGTGCCCGTGCTGCCATCGAAGCCGCCGGCGGAAAAATCGAGGAATAATAAGTACTATGGCCAAAAAACCAGGATTAGATGCTAAAAATGCACAGGGCGGGCTGAGTGAACTGAAAAGCCGTCTGCTTTTCGTTCTGATCGCGATCATCGTGTTCCGTGCCGGCTCCTATGTGCCTATTCCTGGGATTGACGCCGCCGTACTTGCCGACTTGTTCCAGCAACAACAGGGCACCATCATTGAAATGTTCAACATGTTCAGTGGTGGCGCCCTGGAACGAGCGTCCATACTGGCGCTGGGGATAATGCCGTACATTTCGGCATCCATTATCATCCAGCTGCTGACAGTGGTTTACCAACCCTTGGCTGAACTCAAGAAGGAAGGTGAATCCGGTCGTCGCAAGATCAGTCAGTACACCCGTTATGGCACGCTGGTTCTGGGCACCATCCAGGCCATCGGTATCGCCACCGGTCTGCCGAACATGATGCCAGGGCTCGTGGTCAACCCGGGCTTCGGTTTCTATTTCACGGCGGTGGTGAGTCTGGTCACCGGCACCATGTTTTTGATGTGGTTGGGTGAGCAGATTACCGAACGAGGCATTGGCAATGGTATCTCGTTGATTATCTTCGTGGGTATTGTTGCCGGTCTGCCATCGGCCATCGGTGCCACGGCAGAGCAGGCGCGTCAGGGGGAATTGCACATTCTGTTGCTGTTGCTGCTGGCCGTGATTGTGTTCGCGGTAACCTATTTCGTGGTCTTTGTTGAACGTGGCCAGCGCCGCATTGTGGTGAACTATGCCAAGCGTCAACAGGGTCGCCAGGTGTTCGCGGCACAGAGTACACACCTGCCCTTGAAAGTGAACATGGCGGGGGTTATTCCGGCAATTTTTGCATCCAGCATCATCCTGTTCCCGGGTACCGTGGCTTCTTGGTTCGGTCAGGGGCAGGGATGGTTCGCCAACATGCTGCAGGAGCTGTCGCTCACGCTGCAACCTGGTCAACCGTTGTATGTAATGCTGTATGCCGCTGCCATCATCTTCTTCTGTTTCTTCTACACCGCGCTGGTGTTTAATCCGCGCGAAACGGCGGATAACCTGAAGAAGAGTGGTGCTTTCATCCCGGGTATCCGTCCGGGTGAGCAGACAGCGCGCTATATCGACAAAGTGATGACTCGCCTGACCCTGGTCGGGGCCCTGTACATCACCTTTGTCTGTTTGGTTCCACAGTTTTTGATGACAGCCTGGAACGTCCAGTTCTACTTTGGTGGTACCTCGCTGTTGATTATTGTGGTCGTCATCATGGATTTCATGGCACAGGTGCAAACCCACATGATGTCCCATCAGTATGGCGATGTCCTGAGAAAAGCGAACCTGAAAGGCTACAACCGTTAAGGTTCGGTTATTTACGGAGTTAAGCAATGAAAGTCCGTGCTTCCGTTAAGGCAATCTGCCGTAACTGCAAGATCATCAAGCGCCACGGTGTGGTGCGGGTGATCTGCAATTCAGACCCTAAGCACAAACAGCGCCAAGGCTAAAAAAGTTACGGTTTAACTTGAAAAGTAAAGGCAGGCTGGCTAAAGTAGCCAGCCACCTTTGTTGGGTGTATGTGTAGTCATTACGTATCCTAGACGGGCTTTGTAATGGCTTATTATTTGTTATTTTGTAGGAGTGCATAGTGGCCCGTATCGCTGGCATTAACATTCCTGACCATAAACATGCCGTCATCGCTTTGACTGCTATTTATGGCGTCGGCCGTACCCGCTCTAAAGCCATTTGTGCTGCAGCCGGTATCGCTGAGGATGTGAAAATCAAAGAATTGGATGAAGCTCAGGTAGAATCTCTGCGTGAGCAAGTCGCGAAGTTCACCGTGGAAGGTGACCTGCGTCGCGAAATCTCCATGAACATCAAGCGTCTGATGGACCTGGGTTGTTACCGAGGTCTGCGTCATCGTCGCAGCCTACCCGTTCGCGGTCAGCGCACCAAGACCAACGCTCGTACGCGTAAAGGTCCTCGTAAACCGATCAAGAAATAACGGGAAGGTAGATCATGGCTAAAACTCCGGCTCGTAGTGCACGTAAGCGCATCAAAAAGCAGGTGAGCGATGGCATTGCCCACGTTCATGCATCTTTCAACAACACCATAGTAACTATTACCGATCGTCAGGGTAATGCTCTGTCTTGGGCAACCGCCGGCGGTTCAGGTTTCCGTGGTTCCCGTAAGTCCACCCCGTTCGCGGCCCAGGTAGCTGCCGAGCGCGCCGGTGAGATTGCCAAGGAATACGGTGTTAAGAACCTGGAAGTAATGGTGAAAGGTCCGGGTCCGGGCCGTGAGTCATCCATCCGTGCGTTGAATGCGGCAGGTTTCCGCATCACCAACATCACCGATGTGACTCCCATCCCGCACAACGGTTGTCGTCCTCCCAAGAAGCGTCGCGTATAACCCTTCTTGTAGGATAGTTGGAGAAAGAACATGGCAAGATATCTGGGTCCCAAGCTCAAGCTGAGCCGTCGTGAGGGCACTGACCTCTTCCTGAAGTCAGGCGTTCGCGCGATCGATTCAAAATGTAAAATTGATACCGCACCCGGTCAACATGGCGCCCGCAAGCCGCGCCTGTCCGACTACGGTGTACAGCTGCGTGAAAAGCAGAAAGTCCGTCGTATCTACGGCGTGCTGGAAAAGCAATTCCGCAACTACTATAAAGAAGCTGCCCGCCTGAAAGGCAACACTGGTGAGAACCTGCTGCAGCTGCTGGAAGGTCGTCTGGACAACGTTGTTTACCGTATGGGTTTTGGTGCTACCCGCGCCGAGTCCCGTCAGCTGGTTAGCCACAAGGCCATCCTGGTGAACGGTAAGGTTGTGAACATTCCTTCCTTCCAAGTTTCTCCCGAGGACGTAGTCAGCATTCGTGAGAAGGCTAAGAAACAAGCCCGGATCAAAGCCGCTCTTGAGGTTTCCGGTCAACGTGAAAAGCCGACCTGGGTAGAAGTCGACGCTACCAACATGCAAGGCGTTTACAAGCGTCTGCCTGAGCGTAGCGACCTGTCTGCCGAGATTAACGAACAGCTGATCGTCGAGCTTTACTCCAAGTAAAGCTAGCTTCTAAGAGAGGACACAATGCAGGGTTCTGTAACAGATTTTCTTAAGCCGCGTCTGGTTGATATCGAACAGATCAGCCCGACTCATGCCAAAGTGACTCTCGAGCCGCTGGAGCGTGGCTTTGGTCATACCTTGGGTAATGCGCTGCGTCGTATTCTGCTTTCTTCCATGCCGGGCTGTGCCATCACCGAAGTTGAACTCGACGGTGTGTTGCATGAGTACAGCAGCAAGGAAGGTGTCCAGGAAGATATCCTGGAGATCCTGCTCAACCTGAAAGAGGTTGCTGTCAAGCTGGAAGGCAAGGACGAAGTTACCCTGTCTCTGACCAAAACTGGTGCAGGTCCCGTAACTGCAGGCGACATCACCCATGGTGATGACGTTGAGATCGTTAACCCAGACCACGTTATCTGTCATCTGACAGGGGACGAGGCCGAAATCAGCATGCGTCTGAAGGTGCAGCGCGGCCGCGGCTATATTCCCGCCGCCGCCCGTGCCCACACCGAAGACGACGAGCGTCCCATCGGTCGCCTGCTGCTGGATGCGGCTTACAGCCCCGTGGTTCGTATCGCCTACAATGTTGAGGCGGCCCGTGTTGAACAGCGTACCGATCTGGACAAGCTGGTTATCGACATGGAGACCAACGGCACCCTGGATCCGGAAGAAGCTATCCGTCGTGCGGCCACCATCATGGCCGAGCAGCTGGAAGCCTTCGTCGATCTGCGTGACGTGAGCGAACCGGAAGAGAAAGAAGACAAGCCTGAGTTCGATCCTATCCTGCTGCGTCCTGTCGACGATCTGGAACTGACCGTTCGCTCTGCGAACTGTCTGAAGGCAGAAGCGATCCATTACATTGGTGATCTGGTACAGCGTACCGAGGTGGAGCTGCTCAAGACTCCCAACCTGGGTAAAAAATCTCTCACCGAGATTAAAGACGTGTTGGCGTCTCGTGGTTTGTCTCTGGGCATGCGCCTGGAGAACTGGCCGCCTGCCAGCATCGCTGATGAATAAACCGGATCACGGGTTTTACAGATTTAGTTAGGAAGGATTAGGTCATGCGCCATCGTAAGAGTGGTCGTCAACTGAACCGGAACAGCAGCCATCGTCAGGCGATGTTCCGTAACATGGCCAGCTCCTTGGTTCGTCATGAAGTTATCAAGACGACTCTGCCCAAGGCTAAAGAGCTGCGTCGTGTGGTTGAACCTCTGATCACACTGGCCAAGAGCGACAGCGTTGCTAACCGTCGCCTGGCATTTGCCCGTACTCGCGACAGCGAAGTGGTCGGCAAACTGTTCAACGAACTGGGACCCCGCTACCAGGAGCGCCCGGGTGGCTACACCCGTATCCTGAAGTGCGGTTTCCGCGCCGGTGACAACGCCCCTATGGCTTATATCGAGCTGGTAGGTCGCGATGTCGAGGCCACAGAAGCAGCAGCTTCTGAAGAATAAAAAACCAAAAGCCGGGTTCGCCCGGCTTTTTCTTTTCCATTCACTTCCGCCCGAATCCCCTTTCTCCGCTATACCTCTCTACTGTACCTGATCTGGATCAAGCACGAACACGCCCTTTTGCATCATTATTTTGCAATTGAAATGTAAGTTATAGGCAACCCCATGTCAGTACTACGGAGCCTGGTTTTCCTGTTGTGCCTTGCCGCCGGCCTGGTGCAGGCCGCCGAAGGCCCCGATCCCGCACAGCAACTGGCCGCCTGGTATCCCGATGCCGAGATCAGCGCCATCGGCCAGCCCTTCGCCGGCTGGCACATTTCCACTGCCGACCAGCAGTCACGCTACGCCTTCCTGACCCGGCAATTCGCCGATATCCCCGCCTATTCCGGCAAGCCGGTGGAACTACTGCTGGCGATGGACAGCAGCGGCCGTCTGGAGCACAGTCTGGTGGTCGAGCACCACGAGCCGATACTGCTGATCGGCATTCCCGAGATCAAGCTAACCGAATTCGTCGACCAGTACCGGGGCATCGATGCCCGTGAGCGGGTACAGGTCGGCCTGTCCCGGCGCGATGATATTCATTCGGTGGATGGCGTCACCGGCGCCACTGTGACCGTCATGGTGATCAACCAGACCATCATGCGGGCGCTGCGCGCGGCGCGGACGGCCCTGGCCGAGGGCGAGGAGCCGACCGCCTCCGAATCGGCGGACGCCGCCGCCACCCTGAACAACCAGTGGCAGCCGCGCGGCTGGGCCATGCTGAACGAACGCCAGTTGATCCGCTCGCTGCGCCTGACTCAGGGGGAAGTGGAGCAGGCCTTTGCCGGTACCCGTGCGGCTTCGCGTACACCGCCAGCCGATCCGAAGCAGGCGTTCATGGAGCTTTATTTCGCACCCCTGGGCATGGCGGACGCCGGCATCAACCTGCTGGGGCAGCAACAGTATGATCGTCTGATGGCGAGCCTGGCGCCCGGCGATCAGCCGGTGCTGGTGGTGGCCAACAGCGACTACAGCTTCCGCGGCAACGGCTTCGTGCGCGGCGGCATCTTCGATCGTATCCGATTGTGGCAGGATGCAGAGGAGATCGCTTTCCGGGACATGGACTACCAGCGTCTGGCGCCCTCGGATCTGCTGGCCGAAGATACGCCCGAATTCGGCGAGCTGGCCATTTTCATCGCCCGGGGGAACAGCCTGGACCTGACCCGGCCCTGGCAATTCGAGCTGATGGTGCGCCGCCAGATAGGGGCGCTGGACAGCGAGTTCGCCAGTTTTTACGCCGATTACCAGCTGCCCGATGCCTACCTGAATCTGCCGCTCCCGATGGAAACCGCGCAAGCAGGCTGGGAAGAAGACGAGGCGCCATTGTGGGTCAGCGTCTGGCAGCACAAGGCGGTGCAGATTGCCGTGCTGGGGGCGGGCCTGGTCGTGCTGGTGATCATCCTGTTCCTGCAGGACTGGCTGGTGCAGCATCCGACCCTGCTGCACCGTCTCCGCATCGGTTATCTCTGCTATACGCTCTTCTTCATCGGCTGGTACAGCCTGGCCCAGCTGTCGGTGGTGAATGTGTTCACCTTCCTGCACGCCCTTTTTACCGGCTTCCAATGGTCGTCTTTCCTGCTCGATCCCATGATGTTTATCCTGTGGAGCTTCGTGGCCCTGACCCTGTTGCTGTGGGGCAGGGGGATTTTTTGCGGCTGGCTCTGTCCTTTTGGTGCCCTGCAGGAGCTGGTCAACGAGGCGGCCCGCAAGCTTAAGATCAGGCAGTACACCGTGCCTTTCGCCATTCACGAGCGGATGTGGGCACTGAAGTATCTGATTTTGTTGGGTCTGTTCGGACTGTCGTTGCAGTCCCTGGCCCTGGCTGAGCAGGCGGCGGAAGTGGAACCGTTCAAGACTGCCATGACGCTGCGCTTTATGCGCGAGTGGGGCTATGTAGCCTATGCCCTAGGCTGGGTAGTGTTGTCCCTGTTCGTGCGCAAGGCCTACTGCCGCTACATCTGCCCCCTGGGTGCAGCACTCGCCGTACCGGCCCGGCTGCGCCTGTTCGACTGGCTCAAGCGTCGGCAGGAATGCGGCACTCCCTGTCAGCTTTGCGCCAAGGAGTGCGAGGTGCAGGCCATCCATCCGGACGGGCGTATCAACGCCAACGAGTGTCACCACTGCCTGGACTGCCAGATCACCTACTACAACCAACGCAAGTGTCCTCCCCTGGTGATGAAGGCCAAGAAACGCCGCCAGCGCGAGCTGGAGCGGGAAGCGGCTCGCATCAAGATCACCAACGTGGATACCACAGGACTACAAGGAGAGTCTAATGAGCAAGCATAACCAACATGAAGCGCTGAGCGAGCATGTCAAACTGAGCCGGCGCCTGTTTCTGGGGGGATCTTCCGCCCTGCTGGCCACGGCGGCGGCCGGCGGCGGCCTGAGCCTGGCGTCGTCACCGGCCTTGGCCGCGGCGGCGGCGCAGAATGCACATGTAGCGCCCGGCGAGCTGGACGAATACTACGGTTTCTGGAGCGGCGGTCATCAGGGCGAGGTGCGGGTACTGGGCGTGCCTTCCATGCGCGAGCTGATGCGTATCCCGGTGTTCAACGTGGATTCGGCTACCGGCTGGGGCCTGACCAACGAAAGCAAGCGGGTCTTTGGCGAAAGCAGCAAGTACCTGAACGGTGACTGCCATCACCCCCATATCTCCATGACGGATGGAAAATATGACGGCAAGTACCTGTTCATCAACGACAAGGCCAACAGCCGGGTAGCCCGTATCCGCCTCGATATCATGAAATGCGACAAGATGGTCACTGTCCCCAACGTGCAGGCCATCCATGGGCTGCGCCTGCAAAAAGTGCCCCACACCAAGTACGTGTTCTGCAACGCCGAATTCATCATTCCCCACCCGAACGACGGCAGTAACCTGAAAAACCTGGATGCGGCCGAGAAATTCACCATGTTCAACGCGGTGGATGCCGAGACCATGGAGGTGGCCTTCCAGGTCATTGTCGACGGTAACCTGGACAACTGCGACGCCTGTTACACCGGCAAATATGCTGCCTCCACCTGTTACAACTCGGAAGGCGCCACCGATCTGGGCGGCATGATGCGCAACGAACGGGACTGGGTGACGGTGTTCAACATTCCCCGTATCGAGGCGGCGATCAAGGCGGGCAACTTCACCACCCTGGGCGATGCCAAGGTGCCGGTGCTGGACGGCCGCAAGGGCTCCGAACTGACCCGCTACGTGCCGGTGCCGAAAAACCCCCACGGCCTCAACACCTCACCCGACGGCAAGTACTTCATCGCCAACGGCAAGCTGTCGCCGACCGTGTCGATGATCGAGATAGCCAAGTTGGACGATCTGTTCGAGGACAAATTCGAGGATCCCCGGGCGGTGATCGCCGCCGAGCCCGAGCTGGGGCTGGGACCGCTGCACACCACCTTCGACGGCCGTGGCAACGCCTATACCACCCTGTTTATCGACAGCCAGGTGGTGAAATGGAACCTGGCGGACGCAGTGAAGGCCTACAACGGCGAAGACGTCAACTATATCCGCCAGAAGCTGGATGTACAGTATCAGCCCGGTCACAACCATGCCTCCCACACCGAGGCCCGGGATGCGGACGGCAAGTGGCTGGTGGTACTGTGCAAGTTCTCCAAGGACCGCTTCCTGCCGGTGGGTCCACTACATGCGGAAAACGATCAGTTGATCGATATCTCCGGCGAGGAGATGAAGCTGGTGCACGACGGCCCTACCTTTGCCGAGCCCCACGACTGTATCCTGATCAAGCGCAACATGCTCAATCCCAAGAAGATCTGGCAGCGTGACGATGCGTTCTTCGCCGATACCGTGGCCATGGCGGCCAAGGACGGTGTGACTCTTGAGCGGGACAACAAGGTGATCCGCGACGGCAACAAGGTGCGGGTATACATGACCTCGGTGGCGCCGACCTACGGCATTCAGGAATTCACCGTCAAGCAGGGCGACGAGGTGACCGTGGTGGTGACCAACCTGGACATGATCGAGGACGTGAGCCACGGTTTCTGCATGGTCAACCACGGGGTCAGCATGGAGATCAGTCCGCAACAGACCTCTTCCATCACCTTCATTGCCGACAAGCCCGGGGTGCACTGGTATTACTGCAATTGGTTCTGCCATGCCCTGCATATGGAGATGGTCGGCCGCATGTTCGTCGAACCAGCATAAGGAGTCGCATGAACAGGCTATGGCTGTTGCTGCTGTTGTTCGCCTGGCCACTGGCGGCGGAGGTCCGGCTGACGCCGGCCTCCGTGGCCGGATTGGCCGGGGTGCCGGCGGGAGAAACCGTGGTGCTGGCTTCCGGCATTTACCCGACGTTGCGCATCGAGCGGCCCCTGATCCTGCGGGGGGAGCCGGGAGCGGTGATCGACGCCGGCGGCCATGGCCATGGCCTCTATCTGGATGCCCCCGGCATCCATGTTTACCATCTTGAAATCCGCAACTGGGGCAAGGACCTGGGCTCGCTGGACGCGGGGGTTTTTATCAGCGAAAAGGCCGATGGTGCCGAAGTCGCCCATCTGCGCCTGCACGGGCCGGGTTTCGGTATCTGGGCCGATCGGGCCAGCCACCTAAGACTGCGCGACAACGACATTACCGGCGATGCCGACCTGCGCTCCCAGGACAGAGGCAACGGCATTCATCTGTTCAACGTCAGCGACAGCGAGATCAGTCGAAATCAGATCCGCCATACCCGGGATGGCATCTATATCGACTACAGCAACCGCAACCGGCTGATCGGCAATCGGCTGAGTGAGCTGCGTTACGGCATCCACTATATGTACTCCAACCATAACGAGGTCAGCGGCAACCATACCCACCGGACCCGCACCGGCTATGCCCTGATGCAGTCGCGGCAGCTGACGGTGATCGGCAATATCTCCGAGCAGGATGAAAACTACGGCATCCTGATGAATTACATCACTTATTCTCTTATCCGCGGCAATCGGGTGAGCGGCGCAAAGGCTAACAGTCGCTTGCTCAACCCGAGAGGAGCGGAAGGCAAGGCACTGTTCGCCTACCATGCGGTGGGCAACGAAATCAGCGGCAACTGGCTGGGCCATAGTGATCTGGGGCTGCACATGACTGCCGGCTCCGAGCAGAACAACATTTTTGACAATGCCCTGGTCGGCAACCGCACCCAGGTGCGCTACGTCTCTAACCGGCCCCAGGAATGGTCCCTGGATGGCCGCGGCAATTACTGGAGCGACTACCAGGGCTGGGATCTGAATCAGGACGGCCTGGGTGATATTGCCCACGAGCCGAATGACGGTATGGACCGGGTGCTGTGGCAATACCCGGCGGCCCGCTGGCTGATGAATGCCCCTGTGGTCAGCCTGTTACGCTGGGTTCAACAGCAGTTTCCGGTATTCAAAGGACCGGGGGTGCGGGATTCATTTCCGCTGATGGCGCTGCCCGAGGGGATGAATAACAGGAGGAGCGATGAGCATTATCCGCTTACGGCAAGTCAGTAAGCAGTTTGCCGACAAAAAAGCGCTGCGGCAGGTATCGCTGGCGGTGTCATCCGGCGAGGTGCTGGGGCTACTCGGCCATAATGGTGCCGGCAAGACCACCAGCATCAAGCTGATCCTGGGGTTGCTGCGGCCCGATGAGGGGGAGGTGCGGGTGATGGGCCAGGATCCTGCCCGGGACACCTTTCGTAAGCAGCGCCGGCATATTGGTTTTTTGCAGGAAAATGTCAGCTTCTATGACCAGCTGACCGGCGCCGAAGTCATCGATTACCTGGCGCGGCTCAAGGGCATGGCACCGAAACAGGGCATGACGCTGCTCGAACGGTTGGGGCTTGCCGAGGCGGCCGGGCGCCGGGTCAAGACTTACTCCAAGGGGATGCGCCAGCGGCTGGGGCTGGCCCAGGCCATGCTGGGCCAGCCCAGGGTGCTGCTGCTGGATGAGCCGACCGTGGGGCTGGATCCCTTGGCAACCCGGGATTTTTACGAACAAATCGACGAGTTGCGTCGGCAGGGCTGCGCCATCATCCTCTGTTCCCATGTGTTGGCGGGAGTGGAGCCCTATCTGGATCGCATCGCCGTGATGGGACAAGGGCGGCTGCTGGCCTCCGGCAACCTGGCTGAGCTGCGCGCCAAATCCCGGCTGCCGGTCACTCTCACCCTCTACGGTGACAACCTGGAGCAACAACTGCCGGAGTCTTGCCGGGCCTTGGTGTGCCAGTCCGAGCCGGGGCAGCTGGCGCTGCAGGGCCAGCCGGAGCAGAAGAAACTGCTGGCACAAACCATCTGCAGCCTGCCCGGTTTGCGGGACTTCCACTGGCAGCAGCCCAACCTGCCCGAGTTGTACCAACATATTTGTTACGGAGCCGCCGATGGCCGTATTACTGATTATTGCCCGTAAGGAATGGCTGGACGGCATCCGCAACCGCTGGGTGCTGGCCATTGCCCTTATGCTGTGGGGACTGGCGGTTGGCCTGGCCTATTTCGGCGGCGTGGCCTCGGGCCTGGTCGGTTTCACTAGTATCGAATCCACCCTGGCCAGTCTCGCCAGCCTGGCGGTGGTGATACTGCCGCTGATCGCCCTGCTGCTGGGCC
>NZ_CP199259.1:3782500-3892500 GCF_052487945.1 Zobellella sp. An-6 | reverse complement strand
AGGCGTTGGTAGTCCTGGTGAAAGGGAGTAGGTGGTGCGTTTAGGCAAATCCGGACGCACAACACTGAGACCCGAGACGAAGTCACCACGGTGACGAAGTCATTGATGCCCGGCTTCCAGGAAAAGCCTCTAAGCTTCAGATGTGTGTGAACCGTACCCCAAACCGACACAGGTGGTCGGGTAGAGAATACCAAGGCGCTTGAGAGAACTCGGGTGAAGGAACTAGGCAAAATAGTACCGTAACTTCGGGAGAAGGTACGCTGGAGCGGGTGAAGTCCCTTGCGGATGGAGCCTGAGCCAGTCGCAGTGACCAGGTGGCTGGGACTGTTTATCAAAAACACAGCACTGTGCAAACTCGTAAGAGGACGTATACGGTGTGACACCTGCCCGGTGCCGGAAGGTTAATTGATGGGGTTAGCCGCAAGGTGAAGCTCTTGATCGAAGCCCCGGTAAACGGCGGCCGTAACTATAACGGTCCTAAGGTAGCGAAATTCCTTGTCGGGTAAGTTCCGACCTGCACGAATGGTGTAACCATGGCCACGCTGTCTCCACCCGAGACTCAGTGAAATTGAAATCGCCGTGAAGATGCGGTGTACCCGCGGCTAGACGGAAAGACCCCGTGAACCTTTACTATAGCTTGGCACTGAACATTGACCCTACATGTGTAGGATAGGTGGGAGGCTGTGAAGCGGTGACGCCAGTTGCCGTGGAGCCGACCTTGAAATACCACCCTTGTATGTTTGATGTTCTAACGTAGGCCCCTAATCGGGGTTGCGGACAGTGCCTGGTGGGTAGTTTGACTGGGGCGGTCTCCTCCCAAAGCGTAACGGAGGAGCACGAAGGTTGGCTAAGTACGGTCGGACATCGTACGGTTAGTGCAATGGCATAAGCCAGCTTAACTGCGAGACGGACAGGTCGAGCAGGTGCGAAAGCAGGTCATAGTGATCCGGTGGTTCTGAATGGAAGGGCCATCGCTCAACGGATAAAAGGTACTCCGGGGATAACAGGCTGATACCGCCCAAGAGTTCATATCGACGGCGGTGTTTGGCACCTCGATGTCGGCTCATCACATCCTGGGGCTGAAGTCGGTCCCAAGGGTATGGCTGTTCGCCATTTAAAGTGGTACGCGAGCTGGGTTCAGAACGTCGTGAGACAGTTCGGTCCCTATCTGCCGTGGGCGTTGGATGATTGAGGGGGGTTGCTCCTAGTACGAGAGGACCGGAGTGAACGAACCGCTGGTGTTCGGGTTGTCATGCCAATGGCACTGCCCGGTAGCTAAGTTCGGAATCGATAACCGCTGAAAGCATCTAAGCGGGAAGCGAGCCCCGAGATGAGTCATCCCAGAGGTCTAGAACCTCCTGAAGGGCCGTCCGAGACTAGGACGTAGATAGGCAGGGTGTGGAAGCGTAGCGATACGTGCAGCTAACCTGTACTAATGACCCGTGCGGCTTAACCATACAACACCCAAGAAGTGTGAGACCTTGCAGGTCGAGAGCGAATTCATCAAAAGATAGCTTTTCCGGATTCCCAGTTTATGCCTGGCGGCGATAGCGTTGTGGTCCCACCTGACCCCATGCCGAACTCAGAAGTGAAACGCACCCGCGCCGATGATAGTGTGGCAGCTGCCATGTGAAAGTAGGTCACTGCCAGGCACCCAAATTTGTAGCGTCGATTAAATTCGACCGGTCCACTGAAGTGGACCCTACAAACCGCTTTTGCGGAGCGGTAGTTCAGTTGGTTAGAATACCGGCCTGTCACGCCGGGGGTCGCGGGTTCGAGCCCCGTCCGCTCCGCCATTACCTCAAAGCCCTGACCAGTTGGTCAGGGCTTTTTTGTTTTCTGCGTTATGACTCGACGAAGTTTACCTCTATCAGCACTAAGGCCGTGCACAGGTATTATAAAATTCCGTACAATGCCCGCCTTATTACAAGGGGGGATCATGCCGATTCAATTCAATAAACTAATCCTGTGGAATTTGCTGGCGGTGGTTGTTTTCGCCAGCTGGTACTGGTTGCCGGATCATGGTGTCTGGTTCCACATCGATAGCGCTGTCTTTTATTTTTTCAACAACAAGCTGGGTGAAAGTCAGGCTTGGGTCAATGCCGTGGCAGTTGCCAATAACAGGGCATTCGATGGCATCGCCTTGCTGGCCATGGGGCTGTTGTATTACCGCTATTATCGTAAGGCCAGCGTCGAGCAGCAGCGGCAACTGCTGATCATCGGCTTGCTGATGTTGTTGACCGCCGTAGGGCTGAACCAACTGGGCCGTGCCATACCTGTCGACAGACCCAGCCCGACCCTGACCTTCGACAACATTCACCGGCTGACCGAGTTGGCCGGCTTCAAGACCAAGGATTCTTCCGGCGACAGTTTTCCCGGTGATCATGGCCTGATGCTGATGATCTACACCGCCTTCGTCTGGCGCTATTTGTCTTGGAAGGCGGGTCTCTGGGGCTGCCTGTTCGTGGTGGTGTTTTCCGCCCCCAGAGTGATGGGAGGTGCCCACTGGTGGACCGATATCTATGTCGGTGCCCTGGCGGTGGCGGCCTTCGGCCTGGCCTGGCTGCTGCAGACCGGCCTGATGGATGCGGCCGTTTCCGGGCTGAACCGAAGGCTCCCCCGTCTCAAGGGTGCCTGAACTACTGCTGTTGAAACAGGGTCGGGATCTGGCGGATAAGCCAGCTCTTGGCCTTGCCCATGGCATCTCGCCGCCAGGCCAGCACCACGTCCGTGGTTTCCCGGCAACCGGTAGAGACTTCCTTCAACTCGCCCCTTTCCAGCATATCGCCCAACCAGGACAAGGGGACCGACGAGATCCCGAGCCCGGCCTTGACCGCGGTGATCTTGTCCTGCATGGTGCTGACGGTCAGCCGCGACTGCTTGTCGAACAGGCGGAAGGTCAGCGGGGGCTTGAAACGGGCGGTGTCGGCCACGGCGATGGCCCGGTAGCGGCTGAAGACTTCCTCGGTCAGTGGACCGGTTTCCTGATGGATGGGGTGAGCCGGATGGGCCACATAGACGAAGGTTTCCTGGTAGAGAAACTGGGTCTTGATGCCTGGACTCATCACCGCGTCTTCGCGTAGGGGGGTGATGGCCAGATCGGCGCGGCCGGTTTCCAGGGCCTCCCAGGTGCCGGCCAGTACCTCGTGGGCCAGCTTGATGTCGGTCTCGGTCTGGCGGGAGAGGGCATCCAGTACCGGGAACAGCCGCTCGCTGGGCATGATGCCGTCCACGGCCAGGGTGATGCGGGTTTCCCAGCCCCGCTCCAGGGCCCGGGCATCCTCCACCAGTTGGGTGGCGGCGTGCAGCAACTGGCGACCGCGTTCCAGCAGCAGTCGGCCTACCGGGGTGAACTGGGTCTTGTGACCGGAGCGATCGAAGAGCGCCAGATCCAGCTCGTCTTCCAGCTTCTGGATGGTGTAGCTGAGGGCCGAGGGGACCTTGCCCAGTTCGTCGGCGGCGGCGGCGAAGCTGCCCCGGCGTTCGATGGCATCCAGCACCCGCAGGGCTTCCAGGGTCAGGGCTTTTTCTCTAGACATAACTCGCTATCAGACAATTGGGATTCGCCCACAATAACGCAGCCGCCCGGCGGTTGCACTCATCCGCTAGAACCAGCCCATTCCTTTCAGCAGGGCCGCGCCCAGGCTGGTGCTGAGCAGGGAGCCCAGGGTGGTGACGGCGATGATATTGGCGGCCAGCACGGCGTTGCCGCCCATGGCGCGTACCATCACATAGCTGGCGGCGGCGGTAGGCGAGGCGTTGATCAGGAACAACATGGTCAGTTCGGCCCCACGAAAGCCCACCAGGTAGCCACCCAGGGTGATCAGGCCGGGAATGGCCAGCAGCCGCAGCAGGGCGACGGGAGGGACCAGGCCGGTTTCCTCCTGGCCCCGTTTCAGGCTCAGGGTGGCCCCGGTGCAGAGCAGCGCCACTGGCAGTGTCATCTGTGCCAGGTAATGGCCGGTCTTCATCAGCACGGCCGGCACCTGCCAGTCGCTGGCGGCGAAGGGCAGGGCCGCAACTATGCCGATGATCAGCGGATTCTGGGCAATGCCCTTGAGGATTTTACCCAGCTGCAGGCCCTGGCCCTGGTTCAGGCTGCGGTTCAGGGTCACCACCGCCAGTATGTTGAAGAGGATGGTGAGACAGGCGACATACATGGCAACGGATGCGACTCCCTGGGAACCGTAGGCATTGTTGACGTAGGCCAGGCCGACAATGCCCATGTTGGCGCGAAAGGCGCCCTGCACCAGTATGCCGCGCAGCCGTTGGTCGGGGGTCATGCGGCGGGCCAGCAGCTCCAGCAGCACAAAGGCCACCAGGGTGGCGCCGATGCCGTAGAGGATCAGCGCCGGGCTCGCCATCTGGCTGAAGTCGGTCTGGGCGATGCTGGTGAACAGCAGCATGGGCAGGGCGATATTGAACACCAGCTTACTGGCACCGTCGATAAAGCCTTCGTTCATCATCTGGGTGCGGCGCAGGGCGATGCCGAGCAGCAGCATCAGGCAGATGGGGCCGGTAATCGAAAGGGAAAACAGCAGGCTGTTGATAAGCTCGTTCATGGAAATCGCAATAAGAGGCAGGGGGGACTCAAGCATGCCGCGAGCAGAGGTGCAGGGCAATAGTCCTTGGTGTTGGCAGCAGTCATAAATGGAAAAAGGCGCATTGCCGCGCCTTTTTCCATTTATGACTGATAATCGCCCGCCCGCTCCGGCTGGTAATCGACGGCGGTGATGGTGACCTGCAGCATCTTGCCGTTGGGGCCGGGCCACTCGATGCTCTGGCCGACGGCCAGCCCCAGCAGGGCGCTGCCGATGGGAGCCAGTACCGAGATCTTGTCCTTGGCGCCGTCCATGTCGCGGGGATAGCACAGGGTCTTGGTGAAGGTTTCGTCACCGGCCATGGTGAACCTGATGGTCGAGTTCATGGTGACGATATTGTCCGGCATGTCGCTCGGTGCCACGACCCGGGCGCGGTCCAGCTCGTCCTCCAGCCGCCGGATGGCGGGAGAGTCGGGCTGGTTTTCGAGCAGGGCTTCAAGCCGGGCCAGATCCAGGGTGGAAATAGTAATAGGCGGCAACTGGGCCATATCAACCTCCATAAAAAAGCAGGCAACGCCGAAAGCGCTGCCTGAACCGATGCCTAAGATATACCCCAAGCCGGCGACTTAAGCCAGCCTTGTGGTTAGCAATTTGTGGGGAATGGCATGGAATTGCCACCCTGGGGTTAATTTTCGGGGTGACTTTGCGTTAAATCAAAAAAGCCCTGCGCTTTGTAGGGCAAACTGCCCGCCAGATATCCTACATACCTCAAAAGAAATAAGGACAGAGCATGAAAAAACTTTCCCTGCTGGTTGCCGCTGCGTTAATGGTCCCTGTCGCCCATGCCCACCAGGCCGGCGATATTCTGGTTCGGGGCGGTGCTGCTACTGTCAGCCCCAATAGCAGTGGTGACGATGTGTTGAATACCGGCTACCTCAATGCCGATACCAATACTCAGCTCGGTCTGACTCTGTCCTATATGATCACCGATAACTGGGGGGTTGAGCTGCTGGCCGCCACGCCATTTTCCCATTCTGTCAGCACTGCGGGTCTGGGCGAGGTCGCCAAGATAAAGCACCTGCCGCCGACGCTGATGGGGCAGTATTATTTCGGTGATGCTCAGGGCAAGGTGCGTCCCTATGTGGGTGCCGGCATCAACTACACCACTTTCTTCGATGAAAAGGGTCGTGGCGCCCTGGACGGAACCAGTGTCAAGCTCGACGATTCCTGGGGCCTGGCGGTCCAGGCCGGCCTGGATATGAAGGTCACTGACAACTGGTTTGTAAATGCCTCCGCCTGGTATATCGATATCGATACCGATGTGGAAACTGCGGTCGGAACCTTTAAAACCAATATCGATCCCATGGTGCTGATGGTGGGCCTGGGTTACCGTTTCTAGTCGATTTGCAATGTGGGTTGAGAGGTTTTAAACCTCGGCAGTGTTTGGGCAGACTAAGTCTGCCCTTTTTTATGACCGGAAAAGATCAGGCGATGGCGGCGGGTAGTTCAACCTGCTCCTTCACCTTGTCGACGATATAGCCGCCGATGGGAATGGCAGAGGTGGCCGCCGGCGAGGGGGCGTTGCAGACGTTGATGGTCCTCTTGGTGTTGACGAACAGGAAATCGTCCACCAACCGGCCATCCTTCGACACCGCCTGGGCGCGGATGCCGGCCGGGTAGGGCAGCAGATCGCTCACCTGCAGACTGGGGCAGTACTTGCGCACCAGCTCCAGGTAGCCGGCCTTGTTGAGGGAGTTTTTCATCTCGGTCAGCCCCGGCTTCAGGTTTTTCAGCAGCACCTTGAGGATGCCCGGGTAGGTGAACATCTCCAGGGTGTCCTTCAGCGAGATATCGCTCTTGTTGTAGCCTTCCCGCTTGAACGCCAGCACCGCATTGGGACCCACGGTGACGGTGCCGTCGATCATCCGGGTCAGGTGCACCCCGAGGAAGGGCATGTTCGGATCCGGGATCGGGTAGATCAGGTGGTTCACTATCTGGTTGTGCTCGGGCTTGAGCAGGTAGTATTCACCGCGGAAGGGGCAGATCTTGAACTCGGGCTCTATCCCCAGCATGCGCACCACCCGATCCGCCATCAGTCCGGAGCAGGACACCAGGTACTTGCCCTGGAACTCGCCCTGGCCGGTCTGCACCACCACCCGGCTGGCTTCCTCCCTCAGCCCGGTCACTTCGGCGTGGTAGCGGATCTCACCGCCCTGGCGCTCGAACTCCCGCCCCATGGCGGCGGTCACCTGCTTGTAGTTGACGATGCCGCTGGAGGGCACGAAGATGCCGCCCAGGCCGGTGATATTGGGCTCCCGTTCCTTCAGCTCATCGGCATTGAGCCAGTAGCGTTCCAGGCCGTTGGCCTCGCTCCTGTCCCACAACGCCTTCATCCGCTCCATTTCCAGTTCGCTGGTGGCCACCAGCAGCTTGCCGCATTCGTCATAGGGAATGGCGTGCTCCTGGCAAAACGCCTTGGTGGCGCGATTGCCCTCCAGACAGAACCTGGCCTTGAGGCTGCCCGGGGTATAGTAGACCCCGGCGTGGATCACGCCGCTGTTGTGGCCGGTCTGGTGTTGGGCCGGGCCGGATTCCTTCTCCAGCAACAGCATCTTGCTGTCCGGATAGGCTTTTTTCAGCTGCCAGGCGGTCGACATGCCGACGATGCCGCCGCCGATGATGATGAAATCAAACACTGCTCTGTTCACCTGTATGTTAGAGAGGCGAAAGCCGGGGCTGGCCCCGGCACCGTTATATGATTGTTGTATTACAAGGTGCCGCGCCCGGCGGCACCCTGTCAAAGCCTTTAGCCCTGGGTCGGGTTTTTCAGGGTCTTGGCATGGGTGAAGTAGCCGCGTTGGCGCATCAGCTCCCGGCGCAGGCCGTCATGGGCGATGAATTTGTCACGGCCATGCAGCCAGAAATGGTTGTTGATCAGCAGGAAGGAGCCGGTAGGCACCGGCACCGACAGCTTGCGGGCGCTGGTTTCCAGGGCCTCGGACAGATCCGCCAGCCAGACGCCTTCCTCGTAGTTCTTGGGCTGCACGAACTGGTCGATGTAGGCCATGATTGGCTGGCCACTGCGATCGGTGTCGAACACCGCGTGATAGACGTCCTTGGTGGTGTTCTTGCTGGGCGGCGCGGCCCAGCGCATCACCCGGCGGGCCATGGGGTCGGCGTAGAAGCGCTCCAGGTGCTCCCAGTCGTCCAGGTGCAGCAGCAAGGAGTTGCCGCCCTCCATGTTCTGCTCGTCGATCTTCAGCATCAGCACGTAGTCGGTATCCTGCTCGACGAAGGTGCCGTCGTTGTGCAGCTCCATCACCCGGTGGGCCTGACGCAGGTAGCTGTCGGAGTTGTCCTGATTCTGCACCACGAAGCGGGCGTAGTACTGGCCACTCATGGCGTCGAAGTTGGAGCGGCCGAACAGGTGGGCCACGGCGGTGGTGAACTTGACCATGTCTTCCGCCTGCGCGACCTTGTCCAGCCCTTCCGGGGTGATCAGCAGGGCGCCGGTGTCGCGATCCACCAGGGTGTTGACCAGCAGGGGCTGCAGCGCCTGGCCGCACAGCTCGTTGAGGATCTGGGCGACCCGAAAACGCAGGAAGGACTTGTATTCCAGCGCCTGTACCGGCCATGCGGTGGTGGCATCGAGGAAGGCCTTGACGGTCTTCTCGTCGAAGCGCAGCTCCAGCAGGCGTGCGGATTGGGCGGAAGGGGCCAGGCTGAAGCCCTGGTATTTGTGATTGACGAAATCGGCGGTGGCAACGTTGGACATGATGGCTTCCTTGTTATTTCACGTGGTGTAGGTTAAGGCGGTTAATATCGCTGTATTTATAAAATGTCGACATTTTTGATTTTTGTCAATGAATGGTGCTGATTTTATGATCTCCGTTGCAATTTCGTTATAATGGAGGGACGAAACTATGCAGGAACAGAGCATGAACAACCTCGACGCACCCCGGGAAAATCTGGCGCGAACGGCCTATCAGCAGCTGAAGCAGGACATCATCCGCAGCCACTTCGGCCCTGGCGAGAAGCTGTTGATGAGCACGCTCAAGAGCCGTTACGGCCTGGGTGTGAGCCCCTTGCGGGAGGCGCTGTCACAACTGGTGTCGGAACGGCTGGTCACCGCCGAGAGCCAGCGCGGTTTTCGGGTCAGCCCCATGTCGGTGGCGGAGTTGAAGGACATCTACGACGCCCGTGCCCAGCTCGAAGGACTGGTGGTGGAGCTGGCCATGGCCCGGGGCGACGATCTCTGGGAGGCGGGGGTGGTGGCGGCCCACCACGCCCTGGCCAAGGTGACCCACCTCGAATCGGTGGAGGAGCAGCTCAGCCAGTGGGACAGCCGCCACCAGGCCTTTCACAATGCGGTGGCCGCCGGTTGCCGCTCACCCCAGTTACTGGTGGTGCGCCAGACCCTGATGGATCAGGCGGCCCGTTATCGCTACCTGTGGCTGAAACGTACCGTGTTCAGCGAGCAGGCGCTGGCGGAGAAGCAGCGTGAACACCAGGCCCTGCTCGAGGCCATACTGGCGCGCAAGCCACAGGCAGTGGCCATGATGCGCGAACACCTGCACAGCCCCATCGCCATCATCGCTCAGGTGCTGGCCGAACAGGGTGTGCGCTGAGTTTTGCGGGATCGGGCTGCCCGATCCCGCCTTTCCCTTTATTCCCTCATTCTCTGTTCAGTCATAAATCCCACTCAAAAGAGTCTTTCTCTTCCATATATGTTTTTCAGTGCTAAAAAATTAGTGCTTATCACTTTTTAAAAAGAAGTCCTTGCCCCCAGAAGTGCAGCGGTGTAAATATAAAGCCATTCAGACGTCTAAACGTCTTTATAGCCGAAGAGAGCACGGAGATAACAACAATGGCTTTGTCACACAACCTGGGGTTTCCCCGCATCGGTAACCGCCGCCAACTGAAGTTCGCCCTCGAGTCCTACTGGAAAGGGCAGTCCGATGCCGGCGAACTCGACACCATCGCCCGGCAGACCCGCAAGGCGGTACGCCAGTACCAGCAGGGGCTGGATCTGCAACCGGTGGGCGATTTTTCCTTCTACGACCATGTGCTGGACACCAGCGCCCTGCTGGGAGTCATTCCCGCCCGTTTTGGCCAGGACGACAAGGTGCCGGTAAGCCTGGACACCTATTTCCGCGTGGCCCGCGGCCGGGCGCCGACCGGCGAAGACACCTTCGCCAGCGAGATGACCAAGTGGTTCGACACCAACTACCACTACCTGGTACCGGAAATCGCCGCCGATCAGGCGTTCCGCCTGGCCAGCACCAAGCTGTTCGATGAAGTGCAGGAAGCCAGGGCGCAGGGCATTGCCGTCAAGCCGGTGCTGCTGGGGCCGGTGACCTGGCTGTACCTGGCCAAGGTCAAGGGCGAGGAGTTCGACCGGCTGACCCTGCTGCCCCGACTGCTGGAAGCGTACCGGCAGATCCTGGACAAGCTGGCCGCCCAGGGCGTGGAATGGCTGCAGATCGACGAGCCGCTGCTGGTGCTGGATCTGGCGCCCGGGTGGCAGCAGGCGGTGACCCAAGCCTACGCCGAGCTGGCCCAGGCCGAGCTCAAGCTGCTGCTGACCACCTACTTCGCCCCCCTGGCCGACAACCTGGCGCTGGTGAGCCGACTGCCGGTGGCCGGCCTGCACGTGGACGCGGTGCTGGGCGACAGCCTCGACACCATCGCCGCCGCCTGGCCCCAGGACAAGGTGCTGTCGGTGGGTATCGTCAACGGCCGCAACATCTGGGCCAACGATCTGCGCGCCTCGCTGAACAAGCTCAAGCCCCTGGCCGAGCGCTACGGTGACAAGCTGTGGATAGCTCCCTCCTGCTCGCTGCTGCACTCGCCGGTGGATCTGGACTCGGAAGACCAGCTCGATCAGGAGCTGAAATCCTGGCTGGCCTTCGCCGCCCAGAAGGTGCAGGAAGTGATCATCCTGACCCGGGGCATCAACCAGGGTGAAACGGCCATCGCCGCCGAGCTGGCCGCCTCCGATGCCAGAGTGGCGTCACGCCAGATCTCCAGGCGTATTCACAACGAGGCGGTCAAGGCGCGGGTGGCGGCCATCAAGGCCGGCGACGACCAGCGCGGCGTCCCCTATGCGGAGCGGGTCCGGGCGCAGGCGGCCAAGCTGCAACTGTCGCTGTTCCCCACCACCACCATCGGCTCCTTTCCCCAGACCGCCGAGATCCGCGCCCTGCGCCGGGATTACAAGGCGAGCAGCCTCGATGAGCAGGCCTACGAAGAAGGCATCAAGGGCCATATCAAGCAAGCCATCGATGAGCAGGAAGCCCTGGGGCTGGACGTGTTCGTGCACGGCGAGGCCGAGCGCAACGACATGGTGGAGTATTTCGGCGAGTTGCTGGAAGGCTTTGCCTTCACCCGCTTCGGCTGGGTACAGAGCTACGGCTCCCGCTGCGTCAAGCCGCCCATCATCTTCGGCGACGTCTGGCGCGCCAAGCCGATGACCGTCAGCTGGACCCAGTACGCCCAGAGCCTGACCGACAAGCCGGTCAAGGGCATGCTCACCGGCCCGGTGACCATTTTGTCCTGGTCCTTCCCGCGGGAAGACGAGAGCGACCTCAATTCCGCCTACCAGATCGCCCTGGCCCTGCGTGACGAGGTGGCGGATCTGGAAGCGGCCGGGGTGGGCATCATCCAGATCGACGAGCCGGCTTTCCGCGAGCTGATGCCGCTGCGCAAGGCGCCCCAGGCGGCCTACCTGGCCTGGGCCGAAAAGGCCTTCCGCCTGAGCGCCTCCGTGGTGGCGGACACTACTCAGATCCACACCCATATGTGTTATTCTGAGTTCAACGAAATCATCGAGTCCATCGCCCGCCTGGATGCGGACGTGATCACCATCGAAACCTCCCGTTCCGACATGGAACTCTTGGATGTGTTCCGGGACTTCGCCTATCCCAACGAAATAGGCCCGGGGGTTTACGACATTCACTCGCCGCGGATCCCCTCGGTGCAGGAGATGGTCAAACTGATCGAAAAAGCCGTGGAGCGCCTGCCCAAGGAGCGCATCTGGGTCAACCCCGACTGTGGTCTCAAGACCCGCAACTGGGAGGAAACCCGCGCGGCCCTGGCCAACATGGTGGTGGCCACCCGCGAACTGCGGGCCGCCTACGCCGAGGCTCAGGTATAACTATCATTATTGAATAAGCAATCAGGAGACAATCATGGCTTTTCACAGCGCGCGTCATGTCGAGGCGCTCAACCAATCGCTGGCCGAACTGAACGGCGATATCAATGTGTCATTCGAGTTCTTTCCGCCCAACAGCGAGCAGATGGAGCAGACTCTGTGGCACTCCATCGAGCGGTTGAAGACGCTGGCGCCCAAGTTTGTCTCCGTGACCTACGGCGCCAACTCCGGCACCCGGGATCGCACCCACAAGGTGATCAAGGACATCCAGGACAAGACCGGCCTGGTGGCCGCGCCGCACCTGACCTGCATCGATGCCAGCCGCGATGAACTGCGCGGCATCGCCCGGGACTACTGGAACAGCGGCATTCGCCAGATAGTGGCGCTGCGCGGCGACCTGCCCCAGGGCATGGAAAAGCCGGACATGTACGCCGCCGATCTGGTGAGCCTGCTAAGGGAAGAGGCCGACTTCGACATCTCGGTGGCGGCCTATCCCGAGGTGCACCCGGAGGCGAAGAGCGCCCAGGCTGACCTGCTCAGCCTGAAGCGCAAGATCGACGCGGGTGCCAACCGGGCCATTACCCAGTTCTTCTTCGACGTCGAGTCCTACCTGCGCTTTCGCGATCGCTGCGTGACCATCGGCATCGATGTGGAGATAGTGCCGGGCATACTGCCGGTGTCCAACTACCAAACCCTGATCAAGTTCGCCGGCTTCTCCAACGTCAAGATCCCGGGCTGGATGCACCAGCGTTACCAGGGGTTGGACGACGATCAGAATACCCGCAACCTGGTAGGCGCCAGCATCGCCATGGATCAGGTGCGGGTACTGAGCCGGGAAGGGGTGAAGGATTTCCACTTCTACACCCTGAACCGCTCCGAGCTGACCTACGCCATCTGCCACACCCTGGGCGTGCGGCCCCAAGCGGCCAAGTAATCCCCTGCTGATAAGCAAAGCCCCCGCAGGCCTGACCTGCGGGGGCTTTTTGTTGGTTGTGTCTCAGCCGGCCCGGAACCTCAGCAGCCGCAGGGCGTTGAGGGTGACCAGGGCGGTGGCGCCGGTGTCGGCCAGCACCGCCAGCCAGAGTCCCGTGAGTCCGGTCAGGCTGGTGATCAGGAAGATGGCCTTGAGCCCCAGCGCCAGGGTGACGTTCTGGCGGATGTTGGCGTGGGTGGCGCGGGACAGCCGGATGGCGTCCGCCAGCCCGGTCAGCCGGTTGTGGCCGAGGGCGACGTCGGCGCTGTCCAGCGCCACGTCGGTGCCCTGACCCATGGCGATGCCCACGCCGGCCCGGCGCAGCGCCGGGGCGTCGTTGATGCCGTCCCCCACCATGGCCAGGCAGCCTTTCCGGCCGAGCCGTTCCACTTCTGCCAGCTTGTCCTCGGGTTTCAGTCCGGCCCGGTAGCCGATACCGAGTTCGCCGGCGACGCGGGCCGCCGCCTGCTGGTGATCCCCGGTCAGCATCAGGCAATCGATGTTCAGGGCCCGAAGGGCACGGATGCCGGCTTCCGCGTCCTCCCTCAGTTGGTCGGCCAGGGCGAACAGGGCGACGACCCGGGTCCCCAGGGCCAGCACCACCAGGGTCTGGGCCCGCTGGCGGAACTGGTCGATGGTTGCTTGCTGCCCCTCGCTCAGGGTGCCGGTGGGCAGGTGTTCCGGGGTACAGAGCAGCAGCCGCTGCCCCTGCCAATCCCCCTCCATGCCGGCCCCGGGCAGGGTACGCCGGTGGGACAGCGTCGGGGGCGTTAGCCCGGCCTGCTCGGCGGCCGTCACCAGGGCCCGGGCCAGGGGATGATGGGAGCCGGCTTCCAGCCCCGCCGCCAGGGTCAGCGCCTGTTCCCGGCGGTAGGGCGGGTAGACGGTCAGGGCGGTCAGCGCCGGCTGGCCCCGGGTCAGGGTGCCGGTCTTGTCGAAGGCCAGGGTGTCGACGCGGGCGAGCTGCTCCAGGGCGGCGCCCCCCTTGATCAGCACGCCCAGCCGGGTGGCGGCGGCCAGGGCCGACGCCACCGCCGCCGGTGTGCTGATCACCAGGGCGCAGGGGCAGCCGATCAGCAGCAGCGCCAGGCCCCGGTAGATCCAGGTCTGCCAGTCGGCGCCCAGGACCAGGGGCGGCAGCAGTATCACCAGCAGGGCAGCCAGCATCATCGCCGGGGTGTACCAGCGACTGAAGCGTTCGATAAAGCGGGCGATGGGGGCCCGGCTGGCCTCGGCCTGCTCCATCAGGTGCAGGATGCGATCCACGGTGTTGTCGCCCGGGGCCGAGGTTACCCGCAGCCGCACCGCCACGTCCACCACCAGGCTGCCGGCGGCCAGCCGCTCGCCTTCCTTGCGCTCCACCGGCAACGACTCGCCGGTGACGGTGCTCTCGTCGAAGGCGGCGAGCGGGGTCAGCAGCACGCCGTCCACCGGCAGCCGCCCGCCCGGATGCACTTCAATCTCGTCGCCGGGGCCGAGCCGCCCGGCGTCCACCGGCTCAAGTCCGTTCGCCGTGACCTTCAGGGCGCGGTCCGGCACCAGGGCCATCAGCGCCTTCACTCCCTGGCGGGCCCGGCTGGCGGCCAGGCTCTCCAGTTTTTCCCCCATCATGAACAGCAGCAAGACCATGGCCGCCTCGGCGGTTTCCCCCAGGAAGAGGGCGCCGGTGGCGGCCACCGTCATCAGGGTCTCGATGGAGAAAGGCGAGCCGCTGCGGGCCAGGCGCCAGGCCTGGCGGGCGATGGGCACCAGCCCCCAGAGGGTGGCCAGGGTAAAGAGTGCCGAGCCGGCGGGAGCGGACAGCCGGACACCGGCGGCGCCGGCCAGCATCAGCGCCAGCAGGAGCAGGATATCCCGGTAGCGACGCCACCAGGGGGCGCCGCTACCGGGCGCCGTCGTCCGGGCGGGCAGGGGAGTAAAGCCGGCGGCGGTGATGGCCTGCTCCACTGTGGCGGGGGTGATTTCCGGGGTCAGCCGCACCTGCAATCGCTCGGTGGCGAAGCGCACTTCGGCGCTCAGCACACCGGGCAGGCGGCGCACCGCGGTCTCAATCTTGGCGGCGCAGCTGGGGCAGTCCATGCCGGCGATGCGCCAGTGGTGGCGACTGCCCCGCCTGTCGTCCTCCTCGTCGGACGGCGGTCCGTCCGGCCTGTCGGCGTCATCGGTGGCGACAGCCGGAGCCGCGCAGCAGGGGGCCTGTTCGGTACGGGGCGCGCAGCCCGCATCGTGGCGATGTCCGGCGGCGTTCGCCTTGGAATGATGGTGATGACAGCAGTGTCCCATGGTGATCTCCTGATGATGGCTTTTACCCGTTATGCAGTTCAGTCAAGGCGTCTCGGGGCAGACCGCCGCCACGCCAACAGGCAGCAGAAAGTGTCGCCCTCACTTCTTGCCTGCTGCGAACTTCCCCCGGAAGTTCGGTCAGGCAAAAAGCTCGGGACTAGCGAGCAAGCTCGCCCCTGTATGCTCGGCGATGGCATCCCTGCCATCGACGGTTGGCTTAGGCGGTGGCCAGCCCCTCTTGGCAGACAAGCTCTGGGCTTTTACCCGGAGTTTAGACCCTGGAGGCACCTCCAGGGTCAATAGCCGGCAGCACGGCGCGGGCGTGCTCGATCAGCCGGCGCGACAGCAGCTTGTGCACGCCCCGCTCCAGCAACCAGCGGTGCCAGTACAGGGGCTGGATCAGGCGGCCTTGCGGATGCAGTTCGAGCAAGCGGCCGGCCGTCAGATCCCCGGCGATCATCTGCCGGGGAATCAGGCAGTAGGCAGCGCCGGCCCGGGCGATGGCCACAAACGCCTCGGAGGAGCGCACCGCGTGGCAGGGATAGCTGCCGGCGGGCAGGCCGAAGTGGCGCGCTATGTAGCGGTCGTGCATGTCGTCCTTCTGGTCGAAGGCCACCGCCGGTGCCCGGCGCAGGGCATCCTGGGTCAGGCCGTCGGCAAAGTGGCGCGCGCGGAAGCCGGGCGTGGCCACCAGCAGGTAGTCCATCTGGCCCAGGGGATCGCAGCGGCAACCGGGCAGGGGCTCGGCATTGATGCTGATGGCGCCGAAGGCCTCGCCGCTCCTGAGCCGGTCCAGGGTGCGGGATTCGTCTTCGATCAGCAGGTTGAGCTCGATGGGATGGCCGTGCAACAGGGGAGTGAGCGCCGGGATCAGCCAGGTGGCCAGGCTGTCGGCGTTGGTGGCGATGGTCACCCCCAGAGGTTTTTGCGGTGCATCCGGCAGTAGATCGGCCATCACGGCGTTTTCCAGCTGGCTGACCTGGCGATAGTGGGCCAGCAGCCGGCGGCCCGCTTCCGTGGGGCGGGGCGGCTGGCCGCGCACCAACAGGGGCTGGGCCAGGCGTTGCTCCAGCTGCTTGATACGCTGGGACACCGCCGACTGGGTCAGGTGCAGCTGGCGCGCGGCCCCCTCGAAACTCTGTTCACTCACCACCCGGTCGAGGGCGGTCAGCAGTTTATAGTCCAGTTCGCTCATTAAAATTTCTTATTAACCTCAATTTTTATTAGTTTTACTTAATTTTAGGGGCGCTCTAGTCTGGCCGCCAGTCGGCAAGATAAACGGGAGCGAGATCATGTATTGGTTACCCTGGATACAGGGCTTCACCCTGGGGGCGGGGCTCATCATCCCCATCGGCGCGCAGAATGCCTTCGTGCTCAACCAGGGCATCCGGCGCCAGCACCACCTGCTGGTGGCGGCCATCTGCAGCCTGTTCGACGTGCTGCTGATCAGCCTGGGCGTGTTCGGCGGCGGCGCCGCCCTGCAGGCCCACGGCCTGCTGTACTGGGGCATCAGCCTGGCGGGCATGGCCTTTCTGCTGCTGTACGGCGCCCACTGCTGGCGCCGGGTCTTCCGGCACGGGCAGCAACTGGCGGTGGACGGCCGGGAGCGGGGGCTGAAGGCGGTGATTATCGGGGTACTGGCGGTGACCCTGCTCAATCCCCAGGTCTATATCGAAACCCTGATGATACTGGGCTCGGTGGGCGGTGGCTTCGCCGAGGAGCACAAGTGGGCCTTCGCCCTGGGTTGCATCAGCGCCTCGCTGGGCTGGTTCTTCACCCTGGCGCTGGCGGCGGCGCGGATGAGTGCCTGGCTCGTCCGGCCCTGGGTGCAGAAGGCGATGGACGCGGCCATCGGCACCCTGATGTGGCTGCTGGCCGGCAAGCTGGCGCTGGGGTTGGCGGCCGTCGGGACGCCGCTATAACAGCTCCGCCAGCCGCGTCTGCTGTGCCAGCCGGGCCCGCTGAATATCCAGGGTGACCTGCTCCACCAGGGCGTCCACCTCGGCCGGGGCCATAAAACCCTGGCTGAAGCCGGGGCAGGCCGGATCCAGGTGGCGGCGGGCCGCCAGTACCAGGTGGGCGATCAGCTCCCGCACCGGCTCTATGCCCACCGCCACCCGGATGGTGGTGGCACTGATGCCGGCGGCGGCCAGGGCGTCGGCGTCCAGCTCCGAATGGGAGGTCTGCGCCGGGCAGAGCACCAGGGTGTTGGTCTGGCCCAGGCTCACCATGTGGCCGAAGGCCGGCTCCAGGGCGTCGAAGAAACGCACGAAGGCGTCCCGGGGCAGCCCGGCGCCTTCCATGTCGAAGGTGAACAGGGGGCAGGGCAGTCCCAGGTGGAGCAACTCTTGGCGCAGGGGGCTGTTGGGGTGCCGGTCCAGGGCGTGGGAGCCGACCCGCAGGCGCGGGTGGGAGGCGAGAAAGCGGGCCAACACCAGGGTATTGATGCCCTTGGCCAACATGCGCAGCTCCAGGGTCTTGAGCCCGGTCAGCACCTCGTAGGCCTTGTCCGCGTCGAGGAAGGCGCCCTTGACGTAGTAGCACTGCCAGAACAGGGTGTGTTGCCAGCCCGGCTCGCCCTTGGGCAGAAACATCAGCGGCTGGCGGCCGATGACGACGCCGGCGGTGGTGCTGCCGGTGCCGGCCATGTCCTTGGTGCAGGAATGCACCACGAAGTCGGGGCGCTCCGCCGGCTCCGCCTGCTGCAGAGGGCGGAACAGCACCGGCGTGGCCAGGGTGGCGTCCAACATCACCAGGGCGCCGGCCTCGTGGGCCAGACGGCAGATGCCGGGCACGTCCAGCATCAGGCCGTGGGGGTTGCAGGGAGACTCCAGATAGACCCGCAGCCGCGCGCCGGCGGCCAGCGCTTCACGGCGATCCGCCAGCACCCGGTTGAGGGCCAGACGGAAATCCCGGGCCTCGGTGCCGTCGAACCATTCCAGCCGGATGCCGAGCTTCTCCGGCCGGGCGTAGTAGTCCTGCAGCAGCTGGTGCACGCCGCCGTAGAGGTTACGGCTGACCAGCAGGATGTCGCCCCGCTCCAGCAGGGTGCCGAGCAGGGCGTCGATGGCCGCCATGCCGGAGTTGAAGGTCAGGGCCAGGTAGTCGGTGCTGTCGGGGCCGGCCTCCAGCTCCACCAGGGTGTTGGCCAGGGCCAGGGCGGTGGGGTTGAGCAGGCGGCTGTAGATGGGATGGGTGCTCTCCCGGCCCTGGAAGGCGTCGTCTATCCATTCGGTGCAGGCATAGATGTAGGTGGCGGTGCGCACTATCGGCGGGTTGGCGCCGAACAGCATGGGGACCCGGTCGAACAGGGGATAGGCGCCCTTGGCCAGGAGGGAGGCCGGTTCGAGCCCGAGGCCGCGCCACTGGGCGCGGAAGGGGGCCTGCAGGTTGTCCAGCACCTTGGCTAGCTGGAAGACGAGGAACTTCTTGGCGTTGAAACGGCTGATGCGTTCTTCCGGCGGCAGCTTGTCCAGGCTTTCTTGGGTGAGTCGCCAGAGGGCGTGGATGTCCTGGTTGGTGCGATAGAGGCCGAGTGCGGCTCCGGCCAGGTGCTGGCCGAAAGGGCTGGCGGGATCGATACCGAAGTGGCGCAACTGCTCCCGGACCAGGGTGTCTTCGCTGTCGCCCCTATGGCTGTGGCGCAGGGGCGAGAGTTCCGGATTGACGGCCATGGTGGCTCCTTGACGAGGGAGGGACTAGCAATGTTAAGAATAGGTGAAGATAACGGCGCTGCAGGGGCGGTGCGACTGGGCGCGACGGCGGGACAGGAACAGGGGCCGCCAGAGGGGCGGCCCCTGGGCTCAGGCTTCCAGGGCCTGGGCCAGGTCGGCAATGATGTCGTCGCTGTGCTCTATGCCGATGGACAGGCGGATCATCTCCGGCCTGACGCCGGCCTGCACCAGTTCGTCCGGGGTCAGCTGGCGGTGGGTGGTGGAGGCCGGATGGCAGGCCAGGGACTTGGCGTCGCCGATATTGACCAGCCGCTTGACCAGCTTGAGGGCGTCATAGAAACGCACGCCCGCCTCAAAGCCGCCCCTGAGCCCGAAGGAGAGGATGGCCGACGGCTTGCCCTGCATGAATTGTCGGGCCAGCTCGAAGTCCGGGTGCTCCGGCAACCCCGCGTAGTTGACCCAGGCCACCGCCGGGTGGCCTTGCAGGAAGTCGGCCACCTTGAAGGTGTTGTCCACATGGCGTTCCATGCGCAGAGGCAGGGTCTCCAGCCCCTGCAGCAGCAGGAAGGCGTTGAGTGGCGCCAGGGCGCTGCCGGTGTTGCGCAGGGGCACGGTGCGGGCGCGGGCGATAAAGGCTGCCGGGCCGAAGGTGTCGGTGTAAACCACGCCGTGGTAGGCCGGCTCGGGGGTGTTCAACTGGGGGAAGCGTTGCTTATGCTCGGCCCAGGGGAAGCGGCCGCTGTCCACTATGATGCCGCCCAGGGAGTTGCCGTGGCCGCCGATATACTTGGTCAGTGAATGCACCACTATGTCGGCGCCGAACTCGATGGGCTTGCACAGTATGGGGGTGGCGACGGTGTTGTCGACCACCAGCGGCACGCCCCGGGCGTGGGCCGCGTCGGCCAGGCCCCGGATGTCGGCGATGTTGCCCGCCGGGTTGCCGATGCTCTCGCAATACACCGCCTTGGTGTTGTCGTCGATGAGTTTGGCGATGGCGGCGGGGCTGGCGTCCTCGGCGAAGCGCACCTCGATGCCGAGGCTCGGCAGCATATGGGCGAACAGGGTATAGGTGCCGCCGTAGAGCTGGGGAGTGGAGACGATGTTGTCGCCGCCCTGGGCCAGGGTGAGGATGGCGTAGTGGATGGCGGCGCTGCCTGCCGACACCACCAGGCCGGCGATACCGCCTTCCAGCGCCGCGACCCGCTGCTCCAGCACGTCGTTGGTGGGGTTCATGATGCGGGTATAGATGTTGCCCGGCACCTCCAGGTTGAACAGGTCGGCGCCGTGCTGGGCGCTGTCGAATTCGTAGGCCACCGTCTGGTAGATGGGGGTGGCCACCGCCTTGGTGGCGGGATCCGTGCTGTAGCCATGGTGGATGGCCAGGGTTTCGTCTCTCATCAGGGTCCTTTCCTTATGCTCGATTGAAACCCCACTCTAGGCAGTTCCCCCCTGGCTGTAAAGCCGTCAGCGGGGCAGGGTCACGGTCACCAGCAGGCCGCCCTGGGGATGGTTGCCGAGCTCGAGTTCGCCGCCGTGCTGGTGGATCAGGGTGCGGGCGATGGCCAGGCCCAGGCCGACGCTGCCGTCCTCCAGGTTACGGGCGCTGTCCAGCCGGGTGAACGGCTTGAACACTTCCTCCAGTTGCTCTTCCGGGATGCCGGGGCCGAAGTCGCGGATCAGGATGCGCACCTTGTCCTTGCCGGCCAGCAGCCGCACTTCCACCCGGCCGCCGTACTTGACGCCGTTTTCCAGCAGGTTCTGCAGCGCTCGGCGCAGGGCGGTGGGACGGCCCCGGTAGACGATGGGCGCCTGCTCTTCCAGGCTGACGTCGTGGCCGTTGTCCAGCAGGTCGTCGCACAGGCTTTCCAGCAGGCTCGGCAGATCCAGGTCCCGCACCGGTTCGGCCAGGCCGTCTTCCCGGGCGAACTGCAGGGTGGCGGCCAGCATCTGCTCCATGCGCTTCAGCCCCTCCTGCAGCTTCTGCTTGTCTTCCCCCTCGGGCAGGAATTCGCTGCGCAGCCGCAGGGTGGTGATGGGGGTGCGCAGGTCGTGGGAGATGGCCGCCAGCATGCGGGTGCGATCGGACACGAAGCGGTCCAGCCGGTCCTGCATGCGGTTGAAGGCGGACAGGGTCTCGCGGATCTCCCGCGGGCCGCGCTCGGCGATAGGCTCGGCCTTGTCGCCCCGGCCCAGCCGCTCGGCCTGGCGGGCCAGCTCCTTCAGCGGCCGGGTGGTGCGTTGCAGCAGCCAGATCATCAGGCCGGTGAGCAGGGCGGCGAGCAGCACCAGCGACAGTATGGCCTTGGCGGACCATTCCGGTATTTCCCGGTCGATCAGCGAGGTAAAGCTCAGCCAGCGGCCGTCGGCCAGCTCGATGGTGCCGTAGAGGCGGATGTCGGGCGGCCGCGGAGGCCGGCGGTGGGGCCGGTGCTCCCGGGGTGGCCAGTCGAGCCGGCCGTTGCGGGTTTCGGCGCTGATATGGATATCGAGTCCGGCGGGGTAGTTCAGCTTGCTGCGCACGATGCGCTCGAAGTTTTCGCTGCGTTCACCGGGCAGGGGGCGGGCTACGTCGACGGTCAGCAGCAGGGTCTCGCTGCGGCTGGCGCGCAGTATCTCCTGGTGCAGCCCGGGCGGCGACTGGTTGAGCAGGCGGGTGACCGCGATCAGCCGCTGCAGGGTGAAGCGGCTGTTGACCAACCCCAGGGCCTCTTCCCGCTCCACCCGGTAGATCTGGACGCTGATCAACTGGGCCAGCACCAGGGCGCACAGGGCCACCAGTATCACCTGGCCGGTGAGGCTGCCCAGCCAGTAGCGCAGGCGTTCAATCCCCATGGTCGATCTCGGCCACCAGCATGTAGCCGCCGCCCCAGATGGTCTTGATCAGCTGGGGGTTCCTGGAATCGGGCTCGAGCTTGCGCCGCAGCCGGCTGACCAGGGTGTCGATGGCCCGGTCGAAGGCCTGGGCTTCCCGCCCCCGGGCCAGGTCCAGCAGTTGATCCCGGCTCAGTACCCGGTTGGGATGGCGGATAAAGACCCGCAGCAGGTCGAACTCGGCGGTGCTCAGGCTGATGGTCACGCCCTTGTCGTCGATCAGCTCCCGCCGGGCCAGGTCCAGGGTCCAGTGGTTGAAACGAATCTTTTTCGGCTCCTCGGCCGCCGGCGTCTGGCCCGGCTCCGGGTGGCGGCGCAGCACCGCCTTGATACGGGCCAGCAGCTCGCGCGGGTTGAACGGCTTGGGCAGGTAGTCGTCGGCCCCCATTTCCAGGCCGACGATGCGGTCGGTATCCTCGCCCATGGCGGTGAGCATGATGATGGGCACGTTGTTGCCCTGGCCGCGCAGCTCCCGGCACAGGGTCAGGCCGTCGTCGCCGGGCAGCATCAGGTCGAGAATGAGCAGGTCGACGGCGTGACGTTCCAGGTACTGGCGCATCTCCCGCCCGTCCCGCACCCCCTGTACCTGATAGCCGTGTTGCTCCAGGAAGCGTTTCAGCAGATCGCGGATCTCGCCGTGATCGTCCACCACCAGCAACTGCCTGCCTTTGTTCATCTTCTTTCCTCTTGCCGTGACCCCGCCAGTATAAGGCCCTTGAGGCGGGAAATAATGTCAAAGTATGTCAGCGGCCACGGACGTCACACTTTGCTACAAAAAAGGCGGGTGACGACACAGTTTGCTGACAGGGGACTGTTTTACTTGACGGCGAAGTCATCGCACCCGAGAGGAAAACGATCATGAAAACCAAACACAGCGCCCTGTTGCTTGCCGCCACCCTTATCGCCGTTCCCGCCCTGGTCAGCGCCGCCGATATGGCGGCCGAAGGCCAGCCGGGCTGGCACAAAGGGCAGATGAAGGAAGACTGCGGCCCGCGGGGCATGAAGGAAGGCCGCCACGGCAAGCACCAGGGGCGGCACCAGGGGGAGCGGATGATGGATCCGGCCCGTTTCGAGCAGCACCTGAGCGAGCGGCTGGCCGAGCTGGACAGCCCGGAGCTGAAGGCGCAGTTCTTCGCCACCCAACAGGCCCGGCTGGCGTCCATGGAACAACAGCTGTTGATGCACAAGCTGGTGGCCGAGGACAAGGCGGCCGATATTGAAGACGCTGAGCTCAAGGCCGCGACCCTGGAGAAGATTGCCGCCGACAGCAAGCTCAGGCAGCAGCGGCTCGAGCTGATGCAGGATACCCTGGACAAGCTGCGGGGCTGAGCAGCGCTAGGGCGTGACGTCCCGGTCGATCGGCTGCTGCAAGGAAATCAGGGTTTCGGTGGACTGGATTTCGTCGATGGGCTGCAGCCGGCTGATCAAGACCCGCTGCAGCTCGTCGATGGAGCGGGTCATCACCTTGATGAAGATGTTGTAATGACCGGTGGTGTAGTAGGCCTCCACCACCTCCTCCAGTTGTTCCAGCTTGGCCAGCGCCTGGGGATAGTCCCGGGCGCTCTTCAGGATGATGCCGATAAAGCAGCAGACATCGTAGCCCAGCTTCTTGGGGTTGACCTGCACCCGGGTGCCTTCGATGATGCCCGCCTGCTTCATCTTCTCCACCCGCACGTGGATGGTGCCGGGGCTGACCTCGAAGCGCTTGGCCAGCTCCGCGTAGGGCACCCGGGCGTTGTCCATCAGCGCCATCAGGATGGATTTGTCCAGATTGTCGATCCGGTAATGAAAGTCGCCTTTTTCCATGGAATTATGATTATCCTGCTATCTGAGTCGAATTTTTTGATGAATGTAGATTAAAGCGGGAGTTTTTTCTACATGATATTGAATTCCTGCGTCACCTACCTGATTATCCTGCAAAACCAATCAGCAAGCCCAGGTGAATGAGATGAAGCAAGCCTATATTGAACGCCAACGCCAGATCCGTTTCGTGAAGGAGTATTTCTCCGGTCAACTGGCCCAGCAGCTGAATCTGCTGGAGGTTCAGGCGCCCATTCTCAGCCGCCTCGGCGACGGCATGCAGGACAACCTGTCCGGCTCCGAGAAGGCGGTGCAGGTGAAGGTGAAGGCCATTCCCGCCGCCACCTTCGAGGTGGTGCATTCCCTCGCCAAGTGGAAGCGCCATACCCTGGCCCGCTTCGGCTTCGAGCCGGGCGAAGGCATCTACACCCACATGAAGGCACTGCGTCCGGACGAAGACCGGCTGAGTCCCATCCACTCCGTCTATGTGGACCAGTGGGACTGGGAGCAGGTGATGACCGAGCAGGACCGTCATGCCGACTTCCTGGTGGCCACCGTCAACCGCATCTACGGCGCCATCAAGCGCACCGAACAGGCCGCCGCCGCTGAGTTCGGCTTCACCCCTTTCCTGCCGGAACAGATCAAGGTACTGCACGCGGAAGAGCTGCTGGCCCGCTATCCGGAGCTGGACGCCAAGGAACGGGAACGGGCCGCGGCCCGGGAGCTGGGGGCGGTGTTCCTGGTGGGCATCGGCGGCAAGCTCAGCCATGGCGAGATCCACGACGTGCGCGCTCCGGATTACGACGACTGGTCCAGCCCGGGCAAGGACGGCCTGGCCGGCCTGAACGGCGACATCCTGGTGTGGAACCCGGTACTGGAGGACGCCTTCGAGATCTCTTCCATGGGCATTCGCGTGGATCAGGACGCCCTGCGCCGCCAACTGGCCCTGACCGGCCACGAGGACAGGGCCGACCAGGAATGGCACCAGGCGCTGTTGGCGGGCAAGCTGCCCCAGACCATCGGCGGCGGTATCGGCCAGTCGCGGCTGGCCATGCTGCTGCTGCAGCTCGGCCATATCGGCCAGGTGCAGTGCGGGGTCTGGCCGGCAGAGCTGGGTGAGTCGGTTGACGGCCTGCTCTGAACCGGTATCCACCCAGCTAAACAAGAAGGGCGCCGCGGCGCCCTTTGGTTATTCCTCGCTGCCGGCTCAGTAGGTAGCCAGGCAGGTCTTCAACTGGTTATTGAGAAAACTCATTACCTGATGGCGGGTTACGATACCGATGACCTTCTTGCCCTCGACCACCGGATAAAGCTTGGGCTTGGCGCCGCCCATGGTACGGGCCAGCTCAAACACATCGGTGTCCGGGGTGACCGTCAGCGGCTCATTACGCATCAGATCGCTCACCTTGGCCCTGCTGTCGCAGTGGTAGTTGGCATTGATCAGAGTGGGAATGCAGTCCTGCTCCGACAGAAAGCCGATGATGTGCCGCTGGGCCGTCACCACCGGCAGGCCGCTCAGGCCGGACTCCAGCATGCGGTCCAGCGCCTCGGAAATCGACATGTCCACTGTCAGCATCGGCAGGCTGTGTCTCATGATCTCGTTTACTGTTGCCATGGCCATTCTCCTTAAATACTTGATAAACCGAGTGTGACATCCTTTTTATCGATGATCCAATCGGTGCCTTATGGATGCCTGATAGCCTCCGACCCGGTTCATTATCAGCATAGCGTATCTACTGAAAAGACGATGACATCAAAGGTTGGGAACGTTTTCGGTGAAAGGGGTGTATAAAAAAAGCGACACTATAAGCTCTTGTTTAATAAGTGTTTTATATTTTTCTCGCAAAAGCTGTCTCCTTATTGCAACAGATAGCGGCCTTAAAGACGGAAGGTGTTTTTATAACGTATTGAGTAAATTGATTTTTTATTGTTTGGCCTCGTATTTGCTTAATGCTGCTGGTCTGATACTGCCGCCCCCGCGGCACGAGAGTGTGTCGGACCTGTGCAAGGATGCACATTCTGTACTTCTTTTAATGCCGGTCGCCTCCCGACCGGTTTTTTTTATCTGGCGCGACGGTGCTTTTGTTATCCTGTTTCCCTCTGTGGTCGACGAGTATGTGGATGATGTCAAAAGCGGTCAGGGGGTTTGCCCCTCGCTCCTTGCTGAGATTGGTGCTGATTGCCTTTACCCTGGTGTTGTTGCCGCTGATCCTGCTGGTGATCCAGAACAGCCGCAGCCTGGAACAGGTGATCCAACTGGCGGAGGACGGTATCGAAAGTGCGGTGGTGGATACCCGACGGGCATCAGACATGAACGATCTGGCGCTGGACATGGAGCGCACCATCCGCCGCTACGCGGTGCTGGAGAATCCCGAACTGCGGCTGTCCTACCTGCGTCTGCTGGAGCGCTACCGGCAGGAGCTGGAGAGCCTGTTGCAGGTGATAGAAGCCGGCCCGCTGGCCGATGACCTGCAGCAGCAACTGATTTATCTGGTGGATCTGGCCCAGGCCGACGGGGAGCAGATCCGGGAGCAGGTGGGGGTGTTCGATGCCTTCAATAGTGCCACACTGGCATTGGACAAGTTGACCCGGGTGCAGATCGACGGGCGTATCCAGCAGGTGCGCAGCCACGTGATCCAGGTGCGTCAGCAGCTGTGGGCGCTGAGCGCGGCCCTGGGCGGCGCCAGCCTGTTGCTGGTGCTGTTGTTCACCTACCTGATCATCCGTCCGGTGCGCCAGCTGGAGCGCCGTATCCTGAGCCTGGGCGCGGGGATTGACCCGGACGAACGGCCGATACGGGGGCCGGCCGAGCTGGTGGAGCTGGGAGAGCAGTTGCAGTGGCTGCACCAGCGGCTGCGGGAGCTGGAAGCCCAGAAGCTGCAGTTCCTGCGTCATCTGTCCCATGAGCTGAAAACCCCGTTGGCCAGTCTGCGGGAAGGGGCCGACCTGCTCGCGGAAAAGGTCACCGGGCCGCTCACGCCCGAGCAGGAGGAGATCTGCGAGTTGCTGGTGCACAACAGCTATCGCCTGCAGGGGCTTATCGAGCAACTGCTCGACTACAACAGGGTGCAGCAGGTGCAGGTGTACCAGGAAGAGGTGGCTCTGCTGCCCTTGCTGGAGCAGAGCCTGGAGGCCCATCGCCTGACCATTGAGCACAAGGGGTTGCGGGTCAGCCTGGCACTGGACGAGCGGCCCCCGCTGGCGGATGCCCACCGGCTCAAGCTGGTATTGGATAATCTGATCTCCAATGCGGTAAATTACGGAGATGTCGGTGGTCAGATCCGTATCGAAGCCCGGCTCCTGGAACAGCATTATTGCCTGACTGTCGCCAATAGCGGACAGCCCATTCCGGAGCGGGATCGGGAGCGGATTTTCGAGCCCTTCGTGCAGGGCGGTCAGGAGCGCAAGGGTGTGCTGAAGGGCTCCGGCATCGGCCTGAGCATCGCCCGGGAAGCGGCCATCAGCATGGGGGGACGGCTGACGTTGAATACGGCGATGACGGAGCTGGTCTGCTTTGAATTATGTCTACCCAAGAGTGCGGATAAGGAATCATAAATGACGAGAGTATGGATGTGCGGCGTGTTGGCGCTGGCCCTGGCCGGTTGTTCGTTGCCCTATTCACTGCCGCATCAGCGGCAGCCCGAACCGGCCTGGAGCCCGGCCTCCGACGCGGAGGAGCTGCACGATTGGCTGCAGCTGGCCGCCACCGTCATGGCCAGCAATGATGCCGAACGGCAGCGGCAGCTACAGCGGCTGCAGGGCGGCCAGGGCGAAGACCAGCTGCGGCTGGCGCTCTGGCTCAGCCATCCCCGGGCCAGTGCCGGCCAGCGCCAGCGGGCCCAGCAGCTGTTCCGGCAGGGCACGGCGGGCGTCAATACCCGTCTGCAGCAGTTCTTTTCCCTGTACCAGGGCTATAACCAGGAGCTGTTGAGCCTGGACCGGCAACTGGGCGAACGGCAGCAGCAGGTCGATAGCCTGACCAAGAAGCTCAACGAACTGGCCACCATCGACGAGCAGATCAATGAACGCAGATACCAAGAGTCGGCCCAATGAAGCGTAAGGCCAAGATACTGCTGGTGGACGACGATGCCAGCCTGCTGAAGCTGCTGGGGCTGCGGCTCAAGAGCGAGGGATTCGCGGTCAATACCGCCACTTCCGGGGCCGAGGCGCTGGAGTGGCTGGAACGGGACAGGCCCGATCTGGTGTTGAGCGATCTCAAGATGGACGGCATGGACGGTCTGGCCCTGTTCGATCGTATCCAGCGCAGCCATGTGGGCCTGCCGGTGGTGATCATGACCGCCCATGGCTCCATCACCGATGCGGTGACCGCCACCCGTTCCGGGGTGTTCGGTTTCCTGACCAAGCCTATCGACAAGGAAGCCCTGCGCAAGACCATCAACGAGGCGCTGGCGGTGTCGCTGCCGGCGGACGACGACGAATGGCAGCACAATATCCTGACCCGCAGCCCGGTGATGGCCGCGGTACTGGAGCAGGCCCGGCGCATAGCTCCGCTCGACATCAGCGTGCTGATCACCGGCCCCTCGGGGGCGGGCAAGGAACTGATGGCCAAGGCCATCCACGATGCCAGCCCGCGCCGGGACTATCCCTTTATCGCGCTCAACTGCGGGGCCCTGCCCGAGCAGTTGCTGGAGTCGGAGCTGTTCGGCCATGTCAAGGGTGCCTTCACCGGCGCCATCTCCGATCACCCCGGTATCTTCCTGGCCGCCCAGGGCGGCACCCTCTTCCTGGACGAGATCGGCGACATGCCGCCCCCGCTGCAGGTCAAGTTGCTGCGGGCCCTGGAGCAGCAGGAGGTCCGTCCGCTCGGCAGTACCCGCAATATCAAGACCGATGTGCGCATTCTCTCCGCCACCAACCGGGATCTGGTGGCCGCCATGGAGCAGGGGCGTTTTCGCGAGGATCTCTTCTACCGGCTGAACGTGGTCAACCTGTCGCTGCCGCCGCTGCGTGAACGGCCCGAGGACATACCGCTGCTGGCCCGCCACTTCCTGGAGCAAATCCGCCAGCGCCAGGCCACCCAGGTGACCGGTTTCGCCCCCGAGGCACTGGCGATGCTGGCGGCGGCCAACTGGCCGGGTAACGTACGGCAACTGCTCAACGTGGTGGAGCAGGCGGTGGCGCTGGCTGCCGCCCCGGTGATAGGGCCCCAGGCGATCGAGACCATACTGGCCGGTAACAGCGATCACTTCCCCTCCTTCAACGAGGCCAGGGCGGAATTCGAGCGGGTCTACCTCAACAAGGTGCTGCGCATGACCGACGGCAACGTCACCCAGGCGGCGGCCCTGGCCGGGCGCAACCGTACCGACTTCTACAAGCTGCTCAACCGCCACGGCATCGAGTCCGGCGCCTACAAGGACAAGGGCGGCTGACGAAATTTTTCCGCCGCATCAAGGCTCTTTGTATACAACCTTATGCTCAATCACGGAGCCTGCATGCGGATCAACATCAAGAAGAAATCGACCCTGTCCGAAAACCAGGTGACCCCGGAAGCGGTGTACCGCGACCGCCGCCGGATCCTGCAAGGCCTGGGGCTGGGGCTCGGCGCCGCCGCTCTGAGCGGCCCCGCCCATGCCGGCCTGCTCGGCAACCTGCTGGGCGACGACCCGCAGCAGGGGGCCAGGACCCTGCCGCTTGCGTTCGACCAGCCCGCCGCCTACCGCCCCGAGCTGCCGCTCACCGCCGAGCAAGTCGCCACCAGCTACAACAACTTTTACGAGTTCGGCACCGACAAGTCGGATCCGGCCCGCTATGCCCAGGATTTCAAGACCCGCCCCTGGACCCTGGTGATCGAAGGGGAGGTGGCCAGGCCCCGGACCCTGGATGTCTGGGCCTGGATCGAGCGGCAACGGCTGGAAGAGCGCATCTACCGGCATCGCTGTGTGGAGGCCTGGTCCATGGTGATCCCCTGGCTGGGGGTGCCCCTGGCCGAAATAATCAACGCTGCCGAGCCAACCTCCAGGGCCAAATACGTGGCCTTCGAAACGCTCTATGACCCCGGGCAGATGCGTGGCCAGGCTTCCCGTTTCGTGGGGGGCGGTATCGATTACCCTTATGTGGAAGGATTGCGCCTGGACGAAGCCATGCACCCCCTGGCCCTGCTGACGGTGGGCATGTACGGCAAGACGCTGCCACCTCAGAACGGCGCGCCGGTGCGGCTGGTGGTGCCCTGGAAATACGGCTTCAAGGGCATCAAATCCATCGTCCGCATCCGGCTGATCGAGCAGGAACCCCCCACCACCTGGAATCGGCTGGCGGCCCACGAGTACGGCTTCTACGCCAACGTCAACCCGACCGTCGATCACCCGCGCTGGAGCCAGGCGACCGAACGGGTCATCGGAGAAGGCGGCCTGTTCGGCAGCCGACGCCAGCCGACGCTGATGTTCAACGGCTATGAGGAAGAGGTGGCGTCCCTGTATCAAGGCATGGACCTGAGGAGATTCTACTGATGAAGCTGAGCCCGCAACAGCTGCCCGGGTTGAAGGCGGTCCTGCAGCTGGGAGCCGCGCTGCCGCTGCTGTGGCTGCCCTGGGCCCTGGCCACCGGCCGCTTCAGTGCCGACCCCGTGCCCGAACTGCTGCAGTACCTGGGTGACTGGGCCCTGCGCCTGCTGCTGCTGACGCTGTGTGTCTCGCCCTTGGCCAAGGGGCTGAAGGCGGGCTGGCTGATACGGGTGCGACGGCTGCTGGGACTCTGGTGCTTCGCCTATGCCTGCCTGCACCTGCTGGTGTGGCTGGTGCTGGACCTGCAATTGGCCTGGGGCCAGATCGGCGCCGAAATCATCGAGCGTGGCTTTATCACCCTGGGCATGGCGGCCTGGCTGGTCCTGCTGTTGCTGGCGGTTACCTCCACCCAGGGCTGGCAGCGGCGGCTGGGGCGACGCTGGCAACAACTGCACAACGGTATCTACCTGGCGGCGCTGCTGGTGCCGGTGCATTTCTGGTGGGCGGTCAAGTCCGGCTGGCTGGAGCCCGCCATCTATCTGGGCCTCAGCCTGGCGCTGCTGTGGTGGCGGCGGGACAAGTTCGCCCGCTGGTGGCGGGGGGCATACCGGCGCGGCGCGCTTTAGGCTACACTGCGGCCCTTTCAATCAAGCTCCGGAGTAGCGAATGGACGATCAGTTGTGGGCACTGTGCTTTCTCGACGAGGGGGTGGCCCTGTCGGTGATCAGCCGCAAGGAAACCCGCTGCCAGTGGCTGTCCGGCGAGGAGCAGGCCCGCCATTACCTGCTGCAGGACTACCTGCACCATGTGGCCGAGCTGGGCGAGCTGGATCCCGACCAGACCGCCGCGGCCCGGGAGCGCTTCGAACTGCTGATGGAGCAGTTCCCCGCCCCCGAGACCCTGGTGGAATACCTCAACGATCTCACCGCCGGCCTGACCCGCATCCTCTGGTTCGGGCCGCTGCGGGCCCTGGCCGAGGACTACGGCGACTTTCCCCTGGCCCTGCGCGCCCACTACTGGGATGAGTACGGCGAGGGCGAGGAAGACCCGGCCACGCCGGTGCCCGAGGCCGACTGGCCCTACCTGGTGGAGGCCATGGACGACTTCTTGCTGCACGGGGATTATTGAGCCGGCCGGGGCCGGCTGCTACCCTGTTCATACATACAGTTATCCTGCGCCGCCATGATCCTCTATATCGCCGAAAAACCCAGCCTGGGCCGGGCCCTGGCCGAGGTACTGCCCAAGCCCCACCACAAGGGGGAGGGATTTATCCGCCTGGGCAACGGCGACGTGGTCAGCTGGTGCATCGGCCATCTGCTGGAGCAGGCCCAGCCCGATGCCTACGATCCCGCCTTCAAGCAGTGGCGGCGGGAGCACCTGCCCATCATTCCCCGGGAGTGGAAGCTCGAGGCCAAGGCCAAGACCCACGGCCAGCTGGCGGTGCTGAAAAAGCTGCTGAAGGAGGCGGACGCCATCGTCCACGCCGGTGATCCGGACCGGGAAGGGCAGTTGCTGGTGGACGAGGTGATCCGTTTCTGCGGCGTGCCCGCCACCCGGCGGGAGGCGGTGCGGCGCTGCCTGATCAGCGATCTCAACCCGGCGGCGGTGCGACGGGCCCTGGACAACCTCAGGCCCAACCGCGATTTCGTGCCCCTGTCGGTCTCGGCCCTGGCCCGTTCCCGGGCCGACTGGCTCTACGGCATCAACATGAGCCGGTTGTGCACCATCGCGGGGCGGAGCCAGGGTTACCAGGGGGTGCTGTCGGTGGGGCGGGTGCAGACCCCGGTGCTGGGGCTGGTGGTGCGGCGAGATCGGGAGATAGACGCCTTCGAGCCCAGAGCCTACTACGAGGTGCTGGCCCTGCTGCAGACCGAAGGCGGCGAGCGGTTCAAGGCCAAGTGGCAGCCGAGCGAGGCCTGCCAGCCCTGGCAGGACGAGGAGGGCCGGGTGCTGTCCCGGGCGCTGGCGGAAAACGTGATCCGACGCATCACCGGCCAGCCGGGGCGGGTGCTCAAGGCCGAGCGGCAGCGCCAGCGGCAGGCGCCGCCGTTGCCCTACAACCTCTCGGCCCTGCAGATAGACGCCGCCCGTCGCTTTGGACTCAGCGCCCAGCAGGTGCTCGACACCTGCCAGGCCCTGTACGAGCGGCACAAGCTGATCACCTATCCCCGTTCCGACTGCCGCTACCTGCCGGAAGAACATTTCCCCCAGGCCGGCGCCGTGACCGGGGCCCTGACCCGGGTCTGCCCCGAGCTGGCGGCGGCCCTGGCGGGGGCGGATCTGGCCCGGCGCGGCAAGGCCTGGGACGACAGGAAGGTGGAGGCCCATCACGCCATCATCCCCACCGCCCGGACCATGGACGGCGACCGGCTGTCCGCCACCGAGCGCCACATCTACCACCTGATCGCCCGCCAGTACCTGGCCCAGTTCTACCCCCACTGGCAATACGACGATCGGCAACTGGAGGTCGAGATCGCCGGCGGCCGCTTCCTGGCCCGGGCCCGACAGCAGGTCGAGCCCGGCTGGAAGGCGCTTTTCGCCCGGCCGGACCAGCGTGAGCCGGAGGAGGATCCCGAGCTGCAGCCCGCCCTGCCCGAGTTGCGGCCGGGAGAGCCGCTGCTGTGCCTGGAGGGGGAACTGCTCGACAAGCTGACCCAGCCGCCCCGCTACTTCACCGACGCCACCCTGCTGTCGGCCATGACCCATATTGCCCGCTACGTCACCGACTCCGGACTCAAGAAGATACTGCGTGAAACCGACGGCCTGGGGACCGAGGCGACCCGGGCCGGCATCATAGAGCTGTTGTTCACTCGCGGCTTCCTGCGCCGGGAGGGCAGGCAGATCCGCGCCACCGAGGCGGGCCGGCAACTGATCGCCAGCCTGCCCGAGGTGGCCACCACCCCCGACATGACCGCCCGCTGGGAAGCCGCCCTCGATGCCATCAGCCGTAAAGAAGGCAGCTACCAGGCCTTCATGACCGAGCTGGAGCAGTTTCTGCCCACCTTGATGCAACAACTTGATCCGGCCTCATTGCGCGGTCTGCCCACCGGCCCCGGGCCAGGGGGAGGGCGCAAGTCCAAGGGGCGCCACAGGGGCGGTCGGGGGCATCGTGGCGGTAAGAGGCTCCAGGCCTGAACCCTGGCGTCCGCCTCCGGTTCTGCTGCTATGCTTAGGCTTTGAGCCGCACCGCTAGACCCCCTTGGCACACAGGTGGAGCATGGATAAGAAACGACTGCCACACGTCCTCTTCGCCATCCTGCTCGGTGGCTGCAACCTGACGGAGGAAGCCCAGTTACAGGAGGCGTACAATTCCGAACGGCAGGGGGATGACGCCCAGGCATTTCAGCATTACCTCAGGGCGGCGCAGATCAATGCCTCTCCCAAGGCTCAGGTTGCCCTCGCCGATATGTATCTCGAGGGCAGGGGGACTGCTCGGGATATGGAGCGGGCGATCATCTGGTACAGCCGGGCTGCCGATGCCGCGGATGCGGTGTGGAGCCCTCAGGCCCACCTCCGCCTGGGGACCATCTATCAAGGCGAGCATGGAACACGGTACCAGCACCCGCAAAAAGCCCTGGAGCACTATAGGGCTTGTGCCGAGCAGGGGCTGGCGGAATGTTCCCGTGGACTGGAGCGCCTCGCTCAGTCCCCTGCCCTGGCCATCATTGCCGCCCAGCCCGGAAGCCAGAGTGAACAGCATCGTATTGCAAGCGGCATCACCGAGCGCGGAACCATCACGCCGCCGGGGCCGGTCCTCACCGCGCCTTCTACTGCCGGCATTTCGGCGGAAGCCTTGTCGCAGCAGGCGATCGCGCTGTATACGCGGCATGAACCCAGCATCTACAAGATAACGGTCTATGAACGGCTCGACGGCGATCTCAAGCCCCTCAGCCTGGGATCGGCCATCGCCATCGATAAATTCCGGGCCGTCACCAACTACCATCTGGTGGCCGCCGGCGGGGTTCCCGTCAGTATCACGGCGCAGGGGGAGCTCATCAGGGAGAGCGATGTGCTGATATGGCGGGTGACCAAGACGGATCCCCGGCGCGATCTCGCCTTGCTGGAGTTGTTTGAGCCGAACCAGGAGCTCAACTTTACCAACACCATGAGGTCGTACAACAGTGTGCGGGTCGGGGAACGGGTCTTTGCCATAGGGGCGCCGGCGGGCTTTGAAAAAACCTTGACCGAAGGCATCGTCTCGGCCCTGAGAAGGGAGCGGGACGTGCGGCTTATCCAGACCACCGCACCCGTGACCTATGGCTCGTCAGGTGGGGCCCTCTTCGATGCCCAGGGCATGCTGATCGGCATTACCACCAAGGGGGTGCTGGCGGGGGGCCACTTCAACTTTGCCATAGCGGCCGATGAGGTGCAGGCCTTTCTCTCGGAGTAGAAAGGCCTAAAACCGAAGCTGGCCGTCCCAGTCCCTGTGGTTGAACACCTGGCCCTGGATGCGCACCCGCTCCAGGGCGTCGAGGTCCAGCCGGGCCAGCACCCAGCCGGGCTGGTCGGCCCGGCCCATGGCCAGCACGCCGTCGGCGGGATAGCCGTAATCCACCGGGGTATAGACGGCGGCCCGGCCGGTATTGAGGTCGACCGCCTCCGACCAGGGCGCCTGTCCTATGGTGGGGGACTGGACCACGAAACACTGGTTCTCCAGGGCCCGGGCCTGGCTGCCGATCCTGACCCGGTTGAAGCCGGCTTCGGTGTCGGTACAACTGGGCACCAGGATCAGCCGGGCGCCGGCCTCCACCTGCCGGCGCACGATGAGCGGGAACTCGCTGTCGTAGCAGACGGCGACCCCCACCTTGCCGAAGGCGGTGTCCAGCACCTTGATGGCTTCGCCCGGCTCTATGCCCCACTGTTCCCGCTCGAAGCGGGTCATCTGCAGCTTGTCCTGCCAGTCGTGGCCGCCGTCGGGGCGGAACAGATGGGCCCGGTTGACGTAGCGGCCGTCTTGCCGCCGTATCGGGAAGGTGCCGGCCAGGATATGCAGGTCGTGGCGCCGGGCCCGGCGGGAAAAATAGCCGAGAAAGTCGGGCAGCAGCGCCTGCAGGGCGTCCAACTGGCGCTGCAGGGAGCGGTAGACGGTTTCATCGAACAGGGAGGCCAGCTCCATGGAAAAGTATTCCGGCAACAGCAGGAAGTTGGCGCCCTGGTCGAGTGCCTCTTCCAGCAGCCGATCCAGCTTCTGCTCGAAGCGCGCCCAGCTGCCGATAAACTCGATGGGATACTGGGCGCTGGCGAGGGTGAGGGCGGGAGTCATGGCTAGGCCTCCAGGGACTTGAGATAGAACTGCATGGGCTTGTCGGTTTCTTCCGCCTGGTCCCTGTCCTTCCAGCGGAAACGGGTGTCCAGTCCGGGGACGGGGTGGTAGCCGAAACGGGCCCAGACAGCGGTGAGGGGGCGGTAGCCGGCCGGCTTCAGGTGATGATCCTCGGGACGCACCACGGCGCAGAAGGCGGCCCGGCCGAAGCCCAGGCTACGGGCATGGGCTTCCCGTCCGGCGAAGAAGGCCCGGTACAGGCCCTTGCCCCTGTAGTCCGGCAGCAGCACCGACTCGGCGCAGTAGAAGATGTCCTCCACCGTCACGCCCCGGGCCAGGAAGGGCGCCTGGAACTCGTCCACCTCCCGGGCCAGAGGCAGTCCGGTGGAGGCGCCCACCACCCGATCGCCGTCCAGGGCCAGCAGGCAGAGGCTGTCCTCGCATTGCAGGTAGGGGGCGAGATAGGCCATCTCGTATTCCAGGCTGCCGTCGTAGAGATAGGGGTAGTCCCGGAACACCCGGATGCGCAGTTCGGCCAGGGCGTTGAGCCAGGGGGCCAGCTCGGCACCCCTGACCGCCAGTATACGGATTGGGCCGTTCATCCGCCGACCTGGGCGAGCCAGTCGTTCAGGTTGTAGTAGTTGCTGATCCGCGCCACCCTGTTGTCCCGGATCTCGAAGAAGGCCCCGGCCGGCAGCCGGTAGCGCTGGCCGCGGGCTTCGGGCAGTCCCTGATCCGTATTCAGGTATTCCCCCAGCACCACGAATTCGGCGGCGGCTCGGCTGCCGTCCTCGCTGACCAGGATCTGGAGGTCGGTCAGCTGCTCCCGGTAGTGGCGGTTCATGCGCGCCATGAAGTCGGCGAAGGCGGCCTTACCGGTTTCCCGTCCGCCCTGGTTGATGTCGTGGATCACCTCGTCGCTCAGCAGGCCGAGGAAGGCCTCCATGTCGCCGTTGTTGAATGCCTGGTAATAATCCCGGATCAGTTGGGTGCTTTGCTGCTTGCTCATCATGCTCCAGCCGCGGTTGACGAAAGGGAGTTCGATTTCAGGTCAAAACGGCGGCGGGATCAAGACGGCTTTACCCCATGGTCGGTAAATGACTTTTACTCCCGGGCAAAGACGGTGCGGGCGAGCGGTCGGTTAACCCGACCGCCGTCTTGAGGTACACTGGGTCCGCCTTTATTCAGGATATTCCATCATGTCGACGAGCCCGGTGTCCCTTCTTCCCTTCAATACCTTCGGTCTTGCCCAGAATGCCCGCACCCTGCTGGTACTGGAGCAACGTAGTCAGTTGCCCGAGCTGTGGCGGTCATTGCGCAGTGAGCTGCCTCTGTTTGTGGGGGAAGGCTCCAACCTGCTGTTCACCGCCCCCTTCGAGGGAACCGTGCTGGTCAACCGTTTGAAGGGCATTACCGTCAGCGATGTCGGGGATGCCTGGCTGGTGCGGGCGGAAGGCGGGGAAGGCTGGCATGGACTGGTATGCTGGACCCTGGAGCAGGGCATGCCGGGCCTGGAAAACCTGGCTTTGATCCCGGGCACCGTCGGCGCCGCCCCCATCCAGAACATCGGCGCCTACGGGGTCGAGCTGGCGCAATTTTGCGAGGCGGTAGAAAGCTTCGATTGGGACAGCGGCGAAATCCGTCACTGGTCGGCCGCCGATTGCGCCTTCGGCTACCGGGACAGCGTGTTCAAGCATGCCGCGCGCCGGCACCTGATCCTGAGCCTGACCCTGCGCCTGCCCAAGGCCTGGAAAGCGGTGCTGGGCTACGGCCCCCTGGCGGCGCTGGGGGCAACGGCCAGCCCCGGACAGATCTTCGAGCAGGTGTGCGCCACCCGCAGATCCAAGTTGCCGGATCCCGGGGCGCTGGGCAATGCGGGCAGCTTCTTCAAGAATCCCAAAGTGGGCGAGGCCCAGGCCGAGGCGCTCAGGCTGGCCTGGCCCGCACTGCCGGTCTATCCGGCCGAGCCCGGGCTGGTCAAGCTGGCTGCCGGCTGGCTGATCGACCAGGCCGGCCTCAGGGGTTGCCGTCTGGGCGGGGCTGGAGTGCACGAGCACCAGGCCCTGGTGCTGGTCAACCTGGGCGGGGCCACCGCCGAGGAGATCGTCCGGCTGGCGGCGCTGGTGCGGGAGCGGGTGGAACAGCAGTTCGGCGTCCGCCTCGAGCCCGAGGTGCGCATGATGGGCCCCCGGGATGAAACCAATCTGGACGAGGTGCTGGCATGTCTGAACTGACACCGCTGCGGGAAAGCCTGCTGCGGATGCTGGCGGATGGCCACTTTCATTCCGGCGAGCAGCTGGGCGAGGCGCTGTCGGTCAGCCGGGCGGCGGTGAGCAAGCACGTGCAGGCGCTGAAGAGCCTGGGACTCGACATCTACAGCGTGAGCGGCAAGGGTTACCGGCTGGCGGTGCCGCTCAGTCTGCTGGACCCGGCACGGCTGACCCGGGAGCTGGCCCCGACCCGGGTCGAGGTGGTACCGGTGATCGGCTCCACCAACCAGTACTGGCTGGAGTTCATTCCCCAACTGGCGAAGGGGGACGTCTGCCTGGCCGAATGCCAGACCGCCGGACGGGGCCGGCGGGGCCGGCATTGGGTGTCCCCCTTCGGCGGCCAGCTGATCCTGAGCCTGTACTGGCGGCTGGAGCAGGGTATGGCGGCGGCCATGGGGCTCAGCCTGGTGGTGGGTATCGCCGTGGTGGAGGCCCTGAAGGCCCAGGGCTTCGGCGGGGTGCAGTTGAAATGGCCCAACGACCTCTACCTGGGCGGCCGCAAGCTGGCGGGCATACTGGTGGAGATGTCCGGTACCGCCGGCGGGCCTTGCCATCTGGTGATTGGCATGGGGCTCAACCTGCTGCTGCCCAAGGGAGAGCGGGAGCGTATCGACCAGCCTTGGGCCGAACTGGCCGAACTGGGCGAAGTGGCAGATCGCAACGCCCTGGTGGTGGCCCTGGTCGATTATTTGCATCGCTATCTGGCGCTGTTCGAGCGGGAGGGGATTGCCGCCTTTCGCGAGCAGTGGAACCGGCTCGACTACTTTAACGGCAGGACGGTGCGGGTGCTGATGGGGGAGCAGGAGATACACGGCACGGCCCGGGGCATAGACGACCAGGGCGCCTTGCTGCTGGAGCTGGAAACGGGGGAGCTGCGCCGCTTCCTCGGCGGGGAAATATCGTTGCGCGGAACCGCTGGTTGAGTATCGTGAGGCGTGAGGCGTGAGGCGTGAGGCGTGAGGCGTGAGGCGTGAGGCGTGAGGCGTGAGGCGTGAGGCGTGAGGCGTGAGGCGGATACCTTGGCGCCCAGGTTTCCCCTTTCACTCCGCAGGGTCTGAAAGGCTCACTTCTTCAGCCAGACCTGTTCCACCTCATGATCCTTGCCCTTGGTGAGGATCAGTTCGGCCCTGTCCTTGGTGGGCAGAATATTCTGCTTCAGATTCTTGTAGTTGATTTCCTGCCAGATACGGCTGGCGACAGTCACCGCTTCTTCTTCGCTGAGCCGGGCGTAGTGATGGAAATAGGACTCGGGATCGGTAAAAGCGCCCGAGCGCAGCTTGAGGAAGCGCTCCACATACCAGGTCTTCAGTAACCGTTCGTCCGCGTCCACGAAGATGGAGAAGTCCACGAAGTCGGACACGAACACCCGGTGCGGCTCGTGGGGGTAGTCCATGCCGCTCTGCAACACGTTGAGTCCTTCTATGATGACGATGTCCGGCTGCTCCACCACCGCCTCCTGGTCCGGCACTATGTCGTACACCAGATGGGAATAGACGGGAGCGGTGACCCTGGGCTTTCCCGACTTGATGTCGGAGACGAACTGGACCAGACGGCGGATATCGTAGGACTGGGGAAAGCCTTTCCTGCGCATCAGGCCGCGCTGCTCCAGCACGTGATTGGGATAGAGGAAGCCGTCGGTAGTGACCAGGGCCACCCGCGGGTGCTGGGGCCAGCGCTCCAGTAGGGCCTGCAGGATGCGGGCTGTGGTGCTTTTACCTACCGCGACCGAGCCGGCGATGCTGATCACGTAGGGGACGTGGTGCGGCTCCTTGCCGAGAAACTGATCCAGCACCCGGTTGCGCCGTTGCTTGGCCTTGATATAGAGGTTGAGCAGGCGGGACAGGGGCAGATAGATGTCCCTCACCTCGGCCAGGGATACCTTGTCGTTGATCCCCTGCAGGCGTCTGAGCTCGGCCTCGCTCAGGGGCAGTTGCACGGCGTCGCGCAATTCTGACCAGGTCTCGCGGGAAAAGGCCAGATAGGGTGAATAGTTATCTATCTTCATCGGAAAGTCCTGTGAGTCGCCCGGCGACGATACACCATGGTGTGGTGATGAACAAGGCGGTTCGGGGTCGCTCTTTGGTCGCAGCCGGAGCCAGGCGACGCGGCCGGTCCGGATTGTGCTGCCGGTTGCTGACGTTTTTTTGTGCGCTTGAACCGGGAGGAGTGAAAAACTTGGCCTGGGGTGTTGCATCTGCGGGCCGGCTTGCCCTAGAATTCGCCTCGCTCGTGTGCCGGCATAGCTCAGTTGGTAGAGCAACTGACTTGTAATCAGTAGGTCGAGGGTTCGACTCCTTCTGCCGGCACCATTTAAAATCTGGAGGGGTTCCCGAGTGGCCAAAGGGATCAGACTGTAAATCTGACGGCTCAGCCTTCGCTGGTTCGAATCCAGCCCCCTCCACCAGTTTCCAGTGTTCGCCCAGGCGGGACTGAAAAAGCGGTTTGAGGTCGTTTAAGTAAAGAAAATCGCGGGCATCGTATAATGGCTATTACCTCAGCCTTCCAAGCTGATGATGCGGGTTCGATTCCCGCTGCCCGCTCCAGTGCTGATATAGCTCAGATGGTAGAGCGCACCCTTGGTAAGGGTGAGGTCCCCAGTTCGATTCTGGGTATCAGCACCACTTCTTTGCCCAGGCACCCTCAAGCCTTTTTTGTTATATACTTCCTACTTGCGACTCGCGTGGTATAGCTCACCACCCAACCAGTTAGAGGGACGAGCATGTCTAAAGAAAAATTTGAACGTAAAAAACCGCACGTTAACGTTGGTACCATCGGCCACGTTGACCACGGTAAAACGACCCTGACCGCTGCCATCACCAACGTCCTGGCCAAGAAGTTTGGTGGTGCTGCCCGCGCGTTCGACCAAATCGACAACGCGCCGGAAGAAAAAGCCCGTGGTATCACCATCGCCGCTTCTCACGTTGAGTACGACACCGAAAGCCGTCACTACGCTCACGTTGACTGCCCCGGCCACGCCGACTACGTGAAAAACATGATCACCGGTGCGGCCCAGATGGACGGCGCCATCCTGGTGGTTGCCGCTACCGACGGCCCCATGCCGCAAACCCGTGAGCACATCCTGCTGGCCCGCCAGGTAGGCGTACCCTACATCGTCGTGTTCATGAACAAGTGTGACATGGTCGACGACGAAGAGCTGCTCGAGCTGGTAGAAATGGAAGTGCGCGAGCTGCTGTCCGAGTACGACTTCCCGGGCGACGACATTCCGGTCATCCAGGGTTCCGCCCTGAAAGGCCTGGAAGGCGACCCCCAGTGGGAAGAGAAGATCCTGGAGCTGGCCAACGCCCTGGATACCTACATCCCCGAGCCCGAGCGTGCCATCGACGGTGCCTTCCTGATGCCGATCGAAGACGTGTTCTCCATCCAGGGCCGTGGTACCGTGGTAACCGGTCGTGTTGAGCGCGGTATCGTGAAAGTGGGTGATACCATCGAAATCGTCGGTATCAAAGACACCGTCACCACCACCTGTACCGGCGTCGAGATGTTCCGCAAGCTGCTGGACGAAGGCCGTGCCGGTGAGAACATCGGTGCCCTGCTGCGTGGTACCAAGCGTGAAGAAGTTGAGCGTGGCCAGGTTCTGGCCAAGCCCGGCTCCATCAAGCCGCACACCAAGTTCGAATCCGAAGTGTACGTGCTGTCCAAGGAAGAAGGTGGTCGTCACACCCCGTTCTTCAAGGGCTACCGTCCGCAGTTCTACTTCCGTACCACCGACGTGACCGGCACCATCGAACTGCCGGAAGGCGTTGAGATGGTAATGCCGGGCGACAACATCAAGATGGTGGTGACCCTGATCGCCCCGATCGCGATGGAAGACGGTCTGCGCTTCGCCATCCGTGAAGGCGGCCGCACCGTTGGCGCCGGCGTTGTTGCCAAAATCATCGAGTAATAGCGCTTACAATAACACCGGAAAGCCCCTATAATAGGGGCTTTCTTGTATTAGGGGCGTAGTTCCAATTGGTAGAACGGCGGTCTCCAAAACCGACGGTTGGGGGTTCGAGTCCCTCCGCCCCTGCCACTTACCTCGCCGACAGCGGGGTTTTCGCGTCTGTGACAGACTCAAGTTTTTAGACAGGTAGCTTATGAGTGTAAACACCGAGAACCAGGGCGGGGCCAAAGATACCCTGCTGTGGGGTCTGGTTTTCATTATTTTGATCGCGGCCGTGGTCGCCAATTATCTCTATAGTGATCTGGCGGTCTTCATTCGTGCTGCCGGCGTGGTAGTGGCGGCGGGTATTGCGGGGTTGCTGGCCTATCAGACCCAGAAGGGCAGGGGGGCCTTCGCCTTCGCCAAGGAATCCCGTCTGGAAATGCGCAAGGTCGTTTGGCCGACTCGTCAGGAAGCCATCCAGACCACCCTGATCGTGTTGGCCGTCACCGCTCTGGTTGGCCTCTTTCTGTTTTTGCTGGATGGCCTGCTGGTATGGTTGGTCAACTTGGTTACCGGAGTATAAGGATTAGCCATGTCAGAACAAAGAATGCGTTGGTATGTGGTCCAGGCGTTTTCCGGATATGAAGGCCGTGTCGCCAAGTCGCTGCGTGAGCATATCAAGATGCACGGCATGGAAGATCAGTTCGGCGAAGTGCTGGTGCCCACCGAAGAGGTGGTGGAAATGCGCGCCGGCCAGAAGCGCAAGAGCGAGCGCAAGTTTTTCCCGGGCTATGTGCTGGTGCAAATGCAGATGAATGATGCCACCTGGCACCTGGTGCGCAGCATCCCCCGGGTGATGGGCTTTATCGGCGGCACCCCCGAGCGGCCGGCCCCCATTTCCGACAAAGAAGCCGACGCTATCCTCAATCGTCTGCAGGACGCGGTGGACAAGCCGAAACCCAAGACTCTGTTCGAGCCGGGTGAGGTGGTACGGGTTACCGAAGGCCCCTTCGCCGACTTCAACGGCGTGGTGGAAGAAGTGGATTACGAGAAGAGCCGGGTCAAGGTATCCGTGCTGATCTTCGGACGCTCCACACCGGTGGAGCTGGAGTTCGGCCAGGTCGAAAAAACCTGAGCGTATTTCAACCATAAAACTTGCGGGGGGCGGCAAATAAAACTACAATTTGCCGCCCTTTTAACGTTGGGGAGCCGTTAGAGGAGTATTGCTCCGAGGCGCTATCACCCATTTTTGAGGTAATTTTCAAATGGCAAAAAAAGTACAAGCGTACATCAAGCTGCAGGTAGCAGCTGGTGCAGCTAACCCGAGTCCGCCCGTTGGTCCTGCCCTGGGTCAGCACGGCGTGAACATCATGGAATTCTGTAAGGCGTTCAACGCCCGTACCGAAAGCCTGGAAAAAGGCGCACCGACTCCGGTCGTGATCACCGTGTACAGCGACCGCTCCTTCACTTTCGAGACCAAGACCCCGCCCGCTTCCTTCCTGCTGAAGAAAGCCGCCGGCGTCAAGTCCGGTTCCGGCAAGCCCAACAAAGACAAGGTGGGTACCGTGACCCGTGCTCAGTTGGAAGAAATTGCCAAGACCAAAGAGCCGGACATGACTGGCGCTGACGTTGACGCCCGCGTGCGTTGCCTCGAAGGTTCTGCCCGTTCCATGGGCCTGGTAGTGGAGGGCTAAGACAATGGCAAAACTGACCAAGCGTATGCGCACCATCCGTGAGCGTGTGAACGCCACCAAAGATTATGAGATCAACGAAGCCATCTCCCTGCTGAAAGAACTGGCCACCGCCAAGTTCGTTGAGAGCATCGACGTGGCCGTTAACCTCGGCATCGACGCCCGTAAATCCGACCAGAACGTCCGTGGCGCTACCGTGTTGCCCCATGGTACCGGTCGTGACGTGCGCGTTGCCGTGTTCGCCCAGGGTGCCAACGCCGACGCCGCCAAGGCCGCCGGTGCCGACCTGGTCGGCATGGACGACCTGGCCGAACAGGTGAAGAAAGGCGAAATGAACTTCGACGTGGTGATCGCTTCTCCGGATGCGATGCGCGTGGTGGGCCAGCTGGGCCAGATCCTGGGCCCGCGCGGCCTGATGCCGAACCCGAAAGTGGGCACCGTTACCCCGAACGTGGCCGAAGCCGTGCAGAACGCCAAGGCCGGTCAGGTGCGTTACCGTAACGACAAGAACGGTATCATCCACACCACCATCGGCAAGGTTGATTTCGACAACGACAAGCTGAAAGGCAACCTGGAGGCCCTGCTGGCTGCGCTGAAGCGTGCCAAGCCGGCTTCCTCCAAAGGCCAGTACATCAAGAAAGTCAGCCTGTCCACCACCATGGGCGCCGGCGTGGCAATCGAACAGTCCAGCCTGGACGTTGCTTAATTAAGCATTTACAAGGTGCAAGGTTTCTCGTAGAATTTTGCGCCTTGTTATTTGGTTGGGGGCTTCGACTCCCGTCCAAGACCGCTGGAGCCGCAAGGCTTAATCTTCCAGCGTAGATGGTGCCGGGACCCAGTTAGAAAGCATTCCTTTCTTCTGGAATCTGCCACCTTGGTGCCCCGATAACCGGGGCGTGTGTTTAATCTGGGATCATCCCAGGTGGAATCCAGGAGTTTAGCCAATGGCATTAAGACTCGACGACAAAAAAGCAATTGTTGCTGAAGTCAACGAAGCTGCCAAGGGCGCCCTGTCTGCAGTCGTTGCCGATTCTCGCGGCGTGACCGTAGCTGCCATGACCACCCTGCGCAAGCAAGCCCGTGACAACGGTATCTACCTCAAGGTAGTCCGTAACACCCTGGCTCGCCTGGCAGTGGAAGACACCAACTACGAGTGCCTGAAAGAGGTATTCGTAGGTCCCACCCTGATCGCGTTTTCCAACGAACACCCGGGCGCTGCCGCTCGTCTGTTCAAGGACTTTGCCAAAGAGCAAAGCGCGTTCGAGGTGAAAGGTCTGGCTTACGAGGGCGAATTTATCCCCGCGGCCCAAATTGACCGCCTCGCCAAGCTGCCGACTTACGACGAAGCAATTGCGAAGCTGATGGCTACCATGAAGGAAGCCTCTGCCGGCAAGCTGGTTCGTACTTTTGCTGCCCTGCGCGACAAGAAAGAAGCCGAAGCTGCCTAAGGCGCTTCTGGTTGCTTGATTACCGTCTACTTCAGAACATTAGGAATTTGAGTCATGTCTATCACTAAAGACCAAATCATCGAAGCCGTTGCAGAAATGTCTGTAATGCAAGTTGTTGAACTGATCGAAGCCATGGAAGAGAAGTTCGGCGTTTCTGCCGCCGCTGCCGTAGCCGTTGCTGGCGAAGCTGCTGCTGCCGTAGAAGAGCAAACCGAGTTCGACGTGATCCTGGCTGCTGCCGGCGCGAACAAAGTTGCCGTTATCAAAGCCGTTCGTGGCGCTACCGGTCTGGGCCTGAAAGAAGCCAAGGCTCTGGTTGAGTCCGCTCCTGCCGCTGTTAAAGAGCAGCTGAGCAAAGGCGAAGCCGAAGCACTGAAGAAAGAGCTCGAAGAAGCTGGTGCTACTGTTGAGCTCAAATAAGCTACACTGTAGCTTAGCGGCCTGAGCAATCGGGCTAGGGCTGGTGAATCTTTATTCACCGGCCCTTTTGCGCTGTGGGATGAGGGGAATTTTCACATCGTTTGCGCCCCTTGTTGTTCCAGCCACCGGGTGTTGTCGAGAGACCCGGCCTGACAAAAAACGATGTTTTTAGAGCTGTCCCATTTGGACAGAGTGGGTCACTTATCAGCGAGCTGAGGAACCCTATGGTTTACTCTTATACCGAGAAAAAACGCATTCGTAAGGACTTCGGTAAGCGTGACCAAGTCTTGGACACGCCTTACCTGCTGTCAATCCAGCTTGACTCCTTCAAACAGTTTATTGAAGCAGATCCTCAAGGCGAGTACGGTCTGGAAGCGGCTTTTCGCAGCGTTTTCCCCATCACCAGCTATTCCGGCACTGCCGAGTTGCAGTACGTCAGTTTCCGACTGGGTGAGCCCGTGTTTGACGTGCAGGAATGTCAAATTCGTGGCGTGACCTACTCGGCGCCCCTGCGCGTCAAGTTGCGGATGGTCCTGTACGACAGAGAAGCCGCCGCCGGCACTGTCAAGGACATCAAGGAGCAAGAAGTCTACATGGGCGAAATCCCGCTCATGACTGAGAATGGTACCTTCGTGATCAACGGTACCGAGCGGGTAATCGTCTCCCAGCTGCACCGCAGCCCGGGTGTGTTTTTCGATCACGACCGCGGCAAGACCCACTCTTCCGGCAAGGTGCTGTACAATGCCCGCGTGATCCCCTACCGTGGTTCCTGGCTCGATTTCGAATTCGATCCCAAAGACAACCTCTTCGTGCGGATCGACCGTCGCCGCAAGCTGCCGGCGTCCATTATCCTGCGCGCGCTCGACTTCAGCACCGAAGACATCCTGGCCACCTTCTTCGATACCACCCGGTTCGAAGTGGTCGATGGCAAGCTGATGATGGAACTGGTACCCGAGCGTCTGCGTGGTGAAACCGCCTCCTTCGACATCGTGGTCGATGGCGAAACCGTGGTGGAAACCGGCCGTCGCATCACCGCCCGCCATATTCGTCAGCTGGAAAAAGCCGGCGTCGAACAGATTGAAGTGCCGGTGGAATATGCCGTCGGCAAGGTGTCGGCCAAGGACTATATCAACGCCGACACCGGCGAAGTGATCGTCGCCGCCAACAGCGAACTGAGTCTGGAAAATCTGGCCAACCTGTCTGTGGCCGGCTTCAAGCAGTTCGAGACCCTGTTCACCAACGAACTGGATCACGGCGCCTACATGTCCGAGACCCTGCGTATCGATTCCGCCAGCACCCGCCTCGAGGCGCTGGTGGAAATCTATCGCATGATGCGTCCCGGCGAGCCGCCCACCCGTGAAGCGGCCGAAACCCTGTTCGAGAACCTGTTCTTCTCCGAAGATCGCTACGATCTGTCCACCGTGGGCCGGATGAAGTTCAACCGCCGCCTGTTCCGCGAAGAGCTGAACGGTCCGGGTACCCTGACCAAGTCCGACATCGTCGACGTGATGAAGCAGCTGATCGCCATCCGTAACGGCAACGACGAGGTGGACGATATCGACCACCTGGGTAACCGCCGCATTCGCTCCGTGGGTGAAATGGCCGAGAACCAGTTCCGTGTCGGCCTTGTTCGCGTCGAGCGGGCGGTGAAGGAGCGCCTGTCCCTGGGCGACCTCGACACCCTGATGCCCCAGGATCTGATCAACGCCAAACCGATTTCCGCCGCGGTGAAGGAGTTCTTCGGTTCAAGCCAGCTGTCCCAGTTCATGGACCAGAACAACCCCTTGTCCGAGGTGACTCACAAGCGCCGTATCTCGGCCCTGGGCCCGGGCGGTCTGACCCGTGAGCGTGCCGGCTTTGAAGTGCGCGACGTGCACCCGACCCACTACGGTCGTCTGTGTCCGATCGAGACTCCTGAAGGTCCGAACATCGGCCTGATCAACTCCCTGGCCTGCTACTCCCGCACCAACGAGTACGGTTTCCTCGAAACCCCGTACCGCCGGGTGGTGGACGGCAAGATCACCGACGAGGTGGACTACTTGTCCGCCATCGAGGAAGGCCACTTCGTCATCGCCCAGGCCAACGCCGCCACCGATGAGGAAGGCCGCCTCCTGGACGAACTGGTACCGTCCCGTCACAAGGGCGAAGCCACCTACATGAATGCCGATCAGGTCCAGTACATGGACGTGAGCCCGCAACAGATCGTCTCGGTCGCGGCCTCGCTGATCCCCTTCCTCGAGCACGACGACGCCAACCGGGCACTGATGGGCTCGAACATGCAACGTCAGGCGGTACCGACCCTGAAGTCGGACAAGCCGCTGGTGGGCACCGGTATCGAACGTGCCGTGGCGGTGGACTCCGGTGTGACCGTGGTTGCCAAGCGTGGCGGTGTGGTCGACTACGTGGACGCTTCCCGCATCGTGGTCAAGGTCAACGAGGAAGAGATGCTGCCGGGCGAAGCCGGTATCGACATCTACAACCTGACCAAGTACACCCGCTCCAACCAGAACACCTGCATCAACCAGCGTCCCTGCGTGATGCCGGGTGAACGGGTGCTGGGCGGCGACGTGCTGGCCGACGGCCCTTCCACCGACCTGGGCGAACTGGCCCTGGGCCAGAACCTGCGCGTGGCCTTCATGCCCTGGAACGGCTACAACTTCGAGGACTCCATCCTGCTGAGCGAGCGGCTGGTACAGGAAGATCGCCTGACCACCATTCATATCCAGGAACTGTCCTGCATCTCCCGGGATACCAAGCTGGGCCCGGAAGAGATCACCGCCGATATCCCCAACGTGGGTGAAGCCGCCCTCAGCAAGCTGGACGAGTCCGGTATCGTCTACGTGGGTGCCGAAGTGAAGCCCGGCGACATCCTGGTCGGTAAGGTCACTCCGAAGGGAGAGAGCCAGCTGACCCCGGAAGAGAAGCTGCTGCGTGCCATCTTTGGTGAAAAGGCCTCCGATGTGAAAGACTCTTCCCTGCGGGTGCCCAACTCCGTGTACGGCACAGTCATCGACGTGCAGGTCTTTACCCGCGATGGCGTGGAGAAGGACAAGCGTGCCCAGGACATCGAACAGATGCAGCTCAAGCAGGCCAAGAAAGACCTGACCGAAGAGTTCAGCATCCTCGAAGAAGGCATCTTCGCCCGCGCCCGTTCCGTGCTGATCGCCGCCGGCATGAGCGCCGACAAGGTCGACAAGATCGCCCGCGCCAAGCTGCTGGAGCAGGCCCTGGACGATGAAGGCAAACAGATCGAGCTGGAGCAGATCGCCGAGCAGTACGCCGAGCTGAAGGCCGACTTCGACAAGAAGTTCGAGAACAAGCGCCGCAAGATCACCCAAGGGGACGACCTGGCGCCGGGCGTGCTCAAAATCGTCAAGGTCTACCTGGCGGTGAAGCGTCGCATCCAGCCCGGCGACAAGATGGCCGGCCGCCACGGGAACAAGGGGGTTATCTCCACCATAGTGCCGATCGAAGACATGCCCCACGACGAACACGGCACCCCGGTCGACATCGTGCTCAACCCGCTGGGCGTACCCTCGCGGATGAACATCGGTCAGATCCTCGAAACCCACCTCGGCCTGGCGGCCAAGGGCATCGGCGAGAAGATCGACCGCATGATCAAGGAGCAGCAGGAGATCGCCCGTCTGCGCGACTTCATCCAGGAGGTCTACAATCTGGGTGACGGAGTACGGCAGAAAGTGGATCTGTCCACCTTCTCCGACGACGAGGTTCGGGTGCTGGCCGAGAACCTGCGCAAGGGCATGCCGATCGCCACGCCGGCCTTCGACGGTGCCCGCGAGCACGAGATCAAGCGCCTGCTGAAGCTGGCGGATCTGCCGGAGTCCGGCCAGATCACCCTGTACGACGGCCGGACCGGTAACACCTTCGAGCGCCCGGTCACCGTGGGCTACATGTACATGCTGAAGTTGAACCACCTGGTGGACGACAAGATGCACGCCCGTTCTACCGGCTCCTACAGCCTGGTTACCCAGCAGCCGCTGGGCGGTAAGGCCCAGTTCGGCGGCCAGCGTTTCGGGGAGATGGAAGTGTGGGCGCTGGAAGCTTACGGCGCCGCCTATACCCTGCAGGAAATGCTGACCGTCAAGTCGGACGATGTCAACGGCCGGACCAAGATGTACAAGAACATCGTGGACGGCGATCACCGCATGGAGCCTGGCATGCCCGAGTCCTTCAACGTACTGTTGAAGGAAATCCGCTCCCTCGGTATCAACATCGAGCTGGAAGAGAATTAAGGCGAGAGACTGCCTCGGAAATAACGGCGCCCCTTTTCTTCAGGGGAGGGGGGCGCCCAGGTAGAACTCCTCACAGGAGACTAACGTGAAAGACTTGCTTAAGTTTTTGAAAGCGCAGAGTAAGACTGAAGAGTTTGACGGTATCAAAATCGGTCTGGCCTCGCCGGACATGATCCGCTCTTGGTCCTATGGCGAAGTCAAGAAGCCTGAGACCATCAACTACCGTACCTTCAAGCCGGAGCGTGACGGCCTTTTCTGTGCCCGGATTTTCGGTCCGGTCAAGGACTATGAGTGTCTGTGTGGCAAGTACAAGCGCCTCAAGCACCGCGGGGTGATCTGCGAGAAGTGCGGCGTTGAAGTTACCCAGACCAAGGTGCGCCGCGAGCGCATGGGCCACATCGAGCTGGCCAGCCCGGTCGCCCACATCTGGTTTTTGAAATCCCTGCCGAGCCGTATCGGCCTGCTGCTGGACATGACCCTGCGCGACATCGAGCGGGTGCTCTACTTCGAATCCTTCGTGGTGATCGAGCCGGGCATGACCAACCTGGAGCGCGGCCAGATGCTGTCCGAAGAGCAGTATCTGGACGCGCTGGAAGAGTGGGGTGACGAATTCGACGCCAAGATGGGCGCCGAAGCGGTGCTGGCCCTGCTGCGCGGCATCGATCTGGAAGGCGAGATCAACACCATGCGCGAGGAGCTGGATCAGACCAACTCCGAAACCAAGCGCAAGAAGATCACCAAGCGCCTCAAGCTGATGGAAGCCTTCCACTTCTCCGGCAACAAGCCCGAGTGGATGGTGATGACGGTGCTGCCCGTGTTGCCGCCGGACCTGCGTCCGCTGGTGCCCCTGGACGGCGGTCGCTTCGCGACCTCGGATCTGAACGATCTCTACCGTCGCGTCATCAACCGCAACAACCGTCTCAAGCGCCTGCTGGATCTGGCCGCGCCCGATATCATAGTGCGCAACGAAAAGCGCATGCTGCAGGAGTCCGTCGACGCCCTGCTGGATAACGGTCGTCGTGGCCGCGCCATTACTGGCTCCAACAAGCGTCCGCTCAAGTCCCTGGCCGACATGATCAAGGGTAAACAGGGGCGTTTCCGTCAGAACCTGCTGGGCAAGCGGGTCGACTACTCCGGCCGTTCCGTGATCACCGTGGGCCCGACCCTGCGCCTGCACCAGTGCGGCCTGCCCAAGAAGATGGCGCTGGAGCTGTTCAAGCCCTTCATCTACGGCAAGCTGGAAGCCCGTGGCCTGGCCACCACCATCAAGGCGGCCAAGAAGATGGTCGAGCGCGAGGAAGCCGTGGTCTGGGATATCCTGGACGACGTCATCCGCGAACACCCGGTATTGCTGAACCGGGCACCGACCCTGCACCGTTTGGGGATCCAGGCATTCGAGCCGGTGCTGATCGAAGGCAAGGCCATCCAGCTGCACCCCCTGGTGTGTGCGGCCTACAACGCCGACTTCGACGGTGACCAGATGGCGGTCCACGTACCGCTGACCCTGGAAGCCCAGCTCGAAGCCCGTGCGCTGATGATGTCCACCAACAACATCCTGTCACCGGCCAACGGCGAACCGATCATTGTCCCGTCCCAGGACGTGGTGCTGGGTCTGTACTACATGACCCGGGAAAAGATCAACGCCAAGGGCGAGGGCATGCTGCTGACCAGCGCCAAGGAGGCCGAGAAGGTCTACCGCGCCGGCCACGCCGAGCTGCACGCCCGGGTCAAGGTGCGCATCACCGACTTCGAGAAGATGGAAGACGGCACCATGGTGGAAAAGACCGCCATCCGTGACACCACCATCGGCCGCGCCATCCTGTCCCTGATCGTGCCCAAGGGCCTGCCCTTCGGCATGGTCGACCAGGCCATGGGCAAGAAGCAGATCTCCCGGCTGCTGAACGGCTGTTACCGCCGTCTGGGCCTGAAGGACTCCGTCATCTTCGCCGACCAGCTGATGTACACCGGCTTCCATTACGCCACCCTGTCCGGCGTGTCCGTCGGCATCAACGACATGGTGATCCCGGATGCCAAGAAGGACATCATCGAAGAGGCCGAAGCCGAAGTCACCGAAATCCAGGATCAGTTCCAGTCAGGTCTGGTGACCGCGGGCGAGCGCTATAACAAGGTTATCGACATCTGGGCCAGCGCCAACGAGCGGGTGTCCAAGGCGATGATGGAAAACCTGTCGAAGGACGTGGTCGTCAACCGTGACGGCCAGGAAGAGCTGCAGGACTCCTTCAACAGCATCTACATGATGGCCGACTCCGGCGCCCGGGGTAGTGCCGCCCAGATCCGTCAGCTCGCCGGTATGCGGGGCCTGATGGCCAAGCCGGACGGCTCCATCATCGAGACGCCGATCATCGCGAACTTCCGCGAAGGTCTGAACGTACTGCAGTACTTCATCTCCACCCACGGTGCCCGTAAGGGTCTGGCGGATACGGCGCTGAAGACCGCGAACTCCGGTTACCTGACCCGTCGTCTGGTGGACGTGGCCCAGGATCTGGTGATCACCTCCGACGACTGTGGCACCCACGAAGGTCTGTGGATGACCCCGCTGATCGAAGGCGGCGACGTGGTCGAGCCCCTGCGCGAGCGCGTGCTGGGCCGGGTAGTGGCCGAGGACGTGATCAAGCCCGGTACCGACGAGGAAGTGCTGGTCGCCCGCAACACCCTGCTCGACGAGAAGTGGTGTGACGTGCTGGAAGGCAACTCCGTCGATCGGGTCAAGGTGCGTTCCGTCATCACCTGTGACAACGACCACGGCGTCTGCGCCCACTGTTACGGTCGCGATCTGGCCCGTGGCCACCTGGTCAACCAGGGCGAGGCGGTCGGCGTTATCGCCGCCCAGTCCATCGGTGAGCCGGGTACCCAGCTGACCATGCGTACCTTCCACATCGGTGGTGCGGCATCGCGGGCGGCGGCCGAGAGCAGCATCCAGGTCAAGAACAGCGGTACCGTCAAGCTGCAGAACGCCAAGTTCGTTACCAACGCCGATGGCAAGACGGTGATCGTGTCCCGCTCTTCCGAGCTGACCATCATCGACGACATGGGCCAGACCCGGGAAAACCACAAGCTGCCCTACGGTGCCCTGCTGGAGAAAGCCGACGGCGAAACCGTACAGGCCGGCCAGATCGTGGCCAACTGGGATCCACACACCCACCCCATCGTCACCGAGGTGGCGGGCCGCATCAAGTTCATCGACATGATCGACGGCATCACCATCAGCCGCCAGACCGACGAACTGACCGGTCTGTCCAGCATCGTGGTGATGGATGTGAACGAGCGTCCCAGTGCCGGTAAGGAACTGCGCCCGACCGTGAAGCTGGTGGACGAGTCCGGCAAGGACGTGTTCATCCCCGGTACCGACCTGGCGGCCCTGTACTTCCTGCCCGGTCGTGCCATCGTCAGCCTGGAAGACGGTGCCGTGCTCAACGTGGGTGACGCCCTGGCGCGTATCCCGCAGGAATCCGGCGGTACCAAGGACATCACCGGTGGTCTGCCGCGGGTTGCCGACCTGTTCGAAGCCCGTCAGCCGAAAGAGCCGGCCATCCTGGCCGAGGTATCCGGCACCATCTCCTTCGGGAAAGAGACCAAGGGCAAGCGCCGCCTGGTGATCACCCCGCTGGAAGGGGGCGAGGCCTACGAAGAGATGATCCCGAAATGGCGTCACCTCAACGTGTTCGAGGGTGAGAAGGTCGAGAAGGGCGAAGTGCTGGCCGACGGCCCGGAATCTCCCCACGATATCCTGCGCCTGCGCGGTATCAGCCCGGTGGCGAACTACATCGTCAACGAGGTGCAGGAGGTTTACCGTCTGCAGGGCGTTAAGATCAACGACAAGCACATCGAGACCATCGTCCGTCAGATGCTGCGCCGTGCCGAGATCATGGATGCCGGTGACTCCGACTTTATCGAAGGCGAACAGGCCGAAGTGGTGCGGATCCGCCAGGCCAACCGGGCACTGGAAGCCGAGGGCAAGCGCCTGATCAGCTACCGGCACGTGCTGATGGGCATCACCAAGGCGTCGCTGAGCACCGAATCCTTTATCTCGGCGGCTTCCTTCCAGGAAACCACCCGGGTGCTGACCGAAGCGGCGGTGTCCGGCAAGGTCGACGACCTGCGCGGTCTGAAGGAAAACGTGATCGTGGGTCGTCTGGTACCGGCCGGTACCGGCTTTGCCTACCACCAGGGCCGCCAGGCCAAACGTCAGCCGGAGCAGCCGGTACCGATTTCGGCGGACGAAGCCGAGCAGAGTCTGGCCGATCTGCTCAACGCCGCCGGCGGCAACGACGAATAAGTTATCTCGACTCGCTGATAAGACAAGGGCTCCCGCAAGGGGGCCCTTTTTTATGTCCGCCGTTCAGCGTCCGCCTATCCGGGCCAGCAGGGCGGCGATGAGGGCCTGGGCCTCGTCGCCGGCCAGGGCCTGGCGGAACACCTCGATTTCCTGGTCGATGGCCCGGTGCAGCAGCGTCTGCTCCGGGGCCTTGAGCAGGGCCTTGCTGGCCAGCAAGGCCCGGGTGGGCTTGGCCGCCAGCCGGCGCGCCGTCTCTTCCAGCCGTGCCGGCAGCTCGGTGGTTGCCACCAACTGGTTGGCCAGGCCCCAGTCCCGGGCGGTAGCGGCATCCAGGCTGTCGCCCAGCAGCAGCAACTGGCAGGCGCGCACATGGCCGAGACGTCGGGGCAGCAGCAGGCTGGAGGTGAACTCCGGTACCAGCCCCAGATCGACAAAGGGAAAGCTGAGCCGGGCGTCCTCGGCCAGCAGCACCAGATCCATGTGCAGCAGCAGGGTGGCGCCAATGCCGACCGCATTGCCCTGCACCCCGGCCAGCAGCGGCTTGGGGCAGTCCGCCAGAGCGTGCAGCAGCTCGATGATGGGGTGCTCGGGGCCGAGTTCGGGGCCGGCGAGAAAGTCGGCCAAATCGTTGCCGGCACAGAAGTCGGGGCCTTCGGCAGCGAAGGCGATGATCCTGACCCCGGGATCTTCGATGGCGCTCCGCAACTGTTCCCTGAGCCACTGGTAGCGGGCCAGATCCAGGGCATTGCGCTTTTCCGGTCGGTTGAGGCGGATATGGCGGACACCGTCGCCGTCCTGCCCGTGTTCTGTGTTCATCACGGCTCCTTATGCGTTACATCATGGTCTGGCCTTTCCCCTTGGGGTAAGCTTTGTTCTCTTCGTAGCACAAGGAAAACACAGATGAAAAAAGTCGGATACCTCTTCGGCCTGGTTTTGTTAAGCGGCGCCAGTTGGGCTCAGGTGACCGTCAGCGAGGGCTATGTAAGGGCGACCCCGCCGATGGGACCCAATACCGCCGTCTTTATGCAGCTGGAAAATAACGGCGATCGGGAACTGGCCCTGGTCGCCGTCCAGTCGCCCCAGGCGGAGAAGGCGGAGTTGCACACCGTGCTGGAGCAGGAAGGGGTGATGCGGATGCGGGAGGTGGAGCGGATAGCGGTGCCGGCCGGTGAAAGGGTCAGCCTGCAGCCGGGCGGCTTGCACATCATGCTGCTGGGCGTGAAACAGCCGTTGGCGGCGGGGGATGAGGTCAGCCTGGAACTGCGCTGGGACAACGGCGACACCGAGCAACTGACCCTGCCGGTCAGGGATATCCGGGCGCCGTCCCAGGCCGCTGCTGGCCACGACCATCAGCATTAAGGAGTAAGCCGAAGAAATAAGGTCTGTTATTACCTGATGATATAAAAAATCATCTTTTATTCTTTATTGTTGTTCGTTGACCTGGCATAAGCTATCCCTTATCTGGAAAAGTGGAAGACAATGTCATGCTTTTAAAGGAACTCGCGGCGGCAGCCAGCCCGCTCAATGAACAACAAGTCCATAAGCTCACTCAGGTGGCTGCCGAGCTGAGTGCCACCCAGCTGGCCTGGGTCAGCGGTTATTTTTACGGTATCAGCCAGCAGGCCCAGGGCCTGCCGGTGGCGGCCCCCGCGGCGGCGGCCCAGCCGGCCGGCAAGGTGACCATCCTCTATGCGTCCCAGACCGGCAATGCCAAAGGCGTGGCCGAGGCGCTCAAGGCCCAGGCCGACGCCGCCGGGGTTGCGGCGGAGCTGTTCAACGTGGCCGACTACAAGGTCAAGCAGCTCAAGAAAGAGACCCATGTGCTGATCGTCACCAGCACCAACGGCGAGGGCGAGCCGCCCGATGACGCCATCGAGTTTCACAAGCAACTCAAGGGCGGCAAGGTGGGCAAGCTCGAAGGCCTGCACTACGGTGTTCTGGCCCTGGGCGACTCCTCCTACGAATTCTTCTGCCAGACCGGCAAGGACTTCGACGACTACCTGGCCAAGGCCGGTGCCACCCGCCTGCTGGAGCGCATCGACTGCGACGTGGACTATGAAGGCGCCGCCGAGGGCTGGAGCCAGTCGGCCCTGGGTCTGCTGAAGGACGCCCTGCAGGTGGAGGCCGCCAATCACGCCGCGCCGGTGGTCAGCCTGACCCATGGTACCGCCAGCCTCTACAGCAAGAAGCATCCCTTCGCCGCCGAGCTGGTCACCAACCAGAAGATCACCGGCCGCGATTCCGACAAGGATATCCGCCATATCGAGATCTCCCTGGAAGGCTCCGGCCTGAGTTATCAGCCCGGCGATGCCCTGGGGGTCTGGTTCGCCAACGACGAAGCCCTGGTGGATGCCCTGCTGGCCCAGGTGGGCGTGGCCGCCGACGCCAAGGTCAAGGTGGACGACGAGCTGCTCTCCATCCGCGAGGCGCTGATCCAGCACTACGAGCTGACCCAGGGCTATGCCGGCTTTGTGCAGGCCTATGCCGAGCTGTCCGGTGCCAAGAAGCTGCAGAAGCTGGCACAGGACAAGGCCGCCCTGCGCGAGTACTGCGCCGGCCATCAGATCTTGGACATCGTGCGGGAGAAGAAGACCAAGCTCACCGCAGAGCAACTGCAGGGCGCCCTGCGCCGGCTGACGCCGCGACTTTACTCCATCGCCTCCTCCCAGGCCGAGGTGGAAGAAGAAGTGCACCTGACCGTGGGCGTGGTGCGCTATGACAACAAGGGCGAGCCCCGCGCCGGCGGCGCCTCCTCCTTCCTGGCCGACCGGCTGGCCGAGGGCGGCCAGGTGCGGGTGTTCGTGGAGCACAACGACAACTTCCGCCTGCCTGCCGACGACAGCACCCCGGTGATCATGGTGGGGCCGGGCACCGGCATCGCCCCCTTCCGCGCCTTTATGCAGGAGCGGGAAGCGCGGGATGCCGAGGGCAAGAACTGGCTGTTCTTCGGCAACCCCCACTTCACCCAGGATTTCCTCTACCAGCTCGAGTGGCAGCGTTACGTCAAGTCCGGCCTGCTGAGCCGGATCTCCCTGGCGTTCAGCCGGGATCAGGCCGACAAGGTTTATGTGCAGCACAAGCTCAGGCAGCAGGGGGCCGAGGTCTATGCCTGGCTGGAGCAGGGCGCCCATTTCTACGTGTGCGGCGACGCCAACAAGATGGCCAAGGACGTGCACGAGGCCCTGATCGAGCTGGTGGCCGAGCACGGCAACAAGAGCCGTGAACAGGCCGAAGAATATGTCGATGCGCTGCGCAGCGCCAAGCGTTACCAAAGGGATGTTTACTAAGATGAGCGAACAAAAACTGTCCGATAACGAACGCCTCAAGGGGCAGAGCAATTTTCTGCGCGGCACCATCACCCAGGACCTGCAGGACGAACTGACCGGCGGCTTCAACGGCGACAACTTCATGCTGATCCGCTTCCACGGCATGTACCAGCAGGACGACCGCGACATCCGCAACGAGCGTACCGCCCAAAAGCTGGAGCCGCTGCACAACGTCATGCTGCGCGCCCGCCTGCCCGGCGGCATCATCACCCCCGAGCAGTGGCTGGTAATCGACAGGTTCGCGGAAGAAAGCACCATGTACGGCAGCATCCGCCTGACCACCCGCCAGACCTTCCAGTTCCATGGCGTGCTCAAGCGCGATATCAAGCACATGCACCAGACCCTGAACAGCACCGGCATCGACTCCATCGCCACCGCCGGCGACGTCAACCGCAATGTGCTGTGCACCAGCAACCCGGTGGAATCCGAGCTGCACCAGGAAGCCTACGACTGGGCCAAGAAGATCTCCGAGCACCTGCTGCCCAAGACCCGGGCCTACCTGGAGATCTGGCTGGACGGCGAGCGTCTGGACACCCCGGACCAAGAGCCGATCCTGGGCGCCACCTATCTGCCGCGCAAGTTCAAGACCACGGTAGTGATCCCGCCCCAGAACGACGTGGACGTGCACGCCAACGATCTGAACTTCGTGGCCATCGCCGACAACGGCAAGCTGGTGGGCTTCAACGTGCTGGTGGGCGGCGGCCTGGCCATGACCCACGGCGACACCGCCACCTATCCGCGCAAGGCCACCGACTTCGGCTTTATCCCGCTGTCCCACACCCTGGCGGTGGCGGAGGCCGTGGTCACCACCCAGCGTGACATGGGCAACCGGGTCGAGCGCAAGAACGCCAAGACCAAATACACCCTGGAGCGGGTGGGCGTGGAGGTGTTCAAGGCCGAAGTGGAGAAGCGGGCCGGCATCCAGTTCGCCGAGAGTCGCCCCTACGAATTCACCGGCCGCGGCGATCGCTTCGGCTGGGTGGACGGCATCGACGGCAAGCAGCACCTGACCCTGTTCATCGAGAACGGCCGTATCCTGGACTTCCCCGGCAAGCCGCTCAAGACCGGCCTGCGCGAGATCGCCAAGATACACAAGGGCGACTTCCGCCTGACCGCCAACCAGAACCTGATCATCGCCGGCGTGCCCAAGAAGGACAAGGCCAAGATCGAGAAGCTGGCCCTGGCCCATGGCCTGATCGACGACACCCTGTCCGAGCAGCGCAAGAACTCCATGGCCTGCGTGGCCCTGCCCACCTGTCCGCTGGCGATGGCCGAGGCCGAGCGTTTTCTGCCCGGCTTCGTCACCGAGATCGAGGGCGTGCTGGCCAAACACGGGGTGACCGACGACAGCATCATCTTCCGGGTCACCGGCTGCCCCAACGGCTGTGGCCGCGCCATGCTGGCCGAGATCGGCCTGGTGGGCAAGGCGCCCGGGCGTTACAACCTGCACCTGGGCGGCAACCGGGAAGGGACCCGCATTCCGCGCATGTACAAGGAAAACATCACCGACCGCCAGATCCTCGAGGACATCGACGCCCTGGTGGGCCGCTGGGCCAAGGAGCGGGAAGCGGGCGAGGGTTTCGGTGACTTTGTGATCCGGGCCGGCATCATAGCGCCGGTGGTGGACTCCGCGAGGGATTTTTATGCCGTATAGCCTGTTGCCCAGCCTGGAAGAGCTGAACAGCCTGTCCCGTGCCGATCAAGCGGAGGCCCTGGCCCCGCTTAATCAGGAACTGGCGGCCATGAGCGCACCCGAGCGGGTGCGCTGGGCCCTGGAAACCCTGGAAGGGGAGCATGTGCTCTCCTCCAGCTTCGGCATCCAGGCGGCGGTGATGCTGCACCTGGTGACCCGGGAGAAGCCGGACACCCCGGTGATCCTCACCGACACCGGCTACCTCTTCCCCGAGACCTACCGCTTCATCGATGAGCTGACCGAGCGGCTGCAGCTGAACCTCAGGATCTACCGGGCCCAGACCTCCGCCGCCTGGCAGGAGGCCCGCTTCGGCCAGCTGTGGGAGCAGGGGGTGGAAGGCATCAGCCGCTATAACCAGCTCAACAAGGTGGAGCCGATGCAGCGGGCGCTGCGCGAGCTCAAGGCCGGTACCTGGTTTTCCGGCCTGCGCCGCAGCCAGTCCGATACCCGGCAGAACATGCAGGTGCTGAGTCTGCAGAATGGCCTGTTCAAGTTCCTGCCGATCATCGACTGGAGCAACAAAGACGTGCATTATTACCTGAAGGAATTCGACCTTCCCTACCATCCTCTGTGGGAGCAGGGTTACGTGTCGGTCGGCGATGTGCACACCACCGTCAAGTGGGAGCCGGGCATGAGCGAGGCGGACACCCGTTTCTTCGGCATGAAGCGGGAATGTGGTCTTCACGAACCCCAGGAAGCCGACGGCAGCGGTATCTGATCGGCCGCTCCGTCTAAGGAGAGTCCATGCAGGTACAGCAGATAATGACCCGGCGGCTTGCCACCGTTCACCAGGACGATCGCTTGAGCGTGGTGCGTGCCATCTTCGAGCAGGCGCCCTTCCGCCACCTGCTGGTGGTGGATGATGAGGAGCGCTTGTGCGGGGTGATCACCCATGCCGATATGTACCGTGCCCTCAGCCCCTACCTGGCCACCGATGCCGAGCTGGAGCGGGACAGGGATACCCTGCAGCGGCGAGCCCACCAGGTGATGAGCCGCCACCCGGTGACCATAGCGCCCGAGACCGGGCTGGACACCGCCGCCGCCCTGTTGCTGGAACACCAGATCAGCTGCCTGCCGGTGGTGGCGGAGGGGCGGCTGCAGGGGATCATCTCCTGGAAAGATCTGCTGCGCACCCTTATGAAATAACCATAAAGAATAAAAAATCATTTTTTATTATTTTGTGAGATATATATTTCTGTCTATAGTCGGCTATCTCAACGGATAAGCGGAACCGGCCATGGAACACCTGCCTCTTTTCATCAGTATCAAGCACAAGCCCTGCCTGGTGGTCGGCGGCGGTGCCGTGGCGGCGCGCAAGACCCGGCTGCTGCTGGCCAGGGGAGCCCGGGTGATCCTGGTGGCGCCGGCCTTGGGCGAGGAACTGGCCGGCCTCCGTGATCGTCTGGACTGGCGGGCCGAGTCCTTTGCCGAACCGCATCTGGACGACGCCTTCCTGGTGGTGGCGGCCACCGACAACGCCGAGGTCAATGCCCGGGTCTACCAGCTCGCCAACCGGCGCGGCATCCTGGTCAACAAGGCCGACGACAGCAAACGCTCGGCGGTCATCTTCCCCTCCATCGTCGAACGCTTTCCTCTGCAGATCGCCTTCAGCACCGGTGGTGGTGCTCCCTGGCTGGCCCGCCTGCTGCGGGCCCGGCTGGATGCCCTGCTGCCACGCCACTGGGGGGGGCTGGCCCGGGTGGCGGGCCGGCTGCGCCGGCAGGTGCAGCAGGCCTTTGCCAGCCCCGCCGAGCGGCGCCGGTTCTGGGCCCGGGTGCAGGACGACCCGACCCTTGGCGCCCTGTTGCAACGACAGGATGAGCAAGGGGCCGAGGCCTGGCTGCGCCGGGAGATGGGGCAGCCGGCCCGGGGCGAGGTGATACTGGTAGGAGCGGGGCCGGGCGATCCGGATCTGCTCACCATCAAGGCGCTGAACGAACTGCAGAAGGCCGATGTGGTGCTGTTCGATCAGTTGGTATCCGAGGAGATACTGGCACTGATCCGTCCCGAGGCCGAGCGGATTGCGGTGGGCAAGAAGGCCGGTCACCACAGCGTGCCCCAGGAAAGGATCAACCAGTTGCTGGTGGAGCAGGCCCGGGCCGGCAAGCGGGTGGTGCGGCTCAAGGGCGGCGATCCCTTTATGTTCGGCCGCGGTGCCGAGGAGTTGCAGACCCTGAAGGCGGCCGGTATTGGCTATCAGGTGGTGCCCGGTATCACCGCCGCCGCCGGCGCCACCGCCTACGCCGGCATTCCCCTGACCCACAGGGACCACGCCCAGAGCGCCGTCTTTATTACCGGCCACTGCAAGCAGGATGGCGAGGAGCCGGATTGGGCCGCCCTGGCCAAGGGGCGGCAGACCCTGGTGATCTATATGGGGCTGATGCGCTCGGGGCATATCCGGCAGCAATTGATGCAGCAAGGGCTGGACGGTGCCACGCCGGTGGCGCTGATCGAGCGGGGCACCACGGCGCGGCAGAAGGTGATCCGAGGTCGGCTGCAGGAGCTGGCCGAGCTGGCCGAGCGGGTGGAAAGCCCGGCGCTGATGGTGATAGGCGAGGTGGCGGCCCTGGCCGATTCCCTGGCCTGGTTCAGGCCGCCAGCGGCCGATGCTCCCCCGGCCGTGGAGCGCTGTGGCTAGGCCCCTTCCAGCAGTCCCAGGGGGGCCAGCAGGTCACCCAGTTCACGCAGGTAGTCGCCAGGCGTGCTGTCCGACATCAGGGCCGCCAGCTCGTTGCCCACACTGGTAAAACGATAATAGAGCAGGCGCACCCCTTTTCTCGCCGGCGTCAGTACCAGTTGCCGGCCGTGGAGCACCAGCTTAAGCGAGCCGCCGGCCGGCAATTCGCCAGACTCCAGTTCGGCCTGGTGCAGCAAGCCCAGCTCGAACAGCTGCAGCAGGCCGGCGTAGGGCAGGCGATAGCGGCCCAGGCTCAGCTTGTGCTGGCGTAGCCCCTGCAGCAGCGTCTTGTGCTGGTAGCCGAACAGCAACCGTAATTGTTCATCCCCGAAATGGCAGCCCAGGGCACTGGCTTTTTGCAGCAACAGGGCGTCTTTCTGGGTCATCTGCTTGAGGCAAGTGAGCGCCTGGATGGAACAGTGGCCGGGGCGGGCGAGCTCCTGGACCAGGATGCCGGCCCAGAACTGTTGCATGGCCGGATGACGGATATTTTCCGCCAGGACCAGGAAGTGACTCAGCCAGTCCGGGTCCGGCTCGCTGCCCACGTCATCGGAGCTGCTCTTGTGAGCCAACTGGACTATGGTTTCCAGGTTCTTCTGGCGGGCGGCTTCGTCGAGCTGGCGGCGGATCTCGAAGCGATCGCCGAAGCTCAGGGGCGAGTCGCCGTGCAGCAGCCCGGCCAGGCCGCGCTGCTCGGCGAGTTGTAACAGCAGGGTCTTGCTGTTTCTGACTTTGTGATCCAGTGCGGCAGGTTTGTGCGCCATCGGCTTCGGCTTTCGATTGTGAATTATGTTGACTCCATGTTAAAATTCACCACCGAATTTTAAAAGGAGCGCCGGATGCAAAAAGGTAAGCCCAAGATGACCTGGTTGCTTCTTGTTGGCTATATATCGAGCCTCGGGATACTGGCCACCATGATAGGCTAAGCAACCGCAAAAAATAAGGCCCTGAACGGGCCTTATTTTTATTGCTCCAGCGTCTGCCGCACCAGTGTGAGCACCTGCTCGATCTCCTGCGGGGTCAGGGAGCCTTCCTTGGCGAAACGCACCAGCCCTTCCTGGTCCAGCACTATGATGGCCGAGTTCTTCGGCTGCAATTGCCATTGTTGGGCGACCCGCCCCTGCTCGTCCAACACGATGGTGGACCAGGGAAACTCCTGCTTGCTGCCTTCGGCACTGCTGCGCACGAAGGATGCGGTACCGAAGGCCGCATCGTCCACGTTGATGATGGTCACCGTCTGGTAGCGGTCCCGGGGCAGGTCGGCGCTCTTGATCGCCTCGATCAGCGGCGCGTTGAGCTCCTTGGCGCTGCCGCGCCCGGCGATATGCTGGATCACTCTCACCTTGCCCCGCAATTCGCTGACGCCCCAGGTACGGGGTTTGATCTCTTCCTGTTCCAGCACCAGCTCGCCTCGGTCACTGACGCTGACCGGCGGCAGCGGTTGGTCGAATTGCAACTTGTGGGCCGAGGCCACGAAGGGTAGGCAGGCCAGCAGTATCCATGCTTTCATCGGTTTCTCTCCTTGTGGTATGAGGTCTGACCTCGTTAGCCTAAGGAATGTTGATTTTTTGTCAAACAAATACGCATAAAAAAAGAGCACCGAAGTGCTCTTTTTTTGAACCCGGGTGGCGTGGGCTATCAGGCCTTGCTGTAACGCTCGGCGGAGGCCAGGATCTCGGCTTCGGCGGCGGCCTTGTCTTCCCAGCCGTCCACTTTGACCCACTTGCCCGCTTCCAGCTCCTTGTAACGCTCGAAGAAGTGCTTGATCTGGGCCTTGAGCAGCTCGGGCAGGTCGTTCACGTCCTGGATATGGTCGTATTCCTTGGTCAGCTTGCTGTGGGGCACGGCCACGACCTTGGCGTCTTCACCGGACTCGTCGGTCATCTTCAGCACGCCCACCGGGCGGCAGCGGATCACCGCACCGGGCACCAGCGGATGCGGGGTGGGGACCAGCACGTCCACCGGGTCACCGTCCAGGGACAGGGTCTGGTTCACGTAGCCGTAGTTGCAGGGGTAGAACATGGGGGTGGCCATGAAGCGATCCACGAACACGGCGCCGGTGTCCTTGTCGATCTCGTACTTGATGGGATCGGCGTTCTGCGGGATCTCGATGACTACATAGATATCTTCGGGCAGGCTTTTTCCGGCCGGTACCTGGTTCAGGCTCATGACGTTTCCTTTATATGGTCAGTAACGGGGTTGCGACTCGAGTTTACCACCCTTGCTCCTGGGTATCTGTTATACCAAGGGGTAAGGGCGGGTCAGGGGCGACATTATAACCGCTGTCGCAGGGATCACCATACAAGTGCCCAAAGCCGCCGCGGATTGTTAGAATGCGGCCTTCACAGCAGCCAGGGGCAGGTTATGCACATTCATATTCTCGGTATTTGCGGCACTTTCATGGGCGGGCTGGCGGTGCTGGCCCGCCAACTCGGCTACCAGGTGACCGGCAGCGACGCCAACGTCTATCCGCCCATGAGCACCCAGCTCGAGCAACAGGGTATAGCGCTGATCGAAGGCTATGATCCGGCCCAGCTGGAGCCGGCTCCCGACCTGGTGGTGATCGGCAACGCCATGAGCCGGGGCAACCCCTGCGTGGAAGCCGTGCTCGACCGGCGCATCCCCTATACCTCCGGTCCCCAATGGCTGCTGGAGCATGTGCTGCAACACCGCTGGGTGCTGGCGGTGGCCGGTACCCACGGCAAGACCACCACCTCCGGCATGCTGGCCTGGATCCTGGAGGATTGCGGCCTGAAACCGGGCTTTCTGATCGGCGGCGTGCCCGGCAACTTCGAGGTCTCCGCCCGTCTGGGCGAGGCGCCCTTCTTCGTGATCGAAGCGGACGAGTACGACAGCGCCTTCTTCGACAAGAGATCCAAGTTCGTGCACTACCGGCCCAGCACTCTGATCCTCAACAACCTGGAGTTCGATCACGCGGACATCTTCCCGGATCTGGCGGCGATCCAGCGGCAGTTCCACCATCTGTTGCGGATGGTGCCCGGCCATGGCCGCATCCTGATGCCGACCCGGGCTCCGGCGCTGGAAGAGGTCAGGGCCATGGGCTGCTGGAGCGAGCTGGAATACGTGGGCGAGGGCGGCCTCTGGCAGGCCGAGCCCCTGGCCGCCGACGGCAGCCGCTTCACCGTGCTGCTCGAGGGCCGGCCGGTGGGCGAGGTGAGCTGGCCCTGCATCGGCCTGCACAATGTGCACAACGGCCTGATGGCCCTGGCCGCCGCCCGCCACGCCGGGGTACCGGTGGCCGATGGCATCGCCGCCCTGTGCCGCTTCATGCCGCCCAAGCGGCGGATGGAGCCGAAGGGGGAAGTGGCCGGCATCCGGGTATGGGACGACTTCGCCCACCATCCCACCGCCATCCAGACCACCCTGGCCGGGCTCAGGGCCCGCACCACCGAGGGGCGGGTGCTGGCGGTGCTGGAGCCCCGCTCCAACACCATGAAGATGGGGGTGCATCAACAGGAACTGGCCGACTCCCTGCAAGGGGCCGACGCCGCCTACCTGTTCCGGCCGGCGGAAATCCGCTGGGATCTGGCGGCGGTGGCGGCGGCTTGCCCCCAGGGGCGTTTGTTCGAGGAACTGGACACGCTGATCGCCGCCCTGGTGGCCGATGCCCGCCCCGGGGATCAGATACTGGTGATGAGCAACGGCGGCTTCGGCGGTATCCACGGCCGGCTGCTGGCGGCGCTGGAGGCGGCCCATGGCTGAGTATCCCCGCGAGCGGCAGGTCACCCTGGCCCTGAGCGGCGCCTCCGGCGCGCCCTACGCCCTGGCGCTGCTGGAGCGGCTGCTGGCCTCCGGCATCCAGGTGCACCTGCTGGTGTCCGGCGCCGCCCGGGTAGTGCTGGCCACCGAGCAGGGGGAGCAGTGGCCGGGCAAGCCGGAGGCGCTGGCCGCCTGGTTGGGCGAACGGTTTGGCGCCGAGCCTGGCCAGATCCGCGCCTACGGCAAGGAGGAATGGTTCTCGCCGGTAGCCTCGGGCTCGGGGGCGCCCAAACGCATGGTGATCTGCCCCTGCTCCATGGGCACGGTGGCGTCCATCGCGGCGGGGACGTCGGACAACCTGATTGAGCGGGCCGCCGATGTGGTGATCAAGGAGAAGGGGCAACTGATCCTGGTGCCGCGGGAGACCCCCTTCTCGGCCCTGCACCTGGAAAATCTGCTCCGGCTGGCCCGCCTCGGGGTCACCATCATGCCGGCGGCGCCGGGTTTCTACCACCAGCCCCAATCCATCGCGGATCTGGTCGACTTTATGGTGGCGCGGATCCTGGATCACCTGGGACTGGAGCAGGATTTGGTGCAACGTTGGGGCTATGGCGGCGAAGAAAGTTGACCCGGAATGCAGATTTTCGCGAATTCCGCTAGAATATCGCTTTACCAACAGCCGGGTTTTGGGCCCGAATGGAGCTAAAACATGAAACACCGAGTGGATGTCCTGATCAGCACCGAAGAGGTGAACGCCAGGATCCAGGCCCTGGGCGAACAGATCAACGCCCATTTCGCGGGCGTCGACGAGCTGGTGATGGTCGGGCTGCTGCGCGGCTCCTGCGTATTTATGGCCGATCTGTGCCGCCAGATAGCGCTGCCGGTGCGGCTCGATTTCATGACCGCCTCCAGCTACGGCAGCGGCATGGAGAGCAATAGGGACGTGCGCATCCTCAAGGATCTGGACGACGAGATCCACGGCAAGCACGTGCTGATCGTCGAGGACATCATCGACACCGGCTACACCCTGAGCAAGGTGAAGGAGATCCTGTCCCTGCGCGACCCGGCGTCGCTGCGCATCTGCACCCTGCTCGACAAGCCCGAGCGGCGCGAGGCCCAGGTGCCGGTGGACTGGGTCGGCTTTACCATCCCCGACGAGTTCGTGGTAGGCTACGGCATCGACTACGCCCAGCGCTATCGCAACCTGCCCTACATCGGCAAGGTGGTGCCGCTGGAATAACCCCGCGAGTCGGTTCCCCCCATAACAAGAATTGCGCATATGCCTGGCCTTCGCCCAGGCATATGTTTTTGAACCGGAGCCAAGCAATGACCAAAGCACTGGAGATCGAGGGCCTGCGCAAAACCTACGCCGGTGGCGTGGAGGCGCTCAAGGGCATCGATCTGACCGTGGAGCAGGGCGATTTCTACGCCCTGCTGGGCCCCAACGGGGCCGGCAAGTCCACCACCATCGGCATCATCTCCTCCCTGGTGAACAAGAGCGCCGGTAAGGTGAAGGTGTTCGGCTACGACATCGACAGCCAGCTGGAACTGGCCAAGTCCCAGATTGGCCTGGTGCCCCAGGAGTTCAATTTCAACCAGTTCGAGAAGGTACAGCAGATAGTGGTCAACCAGGCCGGGCTGTATGGGGTGGAGCGGGCCGAGGCCAAGGTGCGCGCCGAGCGCTACCTCAAGCAGCTGGATCTGTGGGAGAAACGGGACCAGCCGGCCCGCACCCTGTCCGGTGGCATGAAGCGCCGGCTGATGATCGCTCGCGCCCTGATGCACCAGCCCCGCCTGCTGATCCTGGACGAGCCCACCGCCGGGGTGGATATCGAGATCCGCCGGGCCATGTGGGATTTTCTCAAGGAGATCAACGGCCAGGGCATTACCATCATCCTGACCACCCATTACCTGGAAGAGGCGGAGATGCTGTGTCGCCATATCGGCATCATCGACAAGGGTCGGCTGGTGGAAAACACTACCATGAAGGGGCTGCTCGGCAAGCTCAACGTGGAAACCTTTATCCTGGATCTGGCCCCCGACTGCCGGGAGCCCTTCCTGTCGGGCTTCAACTGGCAATTGCTGGACGATCACACCCTGGAGGTGGAGGTGAAGAAGGAGCAGGGGCTTAACGGCGTCTTCGGCCAGCTCAACGAGCAGGGCATCCGGGTACTGAGCATGCGCAACAAGGCCAACCGACTGGAGGAATTGTTCGTGACACTGGTGGAGCAGGGGAGGAAAGCATGAACGCCAGGCAGTATTACATCGCCTTTCGCAGTATATTGCACAAGGAGATAGTCCGCTTCACCCGTATCTGGGTACAGACCCTGGTGCCGCCGGCCATCACCATGACCCTCTATTTCGTGATCTTCGGCAGCCTGATCGGCAGCCGCATCGGCGAGATGGGCGGCTATTCCTACATGGCCTTTATCGTGCCCGGTCTCATCATGATGTCGGTGATCACCAATTCCTATTCCAATGTGGCCTCGTCGTTTTTCAGTGCCAAGTTCCAGCGCAACGTGGAAGAGCTGCTGGTGGCGCCGGTGCCGACCTATGTGATCATCGCCGGCTACGTGGGCGGCGGCGTGGTGCGGGGACTGGCGGTGGGGTTGATCGTCAGCCTGGTGTCCCTGCTGTTCGTGACCCTGCCGGTGAGCCACCTGTTCAGCATAGTGGCCATCGTCTTCCTGACCTCGGTGCTGTTCTCCCTGGCGGGGCTTATCAACGCCATCTTCGCCCGCACCTTCGACGACATCAGCATCATCCCCACCTTCGTGCTGACGCCGCTGACCTACCTGGGCGGGGTTTTCTACTCCATCGAGCTGCTGCCCGGGTTCTGGCAGGGGCTGTCCCAGGCCAACCCGGTGCTGTACATGGTGAACGCCTTCCGCTACGGCTTTCTCGGCATCAGCGACGTGCCCCTGACCCTGGCCTACGGCATCATCCTTGGTTTTATCGCCCTGTTCTACGGCGCGGCCTGGTACCTGATCCGGACCGGGCGGGGACTGCGGCACTGAGGAAGCAAGGCTTGGTTACGATCCTGTATATTACAAGCTGATAAAAGAGGCAACAGGGCCACCTCCACCGACACGCTGTGAATACATCCCTGTACGCTCGCACATGCCATCCCTGGCATGTGACGGTCGGTGGAGGCAATCCCTGTTGCCTCTTCCAAGCCCCGCTGTTGTCTGATGGTCTCGTCAACAGGAGGCACTGAGCTTTGGAGAGGACAAAGGGTGCTGCGTCGCCGGCCATCCGCGCCAGGGATGGCGCGGCTGAGCCTACAGGGATGTATTCACGGCGTGCCGGCGGAGCAGTGCGCTTTGGCTGACTACTGTGTTATTGATCAGCGACTCTTTAGCAAAAAGGCAGCCAATCGGCTGCCTTTTGTCTTGAACTGAAAGGGAATATCCGCGATCAGGCCAGCTGCAGGGGGATGTCCTTGCTGGTGCGCACTATATTGTTCTGGGCGTCCAGGTACACCAGGCTGGGCTTGTAGCCAGCGATCTGCTGCTCGGTCATGGGCGCGTAGGCGCAGATGATGATGCGATCGCCCACCGCGGCCTTGCGGGCGGCGGCGCCGTTCAGGGAGATCATCTTCGAGCCGCGTTCGCCGGAAATGGCGTAGGTGTGGAAGCGCTCGCCGTTCTCGATGTTGTAGATGTCGATCTGCTCGTACTCGCGGATATTGACCGCGTCCAGCAGATCCTGATCGATGGCGCAGGAGCCTTCGTAGTTGAGCTCGGCGTGGGTGACCCGGGCCTGGTGCAGCTTGCCCCTGAGCATGATGCGTTGCATATCCATGTTTAGCTTGTCTCCGTCAATTACCGCCCTGAGGGCTTATGGTTTTGCGACAGTGCCCGGAGGGGGGAGCCAGGCTCACGCCGACTCGCCGTGAACCCATCCCTGGGGGCTCGACGGCGCCATCCCTGGCGCCAACGGTCGGCTTAGAGCCTGACTCCCCCTCCCAGCAAGACCTGAGTGTCACTACAGGGGCACTACCTGGTTATCTATCAGTCTGGCCTTGCCCAGAAAGGCGGCCATTAAAATCACCGCTGCCCGGCTTTGCTCGCCGAGCGGCGCCAGGGTATCGGCATCGACAATATCGATGCCGTCGGTGCAAAAGCCGGCGCCGTCCAGCCGGGCGGCGCCTTCCTTCGCCAGCCGCTCGAGATCCCGCTCGCCCGCGGCCAGGCGCTCGGCCAGCCGGTTCATGGTGGCGGCAAGCATCGGGGCCAGGGCCCGCTCCGCCGCGGTCAGGTAACCGTTGCGGGAGCTGAGTGCCAGGCCGTCCTCGGCGCGCACCGTGGGCACGCCGATGATCTCCACCGGCAGGTTCAGATCGACGGTCATTTTACGGATCAGCGCCAGCTGCTGGTAGTCCTTTTCGCCGAAGCAGGCCAGATCCGGCTGCACCAGGTTGAACAGCTTGCACACTACTGTGCTGACCCCGTCGAAGTGGCCAGGGCGCAGGGCGCCTTCCAGCACCTCGGCGATGCCGGGCACGCTGACCCTGGTTTGCTGCTGCTGACCGGCCGGGTACATCAGCTCGGGGCTGGGGGTGAACACCAGATCCGCCTGGTCGCCGAGACGGTCGCAGTCCTGCTCCAGGGTGCGCGGGTAGGCGGCCAGATCGGCGGCCCGGTCGAACTGCAGCGGATTGACGAAAATGCTCACCACCACCTTGTCGGCACGGGCCCGGGCCTGCTGCACCAGCTCCAGGTGGCCCTGGTGCAGGTTGCCCATGGTGGGCACAAAGCCGATGTGCTCGCCGTTGCGGCGCCAGCCGGTGATGACGGTCCTCAGTTCATCTATGGTGCTGACCAGTTGCATCTTCTTTCCTCAGTTGAAGCTGTGCTCGGGGCCGGGGAAGCGGCCCTCGGCCACCTCGGCCACGTAGGTTTCGATGGCGGCCCGGACGTTGCCGCTCTCGGCCAGGAAGTTCTTGGTGAACTTGGGCACGTAGCCGGAGGTCAGCCCCAGGGCGTCTTGCATCACCAGCACCTGGCCGTCGGTGTCCGGGCCGGCGCCGATGCCGATCACCGGTATGCGGAGCTCCCGGCTGATGTCGGCGGCGAGCGGGCTGGGCACGCATTCCAGCACCAGCAGCTGCATGCCGGCCGCCTCCAGGGCCTTGGCGTGGCGCTTGATCTGCTCCGCCTGCTCGGCCTCGCGGCCCTGCAGCTTGAAGCCGCCGAATACGTGCACCGACTGGGGGGTGAGCCCCAGATGGCCGCACACCGGCACGCCCTGGCGGGTCAGTTGGGTGACGGTGTCCGCCAGCCAGTCGCCGCCTTCCAGCTTGACCATGTGGGCGCCGGCCCGCATCAGGGTAGCGGCGCTGGCACAGGCCTGTTCCGGGGTGCTATAGCTCATGAACGGCATATCGGCGACGATAAGCGTCTTTTCGCTGCCATTGGCCACACAGCGGGTGTGATAGGCGACGTCGTCCACGCTGACCTTGAGGGTGCTGGCCTCGCCCTGCAGCACCATGCCGAGGGAGTCGCCGATCAGGATGGAATGGACCCCGGCCTGCTCGAACAGGGCGGCGAAGGTGGCGTCGTAGGCGGTGATCATGGCGATTTTCTGGCCGGCCTGTTTCATCGCCAGCAGGCGGGCGGTGGTGATTTTGCTCATGGTGGTTTCCTGTTACTGCGCTGGCAACCGGATCATGCCGTTGGGCGGGCAGTCCTGCAGCAGCCGGGTCAGGGGCGTGCCGCAGGGCAGCACCAGATCCGGCACCAGGTCGGCCAGCGGGTAGAGCACGAACTCCCTTTGTTTCATGCCGTAGTGGGGTATGGTCAGCCGCTCGTCCTCGATCTGCCGCTCGCCGTAGAGCAGGATGTCCAGATCCAGGGTGCGGGGGCCCCAGCGTTCTTCCTTGCGCTCCCGTCCCTGGGCCAGCTCTATCGCCTGCAGGGCGTCGAGCAGGGCATGGGGGGAGAGCAGAGTGTCGAAACTCGAAACGCCGTTGACATAGGCCGGCTGGTCCGCCGGCCCCATGGGGCGGCTCCGGTACAGCGGCGAATGGCGGAGGCTGCCGGGCACGGCCAGGGCCGCCAGCGCCTGCCGGGCGGCCCGGAGCTGGGCCTCGGGGTCATTCAGGTTGGCGCCTAGGGCGACGAAGACCCTGGTCACGCCTCTTTTCTCCGGCGCGGACGGCGGCGGGGGCGCTTGCGCGGCGACTTGCGCGGGGCCGCTCTATCCTGCTCCTCGTCCTGCTCATGGGCCGCCGTCTGGCTCAAGCGTTTCTGGTCGACCGGGTTGGTGGCCTGGAAGTCGGTCCACCACTCGGCCAGTTCCTTGAGCCGCGGATCCAGTTCGGCGCGCAACAGCAGAAAGTCGTAACCGGCGCGGAACTTGGGATGCTCCAGCAGCCGGTGGGGCCGCTTGCCGGCGCGTTTGGTCAGTCGGTCCTGCAGTTGCCAGATATCGCGCACCACCGTGCTGAAGCGGCGGGGCACGGCCACCGTCTTCACCTGGCGACCGATGACGTCATCGGCTGCCAGCATAAAGGCGTCGTGGTAGCCGAGACCGCCGTCGTTGACGAATTCCTGGGTGCGGGTCTCCACCGGTCCCCACAGCAGGGCGGCGTAGAGGAAGGCGGGGGTGACCCGCAGATCCTGGGCGATGCGCTCGTCGGTGTTGGCCAGGGCCAGTTCGATAAAGCGGCCGTAGCGGTTGTTGCCCCGGCCCATGACCTCGGCGGTTTCCGGGAACAGGGGAGCGAACAGGCCGTAGCGCTGCATCTGGCGATAGGTTTCCTGGCCCTGGCCGGCGAGGAACAGCTTGAGGGTTTCCTCGAACAGCCGGGCCGGGGGAATATCGGACAGCAGCGGCGCCAGGCTCTGAATGGGAGCCTCTGTGCGCGGGCTGATGGACAGGCCCAGTTTGGCGGAAAAGCGCACCGCCCGCAGCATGCGTACCGGGTCTTCCCGGTAACGGGTCTCGGGATCACCGATCAGTTCCAGCCGGCGGGCCTCCAGATCCTTGAGCCCGCCGGCAAAGCCGAGCACGCTGAAATCGGCGATGTTGTAGTACAGGGCGTTGACGGTGAAGTCGCGCCGCTCGGCGTCCTCTTCGATGGTACCGTAGACGTTGTCGCGCAGCAGCATGCCTTCAGAGGACTGGGCCGAGACGTGCTTGTTGGTGTTCACCTGGTGATGGTGACCACGGAAGGTGGCCACCTCGACCACGTCGCGACCGAACAAGACGTGGGCCAGGCGGAAACGGCGCCCCACCAGGCGGCAGTTGCTGAAAAGCTGCTTGACCTGTTCGGGAGTGGCGTTGGTGGCGACATCGAAGTCTTTGGGCTGGCGGCCCAGCAGCAAGTCACGCACACCGCCGCCGACCAGGTAGGCGTCGTAGCCGGCCTTGTTCAGGCGATACAGCACTTTGAGGGCGTTCTCACTGATTTGTCGGCGCGAAATGCCATGCTGGTCGCGCTCTAGCACCACGGGTTGCAACGGCAACGCCTCCTGTTGTCGGGTAAGCAGCTTTTTACAAAAGCCGGCAATCTGGGAAAAAATGGGACACCTCGCAAGGCCTTAAGCTAAAAAATCGGCGCACTATGATAGCGCAGGGCGCTCTAAATGCGAACTACAGGCGTGTTTCAGCTCTATATGGGGTCCTTTGGGCACCCGTTCGAGCCGCCAGTGTTGTCTGGCCCAGGCCAGCAACTCGGCCACACCGGCACCGGCCAGGTCCGGTGGCGGCAGCTGGCCCAGAAAGGCCAGCGCCTGCCACAGCGGCATTTCCGGGCGGCGTCTGTCCAAGGCCGGCGCGTGATTCTGCTTGGACAGCTTGTGGCCACCCCGGGTGGCCAGCGGCAGGTGCAGCCAACCGGGCTCGGGTGCACCCAGCAGCCGGTAGAGGGCGATCTGGCGCACCGTGGGTTCGAGCAGATCGGCGCCGCGCACCACCTCGGTCACTCCCGCCTCGGCATCGTCGAGCACCACCGCCAGGTTGTAGGCATAGAGGCCGTCACGACGGCGGATGATAAAGTCTTCCTCCGCCAAGGGGCCCGCGACGGCTACCCGGCCCTGCAGACGATCTTCAAAGTCGTGGATCGGTCGTTCCAGCCGCAGCCGCACGGCCGCTCCCGCGGCGGGGAGGCGCAGATCCCGACAGTGGCCACTGTAGAAGCCGCCGGCTTCTGCGATCATCCGGCGGGTGCAATGGCAGTGGTAGCTGAGCCCCCGCCCGGCCCAGTCGTCCAGCACCGCCTGGTAGCGGTCATGGCACCGGCTCTGGTACACCACCTCGCCGTCCCAGTGCAGGCCGAAGGCGTCCAGGGTACGCAATATGTCGTCGGCGGCACCGGGGACTTCCCGGGGCGGATCCAGATCCTCGATGCGCACCAGCCACAGACCCTGGTTGGCCTTGGCCTGGAGATAGCTGCCGAGGGCGGCGATCAGGGAACCGAAATGGAGGGGACCGCTGGGCGAAGGAGCAAAGCGCCCAATATAGCGGTCGGGCGCACTGTAGGTCATAGGATGCTGGGCCGGCTCAGTAACCGGCCATCTGTTTTTCCTTGATTTCGGCCAGGGTCTTGCAATCGATGCACAGGTCGGCGGTAGGACGGGCTTCCAGCCGGCGAATGCCGATTTCCACGCCGCAGTGCTCGCAATAGCCAAAGTCGTCGTCTTCGATCTTCTGCAGGGTCTTTTCGATCTTCTTGATCAGCTTGCGCTCCCGATCCCGGGCCCGCAGCTCGAGGGCGAATTCTTCCTCCTGGGCTGCCCTGTCCACCGGATCGGGGAAGTTGGCGGCCTCGTCCTTCATGTGGCCAACGGTGCGATCCACTTCTTCGCGCAACTGATTGCGCCAGGCACCCAGGATCTTGCGAAAGTGCGTTTTCTGCGCTTCGTTCATGTATTCTTCGTCGGGCTTCGCCTGGTAGGGCTCAACACCGGCAATGGCCAGAATACCGAGAGATTTTTTGGTTTCGACTGCTGGCATTCCGTATCTCCTAAAAAGCAATATTGCGCCAACCCAGTTCAAGAAGCGGCTATCTATAGCAGAAAGCACGTTGACAAGGCAATTTTGCGTTGTGATTTCTGCGGATACTGCTTCCTGAATACGATCGTGGCCACCTTTTTCTCTCTCACTTCTTTCGACAAGATAACGAAAGAGGGTAGCGACGCTTTGGTAAGCCCTCCTTAATGGGGGTGAGGCATGGCACTTTCAAGGGTGGAGAAGGCACCCATGCCGCAGGTACCATTTCACTCCATTTATGAACTATAGGTTTTATCGTGCAGTTTTCCTCTTCTTTATGCCGGGGCCGTTTGATAAGGCGTTATAAGCGCTTTCTGGCGGATGTCATCCACCAGGGCCAGACCCTGACTCTGCACTGCCCCAATACCGGCCGCATGACCGGCTGTGCCGAGCCCTCCTTTACGGTGTATTTTTCCACCTCTGCCAATCCCAAGCGCAAGTACGCTCACACCTGGGAACTGAGCGAGAACCAGCGGGGCGAGTTTATCTGTGTCAACACGGCGCGGGCCAACCAGCTGGCGGCGGAAGCCCTGACCGAGGGGCTCATCCCCGAGCTGGCCGGCTATGGCCGGGTACAGGCGGAAGTCCGCTACGGCGACGAGGGCAGTCGCATCGACTTCCTGTTGAGCGGCGGCGGCCGGCCCGACTGCTATGTGGAGGTGAAGAGCCTGACCCTGCTGGAGCAGGACGGCCGGGGCTATTTCCCCGACACCGTCAGCCTGAGGGCGCAGAAGCATGTGCGGGAACTGATCCAGTGCGTGCGCGACGGACGGCGGGCGGTGATGCTGTTCTGCGTGCTGCATACCGGCATCGACCGGGTCGGCCCGGCCCGCCACCTGGACCCGGCCTATGGCCGGCTGATCGACGAGGCGCTTTTGGCCGGGGTGGAGTGCCTGGCCTGGGGCGCCGACATCAGCCCAGAGGGGATGCGGCTGGCCCGGGCGCTGCCCTTTACCCCTTGAGCGGCCAGCTGTACAACGGCTCGTAGCGGGGCCCCTGTTCGGTCTGAGCAGAGCGGTAGAGGCAGAGTGAGCGGGGTCGGTAGACAAGTGGCTCCGTCTCCGGCAACGGGCAGGCCGCGCAGTGGCGAAAGAGGGTGACATGGGGGCGCAGGGCCCGGTGGGGCGGGCCCAGCTTCAGGCTGGCGCAATACAGCCCCACCTCCTCGGCCAAGTGCGCCAGCGCCCCGGGTATCCGGCTTGGCCCCGTCCACACCACGGCGGCCCTGGGGAAGCAGCCCAGACGGTCCAGGCGCAGCGTGAAGGCGGGCAGTGTGCGCCGGCCCAACCAGCGCTCCAGGGCTCCCTGTTGGGCGATATCGGTCTGGCCCAGAAAGCGCAGGGTCAGGTGGAACTGGTGGGACGGTATCCGCCGCCCGGGCAGGGCCAGCCAGTCCTGCAACCGGCCCAGGGCGGGCGCCAGGTCGTCGGCGGGAAAGGCCAGGAACAACCGGTTGTCGGGCTCCTTCATCGTCGTGGTCCTTTGCGGAGGCTTTTGGCACAATATAGTGGTTTTCGGCCAGTCAGGTAACAGCGTGGACCCACTCCCCATTCTCGAGGCCCTGCCGCGGTTGCGGCAGGCGCTCGACGCCTCCCGAATCATTCTGGAAGCCCCTCCCGGCGCCGGCAAATCCACCCGGCTGCCGCTCTGGCTGCTGGAGCAGCCGGACATCAAGGGGCGCATCATCATGTTGGAGCCGCGCCGGCTCGCGGCCCGCACCATCGCCCAGTACCTGGCACAGCAGCTGGGGGAGGCCCCGGGCGGACGGGTGGGCTACCGCATGCGTGGCGAAAGCCGGCTCGGCAAGCACACCCGGCTGGAGGTGGTGACCGAGGGGGTACTGACCCGGATGCTGCAGGCGGATCCCGAACTCGAAGGCGTGAGCCTGTTGGTATTCGATGAATTCCACGAGCGCAGCCTGCAGGCGGATCTGGCCCTGGCCTTCGCCCTGGAGTGCCAGGCCCTGCGGGAGGATCTGAAGATACTGGTGATGTCCGCCACCCTTGAGGGATTGGCGCTGGAGCGGTTGCTGCCCGATGCCGTTACCGTCAGCAGCGCCGGCCGCAGCTTTCCGGTCGAGTTCGAGTACCAGCCCCGCAACCAGCACAGCCGGCTGGAAGAGGCGGTGGGCCGGGCCGTGCTGGCGGCCCTGGAACGGCACCCGGGCGGCGTGCTGACCTTCCTGCCCGGTGAGCGGGAGATCCGCGCCACCCATGACTGGCTGACCGGTAAGGTGCCCGACGGCGTCGAGCTCAGGCCCCTCTATGGCCGCCTGACCCTGGCCGAGCAGCAGGCGGCGATAGCACCGGCGGCGGCGGGCCGGCGCAAGGTGGTGCTGGCGACCAATGTGGCGGAAACCTCCCTCACCATCGACGGCATCGGCATCGTGGTCGACTCTGGCCTGGAGCGGCAGGCCCAGTTCGACCCCGAGGCCGGCATCACCCGTCTGCTGAGCCGGCAGATAGGTCAGGCCTCCGCCACCCAGCGGGCGGGCCGGGCCGGGCGACTGGGCCCCGGCGTCTGCCTGCGGCTCTGGGCCCGGGAGCAGCAGGAGCGGCTGGCGCCCCGTCGGCCGGCGGAAATCGAGCAGAGCTGCCTGGCCGCCTTCGTGCTGGAGTGTGCCGCCTGGGGCGCCGAGCCCGAAGGCCTGCCCCTGCTGACCCCGCCGCCGGCCCCGCTGCTGGCAGCGGCCCGGCGCCAGCTGGCGGCGCTGGGGTTGCTACACGGCAACCAGCTGAGTCCGCTCGGGCGGCGGGTCTGGCAACTGGGAACCGAGCCCTGGCTGGGCCAGCTGCTGCTCACCGCCCTCGACTGGCAGGGGCAGGGGCGGGAGGGCGCCTTGGCCGATGCCGTCTACCTGGTGGCCCTGCTGGAGGAAGGGCGGCTGGAGGAGGCTCCCCTGTCGGGGCAGCTGCTGGCCCGGCAGGGCCGGCTGAAGCCGGTGGCAGAGCGCTGGTTCCGCCGGCTGGAACAGCCGCCGACCGCACCGGGCGGCCATTACCTGGGGCTGCTGCTGGCCAACGCCCGGCCGGAATGGGTGGGGCTGTTGCGCCAGCAGGGCCGTTACGGCCTGGCCGGCGGCTTGAGTGCCGATCTGCCCCAGGGCAGCCCCCTGTTCGGCAAACCCATGCTGGCGGTGGCGGCCCTGGGCCGCGGTGAGCGAGGCGTCTTTATCCAGGGCGCCGAGCCGGTGACGGAAGAGCGGTTGCACCGTTACCTGCCGGCGCGCTTCGAGGAGCGTGAGCAACTGCAGTGGGATGCCGCGGCCAACCGGGTGCGGGCCGAGCGCCAGTGGTGCTTCGGCAAGCTGGTGCTGCAGCGCAGCCCCCTCGGCGAGGTCAGCCCCGAGCTGCGCGCCCGCTGCCTGCTGGAAGAGCTGGTGCGCCGGGGCTGGGCGGCGCTGCCCCTGGACGAGGAGGCTCGCCAGTACTGGCTCAGATTGAAACTGGCCGGACAGAAGCTGGCCGATTGCGGCTTCGCTCCCTGTGACGAGGCGCAGTGGCTGGCGGAGGCCGAACACTGGCTGCTGCCTTATCTGGCGGGGCTCAGTCGTTGGGAAGAGCTGGGCCGGCTGAACTGGCTCGGCATATTTAAGAGCCGGCTGGACTGGTCACGGCAGCAATTGCTGGATACCCTGCTACCCGGCTACCTCGAGCTGGCCACCGGTACCCGGGCCGCCATCCGTTACCGGGTGGACGAGGATCCGGTGCTGCCGGTGCGGCTGCAGGAGATGTTCGGCCAGTCGGGCACGCCCGAACTGGCGCACGGACGGGTGCCGCTGGTGCTGGAACTGCTGTCGCCGGCGCGGCGTCCGCTGCAGGTTACCCGGGATCTGGCCGCCTTCTGGGCCGGGTCCTACCAGGATGTGAAAAAAGAGATGAAGGGGCGTTACCCCAAACATGTGTGGCCCGAGGATCCCGCCAATACGGCGCCGACCCGGCACACCAAGAGGCAGATGAAAGACTGATATGGCAACCCGAAAACGCAAGTCGACCAAAAAGCCGGTCAAACGGCGCCGCTCCTGGCTGGGCTGGGGCCTGTTGTTCAAGCTCGGCCTGGTGATGGCCGTGCTGCTGGGCATCTTCGGCATCTATCTGGACAGCCAGGTGCGGGAGCGCTTCGAGGGCCAGAAATGGGCCCTGCCCGCCCTGGTCTACAGCCGGCCGCTGGAGCTGTTTCCGGGGCAGAAGCTGTCCCACCAGCAGATGCTGCGCGAGCTGCAGTTGCTGAATTACCGCAAGGTGGCCGATCCCGGCCGGCCCGGCGAATACGCGGTGACCAACAACCGCATCGAGATCCACCGCCGGCCCTTCAATTTCGCCGATGGCGCCGAGGCGGCCCGCTCCATCCTGCTGACCTTCGACGGCCAGCGGCTGGCGCGGATGCAGAACCCGGCCAACGGCCGGGAGCTGGGTTATGCCCGCATGGATCCGGTGCTGCTCGACCGGCTCAGTGTGGAGCAGCGGGAGGATCGGCTGCTGGTGCGGCTGGATCAGGTGCCCGAACTGCTGGTGACCACCCTGTTGACGGTGGAAGACCGGGATTTCTATCAGCATGACGGGGTCTCGCCCCTGGCGATCCTGCGTGCCCTGGTGGTCAACCTCAAGGCCGGTCGCACCGTGCAGGGGGGCAGCACCCTGACCCAGCAGTTGGCCAAAAACTTCTTCCTGACCCAGGATCGCAGCCTGTGGCGCAAGGTGCAGGAAGCTTATATGGCGCTGATCATCGACTTCCGCTACGAGAAGGACGAGATCCTCGAAGCTTACCTCAACGAGGTCTACCTCGGCCAGAACGGGGCCCAGGGGGTGTACGGCTTCGGCCTGGCCAGCTACTTCTATTTCGGCCTGCCCCTGAACGAGCTCAACCCGGACCAGATCGCCCTGCTGGTGGCTCTGGTGAAGGGACCTTCCTTCTACGATCCCTGGCGCAACCCGGAGCGGGCCCAGGAGCGGCGTGATCTGGTGCTGCGCCTGCTGGCCAACGAAGGCCATATCGATCGGGCCACCTACGAGCAGTCCAGCAGCAGGGCGCTGGGGCTTATCGAGCGCGGACGCATGGGCTACGGCCGCACCCCGGCCTTCATGGGGCTGCTGCGCCAGGAGCTGCGCGAGCGTTTCGGCGCCGACTTCCTGCGGCAGAACGGGCTCAAGATCTTCAGCAGTCTGGATCCCATCGCCCAGCATAGCGCCGAACAGGCGGTGGTGGAGCAGGTGAAGCAACTCAGGGCCAACACCAAGCGCAACGATCTGGAAGCGGCGGTGGTGGTATCCAACTGGCGCAAGGGGGAAGTCAGTGCCGTGGTCGGCGGGGCCGACCCCAGCTTTGCCGGTTTCAACCGGGCCCTGGCGGCCCGCCGCCCCATCGGCTCCCTGATCAAGCCGCCGGTGTTCGCCGAGGCCCTGGCCAACGGCTACACCCTGGCGACGCCGCTCAAGGACGAGCCCATCAGCCTGCGCAGCGACGCCGGGCAGGTATGGCGCCCCAACAACTACGACCGTCAGTTCCGCGGCCAGGTGATGTTCTATGACGCCCTGGCCAAGTCCCTGAACGTGCCTACCGTCAACCTGGGCATGGCCATCGGCCTCGACAAGGTAGTCGACGGCCTCAAGCGGCTGGGGGTGCAACAGCCGATCCAGGCCTATCCGTCGTTGTTGCTCGGTACCCTGGAGCTGACGCCCATGGAAGTGAACCAGCTGTACCTGACCCTGGCCAACCAGGGGCTGTACCAGCCGCTCACCTCCATCCGCGCTATCCAGGACGAGCACGGCGAGCTGCTCTACCAGCATGAGGCCAGGGCGGTGCGGGTGCTGGAGCCGGAGGCCGGCTACCTGACGTTATACGCCATGACCAAGGTGGTGGGTGGCGGCACCGCGGCCCACTTGGCGGCCCGTTTCCCCAACCGAGTGATGGCGGGCAAAACCGGTACCACCAACGATCTGCGGGATACCTGGTACGCGGGCCTGGACAACGAGGAGCTGGTCAGCGTCTGGGTCGGGCGTGACGACAACGGGGTGACCGGCCTGACCGGCGCCAGCGGCGCCCTGCGGGTCTACAGCCGCTACCTGGACGGACGCGGCGTCGATTCCCTGGAGCTGACGGCACCCGCCGGTATCGATCAGGTCAATTTCGCGGTACGCGACGGCCAGCCCGCGGATCCGCGCTGCGAGCAGACCCGGCTGCTGCCGGCCAAGGCCGCCGGCCTGCCGGGCATTCGCGACTGCCGGCCGGTGGTGCCGGTGCAGCAGCCCCAGCGGCCGTCGTCCGGCGAGCCGATCAGCGACTGGCTGAGGGACATTTTCAATTTCGCCCGCTGAGGCAGGGTGAAAGCCTCCATCTCTGTATATGCTCAATAGTATGGAGATGGAGGAGCTTCCCATGTTTTCTTTTCATCATGTCACCCTGAGCGTGCGTGACCTGTCCGTGGCCGAAGGGTTCTACAAGGGACTGGGATTCGAGCCGGTCTATCGCTGGCAGGACGCCGAAGGCCGCCTGCAGATCTGTCATTTACGCCTGGGGCAGGCCCTGCTGGAGCTCTACTGTTTCCGTCCGGAGGATGAAGCCGAACTGCCCAGCTTTCCCCCCTGGGCCAATGGTTTCCGCCTGGGGCTGCGCCACTTCGCCCTGCAGGTGGACGATCTGGACCGGGCCCTCAGCTCGCTGCACGGCGCCGGCATGCTCACCGACAAGCCCTCCCCGGTGAAGGGACAGACCTGCTCCCGCTATGTGTTCATTCTGGATCCGGACGGCAACAGCGTGGAATTACTGGAAGGGCCGCTGGTGGAGATCCAGCGGCCGGAGTAGGGCAGGTTCGCCCCGGGCGGGTTAGCCTTTCAGGGCGGCGAAGGCCCGATCGGCGGCGGCCAGGGTATGGGCCAGTTCCTTGTCGCCGTGGGCCAGGGACATGAAGCCGGCCTCGAAGGCGCTGGGGGCCAGGTAGACGCCCTCTTCCAGCATCAGGTGGAAGAAACGCTTGAACGCCGCCAGATCACAGCGGGTGACCTGCTCGTAGCGGCTGATCTCCTTCTCCCCGGTAAAGAAGAAGCCGAACATGGCGCCCACCCGGGTGGTGGTGAAGGGGATGCCGTGCCTGTCGGCCGTCGCCTGCAGTCCTTCCACCAGGGTCCGGGTCTTCTGCTCCAGGGCCTCGTACACGCCCGGCTGGCTGATGGCGTTCAGGGTGGCCAGGCCGGCGGCCATGGCCACCGGGTTGCCGGACAGGGTGCCGGCCTGGTAGACGGGCCCGGTCGGTGCCAGATGTTCCATCACCTCACGACGGCCGCCGAAGGCGCCCACCGGCATGCCGCCACCGATGATCTTGCCGAGGGTGGTGAGGTCCGGTTTTACCCCGTAACGCGCCTGAGCACCGCCCAGGGCGGCGCGGAAGCCGCACATCACCTCGTCGAAGATCAGCAGGGCGCCGTACTGGTCACAGAGGGCGCGCAGGCCCTCGAGGAAGCCGGGGGCCGGCGGGATACAGTTCATGTTGCCGGCCACCGGCTCCACTATGATGCAGGCGATGTCCGCCGGGGCGGCCTCGAAGGCGGCCTTGACCGACGCCAGATCGTTGAAGGTGGCAGTCAGGGTGTGCTTGGCGAAATCGGCCGGCACGCCCGGGGAGTTGGGCTGGCCCAGGGTGAGGGCGCCGGAACCGGCCTTGACCAGCAGGCAGTCGGCGTGACCGTGGTAGCAGCCCTCGAACTTGAGGATCTTGTCCCGGCCGGTAAAGCCGCGGGCCAGGCGGATGGCGCTCATGGTAGCCTCGGTGCCGGAGTTGACCATGCGCACCTGCTCCATGGAGGGCACCAGCCGGGTCACCATTTCCGCCATGGTCACTTCGACCCCGGTGGGGGCGCCATAGCTCAAGCCCCGCTCTACCGCTTCAATCACCGCCTCGCGCACCACGGCTGCGTTATGGCCCAGGATCATCGGCCCCCAGGAGCCGATATAATCGACATAGGCCTGGCCGTCCACGTCGAACAGATAGGCACCGTCGGCCCGCTCGATGAAACGCGGGGTGCCGCCCACGCCGTTGAAGGCGCGGACCGGGGAGTTGACGCCGCCGGGGATCACCCGGCGGGCTTGGGCAAACAAATCGTCGGACTTGGTCATGTCGGTATCCTTTGCATGGGTCTGAGGTGGCGCTGGGCCGAAGTGGCCCGACTATAGCAAAAAGCGGACGGGGCGAGAATGGCAGTCCCTTTGCCGCTGGCGTCGTTGCCTCGGCTTTGGCACAATCCGCCGCTGTCTAAATGGAGAGTCGTCCATGAACAAACCGCTCGATCGTCGTATCCTGATCGCTTCCCTGGTGGTCAATCTGCTGTTGCTGGCGGTGGCTGTCTACCTGGGGCTGAAATATCGGGAGCTAGGTAGCCGGCTGGAGCAGAGCCAGCTGCAGACGGAGCGCAGCCGGCAGGAGCTGCTGGCGCTGCGGGTCGACCTGCAGGCCCTGCTGAGCGCCGAGAGCAGTCAACTGACCCAACTGGAGCAGCAGTCCCGTCAACTGGCGGAACAGGCCCAGCAACTGGCGCTCTATCGGCAGGTACTGGCGCCGGATGAAGGCCCCGAACTGCTGCTGGCCCAGGAGGACATAGCGGCTCAGGCGGAGCCCGGATTGTTCGGTTATCGGCTGGTGCTGCTGCAGCCGGGTATGGGGGGCAGCAGGGTAACGGGACAGGCCCGGCTGCAGGTACGGGCGGTGCAGGACGGCCGGGCCCTGATCCTGGATGACGACACCCTGGGAGTGGCACCGGTCACCCTGGATTTTCGCCATTTCCAGGTGCTATCCGGCCAGTTGCGGCTGCCCCCCGGGGCCCGGGCCCAGACCCTGGAAGTCAGCCTGGAACTGGAGGGCAACCGCCGGCGGACCCTGAGCCTGACCTGGCCTATTCCGGACAATACTTGAACTGTTTACTCGGGTATTGGATAATTTTGGGCGATAACCAACCCGAGAGGTAGTGATGAGTGATGCAATCCCCTTGCCGATCCAGATGAGCGATTCGGCAGCCAACAAGGTCAAGGCCCTGATATCCGAAGAGGAAAATCCCGAGCTCAAGCTCAGGGTCTACATTACCGGCGGTGGTTGCTCCGGCTTTCAGTATGGCTTTACCTTCGATGAGAAAACCAACGACGGCGACACCGTGATCGAAAAAAATGGCGTCATCATGGTAGTGGATGCCATGAGTCTGCAGTATCTGGTGGGTGGCACCGTAGATTATGTCGAGGGCCTCGAAGGCTCCCGCTTCCTGGTCACCAATCCCAACGCCACCAGCACCTGCGGCTGCGGCTCCTCCTTCAGCGTGTAAGGCATCCCATGTCCCTGTTTGACTGGCTCAAGGGAGCCGATAACGAAGGTGCGCCGGCGCCGGTAGTGTACTCGGTCGAGCGGTTGGCACTCTACCAGAAGGCCTGGTGCCCCTACTGCCAGCGGGTGAAGGCGGTCATCGCCGAGCTGGGCCTCGACATCGCCGAATACGACACCAGCGAGCCGGAACACCTGCAGGCGCTGCTGGCGGGCGGTGGTCAGCGCATGGTGCCCTGCCTGCGCATCGAATTCGAGCAGGGGCGCTATTACTGGCTGTACGAGTCCATGGATATCATCGCCTACCTGCGCCGCCATTTCGGAGATCGGGCATGAGCGACTTCCGGTTGCATCCGCAGCTGGCGGCGGATTGCCTGGTGCTGGGGGAGTTGCCCCTCTGTCTGGTGCTGCTGGCCAAAGACGGTCGCTATCCCTGGCTGATTCTGGTGCCGCAGCGGGCCGATCTCCGGGAAATCCACCGGCTGGACGAGGCGGCGCAACTGCAGTTGATGCGGGAGTCCTGCGCCGTCGCCGGCCTGATGGAGTTGGCCCTGTCGCCGGACAAGATGAATATTGCCGCCCTCGGCAACATGGTGCCCCAGTTGCATCTGCACCACGTGGCCCGTTTCACCACCGACGATGCCTGGCCAGGACCCATATGGGGTAGGCATCCCGCCCTGCCCTATCCTGACCTCGGTGCCGAAGCCGAACGTTGGCGCCGGCGGCTGGCCGGCCTCGAGGGTTTTTCCGCCGCGGAATAGCTCCCTGTAAGGCGAGGGCCAGGCACCGCCGCTGTTGAACAGAGGGCGGCGCCTGGCTCCCGGTTTATTTTTCCAGGGGAATGACCAGCAGGTCGCAGTTGATATTCTCGATCAGCTGGTGGGCCACGGATGAGTTCTGGCGAAACAGATGATGTTCGTGACCGCAGATCAGCAAGTCCGCATCGCAGAGTCGCACCGCCTCGCAAATTTGCTCCACCAGGTCACCGCTGATCAGTATCTGCTTCTCCAGGGGGTAGTCCACGGACGCCAGCATCTGCTCCAGCTCTCTCTTGGCGGCGAGTAGCGGCTTGTCCTCCAGCTCGTGGGTGAAGACTTCGTACATCTGGTTGTACAGGCTTTGCATCTTGAGGTTGACGTGCACGATCGACAGTTTGGCCTGGTTGGCCTTGGCCCGGGCGACGGCCTTGTCCAGCACCTTCTGGTAATTGGGGGACAGGTCGATGGTGACGAGAATATGCTGATATCCACTCATTATTAATACTCTTATTCCATTAGTGAGTTTAGTGAGACCCGACCGGGGAAGACGGGCGATATTGATTGCGCTGTTATCGGCGGGTGGCTTAGCGGCCAGAGGAGAGCGGCGCGAGCTCATCAACGGCTCACTCCATCTCCACCCGGTTGCAGCGTCGGCCAATATAGCAGCGGCGGCGGATGTGAAACCCGGCACGGCGCACAATTTTCACATAAAGTTTTACATGAAGATACTTGCGAGGAGAGAAAGTGGCCGGCAGGCCAATGGGATTTTCGCTATTGCCTGGCCAGCATCACCTCGCTGACCCGATCGAGCTGGACCAGCAACTGTTCGGCTTTGGGCTTGAAACGGGCCAGCTCCGCCCTGGACAGGATGGCTGACTGGGGCAGCTTGACGGTCTTGGGATCCTGGTGCACGCCGTTGACCAGGAATTCGTAGTGCAGGTGGGGGCCCGTCACCCGACCGGTGGCACCGACGGTGCCGATCTGCTGCTCCTGCTTCACCCTCTCACCTTTGTTCACCGTGCGTTGGTGCAGGTGCAGGTACTTGGTGAGGTAGGTGCCGTCGTGGCGGATCACTACATAGTTGCCGTTGAACTGGTTGTAGCCCGACTCCACCACCACGCCGCTGCCGGCCGCCACCACAGGGGTGCCGGTACGGGCCGCGTAGTCGATGCCTCTGTGGGCCTTGATCTGGCCGGTAACGGGATGCAGCCGGCGGGGGTTGAAGTTGGAGCTGATGTGGCTGAAATTCACCGGTGCCCGCAGGAAGCTCTTGCGCATGGCCCGACCCTCGGGGGAATAGTAATTGCCGTCGTCGTGGCGCACGGCCCGGTACACTTTACCCTGATTGATGAACTCGGCGGCCAGGATATCCCCGGTGTCCACGTGGATGCCGTCCTTGTAGCGCTGTTCGTAGAGCACCGCGAAGCGATCCCCGGCGCGGATGTCCAGGGCGAAATCCAGGTCCCAGGCGAACATGGCGGCCAGGCTCAGGATCTGCCCCGGGTTCAGACCGGCGCTGATGCCGGCGTTCCAGAAATTGGAATTGACCTCGGCCTGGGCGTACTGGGTCCTGTGCTCCAGCTCGGCACTGATGATACGGCTGTGCAGGCCGCCACCGGTGGTCTGCCTGATCTCCAGGGTACGGGCGACGTCCAGCGGATAGCTGAGGGCCTTGAACTGTCCCTTCTTGTCGAGAAAGAAGGTCAGCCGTTCGCCGGGATGGATCTGCTTCAACTGATCGGCGTCGGCGCCAAGCTGGCTGATGTCGTGTAGCAGGCTCGAGGAGAATCCATTGCGGGCAAAGATGGAGGACAGGGTATCGCCGGCGTTGACGCGTACCACCAGTTCCCGGTCAGGCAGGCCGTCGTCGACGAGGGGCTGGTCTTCCACTTTCAAGGGCAACTGACGATGCGCCCCTTCGACGACCGGTCGTTCTGTCCGGTCGCGGCTGGCCTGGGCCGACTCGGTAGGGACCATGACCAGCACCGCCATGGCGGTGCTCAGGGCACCGATGGCGATCTGGTGGCCACGGGGCAAGAGTTTGAATATTCTGATAACGGGCATGCTGTGCTCTTCCCTGAATTCCGCGGCGATTCTACAGCCTTTCCAATTTCTCCGCCATTCCAGTAATATGCCTTCCTTGATTTGTTTGGGTCGTCCTTAATCGCTGCATCATGGTACCAGGGTGTTCTACCGTTTTTCCGGTAACACGAAATTTGCCCGACCGGCGCCACCCGCCAGCAGCGATAAGGGTTTACAGCACAGGAGTATAGTCGTCATGTCCCAGCTGGAAGCGGCATTAGCGGAAATAAAGCGCGGTGCCGAAGAGATACTGGTTGAAGAAGAACTGGTCGCAAAACTGAAGGAAGGCCGTCCGCTGCGGATCAAACTGGGCATGGATCCCACGGCGCCAGATATCCATCTGGGGCACACCGTCATTCTGAACAAGCTGCGTCAGTTCCAGGATCTGGGCCATGAGGTATTGCTGCTGATCGGGGACTTCACCGCCCAGGTCGGTGATCCCAGCGGCAAGAACAGCACCCGGCCGCCGCTGACCCCGGAGCAGGTGGCGGACAACGCCAAGACCTACGCCGAGCAGGCCTTCAAGGTGCTGGACCCGCACAGGACCCAGATCGTCTACAACTCCAGCTGGCTGGGCGAGCTGGGCGCCACCGGCATGATCAAGCTTGCCTCCAAGCTGACGGTGGCCCGCATGCTGGAGCGGGACGACTTCAAGAAACGCTACAACTCCGGTCAGTCCATCGCCATCCACGAATTCATGTATCCGCTGCTGCAGGGCTACGACTCGGTGGCGCTGAAGGCGGACGTGGAGTTGGGCGGCACCGATCAGAAGTTCAACCTGCTGATGGGCCGCGAGCTGCAGAAGGACGCGGGCCAGTCGCCCCAGGTGGTGCTGACCATGCCGCTGCTGGAGGGACTCGACGGTGTTAAGAAGATGTCCAAGTCCGCCGGCAACTACATAGGGGTGGACGAGGCACCGGAGCAGATGTTCGGCAAGATCATGTCCCTGTCCGACGAGCTGATGTGGCGCTACTTCGAGCTGCTGTCCCGTCGCAGTCTGGAGGAGTTGGCCGAGCTGCGCCGGCAGGTGGCCGAAGGCGCCAATCCGCGCGACGTCAAGATCCTGCTGGCCAAGGAGATCATCACCCGCTATCACAGCGAGGCGGCGGCCGAGCAGGCGCACCAGGACTTTGTGCTGCGCTTCCAGAAGAACGCCATTCCCGAGGACCTGCCGGAAGTCACCCTGACCGTCGGTGCGGAGGGTATCGCCATTGCCAACCTGCTGAAGGACGCCGGCCTGGTGGACTCCACCTCGGAGGCACTGCGCATGATCAGGCAGGGGGCGGTCAAGGTGGACGGCGACAAGCTGGACGACGGCAAGTTGCTGGTTCAACCAGGCCAGGCCGTATACCAGGTGGGCAAGCGCAAATTCGCCCGGGTGACCGTGGCCTGACCTGGCTCGGCTGAGCGAACAGAAGCAACAGGGCAGGCCCATGGGCCTGCCCTGTTGCGTTACGCCTCGCTCCCTACGTTCCTCCTCACCGGATCAGCGAGAAGGCCGGCAGCGACAGGTGCCAGCGGATGGCGGCCACTCGCAGGACGAAGGTGCCCAGCATGCCGACCAGGGTGGCCAGCAGGGGGGGGACGCCCAGGGTCAGGGTGGCGGTATAGAGGATACCGCCCAGGATGCAGGCGGTGGCGTAGATTTCCCGCTGCAGCACCATGGGCACCTCCCGCGCCAGCACGTCGCGGATCATGCCGCCGGCCACTCCGGTGATGACCCCCATCACCACCGCCACCATGCCAGAGGTGCCGTGGGCCAGGGCTTTCTCGGTGCCGATCACGGTAAAGAGCGCCAGGCCGAAGGCGTCGGCCAGGGGCAATATGTACCAGGGCAGCCGCCGCGGCAGCCGGGCAATGTACTGGCCCAGCAGGGCGGTGGCCAGTATCACCCACAGGTAGGTGGTGTCCGCCACCCAGAACACCTGCTCGGCACCGATGATCAGATCCCGGATGGTGCCGCCGCCGATGGCGGTGACCGCCGCCAGCACTATCACGCCAAAGCCGTCCATGCGCAAACGGCCCGCCACCAGTACACCGGAAAAGGCGAACACGGCGGTGCCGAACAAATCACTCCAGTAGAATACCGCATCGACCAGGGCCAGCATTGCTCTCTACCTCACAGAAAAGGGGCGCATTGTATAGAGGCGCCCGGGTGAACACAATCACCCTCATTCTGCCCGGGCCCGGTCCAGCTGCCGGCACAGCTGGCGGATACCCTCGGGGGTGCGGGGGGTGACGCGGTGCAGCAGATCTGCGTCCACCGTCAGCAGACGCTCCCCCTGCACCGCCCGCAGGGCGGGCCACTGGCGCCACAGGGCCAGCTCCTGTTCGCTCGAGGCCAGTATCACTTCGGGATCCCGGGCCAGCACGAATTCGGCGTTCAACTGGGGATAGGGGGCCGGGCTGTCGGCCATGAGGTTGACCCCGCCGCACAGGCGGATCGCCTGGCCTACCCAGGTGCCGTCGTTGGCCGACATCAGCGGGGCCGAGCCCAGCTGGTAGAACACCGACACCGGACGGGCGTCCTGGTAGTGCCGCTCCAGCGCTTCCAGCTGCTGCAGGTAATGCCGGGCCTGGGCCAGGGCCTGTTGCCGATGCCCGCTCAGCTCGCCCAGGTATTCCAGTTCCCTGGCCAGATCCCGCAGTCGCAATGGCTCGGAATAGGCGACGGAAACACCGAGGCGGAGCAGCGGCTGTACCTGCAGTTGCTGGGCGCTGCGCCAGGCCAGGATCAGGTCCGGCCGCAGCGCCAGTATTCGCTCCAGGTTGAGGGACTGGTAGTTGGCGACCCGGGGCAGGGCCAGGGCCGCGGGGGGATGATCGCTGGCCTCGTCGACGGCGATGACCTGCGGGCCCGCGCCGATGGCAAACAACATCTCGGTGATATGGGGGCTCAGGCTGACGATGCGACGGGCCGGCTCGGCGGCGACTGCCTGGGCTCCACAGCACAGGCCAAGCAGCAGGAGCAGTGGCCTAAGCATGGCTCAGGGGCACCAGCATCCCGGCCCAGGCCAGGGACAGCCAAAACAGCAGGGCGAGCGTCAGCCGCCACAGCAGGGCCCGTACCTGGGCTTCGGTGAGGTACTGTTTACCGCCGAGCTTGGGATAGTATTCGGTGGCATCGCTGTAGCGACGGGGGCCTCCCAGCGTCGCATCCACCCCGCTGCCGGCCACCGCCAGCAGCCGGCCGGCGGCCGGCCAGGGCCAGAGCCGGCCCTGGGGCCAGGCCCTGATCGCCTTCAGGGAGCCCGGATAGAGCAGCAGGGTCAGGGCCAGCAAGTGGAACGGCAACCAGGCCATGGCCCGGTACAGGTGGGAGGGCAACAGGCCGAAGGCCCGCCAGCGTACCAGCTTCATCGGCCAGGCCTGGGCGCAGAGACGCAGCAGGGCGAACAGCAGGGCGGCGTAGATGCCGCCAGCCAGGTACCAGCACAGCAAGGCGAAGTCCCCGGCCAGGCGCAGCAGTGCCACCTCCGCCACCGCCTTGTGTAGCCCCAGGGGGGAAAGGGGATCCGTCTGGCGCAGGCACAGCGGCGCCAGGGTCAGCCGGGCCAGGGGGCGCTGCTGTTCCACCTGCTGCAGGCAGCGGGGCAGGGCCCGGGCCAGCCGGCCCAGATCCAGGCCACACCACAGCAGCAAGGGTTCCAGCAGCACCGGCCAGGGTGCCAGCACCGCCAGCGCCCAGTAGGCCATGGTCAGTGGCAGCAGCAGGCAGAGCAGCAGGGCCAGGCCGGCCCCGTGCAGGTAGCGGGCCGAATAGTGCTCGCCGTTGAGGCGGCGGCCGAGCCGCGTCAGGCCACCGACCAGGGCGGCCTGCACCCGGGCGGCGGGCAGGGCCAGGTTGAGCAGCAGGGCCAGGCTCAGCAGGGCGAGCGGATGTTCCAGCAGGGCGGGCATCGGGGATCAGCCTGGCAGCCGTTCCACCATGGCCAGCACCATGGCCGAGGAATGGCGGGCCGCCACTTCCAGAAAGGCTTCGAAGGACTGGGCCTGCTCCTTGCCGGCGATGTCGGACAGGGCGCGCACCACCACGAAAGGTACCTGGAACTGATGACACACCTGGGCGATGGCGGCGGCCTCCATTTCGCAGGCTTTCATCAGAGGAAAATCGGTGACCGCCCTGTTCAGCTGATCTTCCCGGTGCATAAATTGATCTCCGGTACAGATCAGTCCCACCGCCGAGCGGATCTCCTGCTGCCCGGCCAGGCATTCCCGGGCCAGGGCGATCAGGGCCGGATCGGCGGCAAAGGCCGCCGGCTGCTGGGCCATCTGCCCCATCTCGTAGCCGAAGGCGGTCACGTCCACATCGTGGAAACGAACCTCGTCGGAGACCACCACATCGCCCACGTGCAGTGTCGGATCGAAACCGCCGGCGGAGCCGGTGTTGATGACCAGGGCGGGAGCGAAGCGCTCGAGCAGCAGGGTGGTGGCCACGCTGGCGGCCACCTTGCCGATGCCGGAGCGGGTGAGCACCACCTTCCTGCCGGCCAGTTGGCCCTGGTAGAACTCGCAGCCCGCCACTTTGGTGGTTTTTGCCTGCTCCAGCCGGGATCTGAGTGCGGCCACTTCCTGCTCCATGGCGCCGATAATGCCGATAGTCATAAGGGATTCTCCCGCAACGAAAAAGATGGACAGGAGTGTACCACTATCCGATGGAAAGGCCGATCGGCGATGAATGTCGGTGGAGTTGGCTCTTGGGTTGAGCTTACTAGGCGATAACGGAGACTTTATGAGCAATAAAAAGGCCGCTCGATGAGCGGCCTTGTAACCTGGAGTCGAGCGGGTTCAGAGCCCGATATAGTCCATGATGCCTTCGGCGGCCTTGCGGCCTTCGGCGATGGCGGTCACCACCAGATCGGAGCCGCGCACGGCATCACCGCCGGCGAAGATCTTGGGATTGCTGGTCTGGAAGGCGAAGTCGCTCTGTTCGGGGGCGATGATGCGCCCCCACTTATCGGCCTCGATGCCATATTCCTTCAGCCAGGGCTGATCGTGGGGCTGGAAACCGAACGCCATGATCACCGCGTCGGCGGCCAGTACCTGCTCGGAGCCGGGCACCGGTTCGGGGCGGCGGCGCCCGTTGGCATCGGGCTCGCCCAGCTGGGTGGTGACCACTTCCACGCCGGTAACCTTGCCGTTGTCATCCACCCGGATGCCGGTGGGCTGTAGGTTGAACATGAAGTTCACTCCTTCCTCCCGGGCGTTCTGCACCTCGCGACGGGAGCCGGGCATGTTGGCCTCGTCCCGGCGATAGGCACAGACCACGTGTTCGGCGCCCTGGCGGATGGAGGTGCGCACACAGTCCATGGCGGTGTCGCCGCCGCCCAGTACCACCACCCGTTTGCCGGACATGTCGATGTAGTCGGCCGCCTGCTTCTCGAAGCCCAACAGCCGGTTGGCGTTGGAGATCAGGAAGGGCAGGGCGTCGTACACGCCATTGGCGTCCTCGTTGGCCAGGCCGCCGCGCAGGTACTTGTAGGTGCCCACGGCGAGAAAGACGGCGTCGTAGTCGTCCAGCAGGGTCTGGAAGCCGATGTCCTTGCCGACTTCGGTGTTCAGGCGGAATTCCACACCCATCTCGGTAAAGATTTCCCGCCGCCGGCTCATCACCGACTTCTCCAGCTTGAAGGCGGGGATACCGAAGGTCAGCAGACCGCCGATTTCCGGATAGCGGTCGAACACCACGGGAGTGACGCCGTTGCGCACCAGGATGTCGGCACAGGCCAGGCCGGCGGGGCCGGCCCCGATGACGGCGACCTTGCGGTCGGTCTTGACCACCTTGGACATGTCCGGGCGCCAGCCCATCTCGAACGCCTTGTCGGTGATGTACTTCTCGATGTTACCGATGGTCACGGCACCGAACTGGTCGTTGAGGGTACAGGAGCCTTCACACAACCGATCCTGGGGGCAGACCCGGCCACATACCTCGGGCAGGCTGTTGGTCTGATGACACAGATCCGCCGCCTCGAAGATACGTCCCTCGTTGGCCAGCTTCAGCCAGTTGGGGATGTAGTTGTGGACCGGGCACTTCCACTCGCAGTAGGGGTTGCCGCAATCCAGGCAGCGATCGGCCTGCATCTGGGCCTGGCTGTCGGAAAAGGGTTCGTAGATCTCCACGAACTCGATCTTGCGGGTGCCGATGGCCTTCTTGGGCGGATCGACACGTTGCACGTCTATAAATTGAAATACGTTCTGGCTCATCACAATCTTCCTTTACTGCGCATGGACCCGCAGCTCTGCGGTAGAGCGGCTCTGGTGGCCCAGCAGGGATTTCACATCGCTGGATTTCGGTTTGACCAGCTTGAACTTGGGCAGGTACTGGTTGAAGTTGGCCAGTATCTCCTGCGCCCGGTCACTACCGGTTTCCTGCAGATGTTGGGTGATGATGCCGCGCAGGTGCTCCTGATGGATCACCAGCTCGTCCAGTTCCAGCAACTCGACCAGCTCGTGGTTGGTCTTGAGGTGGAAGTCATCCTCTTCATCCAGCACATAGGCGAAGCCTCCGGTCATACCGGCGGCGAAGTTGACGCCGGTCCGGCCCAGTACGGTGACGATGCCGCTGGTCATGTATTCACAACCATTGTCGCCCACGCCTTCCACCACGGCGATGGCGCCGGAGTTGCGCACCGCGAAACGCTCGCCGGCGCGGCCGGCCACGTAAAGGTGGCCGCCGGTGGCGCCGTACAGGCAGGTGTTGCCCACCAGGGTGGCTTGATGGGACGCGAAGGCCACGCCCACATGGGACTTGATCACCAGCTTGCCGCCGGTCATGCCCTTGCCCACGTAGTCGTTGGCATCACCGGTCAGGATCATTTCCAGGCCGCCGGCGTTCCACACCCCGAAACTCTGACCGGCGGTGCCGTCCAGATGGATGCGGATGGGATCCGCGGCCATGCCCTGGTTGCCGTGACGCTTGGCGATCTCGCCGGACAGGCGGGCGCCCACCGAGCGGTCGGTGTTGCGGATGCTGTAATAGAAGTCGCCACCGCTGCTGGCTTCCACCGCCTTCAGGGCGTCTTCGGTCATTTTCAGGTTGAGCGGACCCTTGTCGAAGGTGGGGTTCGACTCCTGGCAGAATACCGCCAGACCCGGCTTGGGCTCGGGCTTGGCCAGGATACCGGACAGGTCCAGCTTCTGCTGCTTGGCGGTGATGCCGGGCAGGACCTCGAGCAGATCGGTACGGCCGATCAGATCGGTCAGCTTGGCCACGCCGAGGCTGGCCATCAGTTCGCGGGTCTCCTCGGCGATGAACCGGAAGTAGTTCTCCACCATTTCGGGCAGGCCGAGGAAGTGGTCTTTACGCAGCTTCTCGTCCTGAGTGGCCACGCCGGTGGCGCAGTTGTTCAGGTGGCAGATGCGCAGGTACTTGCAACCCAGGGCCACCATGGGACCGGTACCGAAGCCGAAGCTCTCTGCGCCGAGGATGGCGGCCTTGACGATGTCGAGGCCGGTCTTGAGGCCACCGTCCACCTGCAACCGCACCTTGTGGCGCAGGCCGTTGGCCACCAGCGCCTGCTGGGTTTCTGCCAGGCCCAGTTCCCAGGGCGAGCCGGCATACTTGACCGAAGTCAGCGGGCTGGCGCCGGTGCCGCCATCGTAGCCGGAGATGGTGATCAGGTCCGCGTAGGCCTTGGCCACGCCGGTGGCGATGGTGCCCACTCCGGGTTCGGAGACCAGCTTGACCGACACCATGCAGCTCGGGTTGATCTGCTTGATGTCGAAGATCAACTGGGCCAGATCCTCGATGGAGTAGATGTCGTGGTGCGGCGGCGGCGAGATCAGGGTCACGCCCGGCACCGCATAACGCAGCTTGGCGATCTCGGCGGTCACCTTGTGGCCGGGCAGCTGGCCGCCCTCGCCGGGCTTGGCGCCCTGGGCCACCTTGATCTGGATGACCTCGGCGTTCATCAGGTAGTGCGGGGTCACACCGAAACGGCCGGAGGCCACCTGCTTGATCTTGGAGTTCTTCAGGCTGTTGAAGCGGCGTGGATCCTCGCCGCCCTCGCCGGAGTTGCTCTGGCCGCCCAGGCGATTCATGGCGATGGCCAGGGATTCGTGGGCTTCGGGGCCGAGGGCGCCGATGGACATGGCGGCGCTGTCGAAACGCGGAAACAGATCCTGGGCCGGCTCCACCTGGTCCAGGCCGATGCCCTGGCCGCTGTCCTTCAGGGTGAAGAGGTCGCGCAGCATGGCGACGGGCCGCTCATTCACCAGCCTGGCGTAGCTCTTGTAGTCGTCGTAGCTGCCGGAGCGCACTGCCTGCTGCAGGCTGTTGACCACGTCCGGGTTATAGCTGTGGTACTCGCCGTCGTGCACATACTTGAGCAGACCGCCCTGGTTCAGCGGCTTGCGGGCGATCCAGGCCACCCGGCTCAGGTTGAACAGATCCTGCTGGAAATCCTCGAAACTGGCGCCCTGTACCCGACTGGACACGCCCTTGAAGCAGAGCTCCACCACGTCCTGGTGCAGGCCGATGGCCTCGAACAGCTGGGAGCAGCGGTAGGAGGCCACGGTGCTGATGCCCATCTTGGACATCACCTTGTACAGCCCCTTGTTGATGCTGTTGCGGAAGTTGAGCACGGCTTCGCGCAGGGGCATCTTGAGCACGCCGTCTTCTACCATGCGGCCCAGGGTTTCGTAGGCCAGGTAGGGATAGATGGCGGTCGCGCCGAAGCCGAGCAAGACCGCGAACTGGTGCGGATCCCGGGTACTGGCGGTTTCCACTATGATGTTGGAGTCGCAGCGCAGGTTGTTTTCGACCAGGGTGCGCTGTACCGCGCCTACCGCCATGGCGGCCGGGATCGGCAGCTTGTCCTTACTGATGTGGCGGTCGGTCAGCACCAGCAGCACGGTGCCATCCTGTACCGCGGCCTTGGCCTCGGCACAGAGACGTTCGATGGCTGCCTTGAGACCTTCTTCCGGCGCGAAGTTCAGATCCAGAATATGATGCTTGTGGTGGGTCTGCTCCAGCTCCAGCAATTGGTGGAAGTCGGAATAGAGCAGGATCGGCGACTCGAACTGAACCCGGTGGGCATGGCCGTGGGTCTCGTTGAACACGTTCTGCTCGCGGCCGATCAGGGTGGCCAGGGACATGACGTGGTTTTCCCGCAACGGATCGATGGGCGGGTTGGTCACCTGGGCAAACATCTGACGGAAATAGTCATAGACCGAGCGGGCCCGGCTGGACAGCACCGCCATGGGGGCGTCGTCACCCATGGAGCCGACCGCTTCCTGGCCGTTCTCGCCCATCACCCGGATCACCTGATCCAGCTCCTCCATGGAGTAGCCGAACAGCTTCTGGTAGGTGCGCAGGGAGGTCTGGTCCAGCTCGCACTGGCCGGCCTTGTCGTCGGGCAGATCCTCGAAGCGGGTCAGGCGGCGCTTGTGCTTGGTCATCCATTCCTTGTAGGGGTGGCGGGTCTTGAGGTCGTCGTCGATCTCGAAACTGGTCCAGATCTTGGACGTATAGGTATCGACCACGAACAGCTCACCGGGGCCGACCCGGCCCTTCTCCAGTACCTCGTCCGGGGTGTAGTCCCAGATGCCGATTTCGGAGGCCAGGGTAATAAAGCCGTCCTTGGTGCGCACGAAGCGGGCCGGACGCAGGCCGTTGCGATCCAGGGCGCAGGCGGCGAAGCGGCCGTCGGACATAACGATGCCGGCGGGGCCGTCCCAGGGCTCCATGTGCATGGAGTTGAAGTCGTAGAAGGCGCGCAGATCCTCGTCCATGGCCGGGTTCTTCTGCCAGGCGGGCGGGATCAGCATGCGCATGGCGCGGAACAGGTCCATGCCGCCGGCCAGGAAGAGTTCCAGCATGTTGTCCAGGCTGGAGGAGTCGGAGCCCTGGGTATTGACGAAGGGAGCGGCGTCGTGCAGGTCCGGCAGCAGCGGCGAGGCGAACTTGTAGGCGCGGGCCTGGGCCCACTGGCGGTTGCCGCCGATGGTATTGATCTCGCCGTTATGGGCCAGGAAGCGGAACGGCTGCGCCAGGGGCCAACGGGGCTGGGTATTGGTGGAGAAACGCTGGTGGAAAACGCAGATGGCGGACTGCAACCGGATGTCGGCCAGATCCAGGTAGAAGCGCGGCAGATCCGCGGGCATGCACAGTCCCTTATAGGTCATCACCAGGTTGGACAGGCTGACCACGTAGAAGTAGTCGTCATTGATCCGCTTTTCGATGCGGCGACGGACGATATAGAGACGGCGCTCCAGATCCTTGGCAACCCAGCCGGTGGGAGCATTGACGAACACCTGCTCGATACGGGGCAGGGAAGCCTTGGCGATCTCGCCCAGCACGCCGGTGTTGACCGGCACGTCGCGCCAGCCGACCAGGCTCAGGGTTTCCCGTTCCAGTTCTTCGTTGACGATCTGCCGGGCCTGTTCGGCCAGCACCGGATCCGGGTTGAGGAACAGCATGCCGACGGCATACTTACGGCCCAGGTTCCATCCTTTGTCTTCCGCTACGGCGCGGAAGAAGCTATCGGGTTTTTGCATCAACAAGCCGCAACCGTCGCCGGTTTTGCCGTCGGCGGCGATACCGCCCCGGTGTTGCATGCGATCCAACGCCGAAATCGCGAGTCGGACAAGCTTATGGCTGGCTTCGCCTTCTGTGTGGGCGATTAGGCCGAAACCACAGTTATCCTTCTCAAGCGCGGGGTCATAAAGAGACATTGCATTCCTCCATTGCTCAAGCCGTTGGGCCGAGCGACTACTTTTGTCAGCACGACATGCTCTGAAGCGTCCGTTGCCATTGGTGGCTAATTTACCAAACTATAGGGATTTTTTTGTGAGGTCAATTAAAGAAACAACGCCTTAAGTGGCTGCTTGGCATGACCTGAAGTAGGATATTTCAATGAAAAACCCAGATGTTTGGTTATAAATCTCACATATATGTTTTTTTTCGATACTTTATCTTGGTTATGGTGATGTTGCAGGATAATATAAATTACAACGTTTTTTGTTGTTTTTTTACTACACTTTGACAGCAAGCTTTGAGCTGGCTCGCAATTTTTACCTCTGAGCCGACCGCCTGGGGAGAGACCGCAGAGAGAAAATCCTTTTACATCATATGCCTATAAATTCATTTTTAATGCATAATATTTCTTTTTTTAGTCGCTGGCAACCCGAAAAGGCACGCCTGACATAAAGTTACTTGTTGACCGACAACGACAATCCTCGTTCAGGATCGGGGCGACTTCGTTAGCACCGCACTCGGCATGACAGCCTGTCCCTAAGCCGGTATCCTGCCTCCTTGTCGTTGTTGACAGGAAAAAGTCGATGAAACCCATAAAAACCTGGGCCCAATATTATGTTGATCTGATGACCAAGCTGGGCATAGTGCGCTTCAGCATGCTGCTGGCGGCCTGCATCATCCTGCTGGCGATCTTTATCCAGGTGGGAGTAACCCTGTTCTTGAGAGGTTCTGTTGAGTCCATTGATCTGGTGCGTTCCATCTTCTTCGGCTTGCTGGTCACACCCTGGGCGGTGTATTTCCTGTCGGTGGTGGTGGATCAGCTGGAAGACTCCCGCCAGCGGCTCAGTCGCCTGGTGCAGCGGCTGCAGCAGATGCGGGAGCGGGATCTGGAGCTCAACAGTGAATTGCAGGAGAAGATACAGCTGCTCAACCGCCAGATAGAGGAAACCCACAGGGCGGAGGCCGCTCGTCAGCAGGCCATCGAGGATTTGGAGGCGGAAGTCTATCAGCGGGAAAAAGCGCAGATGGAATCCCAGGAGCGCTCGGCCCTGCTGCGTTCCTTTATCGATACCTCTCCGGATCTGGTCTATTACCGCAATGAGCTGGAAGAATTTTCCGGCTGCAACAGGGCCATGGAGAACTTGCTCGGCCGTCAGGAGAAGGAGCTTATCGGCCTGACCCCCCATGACGTCTACCCGGAGGACGTGGCGGAAAAGGTGGTGGAAACCGACAAGGAAGTGTTTGCCCGCAATGAGAGCCAGACCTACGAACAGTGGTTGCAGTATCCGGACGGACGGCGGGCCTGCTTCGAACTGCGCAAGGTGCCCTTTTTCGATCGCAACGGCAAGCGGCTGGGGCTGCTCGGCTTCGGTCGCGACATCACCGAGCGCAAGCGCTACCAGGAGGAGCTGGAAAAGGCCAGCCGCGACAAGACCACCTTTATCTCCACCATCAGCCACGAACTGCGCACCCCGCTCAACGGGATAGTGGGCCTGAGCCGGATCCTGCTGGCTACCGAATTGAGCACCGAGCAACGGCAGCACCTCAAGACCATCCATTTCAGCGCCGTCACCCTGGGCAACATCTTCAACGACATCATCGACCTGGACAAACTGGATCGCAGCCGACTGGAACTGGCGCCGGAGCCGATGGACTTCCCCGGTTTTCTCGACGATCTGGAGAGCCTGGCCCGGCTGCAGGCGGAGCAGAAGGGGCTCTACCTGCACTTCGACCGGGACGGAGACATACCCGAATGGATACTGGCCGACGGTACCCGGCTGCGTCAGGTGTTGTGGAACCTGGTGGGCAACGCGGTCAAGTTCACCGACGACGGCGGCGTCACCATCCGCTGCATGGCCGACGAACTGACGCCGGGACAGGTGACCTTGCGCTTCGATATCGAGGACACTGGCATCGGCATTCCGGCGGAGCTGCAGCAGAAGATCTTCGCCCTCTACTTCCAGATCGAAGGCAAGAAGCATGCGACCGGCACCGGCATCGGCCTGGCGGTGTCCCAGCAACTGGTGGACGCCATGCACGGCACCATAGAGCTGGACAGCGAGCCGGGGGAGGGCTCCTGTTTCAGCGTCACCATCACGGTACCCACCGCCCAGGCGCCGGTGGAGGATCCTGCCCTGTCCCGGCTGCCCTGCCTGTCGGTGCTGCTGGTGGAGGACGTCGAACTCAACATCACGGTCGCCTGCGCCCTGCTGGAAAAGCTGGGCCACAGGGTCACCGTGGCCCGAGATGGGGCCGAGGCCTTCGCCCTGCTGGCCGGACAGGCCTTCGACCTGGTGTTCCTCGATATCCAGTTGCCGGACATGACCGGCTTCGATATCGCCGCCCGGCTGCGGGACGAAGCGCGGGAAAGGAGCCAGTCCTTGCCACCCCTGGTGGCCTTGACCGCCAACCTGATCAGCGACAAGCAGCAATACCTGGCCAAGGGCATGGACGATGCCATCAGCAAGCCTCTCTCTTCCAAGGCCATCAAGGGAGTGCTGGCCCGTTTCTTCGCCCACCGTCCGCAGCCGGTGACGACGGCTTGTCCCCAAATCGAACCGGAGACAGAGGGGGTGCTTGATCGGGTCTTTCTGGAGGATTATGTGGCGACGGTCGGCGCCCTGACCCTGCTGTCCAGCGTCGAGTTGCTGGAAAACATGGCGGGCGGTTATCTGGCGCGGCTCAACCAATACATGATGGAAAAACAGCAGCAGGATATCGTCGATGAAGCCCACAAGATCAAGGGCGCAGCCGGCTCGGTGGGGCTGCAGCGGGTACAGCAACTGGCCCAGCGGATCCAGAGCCCCGATTTGCCCGGCTGGTGGCAACAGGTGGAATACTGGGTCGAGGAGCTGAACCGGCTGCTGCCCGCCGACCTGGCGATCTTGCGGCACTGGCTGGAGAGCAGAGCATGAGCCTTTATCGGGAGCTGATCTTGGGTGAACGGTGGCAGGGGACAACGGATGAGACGCCGCTGGAAGCGATAGAGGCGGATCGCAGCCGCATAGTGCAGTGCTCGCCGGTGCGCCGGCTGCAGCAGAAGACCCAGGTGTTTCCCCTCGACGTCAAGGCGTCGGTGCGCAGCCGCCTGACCCACTCCCTGGAGGTCAAGGAGACCGGCCGGCAGCTGGCGCTCCGGGTCTTGCCCGGAGTGGCGCAGGAAGTGGACAAGGAAGCCTTTATCAGCCTGGTGGAAATGGCCTGTCTGCTGCACGACGTGGGCAACCCGCCCTTCGGGCATTTCGGCGAGGTGGTGATCATCGACTGGCTCGGCTCACGCCTGCCGGCGCTGTTCCGCCAGGCGGTGGGCAAGGGCTCCCGCCAATGGCCCATGCTGATGGCGGATCTGCGTCAGTTCGAGGGCAATGCCCAGAGCCTGCGGCTGCTGCACAGCCTGCAGGGGTTGAACCTGACCCTGAGCCAGCTCGCCGCGCTGCAGAAGTACGTGCGCGGTGCCTACCAGCGCAAGACCTCGGGGCTGTGGCAGCAGAAGCCGGGGCATTTCTTCAGTGAACGACCCTTGGTACAGCAGGTCCGGGCCCGCTTCCCGAGTACCGCCAGGGGGCGTTACCCGCTCACCTACCTGATGGAGGCGGCCGACGACATGGCCTACGGGGTGGCCGATCTGGAAGACGCGGTGGACCGGGGGGTGCTCAGCCTGGCGGAGCTGGAGCAGGCGCTCCTGAGCGAGGGCAATGACTACCTCAAATCCTGCTGGCAGCAGGCGACGATGGCCGAGCCCGGTTTTTTCAGCCGCTTCCGCCAGGGCATCAATCGGGATCTGCTGACCCTGGTCAGCGAGCAGTATCTCCGGCACCACCAGGCCATCCTCGAGGGGATACATGACTCTCCCCTGCTGGCGGTGGAGGAAGCGCCGGCCCAGGCGTTGCAGTGGCTGAAGGAATTCGCCCACCGGCGGGTATTCAAGCGACGGGAAGTGGAGGCGCTGGAGCTGTCCGGCTTCGCCGCTCTCAAAGGAGTGCTGGAGGCCTTTTCCCCCCTGCTGGCGCTGTCGGCGGCGGAATTCACCAGCCTGGACAGCCGCCAGGATGCCAACGGCCTGGTGCTGCGGCGGCTCTATCATCGACTGCCGCCCCGTCATCTCGCGGCCTACCGTCGGGACAGCCAGGGTGCCGCCTACTTCGAGGATGAGCGAGAGCGGGAGTGGTACTTCCGGGTCCGGCTGCTGCTGGATTTCGTCAGTGGCATGACCGACACTTATGTCCTGGAGGAGTACCGCCTGTTGTGCGGCTTTCAGGGCTGATCCGGCCATGAAACCAAAGGTTAGGGGATGGAAGAAGGCGCTGGCGACGGTCGGTAGGCCCGGCATGTCGAGGGATGATCCAAGGAAGCCTGAACATGCTTTATCTGCTACTGGTTTTTTCGTTGTTCCTGAATAGCCCGGTGCTGGCCTCCGGCCCCGTGATGGTGATGCATCAGGTGTCTCCCGGTGAAGACTGGCCTTCCCTGGCCAGGCGTTATCAGGTGAGCGAGCCTGTCCTGCGGATGGAGTTCAACCGCGAGCGCTTCATGACTCCCCTGGTCGCCGGCGACTGGGTCTGGGTACCGGATCGGCCACCGCAGCCGGTTGTGACCGTGGCTGCCGGCACCGAGCCTCCACCCAGGGAGACGGTCGAACCATGGCCGGTGACAGAGCTGCCTCTGCTGGGGCCTCCGGCCCCCGCCGCTGCCCCCAAGAGCGACCAACTGCTGCTGGCCATCGCCAGCGCGGCCAAGGCGGCGGCCACCGACGAGCTAGGCAAGTTTGTGGAGCAGCAGACCACCAGCCTGACCGACGACACCCTGTCTTTCGGTACCCGCCAACTGACCGCCCTGCCCTGGCTCAATCCCGATGACTGGGAATGGGACTACCAGCTCCCCCTGTTCAACAAAAGCCCCCGCCTGAACAGCCGCATGGCGTTGCCGGTGGCGCCGCAATTCCATAGCGAACTGGGCGTGGACTACCGGGAGGAGCGGCTGACCTATCAGTTGGGGCTACGCTATAGAGCGGAGCTGGGGGGAGGGATCGCGGCGCATCTGGAGCCGGTGGTCGATTATCAGGAACCGTTTTCCCACCGTCGGGGTGGCCTGCTGTTGTTTCTGAGTCATGCCGACTGGAGCCTGGGGGCGGGACGATACCGTGCCATGTCCGCCTGGCGGGCGGGAAACGGAGGAAGGGAGCGGCCCGCGTCGGGCGAACTCTGGTTTGGCGAGGGTCGGCTGCCATTCTTGCCCGGGGTCACCCTGTCCGGCCAGCAGTACCAATGGCAGGGACGGCAGCTCAACCTGTTCGGCAGCGGTGACAAATACGAGGCGGCAGCCTCCCGCCAGTGGTCGCTCAGCTACATCCCCTGGCGCGTCTTCCGTGTACAGGGCTCCCTGTTGACCAATAACGAGGCCAGATTTGAATCCCGGCTGAGGCTGGGCATAGAGCTGCCCCTGTTGATGGCTCCCGGGCACTGGTGGCAAAATCCGGAGAAGGGGGCCCGCTATGATGGCTACCTGCCCCTGCAGTATCACAAGGTGATGGTGCTGGAGCGCCAATAGGCTGCGAGTGGCGGCTTACAGACGGGTATAGTCGCTGTTGGCGATGCTGGCCGGGGTTTCCTTCTGTAGCAGGGTCAGTAGCAATATGGCGCGGGTATTGCCGTCGGCTTCCTGGTAGATGGCTTCCAGGCCGGCGAAAGGTCCTTGGCTGATCTGCACACGCTCGCCGCATTTGGGCAGGTCGCTCAGCTTTTCTCGCAGCTCATCACTGTCCGATCGACACATCAGTTCATAAACCAGTTCAGAAGGGACCACGCAGGGCAGGATGCCGAAGCGGACCAGGTTACGAATACCGCGGGTGGAACTGATGGTCGTGGAGCTGGTGATATCCAGATCGGCACGCACGAAGAGATAGCCGGGAAACAAGGCTTCGGTGCGGCAGACCCTTTTGCCCCGGACGATTTTTTGGACTTCCACGAAGGGATAGAAGGCCTCGATGTCCTGGTTGTTCAGGTTCTGCAGTGCCCTGCTTTCTTCCCGGGGCCGGCAATGGGCCAGATACCACTTATGCATAGAACACCCTGGCGCGTGGTTTAAATGATTATTATGACAGTACAAATAAAAAAGGCCACGGCTTGCCGTGGCCTTGCTGTCTTTGTGAGCGGATCTTTACCAGCCCTTGACCACACCGCCTTTGAACAGCTCCAGCGCCGCCTGATACACCTCTTCGCTCTGGTAGGCCTTGACGAAGGTCTGCACTCGCTCGTCGTCCCGGTTGTCTTCCCGCGCCACGATCAGGTTCACGTAGGGGGATTCCTTGTCTTCCACGAACAGGCCGTCGCGGGTGGGCAGCAGATCGATCTGGGAGGCATAGGTGGTGTTGATCACCGCCACGCTCACGTCTTCCAGCGAGCGGGGCAGTTGGGGGGCTTCCAGCTCGATGATCTGCAGGTTTTTCGGATTGGCGGTGATATCCAGGGTGGTGGCTTCCAGCCCGGCCTCATCGTTCACTTCGATCAGTCCCTGTTGCTCCAGCAGCAGCAGGGTGCGGCCCAGGTTGGTGGGATCGTTGGGCACGGCGACCTTGGCGCCCTCGGCCAGCTCATCCAGCGACTGGATGGACTTGGAATAGCCGGCGATGGGGTAAACGAAGGTATTGCCTACGGCCACCAGCTTGTAGCCGCGGTCGGCAATCTGCTTGTCCAGGTAGGGCTGGTGCTGGAAGGCGTTGAGGTCCAGGCTGCCGTCGTTCAGAGCCACGTTGGGGGTGACGTAGTCGCTGAAGGAAACCAGCTCGACCTCCAGGTTGTACTGCTCTTTGGCCACCTTGACCGCCACTTCCGCCACCTGCTCTTCGGCGCCGGCGATCACGCCCAGGCGCAGCGGCTTGGCTGGTGCGGCTTCCTGGGTGCTTTCCTGGGCCTGTTCACCACAGCCGGCCAGGGCGAGGGCGGAGGCCAGAACACTGACGGTGGCGAGCGATTTGAAACCTAATTTCATGGGGTAACTCCTTTATAAATCAACGATGATCCACATAAGCCACCAGGCGTTCGCCGGCGCTCTGAATGAGTTGTACCAGTACTACCAGCATCACCACGGTGATCAGCATGATCTGGGGATCGAAGCGCTGATAACCGTAACGAATGCCCACATCCCCCAGGCCGCCGCCGCCGATGGCGCCGGCCATGGCCGAATAGTTCACCAGGGTCACCAGGGTGATGATGATGCCGTTGAGCATGCCGGGCAGGGCCTCGGGCAGCAGCACCTTGTAGATGATCTGCAGCCGGCGGGCCCCCATGGCCTGGGCCGCTTCCACCAGGCCGGCCGGGATTTCCATCAGGGCGCCTTCCATCAGCCGTGCCACAAAGGGGATGGCGGCCACGGTCAGCGGCACCACCGCCGCGACGGTGCCGATGCTGGTGCCCACCACGAAGCGGGTAAAGGGGATGATGGCCACCAGCAGTATGATGAAGGGGATGGAGCGGCCGATGTTGACCACGGTGCCCAGCACCTTGTTGAAGGCGCGGTTTTCCCAGATCTGGCCGGGCTTGCTGACGTGCAGGGCAATGCCCAGCGGAACGCCTAAGGCACAGGCGATGGCACCAGAGCCGAAGGTCATGATCAGGGTTTCCCACAGTGCCGAGAGCAGCAGATTAATCATGGCGTCGGACATAACCGAGTAACTCCACCTGAATTTTGTGATCCTGAAGATAGGCGAGGGCGGTCCGGGTCTGCTCCGGCTGGCCGTCCAGCTCGGCCAGCATAAAACCGAACTTGACTCCGCCCGCGTATTCGATGTCGGCGCTGAGGATAGTCACGTCCACGCCCAGCTCCCGGCTCAAGATGGAGATCAGCGGGGTGTCCACGGTTTCGCCGGTAAAGCCGAGCCGCACCAGTGGCAGGGCATCCGCCACCGGCTCCGCCGACAGCCGACGCTGGTATTCCTCCGGGATTTCCAGATGGATGGTGGAGGCGATAAAGCGCCGGGCGAGATCGGTCTTGGCATTGGCGAAAAACCAGGACACCTCGCCCTGCTCGACCAGCTCGCCGTCGTTGATGATGGCTACCCGATCGCAGATGCTCTTGACCACCTGCATCTCATGGGTGATCAGCAGTATGGTCAGCCCCAGCTTGTTGTTGATGTCCTTGAGCAGGGTGAGGATCGACTGGGTGGTCTGCGGATCCAGCGCCGAGGTGGCCTCGTCGCACAGCAGCACCTTGGGCTTGGGGGCCAGGGCGCGGGCGATGGCCACCCGCTGTTTCTGGCCGCCGGACAGTTCGCTGGGGTAGGCCTTGGCCCGGTGCGACAGACCCACCAGATCCAGCAGCTCGTCCACCCGTTGCCGGATGGCGGCCTTGTCCATGCCTGCCAGCTCCAGTGGCAGCGCCACGTTGGCGAACACGGTGCGGGAAGAGAGCAGGTTGAAGTGCTGGAAGATCATGCCGATCTTGCGCCGGGCCCGGGGCAGCTCATGGCTGTCGAGCCCGGTCAGTTCCTGGCCGTCCACCACCACGCTGCCTTCGGTGGGGCGTTCCAGCATGTTGACGCAGCGGATCAGGGTACTCTTGCCGGCACCGGACTCGCCGATCACGCCCATGATCTGGCCGGCGGAGACCTCCAGATCGATATTCTTCACGGCGTGGACGGCATCGACGCCCTCGCCGTAGCGTTTGGTGATATTTGTTAGTTTGATCATCGGAGGATGAGCCCTTCCGGTATGGTTATCCACTGCAATAACAGATGGCTGTAGAGACAAGTCATGCAAGCGTTATTAATGGCAGAGGATGCTAGGCCGTCTGGACGTCCAAGTCAATGTAAATTTCCCCGCCAGCCTGGCGATCATCGGCGGTTGGTACCGGTCTTGCTATATAACTTGTTAATGGGATAGGGTATTCGTTGTGACCCCGCCAATCCGTGTTCAGGGAACGAGAGCAAAGGAAATTTATGGGCCAGTATTTTCTGCGCCGGTTACTGTTACTGATCCCCACCTTTCTGGGCATTACCCTGGTCGTGTTCGCCATTACCCGTTTCGTGCCCGGTGGCCCGGTGGAACGGATGCTGATGGAGAGCCAGCTGCAGACCAGCGAATTCAGCCAGAGCAGTCGAGGCAGTCAGGTGCTGTCTTCCGAGCAGATAGACGAGCTGAAAGCCTTCTACGGCCTCGACAAGCCCATGCTGGAAGCCTACCGGGACTGGCTGGGCAAGCTGATGCGGCTGGATCTGGGCGAGTCGACCCGCTACTACCTGCCGGTGTGGGAGCTGATCAAGGAGCGGCTGCCGGTCTCCGCCTTCTTCGGCATCTGTACTTTCCTCCTCAGCTACCTGGTGTCCATCCCCCTCGGCATCCTCAAAGCGCTCAGGCACAATAGCCGTTTCGACAGCATCAGCTCCATGCTGATCTACGCCGGCTATGCCCTGCCGGCCTATGTGGTGGGCATCTTCCTGCTCACCGTGTTCGCCTTTCAGCTCGGCTGGTTTCCCATGGGGGGCTTCGTGGGTGACGACTTTCATTATCTGGACGGCTTCTGGCCCAAGGCGCTCAACCTGTTCCATCATGCCCTGCTACCGCTTGTCGCCTATGCCATCGGCGACTTCGCGGTACTGACCATGACCATGAAGAATAGCCTGATGGAAAACCTGTCCGCCGATTACGTGCGCACCGCCGTGGCCAAGGGGCTGCCCTTTCGCAAGGCGGTGACCCGCCACGCCCTGCGCAACAGCCTGATCCCCATTGCCAGCCATTTTGGCAACGTGATTTCGGTGTTCTTCGCCGGATCTTTCCTGATCGAAGTGATCTTCAATATCGACGGCCTGGGCCTGCTCGGTTATGAGGCGGTGGTGGAGCGGGACTATCCGGTGGTGATGGGGATACTGGCCATCACTTCCCTGCTGATGCTGGTGGGCAATATCCTGTCGGATATCTGTGTGGCGCTGGTAGATCCCAGGGTGCGTTTCGATGGCTAGCCTGTTCTCCGACCTGACCCTGAAGAAACTGCGGCGTTTTCGCAGCATCCGCCGCGGCTACTACGCCTTCTGCCTGTTTATGCTGATGGTACTGCTGGCACTCTGTGCCGAGCTGTGGGCCAGCAACCGGGCGCTGCTGGTCAAGTACGAGGGCCGGCTTTACTTCCCCACTTACGGGGCGGTGATCACCGGTGAGACCTTCGGCCTGGGCTACCAGTACGAGACCAACTACCGCGAGCTCAAGCAGCATCTGGCCGGCCAGCCCGGCAACTGGGTGCTGCTGCCGCCGGTGCCCTGGAGCCCCTATGAGCAGGACTACAGCGCCGACGGTTTTCCGCCCCATGCCCCCAGCCTGGAAAGTCGGCACTTGCTCGGCACCGACAGCTCGGGCCGGGACATACTGGCCCGGCTGGTATACGGCTTTCGCACGGCGGTGGGCTTTGCCTTTATCGCGCTGACCGCCAGCTATGCCATCGGCGTGATGCTGGGTTGCCTGATGGGCTTTGTCGGCGGGCGCTTCGATCTGCTGTTCCAGCGTTTTATCGAGATCTGGTCCCAGGTGCCCTTCCTCTATGTGATCATGATACTGGTGTCCCTGACCCAGCCCAACTTCCTGCTGTTCGTGGGCATCAACGTGCTGTTCGGCTGGATGGGCATCACCTGGTACATGCGCACCCTCACCTACAAGGAAAAGGCCCGGGACTATGTGCTGGCGGCCCGGGCCCAGGGGGCAGGCCTCTGGCGCGTCATAGTGCACCACATACTGCCCAATACCCTGGTGATGGTGGTGACCCTGGCGCCCTTTACCGTGGTGGCCAATATTTCCTTGTTGACGGCGCTCGATTACCTGGGCTTCGGCCTGGCGCCGCCCACCCCCAGCTGGGGCGAACTGCTGCGCCAGGGGGTCAACAACCTGGATGCGCCCTGGATAGTGGCATCGGTGGTGACGGCGGTGTCGCTGGTGTTGATCACCGTCTCCTTTATCGGCGAGGCGATCCGGGAAGCCTTCGATCCCAAACATTTTTCCCGTTACGAATAGGCAGGGAACGCGATGAAAAAACTGACTGCGATACTGACCCTCTGGTGCCTGGTCTTCGGCCTGGCGGCCGCCGAACTGCCCGCCAATCTCCAGTGGGAGACCAATGACGCGGACCCCCTCTTCGCCTCGCCCGAGGCCAGGCGGGGTGGTGAGTTCAACATGATGATGCTGAGCTTCCCGCTTACCTTCCGCACCGTCGGGCCGGACTCCAATACCGCCTTCCGCTCCTTTATCCTGGAAAACCAGCTCGGCCTCTACGGCCTGCATCCCGACACCGAAAACCCGTTTCCCGCCCTGGCCACGCACTGGGCCTTCGGCGACGACGACAAGACCATGTATTTCAGGCTCAACCCCGCGGCTCGCTGGTCCGACGGGGTGCCGGTCACCGCCGACGATTTCCTGTTCGCCCTGGAGTTCATGCGCTCCGAGGTGATCCGGGCTCCCTGGTATAACAACTACTATTCGGAAGAAATTGTCGACATCACCAAGTACGACGACCATACCATCTCGGTGACGGCCGGCAGTCCCAAAAGCCGGCGCGAACTGCTCAATACCCTTGGCCTTACCCCTCAGCCCAAACATTTCTACGAGCTGAGCGAAGACTGGGTGCGCCGCTACAACTGGGAAGTGGTGCCGGTGACCGGCGCCTATGTGATCAGCGACGTCAAGCGCGGCCGCGTCATCACCTTCAAGCGGCTGGACGACTGGTGGGGCAACGAGCTCCGCTACTACCAACACCGTTTCAACGTGGACGAGATCCGCCTGAGCGTGGTGCGGGATCTGAACATCGCCTACCGGCATTTTCTGCGGGGCGATGTGGATACCTTCGGCCTGATCCTGCCCGAGTGGTGGCACGACAAGACCGACACCCCCGAGTACCGCAACGGCCTTATCAATCGAATCTGGTTCTACAACGACACCCAGCAGGGGCCCCAGGGGCTGCATCTCAACACCGCCCATCCGCGGTTGCGGGACGTCCGGGTGCGGGAGGGCATCGCTCATGCCATCAACATGCAGCGCATGTTGGACACCATACTGCGGGGCGACTACGAGCGCATGCACACCTTCGGTACTGGCTATGGCGACTTTATCGACACCGATATCCGGGCCCGGGAGTTCGATATCGAACGGGCGCGGGCCCTGTTTGCCGAGGCCGGCTACGATCGCCAGGGTCCCGGCGGCATACTGATGAACGCCGCCAATGATCGCCTCAGCCTGGCGGTGACCTACACCACCCAGGAACATACCGCCAGGCTGGCGATATTGCGGGAAGAGGCGCGCAAGGCGGGGCTGGATCTGCAGCTCAACCTGGTGGACGGCGCCACCGGCTTCAAGGCCATGCTGGAAAAGAAGCATGAGGCGGCCTGGCTGGGCTGGGGCGGCGGTGGTCTCTATCCCCAGTACTGGGAATTCTTCCATTCGGTCAACGCCGACAAGCCCCAGACCAACAACCTGTTCAATATCAGCGACGAACAGCTGGACACCCTGATAGAGGAATACCGGATCACCATGGATCTGGACGCCAAGGCGGCCATTTCCCGCCGGATCCAGCAGCGGGTGCATGAGCTGGCCATCTTTATCCCCGGCTACCAGGTGCCCTATACCCGGGAGGCTTACTGGCGCTATGTGAAGTTGCCCGAAGCCAAGGGTACGGCCCAGTCGCCGTCCCTGTTCTGGCCGATGGAGGGCGCTCCCCACAGCACCGGCGGCCTGTTCTGGATCGACCAGGAACTCAAGGCCGAGATCAAGGCAGGCGGCAAGCACTATGAGCCGGTGCTGGAAGTGGTGGAAACCTGGCGGCGCAAGGAGCCCTGATGACGCCCCTGCTCAAGGTCGACAATCTGGCGGTGAGCTTTACCACCGAAGCCGGCAGTTTCCGGGTAGTGGACGACGTGAGCTTTTCGGTGACGGCGGGCCAAACCCTGGGGCTGGTGGGGGAGTCCGGCTGCGGCAAGAGCGTGACCGCGCTGAGCCTGCTGGGGCTGCTGCCCAAGCCCGCCGGCCGGGTGGTTGGCGGGCGAGCCCTGTTCCAGGGGCAGGATCTGCTGGCGCTGTCGCCCGAGCAGCGCTACCGCATCCGCGGCAACAAGATAGCCATGATCTTCCAGGAGCCGATGACGGCGCTCAATCCGGTGCACAGCGTCGGCCGTCAGTTGATGGAAGTCTACGAGCTGCACCGGCCCGAACTTGGCAAGCGGGAGCGCAGGGCCCTGGCGGCGGAGATGCTGCGCCAGGTGGGGATCCCCGAGCCCGAAGCCCGGCTCGGATCCTACCCCCACCAGTTGTCCGGCGGCATGCGCCAGCGGGTGATGATCGCCATGGCCCTGGCCTGCGAGCCTGACCTGTTGATCTGCGACGAGCCCAGCACGGCCCTGGACGTGACCATACAGGCGCAGATCCTGCACCTGATCCGGGAGCTGCAGCAAAAGACCGGCATGGCGGTGATCTTTATCACCCACGACCTAGGAGTGGTGGCCC
>NZ_CP199259.1:3307500-3777500 GCF_052487945.1 Zobellella sp. An-6 | reverse complement strand
TGGGCGATGAGTTGCTAGGAGTAGACCCGAAACCCGGTGATCTAGCCATGGGCAGGTTGAAGGTTGAGTAACATCAACTGGAGGACCGAACCCACTAACGTTGCAAAGTTAGGGGATGACCTGTGGCTGGGGGTGAAAGGCCAATCAAACCGGGAGATAGCTGGTTCTCCCCGAAAGCTATTTAGGTAGCGCCTCGGACTTATACTACTGGGGGTAGAGCACTGTTTGGGCTAGGGGGTCATCCCGACTTACCAACCCCATGCAAACTCCGAATACCAGTAAGTACTATCCGGGAGACACACGGCGGGTGCTAACGTCCGTCGTGAAGAGGGAAACAACCCAGACCGCCGGCTAAGGTCCCCAAGTTCTGGTTAAGTGGGAAACGAGGTGGGAAGGCTCAGACAGCCAGGATGTTGGCTTAGAAGCAGCCATCATTTAAAGAAAGCGTAATAGCTCACTGGTCGAGTCGGCCTGCGCGGAAGATGTAACGGGGCTAAACCAGGCACCGAAGCCGCGGATTCAGAATTTATTCTGAGTGGTAGGGGAGCGTTCTGTAAGTCTGCGAAGGTGTGTCGTGAGGCATGCTGGAGATATCAGAAGTGCGAATGCTGACATGAGTAACGATAAAGGGGGTGAAAAACCTCCTCGCCGGAAGACCAAGGGTTCCTGTCCAACGTTAATCGGGGCAGGGTGAGTCGGCCCCTAAGGCGAGGGCGAAAGCCGTAGTCGATGGGAAACGGGTTAATATTCCCGTACTGACACACATTGCGATGGGGGGACGGAGAAGGCTAGATGGGCCAGGCGTTGGTAGTCCTGGTGAAAGGGAGTAGGTGGTGCGTTTAGGCAAATCCGGACGCACAACACTGAGACCCGAGACGAAGTCACCACGGTGACGAAGTCATTGATGCCCGGCTTCCAGGAAAAGCCTCTAAGCTTCAGATGTGTGTGAACCGTACCCCAAACCGACACAGGTGGTCGGGTAGAGAATACCAAGGCGCTTGAGAGAACTCGGGTGAAGGAACTAGGCAAAATAGTACCGTAACTTCGGGAGAAGGTACGCTGGAGCGGGTGAAGTCCCTTGCGGATGGAGCCTGAGCCAGTCGCAGTGACCAGGTGGCTGGGACTGTTTATCAAAAACACAGCACTGTGCAAACTCGTAAGAGGACGTATACGGTGTGACACCTGCCCGGTGCCGGAAGGTTAATTGATGGGGTTAGCCGCAAGGTGAAGCTCTTGATCGAAGCCCCGGTAAACGGCGGCCGTAACTATAACGGTCCTAAGGTAGCGAAATTCCTTGTCGGGTAAGTTCCGACCTGCACGAATGGTGTAACCATGGCCACGCTGTCTCCACCCGAGACTCAGTGAAATTGAAATCGCCGTGAAGATGCGGTGTACCCGCGGCTAGACGGAAAGACCCCGTGAACCTTTACTATAGCTTGGCACTGAACATTGACCCTACATGTGTAGGATAGGTGGGAGGCTGTGAAGCGGTGACGCCAGTTGCCGTGGAGCCGACCTTGAAATACCACCCTTGTATGTTTGATGTTCTAACGTAGGCCCCTAATCGGGGTTGCGGACAGTGCCTGGTGGGTAGTTTGACTGGGGCGGTCTCCTCCCAAAGCGTAACGGAGGAGCACGAAGGTTGGCTAAGTACGGTCGGACATCGTACGGTTAGTGCAATGGCATAAGCCAGCTTAACTGCGAGACGGACAGGTCGAGCAGGTGCGAAAGCAGGTCATAGTGATCCGGTGGTTCTGAATGGAAGGGCCATCGCTCAACGGATAAAAGGTACTCCGGGGATAACAGGCTGATACCGCCCAAGAGTTCATATCGACGGCGGTGTTTGGCACCTCGATGTCGGCTCATCACATCCTGGGGCTGAAGTCGGTCCCAAGGGTATGGCTGTTCGCCATTTAAAGTGGTACGCGAGCTGGGTTCAGAACGTCGTGAGACAGTTCGGTCCCTATCTGCCGTGGGCGTTGGATGATTGAGGGGGGTTGCTCCTAGTACGAGAGGACCGGAGTGAACGAACCGCTGGTGTTCGGGTTGTCATGCCAATGGCACTGCCCGGTAGCTAAGTTCGGAATCGATAACCGCTGAAAGCATCTAAGCGGGAAGCGAGCCCCGAGATGAGTCATCCCTAGAGCTTCGAGCTCTCTAAAGGGCCGTCCGAGACTAGGACGTAGATAGGCAGGGTGTGGAAGCGTAGCGATACGTGCAGCTAACCTGTACTAATGACCCGTGCGGCTTAACCATACAACACCCAAGAAGTGTGAGACCTTGCAGGTCGAGAACGAATTCATCAAAAGACAGCTTTTCCGGATTACCAGTTTATGCCTGGCGGCGATAGCGTTGTGGTCCCACCTGACCCCATGCCGAACTCAGAAGTGAAACGCACCCGCGCCGATGATAGTGTGGCAGCTGCCATGTGAAAGTAGGTCACTGCCAGGCACCCAAATTAGAAAACCCCGATACGCAAGTGTCGGGGTTTTTTGCGCTTGCGGCCGGACTGCACCACCTGCCGCGCACGCCCTCCGCATCGGTGAAGGGCCTTATCGTATCTGAAATGGTTCGTAAGGCCGAGTTGCCGCATCTTCCCCCTCAGCACCGAGCCGGTGCTATCCCTGAAAACCCTTCCGCTATTCCGTGCTTTACCCTTTGCAGTTGAACGGCCAGGTTGGTCCTGTGTTCTGCCGACCTCGTGGACTCTTGCTCACCTTCTTTTTTGTATACAATAATTTAATGATTTTTATGGGATTATTATTACGGTTTACGCTGAAATGGTGTTGCTCTGTGCGTGTATGTAGATCACATGATTTTTATTTTTGTGTACAAAAATATCACATGGATATAACAATTGTGTTTTTTTTGCGGTATTATCACTTCGGCTCCTCACTTAGCCCAGGCTTTGAAGTGGAGCATGGAGGATAAGCGTCAACCGTCTTACCGGGTTGGCCAATAATCAACAGCGGTCTTCTAGACTGCACTCGGCAACGATTAACAAAGGGATCTGTTATGACCCAGGAAACCAGAACAGAACAAAGCCGGAACCAGGATCTGCTTTATTCATTACATGATAGGCCTGCTTTCTGGCCTTCGACCTTCGCCGCCTTGCAACATGTGCTGGCTAGCCTGGTCGGGGTTATTACTCCAACCTTGATCGTGGGTGGCGTGCTCGGCTTGGGGGAGCATGTTCCCTACTTGATCAGTATGGCGCTGATGGTGTCAGGGGTCGGAACCTTTATCCAGTGTCGTCGCATCGGCCCTATCGGCGCGGGCATGCTGTGTCTGCAGGGAACCAGTTTTGCGTTTCTGACCGCAGTGTTGTCGGCCGGCATGATAGTCAAGAGTCGTGGCGGTACGCCTGAGGACATTCTGGCGACCATCTTCGGGGTCAGCTTCTGCGCCGCCTTTGTCGAGATCTTCCTGAGCCGTTTCATCCACAAACTGCAGCGCATTATTACGCCGGTGGTGACCGGTACCATCATCATTCTGATCGGTATTCCGCTGATCAAGGTGGCGATGACCGACATCGGTGGCGGTTTCGGTGCTGAAAACTTCGGCGCACTGGACAACCTGCTGCTGGCCGGCATCGTCTTGGTCAGCGTGATCTTGCTGAACCGTTCCAAAAACCCGATGATTCGTCTGGCCGCGGTGGTGATTGGCCTGACCTTGGGCATGTTGACGGCGTTTTTCATGGGACGACTGGATTTTTCCCACCTGAGCAGCCTGCCGCTGGTGTCCATTCCCGTGCCCTTCAAGTTCGGTTTCCAGTTTGATCTGGCCGCCTTTATCCCCTTGGCCATCCTGTTCTGTGTCAGCGCCATGGAGACCACCGGTGACCTGACCGCCAACTCCACCATTTCGAAAGAGCCGGTGAAGGGGCCCGTCTATCTGAACCGTATCCGTGGCGGTGTACTGGCCGACGGTTTCAACTCCATGATTGCGGCCATCTTCAACAGCATGCCCTCCACCACCTTCAGTCAGAATAATGGTGTTATCGCCCTGACCGGCGTCGCCAGCCGCTTCGTGGGCATCTATATCGCAGCCATTCTGTTCATCATGGGGCTGTTCCCCATTATCGGCGGTGTGCTGCAGCAGATGCCCAAACCGGTGCTGGGCGGTGCCACCCTGATCATGTTCGGCACCGTCGCGGTCGCCGGGATCCGGGTGCTGTCTCATGCACACCTGGATCGTCGCAACATGATGATCGTAGCCATCTCGGTCGGCTTGGGTATCGGTGTGTCCACCGTGCCGGATGTACTGCAGGAACTGCCGAAAACAGTCGCCAACATTCTGAGTTCACCGGTTGCCATGGGGGCCATCTCTGCCATTCTCCTCAGCCTGGTACTACCGGAACAAAAGGTTGAAGAAGAGGAACTCTCCGATGCCGTTGTCGCGGAAGAGGGTGCCGAGGTGACTAAAAAAAAATTAGGTGAAGTCAGTTAAGACTCACCGCAGTATTGTCGCCTGATTTGGCGCAATCCCCTGGCGTACCTTCCCGGATTGTACGTCAGGGGTTTCCACATCCGGGGGATGCCAACTTTCATTTGTCAATGGAGTCGAAAGTCTGATGCAAAACCCCAACACAATCTGGATCAAAAATCCCCTTGCTACCTTAGAACCGGCCTATGCCGGCGGGCTTGTTATCGGTGGTAACCAGATTATTGAGCTGGTGCCTGAAGGGCAGTCACCCTCAAGGCCGGTAGATGAGGTGTTCGATGCCGCTCACCATGTGCTGCTGCCTGGCTTGATCAACGCCCACCACCATTTCTACCAGACCCTGACCCGAGCCCATCCGGTGGCGCTCAATAAGGAACTGTTCTCCTGGCTTGTGTCACTCTACCCGGTCTGGGCCCGGCTGCAGCCGGAGATGGTGGAGGTGTCCACTCAGATCGCCCTGGCCGAACTGCTGCTCTCGGGTTGTACCACCGCCAGCGATCATCATTATCTTTTCCCCCAGGGGCTGGAAGAGGCTATCGATCTGCAACTGGAGCAGGCCGGACGGCTGGGGGTACGGGTCCACCTGACCCGGGGCTCCATGAGTCTGGGCAAGGAGCAGGGCGGTCTGCCGCCCCAGTCGACGGTGCAATCGGAGGAGCAGATCCTGGCCGACAGCGAGCGGCTGGTCCGGCGCTATCACGACCCGGCCGAGGGTGCCATGAGCCGGGTGGCCCTGGCCCCCTGTTCGCCCTTTTCGGTCAGTACCGAGCTGATGAAGGCCTCTGCCGCTCTGGCGGAGCGGCACGATGTGCAGTTGCATACCCACCTGGCGGAAACCCATGACGAGACCGAGTTCTGTCTGAAGATGTTCGGCATGCGGCCGGTGGATTACCTGGAGTCGGTGGGTTGGCTCAGCGAGCGGGTCTGGCTGGCACACGGTATCCACTTCAACGAAGAGGAGATTGGCCGTCTGGGCCGGGCAGGAGTGGGGATCGCCCACTGCCCTTCCTCCAATATGCTGCTCGCTTCGGGCATCTGTCATACGCTGGAACTGGAGGAGGCGGGCTGCCCCGTCGGTATTGGCGTGGACGGCTCCGCCTCCAACGACGGCTCCAACATGATCATGGAGGTTCGGCAGGCCCTGCTGCTGCAACGGCTGCGTTACGGTGCCAGGCGCATTACCCACCAGAAGGTGTTGGACTGGGCGACCCGCGGTTCGGCGGCTTGTTTGGGACGGAGCGATATCGGCGAGATCGCCGTCGGCAAGCAGGCGGATCTGGCCCTGTTCACCCTGGACGATATCCAGTTCGCCGGTGCGGGTGACCCCCTGGCGGCCCTGGTGCTCTGCGGTGCCCATCGGGCGGACAGGGTCATGGTCGCGGGCCGTTGGCGGGTGATTGATGGCGCCGTCCGCAGCCTCGATATCGAGGCGCTCAAGGCGCGGCAACGGGAACTCTCGGCGCAATTGCGTTAGACCCGAGGGGCGCCGTCGGCGCCCCATTTCTGTGATCCGACCTGCAATTCTCTTCCTCATCTGGTATAAACGGCCCCATTTAATGGAGGGCGATATCACCATGCGATGGGATTTCAAAGGCTGGGCGGTGCTGCATGCCCTGGCGCTGTTGCTGTTTTTTTCCTGGTTTCTCGGCTACTGGCAGGGGATCGACGAGGGGGTGTTCTGGCTGTTCAACGGCTGGCTGGTGACGGTGCCCGGCTGGGCGGAATTCGTGGCCTTCGTCAACCAGCGCTGGATCGACGGCGCCGTCGCCCTGCTGATGGCCTTTTTCGTGTTCCGCCATGCCTGGACGGTGTCCGGCCGGGAACGGGCCAGGATCTGCTGCCTGCTGTTGCTCATGGCCGGCTGTTTTTCCATCCAGGCGGCGGCGGGCAAGGCCTTGCCGATAGAGAGGCACAGCCCGACTCTGGTGTACCAGCAGGCGGAGCGGGTCAGCCAACTGGTGCCTCATATCAGGGCCAAGGACGCCTCCGGGGATTCCTTTCCCAGCGATCACGGCATCGGCTTCGCCACCTTCCTGCTGTTCGCCGTCTACCAGTTCCCCCGCCGCTATCTCTATGTGGTGGCGCCCCTGGTGCTGGCCCTGGCCATGCCGAGAGTGATGTCGGGGGCCCACTGGCTGACCGACTTCCTCTGCGGCTCCGTACCCCTGGCCCTGATCACCGCTGCCTGGCTGTTCCATACCCCCCTGGCCCGCAGGGTGATCGATCTGGCCACCGGCCTGGTCGAGGGACTGCTGCGGCGCCTGCGCCTGATCGGTTAGGGCGCGGAAGCCAGGACAAGCCGCTCGCTGCAGGGCAGGATATCGTAGTCGATCATCACCTCCTGGCCCTGCAGGTGGCGGCGCAGCATGTCGAGCGCCACAAAGGCCAGCAGGCGGCGGCGGGAGAGGGGATCGCGAAAATGCAGTTTCAGGGTCTGCACCTGGCAAGCCTGCTCGGTGAGCAGGGCCACCGGCACGCCCTCGGGCCCTTCCGCGCCCACGGCCAACGCCAGGGGACGGGCACTGCGCTGCAGCCAGAGACCCAGATCCTCGGCGTTGTCGGGCAGGCCGCTCAGGTAGTGACCCTCGAACTCGGCGGTGATGGTGCTGATGGTATCCGTCAGCCGGCCACCGCTGGCCTCTTCGAACAGGGTTAGCTCCTGCTTGTGCAGCAGGGGGCCCAGGCTGGTGGCGAAGTTCAATTCGTCCCGGGCCACCAGGTGGGCACCCACTTCTGCCAGTAGCTGGGCTTCCGCCGCGGCGATGGCGGCCAGGTCATCCCGCTCGATGATCAGCTTGAGCTCTATGGTCGGCAGGTTGGCCCGGTAGCCCAGGGTGATGCCGGACGGCCAGGGCTTGTTGTCGAGGCGGTCGCTCAGGCCCGACTCGGACAGGCCGAACAGGAAGAAGCGGCGCACCTGGTTGCTGCCCCGGCCACCGAACTGGCGTTGCATACGGGGCAGGATTTCCTCTTCCACCATCTTCTTCAGCTCCGAAGGCACCCCCGGGGTAAAGATGAAGGTGGCCCTGTTGAGCTTGACGGCGAAGCCGCAGGCGGTGCCGATGGGATTGTCCACCAGCTCGGCGCCCCGGGGCAGCATGGCCTGCTTGATATTGCTTTTGGGCATGGCTCTGTTGCGACTGGCGTACTTCTGCGTCATCACCGCCAACCAGTGCTCGTTCAACTCCAGGGGAACGCCGGCGGCGGCGGCCATGGCCTCGGCGCTGATGTCGTCCGAGGTCGGCCCCAGGCCGCCGTTGACGATCACCAGATCGGCCTGATGGCTGCGCTGCTCGAACAGCGCCACCAGATCGGCCTTGTCATCCCCCAGGGTGAAGCGCCGCCTCACCTGCCAGCCCTGCTCCAGCAGGCGCTGGGACAGCCAGGCCGCGTTGGTATCCACTATCAGCCCGGTCAGTACTTCGTCGCCGGTACTCACCAGCTCAATCACAGGTTCCATATCGTTGTCCTCGAGATGCCTTGGCGGGATTCTAACGCAACTTCCGTTTCCGGCCCACGGTAGGGATGACAAGCACCGTTGCTTTGTTGTAGATTTCTAGATGTCTAGACTTTCTTACCGATACTGTGCATGGAGTGAGCAAATGCCCATCAGAATTCCGGATCGCCTGCCTGCGGCCAACGTCCTGACTCAGGAAAATATCTTCGTGATGACGGAAACCCGTGCGGTCAACCAGGATATCCGCCCGATGCGGGTGTTGTTGCTCAACCTGATGCCGAAGAAGATCGAAACCGAAAACCAGCTGTTGCGCATGCTGTCCAACTCGCCGCTGCAGATAGGGGTGGACCTGCTGCGCATCGATGACAGGCCCTCCAAGAACACGCCCCAGTCCCACCTGGAGCACTTCTACTACGACTTCGAGCAGGTGAAGGACGAGTTCTACGATGGCCTGATCATCACCGGTGCCCCCCTGGGACTGACCGATTTCTGTGACGTGGTGTACTGGGACAAGATCGAACAGATAGTGGAGTGGTCCAAAAGCCACGTCACTTCCACCCTCTTCCTGTGCTGGGCGGCCCAGGCCGGCCTAAAGATCCTCTACGGCCTGGACAAGCGTACCCGGCTGGAGAAGCTGTCCGGAGTCTACGAGCACCAGAACCTGGCCCAGTTCGAGCCCCTGGTGCGGGGGTTCGATGATGCCTTCCTGGCGCCCCACTCCCGCTATGCGGACTTTCCCCTGGATCTTATCCGGGAAAAAACCAATCTCAGGATACTGGCCGGCTCCGAGCCGGTGGGGGTTTACCTGGCGGTGAGTCCGGACCGGCGGCAGGTGTTCGTCACCGGCCATCCGGAGTACGACGCAGACACCCTGCATCAGGAGTACATGCGGGATCTGAGCGCCGGCATCGAGCCGAAGATGCCGGAGAATTACTACCCCGGCAACAATCCGGACAACGCACCTCGGGCCACCTGGCGCAGCCACGGCCACCTGTTGTTTTCCAACTGGCTCAACTACCACGTCTACCAGCTGACGCCCTACGACCTGAGCACCCTGAGCGCGGCCGGCGATACCCTGACCAAAGACTGGGAAGAGTAGCAAAGAAAGGGGGCGATAGGCCCCTTTCAGCTTGATGACAACGTCGTTGTCATGACCGCATAAGTCGACCAAAGGGCCAACTCCGCCGACATGCCGTAAAGACAGGGCACTCGCAATTTCGACCTGCTGTGAACATTCACTGGATGTTCGGTCAGGCCGAAATTGCTCGTCACGGTGAGCAAGCTCGCCCCCTGGAGGCTCCGCCGCGGCGGAGGGGCGGCGTAGCCGTTCCCTTTGTCCGCCTGTTTGGGCATGGGTGTTGCCTGTTGATATAAGCCTGAAGGTTTGTCAGCAGTCAGAAGGAGGTGATTCGCCCCCTTGTCGTTCCCCTTATTCGATGGGAAAACCGGCCCTTTCCGCCGCCTTGGCCTTGTTGATCATGGGGGTGATGCTCATGCCCTGGACGATAATCGAGAAGATGACGATGGCGTAGGTCATCATCAGGATCAGATCCCGCAGCTCCACCTGGCCGCCACTGCCCAGCTTGACCCCGGCGGGGATCGACAGCGCCATCGCCAGGGACAGTCCGCCCCGCAAGCCGCCCCAGGTCAGGATCCGCACCGAATACTTGTTGTAGGCACGGAAGCGGCGAAAGCCCAGGTAGGGCAGGGCCACGCTGGCGAAGCGGCCGGCCAGGGTCAAGGGAATGGACAGCAGCACCAGGATCCAGGCCTGCCAGTGGAACTCCACCAGCAGCATGGCCAGGCCGATCAGCAGGAATAGCAGGGCGTTGAGGAATTCGTCCAGCAAGTGCCAGAAGTGATCCAGGTGTTTCTGGCTCTGCTCGGAAAAACCGGTATGGCGGGTCCAGTTGCCGATCATGATGCCGGCCACCACCATGGCCAGCGCGCCGGATACCCCCAGCACATTGGCCAGGGCGAAGCCGGCGGTGGGTACGCACAGGGTCATCAGCAGCTCCATGGAGCCGTCGTCGGTGGCACTGATCATGATGTGGGACATCAGTCCCAGCAGGGCGCCGAACAGGATGCCGCCGATGGCCTCGTGGGTGAACAGGGCCATCACAGAGCCGAAGCTGGCCTCGTTGCCGCTGAAGGCCACGGCGAAGATGGTCAGGAAAATAACCAGGCCGATGCCGTCGTTGAACAGCGACTCCCCCTCTATCTGGATGGCGATCTGCTCCGGCGCCCCCAGCTTCTTGACGATGGCCAAGACGGCGATGGGGTCGGTGGGGGAGATCAGGGCGCCGAACAGCAGGCAGTAGATAAAGGGCAGGGGAATGGTCGCCACATAAGCCAGCAACCAGAGGCCCACGGCTACTACCAGGGTGGAGATCAGCACGCCCACTATTACCAGGATGGAGATTTCCCACTTCTGGCTCTTCAGCGCCGGCAGGTTGATGCCCAGGCCGCCGGCGAACAGCAGAAAGCCGAGGATGCCCTGCAGCAGGAACTCGCCGAAGTCCACCGTCTTGATCACCTCCACCGCGTGTTGCTGCAGCTCGGGCCAGGTGGTCTTGCCCAGGATCAGCATCAGGAAGGAGATGCCGAGGGCACCCGAGGTGATGGCGATGGTAGTCTGGATTTTCATGATGTACTGATTGACGAAAGCGATGGTGATCGCCATCGCCGCCAAAAAACACAGGGTGTAATAGACGCTCATAGAGGCACTTCCGATCGTTATTTTTGGGGTTGCAAGCTGGGTTGGCCGGTCTTCGCCGGCTGGCCTATAGTGTGCCCTAATCGGCGTTCCGGCCCTAGTGAAAACTGCGGTTAAATGACCCCTTACGACCTTCCATTTGGCCTGCAGTTATCCACCGGCCTTGTAGATGGCTGGATTTCTAATGGGCGGTTTTGTGATAGCATGGGGGCCGCTTACAGGAATCAGGTTGTTACAGGAGTCAGCAGTGTCCAGATCCCCGGTTTTTTCCCAGCTCGAACAGGCCCTGGCCGAACGGATCCTCATCATCGACGGGGGCATGGGCACCATGATCCAGTCCTACCGGCTGGACGAGGCCGCCTACCGGGGGGAACGCTTCGCCGACTGGCCTTCTGATCTCAAGGGCAACAACGACCTGCTGGTGCTGACCCAGCCCGAGATCATCGCCCGGATCCACAGCGACTACTTCGCCGCCGGTGCCGACATCATCGAAACCAACACCTTCAACGCCACCACCATCGCCATGGCCGACTACCAGATGGAAAGCCTGGCGGCGGAGATCAACCTGGAAGCGGCCCGGCTGGCGCGCAGGGTGGCGGACGAGTGGACGGCGAAAGAACCACACAAGCCGCGCTTCGTGGCCGGGGTGCTGGGCCCGACCAACAGAACCGCCTCCATCTCCCCGGACGTGAACGACGCGGGCAAGCGCAACGTTACCTTCGACCAGTTGGTGGAGGCCTACACCGAGGCGGCCCAGGCGCTGCTCGACGGCGGCGCCGATCTGCTGATGATCGAGACCATCTTCGACACCCTCAACGCCAAGGCGGCGGTGTTCGCCATCGAAGGCCTGTTCGACCAGCTAGGCAGGCGGCTGCCGGTGATGATCTCCGGCACCATCACCGACGCCTCCGGCCGCACCCTGTCGGGCCAGACCACCGAGGCTTTCTACCACTCCCTGCGTCATGCCGAGCCGCTGTCCTTCGGCCTCAACTGCGCCCTGGGGCCGGACGAACTGCGCCAGTACGTGGCAGAGCTGTCCCGGGTGTGCGAGACCTATGTGTCGGCCCACCCCAATGCCGGCCTGCCCAACGCCTTCGGCGAATACGATCTGGACGCCACCGAGATGGCCGGCCATATCCGGGAATGGGCCGAGAGCGGCTTTCTCAACCTGGTGGGCGGCTGCTGCGGCTCCACCCCCGAACATATCCGCGCCATGGCCGAGGCGGTGGCCGGCATCAAGCCGCGCGCCCTGCCCGAACTGCCGGTGGCCTGCCGGTTGTCCGGCCTGGAACCGGTGCTGATCACCCCGGAGAGCATGTTCGTCAACGTGGGCGAGCGCACCAACGTCACCGGCTCGGCCATGTTCAAGCGGCTGATCAAGGAAGAGCAGTACGACAAGGCGCTGGAAGTGGCGCTGCAGCAGGTGGAGAACGGCGCCCAGATCATCGACATCAACATGGACGAGGGCATGCTCGACGCCGAGGCTTGCATGACCCGTTTCCTCAACCTGATCGCCGGGGAGCCGGATATCGCCCGGGTGCCGATCATGATCGACTCTTCCAAATGGGAGGTGATCGAGGCCGGTCTCAAGTGCATTCAGGGCAAGGGCATCGTCAACTCCATCTCCATGAAGGAAGGGGAAGAGAAATTTATCGAGCAGGCCCGGCTGGTGCGCCGCTACGGCGCCGCCGTCATCGTGATGGCGTTCGACGAGGTGGGCCAGGCCGATACCCGGGCGCGCAAATTCGAGATCTGCGAGCGCGCCTACCGGGTGCTGGTAGACAAGGTCGGCTTCCCGCCGGAAGACATCATCTTCGACCCCAACATCTTCGCCGTGGCCACCGGTATCGACGAACACAACAACTACGCGGTGGACTTTATCGAGGCGGTGAAGGACATCAAGGATCACCTGCCCCATGCCATGATTTCCGGCGGCGTGTCCAACGTCTCCTTCTCCTTCCGCGGCAACGACGCGGTGCGCGAGGCCATCCATGCAGTCTTCCTGTACCACGCCATCAGGAACGGCATGGACATGGGCATCGTCAACGCCGGCCAGCTCGCCATCTACGAGGATATCGAACCCGAACTCAAGGCCAAGGTGGAGGCGGTGGTGCTCAACAGCCACGACGGCGCCACCGAGGAGTTGCTGGAGGTAGCCGAGCGCTATCGCGGCAGCGGTGGCCAGCAGGCGGATGCCCGGGATCTGGAGTGGCGCAGCTGGCCGGTGAACAAGCGGCTGGAGCACGCCCTGGTGAAGGGGCTGACCGATTTTATCGAGGACGACACCGAAGAAGCCCGCCAGCAGGCGGCGCGGCCGTTGGAGGTGATCGAAGGGCCGCTGATGGACGGCATGAACGTGGTCGGCGATCTGTTCGGCGAGGGCAAGATGTTCCTGCCCCAGGTGGTCAAGTCGGCGCGGGTGATGAAGCGCGCGGTGGCCTACCTGCAGCCCTATATCGAGGCGGGCAAGGAGGCGGGTCAGAGCAATGGCAAGGTGGTGATGGCCACGGTCAAGGGCGACGTGCACGACATCGGCAAGAACATCGTCGGGGTGGTGTTGCAATGCAACAACTTCGAGGTGGTCGACCTCGGGGTCATGGTGCCCTGCGAGACCATACTGAAAACCGCCCGGGAAACCAACGCCGACATGATAGGCCTGTCCGGCCTGATCACCCCATCGCTGGATGAGATGGTGCACGTGGCCAAGGAGATGCAGCGACAGGGCTTCAAGATCCCGCTGCTGATCGGCGGCGCCACCACCTCCAAGGCCCATACGGCGGTGAAGATAGAGCAGAACTACGACGAGCCGGTGGTCTACGTGGCCAACGCCTCCCGCGCCGTGGGCGTGGTACAGACCCTGCTGAGCGCGGAGAACAAGCCCGCCTTCGTGGAACGGCTCAAGCAGGAATACGAGGTGGTGCGGGATCAGCACGCCCGCAAGAAACCCCGTACCCGACCGGTAACTCTGGCCGAGGCCCGGGCCAACAGGATAGTGATCGACTGGCAGGCCTACACCCCGCCGGTGCCGGCCAAGCCGGGCATCCACGAATTCCACGACGTGCCCATCGCGGTGCTGCGGGAATACATCGACTGGACCCCCTTCTTCCTTACCTGGTCTCTGGCGGGCAAGTTCCCCCGCATCCTCGAGGACGAGATAGTGGGTGAGGAAGCCAAGCGGTTGTACGCCGACGCCAACGCCCTGCTCGACCGGCTGGCGGCGGACGGCGAGCTGCGCTGCTCCGGCGTCATGGGATTGTTCCCGGCCAACAGTGTGGACGACGACGTCGAGGTCTACAGCGACGAGTCCCGCAGCCGGGTGCTGCACACCCTGCGTTTCCTGCGTCAGCAGACCGAGAAGAAGGACGGCTTCCCCAACTACTGCCTGGCCGATTTCGTGGCGCCCAAGGGCGCCAAGCCCGACTATATCGGCGCCTTCGCGGTGACCGGCGGTATCGGTGAGGACGACATCATCCGCCGCTACAAGGAGGCCCACGACGACTACAACGCCATCATGGCCAGCGCCGTGGCCGACCGGCTGGCGGAGGCCTTCGCCGAGTACATGCACCTGCTGGTGCGCCGCGAATACTGGGGTTATGCCCCGGACGAGGCGCTCAGCAACGACGAGCTGATCCGCGAGAAATATCGGGGTATCCGTCCGGCTCCCGGCTACCCGGCCTGCCCGGAGCACACCGAGAAGGGCACCTTGTGGCAGCTGCTGGACGTGGAGACACGCATCGGCATGAAGCTGACCGAGTCTTTCGCCATGTGGCCGGGGGCGGCGGTGTCGGGCTGGTATTTCTCCTATCCGGATACCCGTTACTTCGCGGTGGCCCAGATCCAGGAAGACCAACTGCTCGACTATGCCGAGCGCAAGGGCATGAGCCGGGTCGAGGCCGAGAAGTGGCTGGCGCCCAACCTGAGCGAGTAAACCGTGGCAAGGCACCGGGAGGCGGCCTGATGCTAAATGCCTCGATGCTAAATATTGTGCCAAGGTGACTCCCCGGCGAGGGTGACGGCGTGTATGCTAGTAATGATGGCGGCCGTCGAAAGGCTGTGAGACGCCGCCTGTCGACGGGGGTCGGTGGGAAAGGCTGGACAGAATTCGGACGATAACGTAGCTTCTGCCGGCTTTGTTTAATTTCTGGGAGGAGCTCTCCATGTTTGCCGTAAAAAACGCCGGGAAAGCGGGGGTTCTGTTCCTGGCCGTTTTGCTGTTGTACTCCCTGTTCAACCAGGCGCAGGCCAATCCGCGCTACGCCTCCATCGTGCTCGACGCGGACAGCGGCGAGGTGCTGCATGCCTCCAATGCGGATGCCAGCCGTTATCCTGCCTCGCTGACCAAGATGATGACCCTCTACCTGCTGTTCGAGGCGATGGAAAAGGGGCTGATGACCCTGGATACCGCCATGCCGGTATCGGCCCATGCCGCCTCCATGCCTCAGACCAACATCTCGCTCAGGGCGGGGGACAGACTCAAGGTGAGGGAGGCCATCCCGGCGCTGATCGTGCGCTCCGCCAACGACGTGGCTTCGGTGGTCGCTGAGGCCCTGGGCGGTACCGAGAGCGGCTTTGGCCGGATGATGACGGACAAGGCGAAGGCGATGAAGATGACCGCCACCACTTTCCGCAACGCCTCCGGCCTGCCCGATGCGGCCCAGACCACGACTGCCCGGGATCTGGCGATACTGTCGGTACGGTTGATGAAGGATTTTCCCCAGTATTATCACTACTTTTCCACCCAGTCCTTTAGCTACAAGGGGCGGACCTATACCAGCCATAACCGCATGATCCGCAATTACGCGGGGGTCGACGGCATGAAGACCGGCTACATCCGCGCGTCGGGCTTCAACGTGGCCACTTCCGCGGTCAAGGATGGTCGTCGTCTGATCGGGGTGGTGATGGGGGGGAAAACCGCCCAGTCCAGAGATAGCCATATGGCATCGTTGCTGGATCGGGGTTTCGAACGGGCCACCCAGCTCGCCAAGGCATCGCCCGAGGCGGCCAAGCCGGCCGCCAAGCTGGTGGTCAGTACCGATACGGTGCGGCAAGTGGTGCGGCAGGAGCCGGTGACCCGGGCGCCGGCGGTGCTGCAGCGCGCCTCTCAGACCTTCCCGGTGCAACAGACCATGATCACCGATGAGCTCGGGTGGGCGGTACAGATCGGCTCCTTCCGGGTGCCGGAGCAGGCTCGGGAGCGGGCGTCCGATGCGGCCCGCCGGCTGGCCGATATGGAGAAGGCCCAGATAGCGGTAAACGAGGTGGAGATCAGCAACCGCAAGCTGTTCCGGGCCCGGCTGGTGGGACTGCAGGAAGACCAGGCAAAAAGCGCCTGCCAGCGTCTGTCCCGTCAGGGTATGGACTGCCTGGTGGTCCGTTTGAGCGGCAGCTGAAGCAAGGAGCCTGTCACCTTGAAACGGTGGCGGGCCATCACCTAGGAGATAAGCGAAGTGCCCTCGCCAAGGGTACAGAGAATCAAGAAGGGTACAAAGAAAAAGGGGGCGACATCATGTCACCCCCTTTTTGGGTCGTCTCAGCGGCTCTGTCCTTAAACCAAATTGCTCCCTGCAATCCCTGACTTCACCTTAATCCTTAAGGTCATCCTCTTCCCGATCCTTCGGTGTGTCCTGTTGGTCATCCTGACCGCGCGTCATCCTGACCCGCTTCACCGTCTCCATCCGGGGAGGTGTCCATTACCGCATCCAGCGGGGCTCCTTTCGCCTTCCTGGCAGCCCGTCTTCCTGACCGGCTTCCTCGTTCCTTGCGGGAGAGATAATAGCCGAACCCCCGGGCGGCTCAAGCGGGTAAAATGGGTACCGGCGCCGGCTGAAATCTAGTTTTTTAAGTAAGCTATTGATTTATTTGTTTTTTAATTGATTTATCTGGCGAGTTTCGCGTAGTGAAAACGTTTTTTCTGTCGTTAGCTTGAGAGATCTCTCACAAGGTGGCGGGTTCATATCGTCGGCGGCGGGCCATGCCGGCTTCGTGTTGCAGCAGCCAGGCCTTGCGTTCCAGGCCTCCGGCATAGCCCACCAGCTTGCCGCCGGCGCCGATCACCCGGTGGCAGGGGATGATGATGGCGACGGGATTGCGGCCGTTGGCCATACCTACCGCCCGCATCGCCCTGGGGTTGCCGATCAGGGCGGCAATATCGCGGTAGCTGCGGTGCTCGCCGCAGGGAATGCTCTGCAGGGCCTGCCAAACCTCCTGCTGGAAGGGAGTGCCACGGGGCGCCAGGGGCAGCTCGAACCGTTGCCGCTCCCCGTGGAAGTAGGCATCGAGCTGGTCGCAGGCGGCCTGCAGCAGGGGGCTGGCCGGCGGGCAGGGTGGCATTGCTTCGTCCCGGAAGTCGACTTCGAGGATGGCGTCGTCGCTGGCGGCGATATAAAGGGTGCCCAGGGGGCTTGGCAGGGTGGCGTACATAAGGGCTCCGGCTGCGTGGGGGATGCCGTCATTGTATCCCCACTGCGGCACGAGTGGCAGTTACCGGGCCAGTCGGGTTGATGTTGGCCGATGGCGCCACGCCGATGGTGCCGGTACAGGCCGACACCAGATCCGAGAGGACGTCGCCGAGCAGTTCTTTCAGCCCTGGCCGGTAGCCTGACCGACATGGCCCGGGAACTGGGGCTGCCGCTGCCGGACTAGAGTCCGGCCAGGGGCCAGGCGTCGAAGGCGGGCTCTTCGTAGGGGTGGGCGGCGCGTAGGGCGGCGACGGCGTCCCGGATCAGGTGATCTTCGCATACCAGTTCGACCCGCACCTCGGCCACCCGTTCCAGCTCGCCGGGCTCGCCGATAAAGGGACTGGCCCCGGCCAGGGGGCGGAACTGGCCCTGACCCCGGGTTTCGAAGCAGCACTGATCGTAGTCGCCGATTTTGCCGGCGCCGGTGGCGAACACCGCCGTCTTGACCGGCTCCAGATGGGATTCGGGCACGAAGAAGACCAGTTTGTACATCTTTCCTCCTTTCGCGGTCGGGGGCCGATGGTTCCCCGCTGTCAGGCTTTTTTCAGGAACCTGGCAACCAGTACGATTTGCACGCCGTTGACCTTGCCTTCGATATGCTCCGGATTATTGGTCAGGCTGATGTTCTTGACCAGGGTGCCGCGCTTGGCGGTGAAGCCCGCGCCCTTGACGTCCAGATCCTTGATCAGGGTGACCGCATCGCCGGCCTGCAGCCGGGTGCCGTTGCTGTCGAAGGTCGGCTCGCCGTCGTCTTCCTCGGCGACCAGGCCGGCTTCGGCCCACTGCTGCACCTCCGGCTCCAGGTAGAGCATGTCCAGCAGATCCCGGGCCCAGACTTCACCGGAAAGCTTTTTCAGGGTGCGCCAGGCCAGCACCTGCACCGCCGGCACCGGGCTCCACATGCTGTCGTTGAGGCAGCGCCAGTGGTTGTGATCCTGGGGGCCGTCCAGCTCGGACTGGCAGCGGGCGCACAGCAGGGCGCAGTGATCGGCACTGTCGGCAGCCCTGGGGGCAACAGGGTGCAGGCTCAGGGCGTCGGTGGCACCACACAGTTCACAACGGTCGCCGCTGCGCTCCCGCAGTTGTTGTTCTATGGTCATGGTTCGGGCTCTTGTGGCAATGAAAGGGGGCCAGGATTCTAGCATAAAACCGGGCTCCGGTTGTGGTTATCTATGGAATGGCGGACAATGCCGTTTTGTATGGGCTTCTTTTTGGTTTTTCGAGCAACCTGGACAAGATGACCGCATCCCTGACCTTAGAAGCCGGCCCGGAGCCCCGTGTTCGTTTGCACGGGGACTGGACCCTGGCCCAGTATACACAACTGGCCCGGAGCCTGACGCCGACGGGCGGCCCGGTGGTGCACCTCGACGCCGTCGGCCTCACCGCCCTGGATACCGCCGGTGCCGCCCTGCTGGTGCGCTGGCTGGGGGCGGAGCAGCTCGACCGGCTGCTTCCCGCCGCATCAGGGCTGTCGGACGAGCGGCGGGCCTTGCTGCGGGCGGTGGCCGAAGCCATGGCCGGTCGGGAGCCGCCGCCGATACCGGTGCGCCGCTGGAGCGACGACCTGGCCAGGCTGGGCGCCCTGGTGGCGGGAGGATGGCGGCAAGGGCTGCAACTGCTCGGCTTTATGGGGCTGACGCTGGCTACCCTGGTGACGCTGTTGCCCCGGCCGGGCCGCTGGCGGCCGACCGCCCTGGTGGCCCAGATGCAGCAATGCGGCCTCAACGCCGTGCCCATCGTTGCCCTGCTGACCTTCCTGGTGGGGGCCGTGGTGGCCTTTCTCGGCGCCACCGTGCTCGCCAACTTCGGGGCGACCATCTATACGGTGGATCTGGTGGCCTACTCCTTCCTGCGGGAGTTCGGGGTGCTGCTCACCGCCATCCTGCTGGCGGGGCGTACCGCCAGCGCCTTCACTGCCCAGCTCGGGGCCATGAAGGTCAACGAGGAGCTGGACGCCCTGCGCGCCCAGGGGCTGGATCCGGTGGAACTGCTGGTGCTGCCGCGGCTGCTGGCGCTGCTGCTCACCCTGCCGCTGCTGACCTTTATCGCCATGCTGTCGGGCATGGTAGGCGGTGCCCTGGTGGCCCTGGTTTCGCTCGATATCTCCCTGGCCCAGTACCTGACCATAGTGCACGAGGTTCCGGTGCGGCACCTGCTGGTGGGACTGGGCAAGGCGCCCCTGTTCGCCCTGCTGATCGCCCTGATCGGCTGCCTGGAGGGGTTCAAGGTCGGCGGCAGCGCCCAGTCGGTGGGCGAGCACACCACTTCCAGCGTGGTGCAGTCCATTTTCGTGGTGATACTGCTGGACGCCATCGCCGCCCTCTTCCTGATGGAGATGGGCTGGTGAGCCGGGAGGCGGTGATCCGCATCCGCGGCCTGGACAACCGCTTCGGGGCGCAGGTGGTGCACCAGGGACTGGACCTGGACGTCTACCGGGGCGAGATCCTGGGGGTGGTGGGCGGCTCGGGCACCGGCAAGTCGGTGCTGCTGCGCTCCATCGTCGGCCTGCGCCGGCCCAGCGGGGGCGAGGTGCGGCTGCTGGGGCAGGACTTGCTCGCCCTGCCGGAACGGGAGCGGGCCCGGCTGGAGCGGCGCCTGGGGGTGCTGTTCCAGAACGGTGCCCTGTTTTCCTCCCTGACGGTAACCGAGAACATCACCCTGCCACTGATCGAACACGCCGGCCTGACCCGGGTCGAGGCGGAGTACCTGGCCGAGGTCAAGCTTGCCCTGGCCGGCCTGCCGGCCGGGACGGGAGACCGCTATCCGGCCCAGCTGTCCGGCGGCATGGTCAAGCGGGCGGCCCTGGCCCGGGCGCTGGCGCTGGATCCGGATATCCTGTTTCTGGACGAACCGACGGCCGGCCTGGACCCGATCGCGGCGGCCGCCTTCGATCGCCTGCTGCTGACCCTGAGGGACGCCCTCGGGCTGACGGTGTTCCTGGTCACCCACGATCTCGACACCCTCTATACCAGCTGCGACCGGGTGGCGGTGCTGGCCCGGCGGCAAGTGCTGGTGGCGGATCGGCTGGACACGGTGGCCGCCACCGACGACGACTGGATCCGCGACTATTTTCACGGCCCGCGCGGACGCGCCGCCCGGGCCGCGCAACGGAAGGAGTGACCATGGAAACCCGGGCCCATCATGTGCTGATCGGGGTTTTTACCCTGGCGGTGGCCGCGGCCGCGCTGCTGTTCGCGCTCTGGCTGGCCAAGGCCGGCGGCGAGCGGGATGCCCGCCGCTACGATATCCTGTTCCGGGAGCCGGTGTCCGGCCTGTCGGTGGGCAGCGCCGTGCAGTACAGCGGCATCCGGGTGGGGGAGGTGGAACGCCTGACCCTGGATCCGCAAGACCCCCGCCAGGTCTGGGCCCGGGTGCGTATCGCCGGCGACGCCCCGGTCAAGACCGACACCCGCGCCCGCCTGGCCCTGACCAACATCACCGGCGCCGCCCACATCGAACTGAGCCAGGGCTCGCCGGAAAGCCCGCTGCTGGCCCGGGACGACCAGATCCCGGTGATCGTCGCCGCGCCTTCGCCCCTGGCCCGGCTGCGGCTCAACAGCGAAGAGCTGCTGCTCGCCATCACCACCCTGGTGGACAACGCCAACCGCATGCTGTCGGCAGACAACGCCCGCCATCTGGGCCGGGTGCTGGCCAACCTGGACGCCACCACCAGCACCCTGGCGGCCCAGCAGGACAGCCTGGCCGCCGGCCTGCAGAGCCTCGCCGCCGCCGGCGACCAACTGCAGCGGCTGCTGGCCCGGCTCGATGCCCAGGTCGGCCGCCACGGCGAGCCCCTGCTGGCCAGCGCCGCCGCCGCCCTGGCCAATCTGGAGCGGACGAGCCGCCGGCTGGACGCGCTGCTGGCCGACAACCGGCCGGGCCTGGACGGGGGCCTGCAGGGCCTGGCCGAGCTGGGACCGGCCATCCAGGAACTGCGTCGGACCCTGGCCGCCCTGGGCGACATCGCCCGCCGGCTGGAGCAGGATCCTGCCGGCTACCTGCTCGGCCGCGACGACATCGAGGAGTTCAGGCCATGATCCGGATCCTGTTTTGCCTATCCTTGTCCATCCTGCTGGTGGCCTGCAGCGTATTGCCCGAGCCCACTCCCGTGGCCCTGTACCGGCTGCCCCCGTCCGGCCAGCCCCCGGCGGCCGAAGTCCGGAAAGGAACTAAGCTGGCGGCGCTGCGCCTGGCCCGGCCCGCCGCCACCGATGCCCTGGGCGGCAACCGCCTGCTGGTGCTGACCGCGGACCACCGCTACCAGGCCTATCCCCGGGCCCGCTGGGCCGCGCCCATGCCGCTGCTGTGGCGGGACTGGCTGCTGGATGCCTTCTGGCGCGACGGCCGGGTGGCCCGGCTCAGCAGCGACGGCGACGGCCTGCAGGCCGGGCTGGAGCTGGGCGGGGTGCTGCGCGCCCTGAACGTGGAGATGCGGGAGGGAGGTCCGGTGGCGGTGATCCGCTACGACGCCCGGCTGGTCGACACCGGCAGCCGGCGGATCCTGGCCAGCCGGCGGTTCGAGGCCCAGGCGCCGATGGCCGGCCCCGCCGAGGCGGAGGCGGTGGCCGCCCTGGGCCGGGCGGCGGATCGCCTGGCGAGGGAGCTGATCGACTGGAGCCTGGCAGCAGCCCCTTGATGGACCCTTACTCGGACGGCAGCGCCGCCAGGGCCTGCCGGGCCCGGGCCTGGAAGGGGCCTTCCAGCGCGACGGCCCGGGTCAGGGCCGCGGCGGCGTCCCGCGGCTGGCCGAGGGCGGCCTGGAGTAATCCCAGGTTGAGCCAGGCCGCGGCCAGTTGCGGATCCTGCCGGGTCGCCTGGCGGAAGGCCGTGATGGCGGCATCGTTGTCCCCGCCGCCGTGGTGGGCGTTGCCCAGGGCGAACCAGCCTTGGGCATGGTCGGGCCAGCGGGCCGTCAGCGCCTGCCAGGCCGGCAGGGCGGCCTCGGCGCCGGCCACCTGTTCAAAGGCGGCGATGCTCTCCGCCGCCTGGGCCGGCCCCAGGGTCGCCGGCAAGATGCCGGGCGGCAGAACGACCATGGCCCAACGGCCGCTGCGGGCCCAGGTGGCGTCGAACCGGCCCATGGCGATGGCTTGCCGGGCCTGCTCGCCGCTGTGGTGGATCAGCAGCTGCCGTTCCCGGTCGTAGCCGGTGACCACGGCGTAATGCCACAGGGGCCAGGCGGGCAGGGACAGGTTCTGCAGTACCACCACCGGGTGACCGGCGGCCAGTTCGCCGAGCAGGCCGTCGAAGCCGCCCGGCAGGGGGTAGCCGATACGGCCATGCCGCCGCGCCGCGGCCAGCATTTCCGGTTGCACGCTGCCCTGGCGTCCGGGCAGGAACAGCTGGGGGATCAGCTCGTCAACCCCGACCGGCACGCCGCTGGCGTTCAGCACCATGGCGAGGGAGGCGGGGCCGCACTGGTAGTCGCGCTGGCCGTGGAAGGGTACGCTGCCGACGTGGGCGCTGGCCGGCAGGACCTGGGCCGCCCCGGGAGACAGCGCCGGGGTGCCGGCGCAACCGGTCAGCAGCAGGAGCAGGACGCCCGCCAGGCGGTCGTGCCAACGGCGCAGGGGAGCCGTCATCAGCGAGTGAAGGGGAAGACCTTGGTCAACCCCAGCAGGTCGGTGACCAGCAGTATGATAAAGACGGTGAGCAGGGCCCCGACCACGGCATTGGCCCCGGCCGGCAGGCTGTCCAGCTGCTCCGCCATCTGCCGGATTTCACTGTCCGACAGGGCGGCGACCCGGGCTTCCACTTCGGCCGGCTCGACGCCCAGCCCGACCAGCTGGTCGTGCACCTCGGTGCGGGCCAGCAGCTCGCGGATCCGCTCGCGGTCGGCATTCACCTGTTCCGTGGCCAGCAGCTGCTGGGTGGAGACCAGGGCGACCGGCTGGGCCTGGACCGCCAGCGGCATGCCGCCCGTCAGCAGCGAAAGGATAAGTACGGGGTTCATGATCCGGCAGATAGGTTGCATCATTCTTGTTCTCCCTGAGGTTGGCGGTGTGAGGCTGGCGGGGCGCAAGTGCCGCATTCTCGGTGCTGCGTTCCATGCCATCTCTCGTTCGGTAGTATAGTCTTGCGGGTGCTCCGGATTCTGATGAAGACGATGTGGAAAGCAAGGGGCGGGCAGTGTTGTGAACAGTGTCTCCGGCGTCGGCCAGGGGCCTGGATACAGGGTTTCACGGCGGTTTGACCGCCGGTCGTCATGGCTGCAAGGCAAATGTCATTGCGACAACAATGGACATGGCAGCCCTGACTTGGTGGTGTATCTGATGTTGTGTCACATGGGGGTGGCCGTGGTGGTGGGGAGAACGGGTGGGGAAAATAAACGGGAAAGGGGGGCGTTGCGACTGGAGGCGCTGTCCGTCGGAGAGCTGGAGCCCGTCTCCTTGAGGGTGGCTCCCGGCGAGATCCTCTGCCTGTCCGGGCCCTCGGGCTCGGGCAAGAGCCGGCTGCTCAGGGCCATCGCCGATCTGGACGCCCATGGCGGTGAGGTCTGGCTGGGGACGCAGCGCCAGTCCGGGGTGAAGGGCCATTGCTGGCGCGGCTGGGTGATGCTGGTACCGGCCGACAGCCAGTGGTGGGGCGAGCGGGTGGGTGATCACCTGGCACGGGATCTGGGTGATCAGTGCGCGGCCCTGGGATTCGAGGAGCCGGTGGCAGGCTGGCAGGTCAGCCGGCTGTCATCCGGCGAGCGACAGCGGCTGGCGTTGTTGCGGGCCTGGTCACGGCAACCCCGGGCGCTGCTGCTCGATGAACCCACCGCCAACCTGGATCCCCGCCTGACCGAGACAACCGAGGCCTGGATCCGGGCCTGGGCTCGGCGGGCCGGCTTGCCGGTGATCTGGATCAGCCATGATCCGGCCCAGATCGCCCGGGTGGCGGATCGCCACTACCGGATCCGGAACAAGCTGCTGGAGAACGCCGATGGCGGTGATTGAACTGAGCTGGTGGCAGCTGGCCCTGGCCGCGTTGATGATAGTGGCGCTGGCCGCCTGTACCCTTGCCAGCCGGCTGGAAGTGGGCCGCAGCCTGCTGGTGGCGGCCCTGCGCACCGTGCTGCAACTGGCCCTGATCGGCCTGGTGCTGGAGGCCCTGTTCGCCACCTCGGCGCTGCACTGGGTGGTGCTGATGGCCGCCGCCATGCTGCTGATCGCCGGGCGGGAGGTGATGGCCCGGCAGAAACGGCGGCTGGCCGGCGCCTGGAGTTTCGGCATCGGCACTTTGTCCATGCTGCTGTCGGCGTTCACGGTGACGGTGCTGTCCCTGGCCCTGATCATCGGGCCCGAGCCCTGGTATACCCCCCAGTATGCCATTCCGCTGCTGGGCATGATGCTCGGCAACACCATGACCGGGGTGGCGCTCAGCCTGGATCGATTGACCGAGGGAGTCTGGCGCCAACGGGCACTGGTCGAGGGCCGGCTGATGCTGGGCCAGCGCTGGCAGGAGGCGGTGGGGGAGCTGCGGCGGGACGCCATGCGCGGCGGCCTTATCCCCACCATCAACGGCATGGCGGCGGCCGGCGTGGTCAGCCTGCCGGGCATGATGACCGGCCAGATCCTGGCGGGCAGCCCGCCGGCGGTGGCGGTGAAATACCAGATACTGGTGATGTTCGCCATCACCACCGCCACCGGTTTCGGCACCCTGCTGGCGGTCATCCTGGCCAGTCGCCGGCTGTTCGACGAGCGGGAGCGACTGCGCCTGGACCGCCTGGCCGCGCCGAAAAAGTGAATAATGCCATGATGCGCGTGATCTTATCGCTTTGCCTGCTCTGCTGGGGAGCGGCCCGGGCCATGCCGGCGGTCGAGCGGCTGGAGGTCGAGGTGCTGGCGGTGCTGCCCCACGATCCCGGTGCCTTTACCCAGGGACTGCTGCACCATCAGGGATACCTGTACGAGAGTACCGGCCTCTATGGGGACTCCAGCCTGCGGGAGGTGGATCCGGCCAGCGGGGAAGTGCTGCGTCAGTTACCGCTGGATCCGGCTTTCTTCGGGGAAGGGCTGGCCCTGGTCGAGGACAGGTTGATCCAGTTGACCTGGCGTGAGGGATTGGCACTGATCTGGCGACTGGATGACTTCAGGCTGGTGGGGGCACACCAATACGCTGGTGAAGGCTGGGGGTTGTGCTTCGATGGTGAGGCGCTGTGGATGAGTGATGGCTCGGCCACCCTGTACCGTCGGGATGCGCATGATTTTTCGCTGCTGGCGGCCGTCGAGGTGAGCCTGCACGGCCGGCCGATGATGAAACTCAACGAACTGGCCTGCGTCGGTGGTCATGTCTATGCCAACGTCTGGCGCCGGGATCGGATAGTACGGATCGACACCAGCACCGGGCGGATTGATGCCGAGATCGACGCTTCCGCCCTGAACCCGCTCAGCGAGCGACCCGGCGGCAGGGAGGCGGTGCTGAACGGCATCGCCCATGATCCGGAGCGGGACGAGTTCTATCTCACCGGTAAGTTCTGGCCGACGATGTTCCGGGTGCGATTCGTGCCGCGCCCGGAGTGCGCATCGTTGCAGTGCATGGTTCCCGTCGATATGGGCACAGGCGACTGAACCATCGCGTCCTGGGCGGTAACGGCTACCGCCCTTTCTTTAGGACCCCCGCAGCATGGCCCGTAAAAACCGGGCCGTGTGGGATGCCTCATGCTCCGCCACCTGCTCCGGCGTGCCGGCGACCAGTATCTGGCCGCCGCCGCTGCCGCCCTCGGGGCCCAGATCCACTATCCAGTCGGCGGTCTTGATCACGTCCAGGTTGTGCTCGATGATCACCACCGTATTGCCGTGATCGCGCAGCCGGTGCAGCACCTGCAGCAGCAGCTGGATGTCGTGGAAGTGCAGGCCGGTGGTGGGTTCGTCCAGGATATAGAGGGTCTGGCCGGTGTCGCGCTTGGACAGTTCCCGGGACAGCTTGACCCGCTGGGCCTCGCCGCCGGACAGGGTGGTGGCCGACTGGCCCAGGCGGATATAGGACAGGCCCACGTCCATCAGGGTCTGCAGCTTGCGGGCGATGGCCGGTACCGGCGCGAAGAAGTCGCAGGCTTCCTCCACCGTCATCTCCAGCACCTCGTGGATGCTCCTGCCCTTGTAGCGGATCTCCAGGGTCTCCCGGTTGTAGCGCTTGCCCTTGCAGACGTCGCAGGGCACGTAGACGTCGGGCAGGAAGTGCATCTCCACCTTGATCACCCCGTCGCCCTGGCAGGCCTCGCAGCGGCCGCCCTTGACGTTGAACGAGAAACGCCCCGGCTTGTAGCCCCGGGAGCGGGCCTCCTGGGTGCCGGAAAACAGCTCGCGGATGGGGGTGAAGATGCCGGTGTAAGTGGCCGGGTTGGAGCGCGGCGTGCGGCCGATGGGGCTCTGGTCGATGTCCACCACCTTGTCCAGCCGGTCGAGGCCGTGGATCACCCGGTAGGGGGCCGGCTGGCTGACGGTGGCCTTGTTCAGCTCCCGGTGGGCGAGCGGGAACAGGGTGTCGTTGATCAGGGTCGACTTGCCCGAGCCGGACACCCCGGTGACGCAGGTCATCAGCCCCAGCGGCAGTTTGAGGTCGACGTCTTTCAGGTTGTTGCCGCGGGCGCCCTTGAGCTCCAGCCAGTGCTCCCCCGGCGGGGTGCGCCGCTCGGGCACGGCGATGCGCTCCCGCCCCGAGAGGTAGGCGCCGGTGAGGGAGTCCGGGTTGGCCATCACCTCGGCGGGGGTGCCCTGGGCCACGATTTGGCCGCCGTGCACCCCGGCGCCGGGGCCGATGTCCAGTACATGGTCGGCGGCGCGGATGGCGTCCTCGTCGTGCTCCACCACGATCACGGTGTTGCCCAGATCGCGCAGGTGGGTGAGGGTGGACAGCAGACGCTCGTTGTCGCGCTGGTGCAGGCCGATGCTGGGCTCGTCGAGCACATACATCACCCCCACCAGGCCGGCGCCGATCTGGCTGGCCAGGCGGATGCGCTGGGCCTCGCCGCCGGACAGGGTCTCGGCGCTGCGCGACAGGCTGAGGTAGTTGAGCCCCACGTTGACCAGAAAGCCGAGCCGCTCCACAATTTCCTTGAAGATCTTGTCGGCGATCTGGGCCTTCTGGCCGGTCAGTTCCATGCGGGTGAAGAAGGCGTGGGCCTCGCCGATGGCCATGTCGGTGACCTGGGGCAGGTTGTGATCGGCCACGAACACGTGCCGCGCTCCCTCCTTCAGCCGGGTGCCCTGGCAGCTGGGGCAGGCGCGGTTGGTCTGGTACTTGGCCAGCTCCTCACGCACCGAGTTGGACTCGGTTTCCCGGTAGCGTCGCTCCATGTTGTGCAGTATGCCCTCGAAGGGATGCTTGCGCACCAGCACGTCGCCCCTGTCGTTCATGTACTTGAACTCGATGCTGGTGCGGCCCGAGCCGTACAGCACCGCCTTCTGGATGTCCCTGGGCAATTGCTCGAAGGGCAGCTCCAGGTCGAAGCCGTAGTGGTCGGCCAGGGACTTGAGCATCTGGTAATAGTAATAGCTGCGCTTGTCCCAGCCGCGGATGGCGCCGCCGGACAGGCTCAGTTCCGGGTTGCTGATCACCTTGTCCGGGTCGAAGATCTGCTGCACGCCCAGGCCGTCGCAGCTTTCGCAGGCGCCCGCCGGGTTGTTGAAGGAGAAGATGCGCGGCTCCAGCTCGGCGATGGAATAGCCGCACTCGGGGCAGGCGAAGTTGGCGGAGAACACCAGCGGCGGCTCGTCCGGCTCGTCCATCGCCACCACAGAGGCGATGCCGCCGGACAGCTCCAGCGCCGTTTCGAAGGATTCCGCCAGCCGCAGCTGCAGATCCTCGCGCACCTTGAAACGGTCCACCACCACTTCGATGCTGTGTTTCTTCTGCAGCTCCAGGGCGGGCGGATCCGACAGATCGCACACCTCGCCGTCGATGCGGGCGCGGATAAACCCCTGGGCCGCCAGGTTGTCGAGCAGCTTGCTGTGCTCGCCCTTGCGGTTGCGCACCACCGGCGCCAGCAACATCAGCCGCTTGCCCTCGGGCTGTTCCAGCACCTTGTCCACCATCTGGCTGATGGTCTGGGCGGTGAGCGGCAGGGCGTGGCTGGGGCAGCGCGGCTCACCCACCCGGGCGAACAGCAGCCGCAGGTAGTCGTAGATTTCGGTGATGGTGCCCACGGTGGAGCGGGGGTTGTGGGAGGTGGATTTCTGCTCGATGGAGATGGCCGGCGACAGCCCCTCGATATGGTCCACGTCCGGCTTTTCCATCAGCGAGAGGAACTGGCGGGCGTAGGCGGAGAGGGATTCCACATAGCGGCGCTGGCCCTCGGCGTAGAGGGTATCGAAGGCGAGGGAGGACTTGCCCGAGCCGGACAGGCCGGTGATCACGATGAGCTTGTCCCGGGGCAGCTCCAGGCTGATGTTCTTCAGGTTGTGGGTGCGGGCTCCGCGGACTTCGATTTTATCCATCTGCAGCTTGACCTTGGTGTAAATTCGACCGGCTAGTATGGCACTGGATGAATAGACAGCCAAGGGGACAATAGGGATTAATCTTGACAGTGCCTCCGTGCTAAACTAGCCGCCTTTTGATGGTGTGACGGCGGAAGGATATCCATGAGCGAGCAGCAAGGCTTCAGCCCCGAGGAGCGGCGGGCCTCGTTTACCCTGGCGGGCATTTTCGGCATGCGGATGCTGGGGCTTTTCATGATCATGCCGGTATTTGCACTCTACGGTCAGGATCTGATCGGCTTCTCGCCGCTGTGGGTCGGTCTCGTCATCGGCGCCTACGGCCTGACCCAGGCGTTGCTGCAGATCCCCGCCGGCTGGCTGTCGGATCGCATCGGCCGCAGGCCGGTGATCTACGCCGGCCTGGCGCTGTTCGCCCTGGGCTCGGTGGTGGCGGCGCTGGCCGACTCGGTGTACGGCGTGGTGGTCGGCCGGGTGCTGCAGGGCAGCGGCGCCATCGCCGGTGCCATACTGGCGCTGGCCGCCGACATCACCCGGGAGGAGCATCGCACCAAGGCCATGGCCATCATCGGTGTATGCATCGGCATTTCCTTCGCGGTGGCCATGGTGGCCGGTCCCCTGCTGGCGGCCTGGTTCGGCCTGTCCGGGGTGTTCTGGACCACGGCGCTGTTGTCGCTGGCCGGTATGGGGATGGTGCGTTTCCTGCTGCCGGCTTCGGCCAGCAAGGGTCAGATCCGCGACGTGACCGCCGCTCCCGAATTGTTCGGCCGGCTGCTGAGAGACAGACAGCTGCTGCGGCTCGACTTCGGCATACTGCTGCTGCACCTGACGCTCACCGCCGTGTTCGTGGCTTTTCCGCTGACCCTGCTCGACGCCGGTCTGGCGGCGGAGCGGCACTGGTGGCTGTATTTGCCGACCCTGCTGCTGTCCTTCCTGCTGATCATCCCCTTCCTGATCCTGGGTGCCCGGCGTAACCTGAACAAGCAGCTGTTCCAGGCCTCCATCCTGGTGATGATGGTGGCCCTGGTGCTGATGGCGGTGGGCCAGGGCCAGCTGTGGCTGCTGGCCCTGGCCATGCTGCTCTATTTCACCGCCTTCAATTTCATGGAAGCCTCGCTGCCGGCGTTTCTGTCGATGCTGGCGCCGGCGGGGGCCAAGGGCACCGCCATGGGCATCTATTCCACCAGCCAGTTCTTCGGTGCCTTTCTCGGCGGCGTGCTGGGCGGCGTCCTGTTCCAGCAACTGGGTGGCGCCGGTGTCTTCCTGCTGGTGGCCTTCAGCATGGCATTCTGGTTCTGGCTGGCGGCGGGCATGGCGAATGTCAGCCAGGTGCGGTCTCATATCCTGCCCATCGGTGTTAATATAGAGAGCAAGGACCGGCGGGAGCTGTTGCTGCAGCGGCTGATGGCGTTACCCGGTGTGCATGAAGCCCTGATCATCCCCGAGGAAGGGGCCGCCTATCTGAAGGTGGACGGGAAAATTTTTGAACTGGATCAGGCCCGGCGCCTGATCAATCTGTGAGTACGGAGCGAGTTATGGCCAATAGAGGCATCAATAAAGTCATCCTGATCGGCCACCTGGGCCAGGATCCCGAAGTGCGCTATATGCCTAACGGCAATGCGGTGGCCAACATCACCCTGGCGACCAGTGAAACCTGGCGCGACAAGCAGAGCGGTGAGCAAAAAGAGCGCACCGAGTGGCACCGGGTGGTGTTCTTCGGCAAGCTGGCGGAGATCGCCGGCGAATACCTGCGCAAGGGCTCACAGGTGTATGTGGAAGGCCGTCTGCAGACCCGCAAGTGGCAGGATCAGAGCGGCCAGGACCGCTACACCACCGAAGTGGTGGTGGACATGGGCGGCGTGATGCAGATGCTGGGCGGCCGTCCTCAAGGCGGCAGTCAGGGCGGCCAGGGGGGCTGGAACCAGGGCGGTCAGCCCGCCAGTGGCCAGTATGGCGCGGGCCAGCAGGGGGGCCAGGGCAACTGGGGCCAGCAGGGCGGCCAGCCTCAGGGGCAGCCGCAATACGGCCAACAGAGCCCGCAGCCGGCCAGCAAGCCCCAGAGCCAGCCACCGGTGTACAACGAGCCGCCGATGGATTTCGATGACGATATCCCGTTCTGACGTTCGGCTGGGACATAAAGTGTAAATAGTTTATTTAAAACCCTGTTTATGCAGGGTTTTTTATCGCCGTCCCGGATCCGCTCCGGACACGACAGGCATTGGTTTCCGACTGGCGCTATCCTCAATGAAAAACTCTTGTTGTATCAGTGCCGCCGGGTCTGCGATAACAACGACATAATCAGGGAAAGAACCGGGCATCACCGGGGTTTATCAGGGATCGGGCATGAGATTTACCAATCAGTTTATTGCCACTATCACTCTGTGCGTGCTGGCGGCCGTGCTGATGGTGTTGGTGGGAGCCGGGATCAGCTTTTATCAAATGGGGACCGCCTACCAGCAACGGCAGGTGGACGCCGTGGTCCGGCTGGTCAACGAAGGCTGGCATGCCGGTACCGAGCAGCAGGAGAGCATCGATCGCTGGCTGCCGGCCCTGCTCAACGTCAACGATATCATCGATTTCTCGGTACGGGACGATGAGGGCATCCTCTATCGCTACCAGGCGGACAACCGGCTGTCGGCCAGCGAGCTGTCTTTGGAATACCGGCGCAGCCTGACGGCGCATCCGGAACTCAGCGTACAGCTGGTGCTGCGGCCCCCCTTCTATGAGATAGACCACTCCCTGGCGGCGGTTTCGGGCTTGACGGCCGCCATCTTATTGGTCTTCATCGGCTTGCTGTTCAGCCTGCGCTGGTTCCGCCAGCAGCTGCGCGGCGCCGAGTTGCTCGATCTGCGTGGCCAGTTGATCCTGGACGGCAGGCTCAACCTGTTGCAGCACAACCCGCAGGAGGAGTGGCCGCATCATGCCAGCCAGGCCCTGGACAAACTGCTGAGGGAGCTGAAGGATGCGGGCAAGGAGCGCAGCCGGTTCGATACCTTTATCCGGGCCAATGTGTTCGTGGACAAGAAGATCCGGATCGGCAACCGGGTGTTCTTCGACAACCGCCTGGATGCGGCGCTCAATGATCCGGCCAGCCATTCCGGCGCCCTGCTGTTGGTGGAACTGCAGGATCTGGAGTACATCAACTACAACCTGGGCTATGAGCGGGGGGACGAGTTGCTGTCTTCCGCCTCGGTCTACCTGGGGCACCTGATCCGCCGCTATCCCGGGGCCCTGCAGGCCCGCTATACCGGGAACACCTTCGCCCTGCTGTTCCCCAACCTGGTCGAGAGCGAGGCGCTGGAAGCGGCGCGCCAGGTCATAAAACTGCTGCAGCGGCTGCACTGGCCCGACGATATCCGCGAGCCGGCGCTCTTTATCGGCGGTGTCTGCTTTCGTTACGGCGAGCCGATGACCCAGGTGGAAGAAGAGGCGGAACTGGCCCTGCGCAGTGCCGCCCTGCAGGGCGGCGACGGTTACTTCATGTATTACAAGGGCGTCACCGAAGAAAACAGCGGCAAGGGCACGGTGCGCTGGCGCACCCTGCTCGGCCGCCATCTGGAGCAGGATCTGATCCGGCTCGATCGGCAGGCTATCTACACCGGGGAGCGTCAGGAGCCGGTGATCCACGAATTGCTGGCCCGGATCCGGGACGAACAGGGGCGGGAGCTGTCGGCCGGGCACTTCATTCCCATGGCGGAAAAATGCGGGCTGCTGCAGGAGGTGGACAGGGCCATACTGTTGCGCTGCCTGACCCTGTTGCAGGAGGGGGATCGACGCTCCACCCTGGCGGTGAACATCTCCGCGGCCAGCCTGCTCAACCGGGGCTTCCACCGCTGGATGATCTTCGAGCTGATCCAGCTGCCCAAATCCCAACTGGCCGAGCTGGTGATCGAGCTGTCGGAAGCCCAGGTCAGCCGCCATTTCCAGGCGCTGATCAAGCCGTTGCGGGCACTCAAGGCGCTGGGCTGCCGGTTGGCGGTGGATCATGCGGGCCAGGACGTGGTGAGTACCCAGTACATCAAGGATTACGAGCTGGACTACCTCAAGCTGCACCCCAGCCTGGTGCGCGACATCGACCACAAGCCGGTCAACCAGATGGCGGTCAGGAGCCTGGTCGGCAACTGTGTCGGCGGACGCACCCGGGTGATTGCGGTGGGGGTGGAAACCGCCGCCGAATGGGAGTGCCTGCACCAGCTGGGCGTCTATGCCGGTCAGGGCTACTACTTTGCCCGCCCGGAGCGGTTCGAACTGCTATAGGCCGCCGCGGGTGCCTTGCAGCCCTCCGGTATGCAGGAAGAGCAGGTGGCTGCCGGCCGGATAGAGGCCGGCGTCGAGATCCCGGAACAACCCCAGCATGGCCTTGCCGCTGTATATCGGCTCCAGGGGCACCGCCAGTTCGGTGGCCAGCTCGGCGATCCGCCGCCGATCTTCGGCCGGACTCTTGGCGTAACCGCCGCCATGGTGCTCCAGCCGCAGCCGCCAGCCCGGATCCGCCGCCGCCGCCGGGTGCAGCTGCTGTACCGTGTCCGCCAGCCAGCCATGGGCCTTGAGCACCGCGTAGCCGGTGAGGCGAACGTCCCGCGGACGGGCCGAGAGCAGGCCGGCCAGGGTGCCGCCGCTGGCCACCGGCAGTATCAGTTCGTCCGCCGGTGGCAGTTCCTGCCACAGCTCCGCCACCCCCGGCAGCGCCAGTTCGGTGCTGCCGCCTTCGGGGATCAGATAATGGCCGGGGTAGTTGGCGGCCAGGGCCGCCAGCCAGTCCGCGTCCTGGCGGCGGCGATAATCCTGCCGGCTGACGAAGCGCAGCGCCATGCCCCAGGAGGCCGCATCACTCAGGGTCGGGTTGGTGGCACTGGTCGGCTCGCCGCGAACTATCCCCACCGTGGGCAGGCCGAGCGCCCGGCCTGCGGCGGCCAGGGCGTGCAGATGGTTGGAATAGGCGCCGCCGAAGCTGAGCAGGCCCCTTGCCTGCTCCGCCAGCGCCTGGCGCAGCACATGCTTGAGCTTGCGCCATTTGTTTCCCGATAACTGCGGGTGCAGCAGGTCATCCCGCTTGATCTGCAGGCTAACGCCGTGGTGTTTCAGTAAGGGATGACGGACCGGTTGCAGCGGCGATCCCGCCGTCTGCCGGTACAGCCGTTGCCAGGAGTCGAGTGGCGACACGACAAAAAATAAAAAGAGGGCCTTGGGAGCAAGTGTAAGGAACTTATCACTTTATTAAAACTCCTATCCGCCGGTGGTCGGCTTTAACCATGGCTGTGCCTTGCTACGAGCAGGCGGCGTTGGTAAAGTTAGCCGAATTTTCCGGTTTCTCAATCCAGGATCCCCTTCAGCATATGTTTAAAAAGCTCAGAGGCATGTTCTCCAACGATCTGTCGATCGATCTGGGAACGGCCAACACCCTTATCTACGTCAAAGATCAGGGCATTGTCCTGAACGAGCCTTCGGTGGTGGCCATTCGCCAGGAAAGATCCGGCTCGGCACAGAGTGTTGCCGCCGTCGGCCATGCCGCCAAGCAGATGCTGGGGCGGACCCCCGGCAACATCGCCGCCATCCGTCCGATGAAAGACGGCGTTATCGCCGATTTTTATGTCACCGAGAAGATGCTGCAGCACTTTATCAAGCAGGTGCACGACAACAACTTCTTCCGGCCCAGCCCCCGGGTACTGGTGTGCGTGCCCTGTGGCTCCACCCAAGTGGAGCGGCGGGCGATCAAGGAATCCGCCCTGGGGGCCGGTGCCCGTGAAGTCTACCTGATCGACGAGCCCATGGCCGCCGCCATCGGTGCCGGTCTGCCGGTGTCCGAAGCCACCGGCTCCATGGTGGTCGATATCGGCGGCGGCACCACAGAGGTGGCCATCATCTCCCTCAATGGTGTGGTCTACTCCCAGTCGGTACGTATCGGCGGTGACCGCTTCGACGAGTCCATCATCAACTATGTACGCCGCAACTACGGCTCCCTGATCGGGGAGGCCACCGCCGAACGGATCAAGCACGAGGTCGGCTCCGCCTATCCGGGGGACGAGGTGCTGGAGATCGAAGTCCGCGGCCGCAACCTGGCCGAGGGCGTGCCGCGCAGCTTCACCCTCAATTCCAACGAGATCCTGGAAGCCCTGCAGGAGCCGCTGACCGGTATCGTCAGTGCCGTCATGGTGGCGCTGGAGCAGTCTCCGCCCGAACTGGCGTCCGACATCTCCGAGCGGGGCATGGTGCTCACCGGCGGTGGTGCCCTGTTGCGGGATCTGGATCGGTTACTGATGGAAGAAACCGGCATTCCCGTCGTCGTGGCCGATGATCCCATGACCTGTGTGGCCCGGGGCGGCGGCAAGGCACTGGAAATGATCGACATGCACGGCGGGGATCTGTTCCATTACGATTGATGACGAGGCCGGTCGCCCCGGCCTGCCTATTCGCCTATGAAACCGATTTTCGGCCGTGGTCCTTCCTTGCCCATCCGCCTGGCACTGGCGGTGGCGGCGTCATTGGCGCTGATCGTCGCCGACAGCCGCTATGCCAGCTTCAACGAGGTCAAGGTCTACCTCAATTCCCTGGTCAGTCCCCTGCAATATATGGCGAACGGTCCTCGTATCCTGCTCGATTCCGCCTCCACCCAGCTGATGTCGCGCAAGTCGTTGCTGAGCCAGTCACAGCGGATGGAGCAGGAGCTGTTCCTGCTGCGGGACGATCTGCTGCGCCTGCGCCACCTGGAGCAGGAAAATCAGCGGCTGAGGGATCTGCTCGGCTCTCCGGTGCGCTACGATACCCGCCGCATGGTGGCGGAGATCATGGCGGTGGACACGGATCCCTTTTCCCACCAGGTGGTGATCGACAAGGGCAGCCTGCAAGGCGTGTTCGAAGGTCAGCCGGTGCTCAACGAGCAGGGGGTGGTGGGCCAGGTGATTTCCGTGGGCAAGACCACCAGCCGGGTGCTGCTGATCACCGACATCAGTCACGGCATACCGGTGCGGGTGGCACGCAACGACATCAGGGCCATCGCCAGCGGCAGCGGCCAGCTCGACAGCCTGTTGCTGCACAACATCACCCGCAACACCGATATCCGGGAAGGGGATGTGCTGCTCAGCTCCGGGCTGGCTGGCCGCTTCCCGGAAGGTTATCCGGTGGGACGGGTCAGCCGGGTGGGCTACGAAGAAGGCCAGCCCTTCGCCGATATCCGGGTGCAGCCTTTCGCCGCCCTGGACAGGGTACGGTATTTGTTGCTGTTGTGGCCTGAACCCAGGGTAAACGACGTGGACGCCACCGTGCCGCCGACGGAGGCCTCCCGCTCATGACCGCCTTTACCCTGAAGGGACGGCTGGTGATCGTCACCAGCCTGCTGCTGGCGCTGATACTGTCCATACTGCCGTTGCCGGAGCTGATAGCGCCGTTTCGGCCCGACTGGCTGTTGGTCACCCTGCTCTATTGGAGCATCGCCCTGCCGCATCGGGCCAATGTCGGCACCGCCTTCGTCGCCGGCCTGCTGCTGGATCTGCTGCTCGGCTCCGTGCTCGGGGTGCATGCCCTGGCGCTGGTGATTCCCGTCTACCTGGCCGTCTCCCAGTTCCAGCGCATGCGTAACTATTCGGTGTGGCAGCAGGCCTTCGTGGTCGGCGCCCTGGCTCTGCTCAACAAGCTGCTGATCTTCTGGGCCGCCTACATGAACCGGGAGATCCAGCTCGACTACCATTATTTCTGGTCCATCGTCAGCAGCATGGTGTTCTGGCCCTGGATCTTCCTGCTGCTGCGCAAGTGCCGGCGGCAGTTCGCCCTGAACTGAGGTCGCCCATGTCTCCCGTGCTCTATCTCGCCTCCGCCTCGCCCCGCCGCCGGGAACTGCTGGCCCTGCTGGAGCAGCCCTTCGCACTGGTGCTGCCCGAGGTGGAGGAGCGGCGCCGGTCCCATGAGGCCGCCGCCGACTATGTCCAGCGCCTGGCCCGGGACAAGGCCCTGGCCGGACGGGCCCTGGCGCCCCGGCCGCTGCCGGTGCTGGCCGGCGACACCATAGTGGTGGTGGACGGTGACGTGTTGGAAAAGCCGGAGGGCAGGGCGCACGGCCTGGCCATGCTGCGCCGCCTGTCCGGCCGCAGCCACCAGGTGATGACCGCCATGGCCCTGGCCTGGAACGGGCGCTGTGAGGGGGTGCTGGTCACCACCGAGGTGACTTTCCGGCCGATGACGGAGGCGGAAATGGCGCGCTACTGGGACAGCGGCGAGCCGGCGGACAAGGCCGGCGGCTATGGCATCCAGGGCCTGGGCGGCCGCTTCGTGGCGCGGATCGACGGCAGTTACAGCGCCGTGGTGGGCTTGCCGCTGGTGGAAACCGAGGCCCTGCTGCGCTCTTGTGGCGTTTTGTCGGCCTGAGCCCCACTGCGGCCGCCTATTCTGTGGTAGCTTAAGGCTATTCCCACTTTCTCCATTGGCGGAGTTTTCATGTCTGCAGAACTGATTATCAATATGACTCCCGCGGAAACCCGGGTGGCGCTGGTGGAAAACGGTATCCTGCAGGAAGTGCACGTGGAGCGCCAGGCCCGGCGCGGCATCGTCGGCAACATCTACAAGGGCAAGGTCAGCCGGGTACTGCCCGGCATGCAGGCCGCCTTCGTCGACATCGGCGGAGAGCGGGCCGCCTTCCTGCACGCCTCCGACATCGTGCCTCACACCGAGTGCGTGGACACCAAGGAGCAGGCCCACTTCCAGGCCGGCAACATCGCCGAGCTGGTGCGCCAGGGCCAGGACATCATGGTTCAGGTGGTCAAGGATCCGCTCGGTACCAAGGGCGCCCGCCTGACCACCGACATCACCCTGCCGTCCCGCTATCTGGTGTTCATGCCCGGCAGCGCCTATGTCGGGGTGTCCCAGCGCATCGACTCGGAGCAGGAGCGGGAGCGGCTCAAGGCGCTGGCGGCCAGCTACGTGGATGAACTGGGCGGTTTCATCATCCGCACCGCCGCCGAGGGCATCGGCGAGAGTGAACTGGCCCAGGATGCGGCCTTCCTCAAGCGGCTGTGGCGCAAGATCCTGGAGCGGCGCGGCAAGTACCCGTCCTGCTCCATGCTGTACGAGGATCTGGGGCTGACGTTTCGCATCGTGCGTGACTTCGTCGGCGCCGAGCTGGACCGGATCCGCGTCGACTCCCGCAGTACCTGCGAGTCGCTCAGGGCCTTCGTCGACGAGTTCGTGCCCGAGTTGTCCGGCAAGATAGAGTATTACCAGGGCGAGGCGCCCATCTTCGATCTCTACGACGTGGAGAACGAGATCCAGCGCGCCCTGGACCGCAAGGTGGAACTCAAGTCCGGCGGCTACCTGATCATCGACCAGACCGAGGCCATGACCACGGTGGACATCAACACCGGCGCCTTCGTCGGCCACCGCAACCTGGAAGAGACCATCTTCAACACCAATATCGAGGCCACCCAGGCCATCGCCCGCCAGCTGCGGCTGCGCAACCTGGGCGGCATCATCATCATCGACTTCATCGACATGTACGACGAGGATCACAAGCGCCGGGTGCTGCACAGCCTGGAGCTGGCACTAAGCAAGGACAGGGCCAAGACCAACGTCAACGGCTTCTCCCAGCTCGGCCTGGTGGAGATGACCCGCAAGCGCACCCGGGAAAGCCTGGAGCACGTGCTGTGCGGCGAGTGTCCCGAGTGCCACGGCCGCGGGCGGGTGAAGACGGTGGAGACGGTGAGCTACGAGATACTGCGCGAGATCACCCGGGTCAACAAGGCCTACGACGCCGACAAGTTCGTGGTCTACGCCTCCAGTGCCGTGGCCAGCGCCCTGCAGGAGGACGAAACCCACATGCTGGCGGAGCTGGAGGTGTTTATCGGCAAGCAGGTCAAGGTGAGCAGCGAACCCCTTTACAACCAGGAACAGTTTGACGTGGTGATGATGTAGTGATCAGGCGGAGTCTAAGCTGGGCCTGGCTGGGCCTGGCGGCGTGTGCTGTGGTGCTGGCCCTGCTGGTGACCCTGCTGCGCTTCGGCTCCCCCTGGCTGGCGGCCTGGCAGCAGCAGTGGCTGAACCGGCTGCTGAGCGAGCAGCAGCTGACCCTGGAGGTGGGGCGCCTGGGACTGTCCTGGCAGGACTACGGCCCGCTGTTGGTGGTCGACGAAGTCAGCCTGCACCGGACCGAGGGGCCGGCCATCACCCTGCGCCGCGCGCTGGTGGATCTGCACCTGTGGCAGAGCCTGCGTCAGTGGCGACCGGTGCTGAACGAGCTGACCCTGGAGGGACTGCGCCTGCCGCTGGATCCGGCTGCCGGCGCTGCCACCGATGGCGACACCGATCTGGCCTTCCTGCGCCGCCTGGCGCTGGAAGGGGTGGAGCGCTTTTCCCTGCAGGATGCCCTGCTGGTGTTCGGCACCCCCGAGCAGGATCTGCTCGAACTGCACATTCCCGAGTTGCGCTGGCACAACCAGCCGGGCCTGCACCAGGGCCGTGGCCGGCTCGGTTTCGGCCCCGAACCGCACCAGCAGTTCAGCCTCAAGGGGCGTTTCGAAGGTGACTCCGATCGACTGGACGGCGGCTTCTATCTGCTGGCGGACGAGGTGGATGCGGCGGCCACCATCGCCCGTATCCGACCCGACGACGACCACATCGGCGCCGATCTCTCCTTCGAATTGTGGCTGGACTGGCGCCAGGGGGCGCTCGATGCCGGCCTGCTCCGCCTGGGGCAGAGCCGGTTGCGCTGGGGCGAGGATCATCAGGTGGCCATCGACGGAGGCCGGGTGCAGTGGCAACCGACCGAGGGCGGCTGGCAGCTGGCCAGCGAGGGCATCGACATCAGCGTGGACGGTGAACTCTGGCCCAGTTGGCGAATACAGCTGGATCGGCAAGACGACAGGATGCACGGCTACCTGGATCGGCTGAGCTTCACCGATCTAGCGTTGCTGGCCCAGTGGGGAGAAAGCTTCTGGCCCGGCGCTGCCCGCCAGTTGGCGGGGATCTCGCCCGAGGGCGAGCTGTCCGGCCTTTACTTCTCCGCCCGGCCGGACGGCAGTGACTGGCAGGTGCGCGGTGAACTGAACGATGTCAGTACCCATGCCTTCCAGTGGGTGCCCGGTACCCGGGGGTTGCAGGGCGACTTCCTGGTGACGCCGGAGCAGGGTCGGCTGAGCCTGCGCCAGCTGGAGGCCGCCGACTGGGTGTACCAGTCGGCGTTCCGGGCGCCCTGGCCCATGCAACGGCTGGATACCGAATTATACTGGCGACGCCAGCCCCAGGGGTGGCTGTGGTGGAGCGACAGGGTACAACTGGAGACCCGAGACGTGGCGTTGCAGGGCTGGTTCAGCCTGCAGTGGCCGGAGCAGGGCTCGCCGCTGCTCAGTGCCTCGGCGGAGGTGGATCTGGCCCGGGCGGAGCAGGCCTTCACCTATTTTCCCGAACCCCTGATGGGGACCCGGCTGGTGGACTACCTGCAGGGCGCCATCCGGGCGGGCCGGGCAGAGCAGGCCGAAGTGCTCTGGTACGGTCGGCTGGACGGCTTTCCCTATGAGGACGGCAGTGGCCTGTTCCAGGCCCGGGTTCCCCTGCGGGAGGCGGAGTTCCGCTTCGATCCCGGCTGGCGTCCCCTGACCGAGCTCAGCCTGGACCTGCTGTTCGAGAACGACAGCCTCTACATGACAGGACCGGTGGGCAAACTGGGGGAGGTGGATGCCGTCGATATCGACGCCCGTATCGCCCCCCTGAGCAAGGCTGCCAGCCTGCGACTCAGCGCCGGCATCCGGGGTGAAGGACAGGCGGTGACCCGCTACCTGCAGCAATCGCCCCTGGCCGGCTCCGTGGGCAAGACCCTGCAGCAGGTGCGGGTATCGGGTTCGCTGGCCGGGCACCTGGCCCTTGATATTCCCCTGAACGGTGGCCAGGTCGGAGTGGAAGGCCGGGTCGACTTCGCCCGCAACAGCGTCGACATCACGCCGTTGTCGCTGCCCCTGCGCCGGGTCAGCGGCCAGCTCAGCTTCGATGCCCGCCAGACCCGCTTCGAGGGCGTCAAGGCGGAGTGGGCCGGCCAGCCGCTGGAGCTGGATTATCTGGGCGAGATCGGAGAGCGGGGGTACGAGGTCGGGTTATCGCTGCGTGGCCGGGCCCTGGCCCGGGAGCTGGCCCGGCGCTACCCACCATTGCAGGCACTGGGCGGTGAAACCGACTGGCAGGGCCAGCTGGCCCTGACCTTGCCCGAGGACGGTGCGTTTTTCTATCGTTTCGAGGCGGACAGTCCTCTGCAAGGGCTGGCGAGCCGCCTGCCCGCGCCCCTGGCCAAGGCGGCCGCCGAGCCCCGGCCGGCCCGACTGGCGGTGACTGGCGATGCCGGGCAGGCGGAGCTCGAGTTGCAACTGGGCGGCGATATCCACGCCCAGGGACAACTGAGGTTCGAGCCCGAGGGAACCCGGATCAGCCGGCTGTGGCTGTCGGCCGGTGCCGTCGAGGCCGCAGCCCCCCGGGCGCCCCTCGACATCGCCCTGCGTCTGCCCGCCTTGCCCCTGGACGACTGGCTGGCCTTGCTGGCGGCGGACTGGCGGCTGGCGGCGGAGGGTGGCCCCGTCGGGCTGCACTGGCCGGAGCGCTACCGGGTGGCGGTGCAGGCCACCGAGGCCCGGCTCTGGCGCCAGCCCTTTAACCAGCTCAGGTTGCTGCTCGAGCCCGCCGGGCAGGGGCGCCAGCACCTGGCCGTCCAGGCCGAGCAGGCCGAAGGCGAGCTCTGGTGGGGCGGCGACGACCCGGCCCGGGCCGAGCTGAAACGGCTGTGGCTGAACCCGGAGCCGGGTGCGGGGCGACTGGAACAGCAGGCCGACGGTATCAGTCCGGGGCAGGTGCCGGCGCTCGAAGTCGACTGTCAGGATTGCCGCTGGAAGGAGCTGGCCCTGGGCCGGCTGAGCTTCCGGCTCGAGCCCCAGCCCGAGCAGAACGGGGTGCGGTTGCTCGACCTGAACCTGGATGGCCCCCTGCTGCAGGGTTCCGCCCAGGGACAGTGGCTGCAGCACCGGGGCGGCAACTTGAGCCGGCTGGAATGGCAAGGCAGCACCCCCTCCCTGCAACGGTTGTGGCAGAGCCTGGGCCCGGACTCGCCCTTCAGCGAAACCCGGGCCAGCCTGAGCGGGCAGCTGCGCTGGCTGGCGCAGCCCTGGCGCCCGGAGCGGGACAGCCTGAACGGCAGCCTTCAGGCCGAGACCGGGGCCGGGGTGCTCACCGAACTGAGCGACAGGGGGGCCGGATTGCTGTCGGTGCTGAGTATGGAGTCGGTACTGCGCCGGCTGCGCCTGGATTTTCGTGACGTCTTCGAACAGGGGTTCTATTTCGATCGCATCAATGCCAGCGCCGAGCTGCGGGACGGGGTGCTGTACAACGACGATTTCGTGCTGAACGGGGCGGCCGGAGACCTGCGGGGCCAGGGGCGGGTCAGCCTGGTGGCGGAAGAGCTGGACTACCGGTTCGACTTTACCCCGCACCTGACCGGCAATTTGCCGGTGCTGGCGGCTTTCGCGGTCACCCCGGTCACCGGCCTCTATGTGCTGGCCCTGTCCAAGGTGCTGGGCCCTGTGGTAGATGTATTCACTCGTATCCGTTATCGGGTTAGCGGCTCCCTGACCCAGCCGCAGATCACCGAACTGGGGCGGGAGCAGGAACGGATGAGGCTGTCCCGCAATGAAGAATAAGGAGCAAGCCATGGAACTGGTGGCGATACAACTGAATGCCGGGCCCGAATGGGCGGCCAACCGGGCCAGGCTGGAGCAGCTGTTGCAGCAGTTGCCGCCGGCCCGGCCTCTGCTGGTGCAACTGCCGGAAAACGCCGCTGTGTTTGGCGGCAGGGAAGCGGCCCAGCGGTTGGCCGAGCCCTTGGGTCAGGGGCCGGTACAGGCGACCTTCGCCCGCTGGGCCAGGGAACTGGGGATCTGGCTGCTGGTGGGCTCCATGCCGACCCTGATCGAGGGCAGCGACAAGCTCCATTCCACCAGCCTGGTCTATAACGATAAAGGAGAGCGGGTGGCCCACTACCACAAGGTACACCTGTTCGACGTGGAGGTGGCCGATGGCCATGGCCGTTACCAGGAGTCGGCCACCTATGCCCCCGGCGACGAGTTGTGCGTGATCGACAGCCCCTTCGGCCGCCTGGGGCTTTCCATCTGTTATGATGTGCGCTTTCCCGAGTTGTACCGGGCAATGCGGGAACGGGGTGCCGAGATCCTGATGGTGCCCGCCGCCTTTACCCGGATCACCGGCCAGGCCCACTGGCTGCCTCTGCTGCAGGCCAGGGCCATCGAGAACCAGTGCTATGTGCTGGCCGCGGCCCAATACGGGGAGCATGGCGGTGGTCGGCAGACCTGGGGGCATTCCCTGATCCTGGATCCCTGGGGGGACATCCAGGCCTGCCTGCCGAAGGGGGAGGGACTGATCGTTGCTCCCCTGGATCCGGAACGACTGGCCAGCATCCGTCGGCAGATGCCGGTGGCCCAACACGCCCGCCTGAGCGCGGTTTGGAGAGACAAAGCATGAGTATTGAACAGATCAACCGCAGCCTGCTGGCCCCCAACGACCTGGACATGGCCCTGCTGGATGCCCAACTGGCTCGCCTGTGCCGGCACCAGATCGATTTCGCCGATCTCTACTTCCAGAACAGCGTGCACGAGTCCTGGGTGCTGGAAGACGGCATCGTCAAGGACGGCAGTTACAACATCGAGCAGGGCGTGGGGGTCAGGGCCGTCAGCGGCGAAAAGACCGGCTTCGCCTACTCCGATGAACTCACCGCCGCCGCCCTGGATCAGGCGGTGAGCGCCGCCCGCGGCATCGCCGAGCATGGCGGCGACGGCCGCTTCCAGATTGGCCGGGAGCAGCCGGTGACCGCCCGCTACCTGGGACTCAATCCCCTCGACAGCCTGGGGCGGGAGCAGAAGATCGCCCTGCTGCAGCAGATGGACGCCTTCGCCCGCAGCCTGGATCCGGCGGTGACCCAGGTGATCGCCTCGATCTCCGGGGTGTACGAGGAAATCCTGGTGCTGGCCACCGACGGTACCCTGGCTACGGACCTGCGTCCCCTGGTGCGGCTCAACTGCTCGGTGCTGGCGGAGCGCAACGGCCGGCGGGAACGGGGCGGCAGCGGCGGCGGCGGCCGGGTCGGCTACGACTATTTCCTGGAGGAAGTGGACGGTCAGCCCCGGGCCCTGGGCTATGTGAAGGAGGCGGTGCGCCAGGCCCTGGTCAACCTGGAGGCGGTGGACGCCCCCGCCGGCACCATGCCGGTAGTGCTGGGCGCCGGCTGGCCAGGGGTGCTGCTGCACGAGGCGGTGGGCCACGGCCTGGAAGGCGATTTCAACCGCAAGGGCTCCTCCGCCTATTCCGGCCGCATCGGTGAGCGGGTGGCCTCGCCCCTGTGCACCATAGTGGACGACGGCACCCTGGCCAACCGGCGGGGATCGCTCTCCATCGACGACGAGGGCACAGCCAGTGGCTACAACGTGCTGATCGAGAACGGTATCCTCAAGGGCTACATGCAGGACAAGCTCAATGCCCGGCTGATGCAGATGGCGCCGACCGGTAACGGCCGGCGCGAGTCCTATGCCCACCTGCCGATGCCGCGCATGACCAACACCTACATGCTGCCGGGGCAGACGCCGCCGGAAGAGATCATCCGCAGCGTGAAGAAAGGCATCTATGCGCCCAATTTCGGCGGTGGCCAGGTGGACATCACCTCCGGCCGTTTCGTGTTCTCGGCCTCCGAGGCCTATCTGATCGAGGATGGCAAGCTGACCGCGCCGATCAAGGGTGCGACCCTGATCGGCAACGGTCCCGAGGCCATGAGCCAGGTGTCCATGGTGGGTAACGATCTGGCCCTGGATACCGGGGTTGGGGTGTGCGGCAAGGATGGCCAGAGCGTGCCGGTGGGGGTGGGGCAACCGACCCTCAAGCTGGATCGCATGACCGTCGGGGGCACCCAATAATTGGGGTGGTCAATTATCAACCATTAGTGGAAAGGCTTTTTTTGTGTGAATGGGGCAGGGACCTGGGTCTAATCATTGTTGCCGCTGATGCGGTAATATCTGGAGGCAATAAAGATGAAAACCTTGCTATCGATAGCCTTCGCCTCTGTTCTTGGGTTGATGTTGATGCCGGTGCAGGCCGGTACCGTGCTGGACATGCGGCAACCCGTGGTGCAGGAAATGGCGCAAGGCGACGGCGTGGATAACCGCGAATGCGCCATTCAGAAAAAAATGGGTAAAAAACCGGCGGACATGTGCTTCTGAGCCGTTGAATGCTTTACCTCATAAGTCATAACGGGAGCCACGGCTCCCGTTATGTTGTTCACTGCACTATGTGCTGCTTCAGGTATTGGAACAGCTCACGGAACGCCTTGGGAGGCAGGTTGGCGGCCAGCTCCTTGCGACCCTGGCGGGCCAGCTGCCGCAGCTTCTGTCGATCCAGCTCCCGGTATTCCGCCAGCAGGGCGTCCACCCCCTTGTCTCCTTCCCTGATCAGCCGATCCCGCCATAGCTCCAGCTTGTGGAAATGGGCGTTGGCCAGGGCGCTCTTGTGATCGAAGGCGGCCAGGGCTTCCTGGATGGCGGACACGTCCCGGCTGCGCATCAGCTTGCCGATAAACTGCAGGTGCCGGCGCAGGGCCTCCCGCTTGTTGCCGAGGCGGTGCGCCAGGGCGATGGCGTCCTGCAGCTCTTCGTCCAGCGGCACCTTGGCCAGCTCGCTGGGCTTGAGTTTGACCAGGGACTCCCCCAGTTGTTGCAGGGCGTGGCTTTCCCGCTTCATTTCGCTCTTACTGACCCACTCGATGTCGTCATCGTGGTCGGGCTGCTCGTCGTGGTGGCGCATGGCGTTTCCGTCTCAACAAAGATTTACATATATAGTACCAGCTTCTCCCAAGGGGCGCAGGGGTCTGTTATGCTAACTCCAAACAGAGCCAGCGATTTGATTATGACCCCGGAAGAGATTCAAACCGAACAGCGCCAGCTCGAACTGGCGGTAGAGCAAGCCCTGGAAGCGGCCAAGCGACTGGGGGCCGAGGCGGCGGAAGTGTCCATCAGCAAGCAGACCGGCCTGTCGGTCAATACCCGCAACGGCGAACTGGAAAACATCGAGTTCAACAAGGACGGCGCCTTGGGGATAGCTGTCTATCGGGAGGGACGCAAGGGGTCGGCCTCCACCTCCGATCTGCGCCCCGACGCCATCGCCCGCACCGTGGCGGCGGCACTGGACATTTCCCGCTACACCACAGTGGATCCCTTCGCCGGCATCGCCGAGGCCGCAGAACTGGCCTGGGACGCACCGGAGCTGGCGCTGTGCTTTCCCCAGTCCCTGGAGCCGGCGGATGGCATCGAGCTGGCGCTGCGCTGCGAGCGACATGCCCTGGGACGGGACAGCCGCATCAAGCAGTCCGATGGGGCCAGCTTTTCCAGCAACCTGGGCATCAAGGTGTATGGCAACAGCCACGGTTTCATCAAGGGCTATACCGGCAGCCGCTTCGGCCTGAGCTGTGTGCTGATCGGCGAGCAGGACGGTGACATGCAGCGGGAGTACGGTTACACCTCGGCACGCAGCTTCGAGGATCTCTGGACCCCGGAGCGGGTGGCGGACGAGGCGATCAGCCGCACCCTGGGACGCCTGGGCGGGCGCAAGATCGGCACCACCCGGGCGCCGGTGCTATTCCATCCGGATGTGGCTTCGGGCCTGTTCGGACATCTGGTAATGGGGATCAGCGGCGGCAACCTCTACCGCAAGTCTTCCTTTCTGCTCGATGCCCTCGGCAACCGCATTTTCCCGGACTGGCTCGACATTCATGAGCAGCCGCATCTGGACAAAGGCCTGGCCAGCGCCCCCTTCGACAACGAAGGGGTGCGTACTCACGACCGTCATATCATCGAAGGGGGCGAGCTCAGGAGCTACCTGCTGACCAGCTACTCGGCACGCAAGCTGGGATTGCCGCTCACCGGCCACGCCGGTGGTATCCACAACTGGCGGGTGTCGAGCAGCGGCCAGAGTCTGGAGCAACTGCTGAAGCTGATGGGCTCCGGCCTGCTGGTGACCGAGATGATGGGCCAGGGGGTCAACATCGTCACCGGCGACTATTCCCGTGGCGCCGCCGGCTTCTGGGTGGAAAACGGCGAAATCGCCTACCCGGTGGAGGAGATCACCATCGCCGGTAACCTGAAGGAGATGTTCGCCGGCATCCAGGCCATCGGCACCGACGTGGAAACCCGCTCCAGCCTGCAGACCGGCTCCGTACTGATCGAGCAGATGAAGATCGCAGGGCAATAAAGAAAGCCGGAAGCGTGAAGCTGGAAGCGATAAGAAAGGGCCGCCTATGCGGCCCTTTGTCGTCCATGGCCGAGGTGGCAGTCTTAAGGCTTCCGGCTTCCGGCTTCCGGCTTCCGGCTTCAGTTCAGCAGGATCAGTGTCGACAGTCCCAGAAAGGACAGCAGGCCGACGATATCGGTGATGGTGGTCAGGGCCATGGAGCCGGCCAGAGCCGGATCTATGTTGAGCTTGCGCATCGCCAGCGGGATCATGGCGCCGGCCATGCCCGCCACCGACAGGTTGATGAACATGGCCGCCGCTATCACCAGGCCGATCTGCCAGCTGCCTTTCCACAGGCTGACCACCAGGGCGATCATCAGCGCCCACAGCATACCGTTGATCAGGCCCACCATGGCCTCCTTGGCCAGCAGCCAGCGGGCATTGCTGTCGCCGATATGGCCCACCGCCATGCCGCGGATCACCAGCGCCAGGGTCTGGTTGCCGGCGATGCCGCCCATCGACGGCACTATGGTCATCAGTATCGCCAGGGTGGCCAACTGGGCCAGGGTCTCTTCGAACATATTGGACACGCTGGCGGCGGCCAGGGCCGTGCAGAGGTTGACGGTGAGCCAGACGGAGCGGCGGCGGGCGCTGGTCAGCACCGGCGCGAAGGTATCTTCGTCGTCGGCCATCTTGGCCATGCCCATCATGGAGTGTTCCCCTTCCTCCCGGATGATGTCCACCACGTCGTCGATGGTGATCCGGCCCAACAGGCGGCGTTCCTCGTCCACCACCGGCGCCGACAGCCAGTCATGGCGTTCGAACAGGTTGGCCACCTCGGTGTCGGACATGGTCAGCGGAATGGCTTCCACCGAGGTATCCATTACTTCCGCCACCGTGGCGGTGGGCGCCTGCACCACCAGGCTGGCCAGGGACATGTCCCCCAGCAGGCGGTTGTGCTGATCTACCACATAGAGGGTATCGGTGCCTTCGGGCAGCTCGCTGTGGCGGCGCAGGTAGCGCAGCACCACGTCTATGGTCACGTCAGGCCGCAGGGTGATGAACTCGGTGTTCATCAGGGAGCCGGCGGTGTCTTCCGGATAGGACAGGGCCTGTTCGGCCCGCTGCCTGTCCTGCTCGTCCATCCGGTCCAGTACCTGGTTGAACAGCTGTTCGGGCAGATCCCGCAGCACATAGGCCAGATCGTCCGACTCCATGTCCTCCAGGGCGATGGCCAGCTTGTCCGGATCCATCAGCCGGATGATGCCTTCACGTACCTCTTCCGACAGCTCCTCCAGGATCTCGCCGTAGTCGTCGGGATCGACCAGCTGCCACAACACCTTGCGGCTGGGCGAGGGGGAGGATTCGAGTAGCCAGGCCACATCACCCGGGCGCATCTGCTGCAACATGCGCCTCACATGCACGAACATGCCGCTGTTCAGGGCCTGAGTGATGCTATCCAGCTGATCTGGCGTCCTGGGTTGGTCTAGTGGCTCGGTCATCCGGGCTCCGGGTCGAGGGACGGAGAGAGTGTCTTATTCTGATTCGTTGAAACGGTCGGCCACCAGCCGGGCCACGGCCTCCATCGCCGCCTCCGCGTCCGGTCCTTCGGCCACCACCCGGATGGCGTGGCCCTGGGCGGTTTCCAGCATCAGGAGTCCCATCACGCTGCTGGCCGGGGCCTGCTTGTCCTGGTTACAGACGGTGACGATAGCATCGAATTGTTGCGTTAATTGGACCAGCTGGATGGCGGCCCGGGCATGCAGTCCCAGTTTGTTAACGATTTCCAGATCCCGTTCAATTCTCGGCATTGCGTTTTTCCAGTGTTCTGTGACGAAGTTGCACATTCTTCCCCATCTGCCTGAATACCCGGGCGAGTTGCTCGGCGATAAATACCGATCTGTGCTGGCCGCCGGTACAGCCGATGGCCACGGTGACATAGCTGCGATTGTTGCGCTCCAGATGCGGCATCCAGGTGGTCAGCAAGTTTTCTATCTGCCACAGGTATTTCATCACCTCGGGCTGCCCGGCCAGATAGTTGGCCACCGGCTCGTCGAGCCCGGTGAAGGGGCGCAGCTCCGCAATCCAGTGGGGATTGGGCAGGAAGCGGGCATCGAACACGAAGTCGGCGTCCTTGGACACCCCATACTTGTAGCCGAACGACTCGAACACCCAGTTCAGTTCCCGCTCCTTCTTGCCGAGGATGCGTTCGCGGATGATCTCGCTCAGATCATGGATGCTGAGGCTGGAGGTATCGATGCGCAGATCCGCCGCGGAAGACAGGGGGGCCAGCAGGTGAGTCTCTTCCCGGATCGCCTCGTCCAGGGTCAGGCTGTGGCGGGACAGGGGATGCAGCCGGCGGGTATCGCCAAAGCGACGGATCAGGGCGGCGTTGTCGGCATCGATAAAGATGCTGGACAGGCTGACTCCTTCCATGGCGCTGACTTCGGCCAGGCAGGCTTCCAGCTTGTCGGGGCTGTCGGGCAGGTTGCGCACGTCGATGCTGACCGCCACTTCGCCCGGCTTGTGCCGGCGCATCTGTACCAGCTCCGGCAATAGCTCGACGGGGAGGTTATCGACGCAGTAATAGCCCAAATCCTCGAGTACTCGCAGGGCCACGGTTTTACCCGAACCGGAACGACCACTGACGATCACCAGCTGCATGGCGCTATCCTCAGGCGGAGATCATGATCTGATAGAGTTCGTCATCGCTGCCGGCCTGGCGCAGCTGTTTGCACACCTGCTTGTTGCTGAGCTTTTCGGCAATCAATGACAGCGTCTTGAGGTGCTGTTTGCACTCCTGCTCGGGAACAAGCAGGGCAAAAACCAGGCCGACCGGCTGGTTGTCGATGGCATCGAACTCCACCGGCTCGGCAAAGGTGAGTAGTACGGCGGTCGCCTTGTTGTCATCGCTGATACGGCCATGGGGAATGGCGATACCATTGCCGATGCCGGTGCTGCCCATTTTTTCCCGGGCCAGCAGGCAATCGAACAGCTGCTGGCTGCTGATGTTCAGGTGTTGGGCGGCCAGCTCACTGATGATTTCCAGAGCTCGTTTCTTGCTTGTGCAGGGAACCGCACTGCGAGTGCAGTCCCTGCTCAGTATGTCGGCGACTTCCATGGTTATTTTTGCTTGAGTTTCTCTTTGTGTTTGATGATCTGGCGATCCAGCTTGTCGATCAAGCCGTCGATGGCCGCGTACATGTCTTCGTGCTGGGAGTTGGCGAAGACTTCGCCGCCACTGACGTTCAGCTTGGCTTCGGCGATCTGTTGCAGTTTTTCCACGTTGAGGATGACGTGCGCATTGGTAATGTGGTCGAAGTGACGCTCCAGCTTGGAAAATTTGCTGTTCACATAGTCACGCAGTGAGTCCGTGATTTCCACATGGTGTCCAGTCAGGTTTATTTGCATAACGTCTTCCTTCTTGGTCTGCCTTTAAACCAGGCGTTTACGCTGATTGGAAGGGGGGATGGCCAGTGACTCCCGGTACTTGGCGATGGTTCGCCTGGCCACCTGTATCCCCTGTTCGGCCAGCAACTGGGCGATCTTGCTGTCGCTCAGCGGCTTGGCCGGGTTTTCCGCCCCGACCAGTTTCTTGATCAGGGCGCGAATCGCCGTCGAGGAGCATTCGCCACCGTCGTCGGTTCCCACATGGCTGGAGAAGAAGTACTTCAACTCGAACACCCCCCGAGGGGTGTGCAGGAACTTCTGGGTGGTTACCCGCGAGATGGTGGACTCGTGCATTTCCACCGCCTCGGCCACATGGTTCAGCACCATGGGCTTCATCGCTTCCTCGCCATACTCAAAGAATGCCTGTTGTTGCTCGACAATACAATTGGCAACCTTGAGCAGGGTCTCATTTCGGCTTTCCAGGCTCTTGAGGAACCATTTGGCATCCTGCAGATGGTTGCGGATAAACTGGCCATCCTCGTTGTTGCGCGGTTGCCGGGCCATGGCGGCATAGGTCTGGTTCAGCTTCACTTTCGGCATGGCCTCCGGGTTCAGCTCCGCCACCCAGGCGCCGTTGCGTTTGGTCACTACCACGTCGGGGATCACGTATTCGGAGCTGCTCTGGATGACGGTATGACCGGGTCTGGGTTCGAGCTGCTGGATCAGCGCCAGCACTTCCTTGAGCTCTTCCTCCTTCAGCTTGGCCTTGCGCTGTAGGGTGCGGTAGTCACGGTTGCCGAGCAGATCCATGTGCTGGTTGATCACCTCCCGGGCTTGCTGCAGCCAGGGAGTATCGGGGGGGAACTGCTCAAGCTGGATGCGCAGGCATTCCTGTACACTGCGGGCCGCCACCCCTATGGGGTCGAAGTGCTGGATGCGCTTGAGCACCGCCTCCACCTCGTCCGCCTCGATGTCCAGTTCGTCGCCGGTCACCGCTTCGAGGATGTCGGGCACGTCTATGGTGAGGTAGCCGGCCTCGTCGATGGCATCGATGATGGCCAGGGCGATGGCCTGATCGGTGTCGCTGAAGGGGGTGAGACGCATCTGCCACAGCAGGTAATCCTGCAGGGTTTCGGTGGTCTCACCCTGGTAGACGGTGTCCTCGGCGCCTTCGGGCAGGCCGCCGCCGGCGCCGGAAGAAGCGGTATAGAGCTCTTCCCAGTTGGTGTCCATGGGCAGCTCGTCGGACAGCTGGCTCTGCTCCATGGCGGTATCGGCGGCCATCTGCTCTTCGTGGCGGGGCTCGGCCACGTCGATGGTTTCCGGCTCTTCCTGCTCCAGTAACGGGTTGCTCTCCAGGGCTTGCTGGATCTCCTGCTGCAGCTCCAGGCTGGAGAGTTGCAGCAGACGGATCGCCTGTTGCAACTGGGGTGTCATGGTCAGCTGCTGGCCCAAACGTAACTGAAGAGTTGGCTTCATCTTTTAAAAAAGTCCTTCTATATCGACCGCACTGTCATGATACGGAGCCTGCTCAGAGGCTGAATTGTTCACCAAGATAGACTTTCTTGACCTGCTCGTCGGCGAGGATCTCGGCCGGGGTGCCGGCGGCGATGCGATGACCATGGCTGACGATATAAGCCCGTTCACACACATCCAGGGTTTCCCGCACATTGTGATCGGTAATCAACACGCCGAGGCCGCGATCGCGCAGGTGCAGAATAATCTTCTTGATGTCGATGACCGAAATCGGGTCCACCCCGGCGAAGGGCTCATCCAGCAGGATGAAGCGAGGATCGGCCGCCAGGGCCCGCGCGATTTCCACTCGACGCCGTTCACCACCGGACAGGCTCATCCCCAGGCTGTCGCGGATATGAGTAATATTAAACTCTTCCAGTAATAGCTCCATTTTCTCGTCGCGGCCAATGGCGTCCAGATCCTTGCGGGTTTCCAGCACCGCCATCAGGTTGTCGGCCACGCTCAGACGGCGGAAGATGGAGGCTTCCTGGGGCAGATAGCCGATACCGGCCCGCGCCCGCAGGTGCATGGGATTGAGGCTGATGTCCTGGTCATCGATGGTGATACTGCCCGCATCTCGCTGCACCAGGCCCACTATCATGTAGAAGGAGGTGGTCTTGCCGGCGCCATTGGGGCCGAGCAGGCCGACGATCTGGCCGGTGTTGACGGTCAGGCTGACGTCGGCCACTACCTGGCGTCCCTTGTAGCTTTTCTGCAGGCCGCGTGCTTTGAGTGTCGCCATGCTCAATCCTGGTCCTGTTCCTGGTTGTCGAGGTTCTGCAGTTGCTCGGGCAGGAAGATGGTGGTGACCCGGTCCTGGCCGCCCTGGCTTTCCGCCTCCATCTGCTCCCTATCGATGTGGTAGCGGATGCGATAGCCGGTGACGATGTTGTCGTTCTGCTGCAGTTTGGCATCCTGCAGCAGGGTAATGGTGCGGGCGCGCATGTCGTAGTGGATCTCCCGCGCTTCGGCCTGAACCGGCCGGCCGTTGTCCAGGATCTGGTTATAGGTGGCCGGGGAACCGTGGGCGGTCATGGACTGCAGACCCTGCTCGGTGCGGATCACCACCAGCCGGTCGGCACGTACGTCTATGGTGCCCTGCTTGACCACCACCTGATCGCTGAAGGTCACCTTGTTGTCGGCCAGTTCCACCAGCTGGCGTCCGGCGTCGATGGTGACCGGCTGGCGGAAGTCCGATTCCCTGGCCTCGGCCAGGCCCAGGCCCAGGGCCAGCAGGCCGCCCACGCTAAGGATTGAAGTAAGTTGCCCGGGTTTCATGCAGTAGTTCCACCGTCTGTTGATCAAGGGTGCCCAGCAGGCCCTGGCCCTGGGCCTGGTAGTGCGGGCTGCTCAACTGCACGTCCCGGTTGGAGCGCAGCTGGTTGTTGATAAAATCCAGTTCCAGGTATTCGGTGGTCAGGGTTTCCACCAGGGCGTCCGGAAGCAGGCCCCGGCCGACCACATTGCCGACCATCACCGCGTTGTCGCCGGTATTGATGATGCCTTCGTCTCCCCGCAATCGCCACTGGGGCTGGCCATCGGGCGAATAGAGCAAGATAACAGGTTTTTCCATCAGGGTCATGGACAGCGGATCGTAGTATTCCGCATACTCCGCCTCCAGTCCCCGATAGGGCAGGCCGAGCTGGTTGTACTGGATGCTGGCCAAGCCGCGGGCAATGAAGTCCGGCTGGTAGTCCTGCTCACTGAGCGGGTCCGGGCCGGCGGGCCTGAACCATTGCCAGGCGACGAGCGCAGCGAGGAAGAGGCCGCCGAACAGCCAGGTCTGGCGACTCATAGGCTCATGCCCTTGGCATTGGCCAGCTCGCCCCTCGACGCCAGGATCAGGTCGCAGACTTCACGCACGGCGCCATGACCACCGCGAATACGGGTGACATAGTCGGCTTGTTGCAGCACCAGGGGATGGGCGTCCAGCACCGCGACCCCCAGGCCACAGTCGCGCATGACGGCCAAGTCGACCACATCATCACCGACATAGGCCACCTGCACGGGCTTGAGCTTGAGCGTGTCCAGCAAAGCCTTGTAGCTGTGGCTCTTGTCTCCCTGCCCCTGATAGACGTGACGGACCCCCAGGGAGGCCATGCGCTCGCTGACGATACGCGAGTCCCGCCCGGTGATCACTGCCACCTGGATACCGGCGTTGAGCAGCGCCTTGATGCCGAAGCCGTCCTTGGTGCAGAAGCTCTTGTATTCCTCGCCCTGGTTGCCCAGGTAGATCATGCCGTCCGACAGCACCCCGTCCACGTCGCAGATCAGCAGGCGGATATCGGCCAACCGCTGCCACAGGGTAGTGGAAACGGGGCCATAAAGAGTCTGTTGTTCCATCAGATCACTCCCGCCCGTAACAGGTCATGCATGTTGAAGGCACCCACCGGCCGGTTTTCTTCGTCCACCACCAGCAGGCCGCTGATTTTCTTCTCCTCCATCAGTTTGACCGCCTCGGCCGCCAGCAGTTGGGGCTTGACGGTGGTACAGTGGCGGGTCATGACCTGCTCTATGGTGGTGTGGTGGACATCAATCTTGTGATCCAGGGTGCGGCGCAGGTCACCGTCGGTATAGATGCCGATCAGCCGCTCCCGCTCGTCGACCACGGCGGTAAAGCCGAGTCCGGTACGGCCGATTTCCAGCAAGGCCTCGATGATCAGGGTGTGAGGGCCGACCCTGGGCACCCGGTCGCCCTTGTGCATCAGATCGCCGATCCGTAATAGCAAGCGCTTGCCCAGTGCTCCCCCGGGATGGCTCAGGGCGAAGTCGTCGGCGGTGAAGCCCCGGGCTTCCAGCAACGCCACGGCCAGGGCGTCTCCCATCACCAGGGTGGCGGTAGTGCTGGCGGTGGGCGCCAGGCCGAGGGGGCAGGCTTCCTGCTCGACTCGGGTGCACAGGTGCACATCGGCTTCCCTGGCCATGGTGGAGCCGGGGTTGCCGGTCAGGCAGATCAGCTTGAGCCCACGGCGCTTGAGCACCGGCAGCAGGGCGAGGATCTCTTCACTCTCGCCGGAGTTGGACAGGGCCAGCACCACGTCGGCCTGGCCTATCATGCCCAGGTCGCCGTGGCTGGCCTCGCCGGGGTGGACAAAAAACGCCGGGGTACCGGTACTGGCCAGGGTGGCGGCAATCTTGTTGGCGATGTGTCCCGACTTGCCCATGCCGGTGACGATGATCTTACCCCGGCATAAAAACATCAGCCGGCAGGCTTCGTCGAAGTCTTGGTCAAGATATTGATAAAGGCCGTCGATGGCCGCCTTTTCAATATCCAGCACACGCTGGGCGGTTTTACGGTAATCAAATTCGGCTGACATAGCTCTCTCCACACCTTAGGCGGCGCCATTATAGAAAAGCTTGTGCCGATAAGCGACTGGCGCGGCGAGGTATCTGGCACCCTGGGATACGGTCCCCAGCCGGGACAGGGGGTGGCGCAGCGGCCCAGGAAAAAGCACCGGCTCGGTTGCCCATCCGCCGGGGAACCCATACAATTCTTTCTTTTTTGCGGGGGATCAGTTTGAACCAGAGCCTTGTCGAGATACGGGATCTTTGTTTCAGCCACGGGGAACGTACCCTGTACGACAGGATCAGCCTGCAGATCCCCAAGGGCAGGATCACCGCCATCATGGGGCCGAGTGGCATAGGGAAGACCACCTTGCTGCGCCTGATCGGCGGTCAGCTCAAGCCCGACAGCGGCGACGTCTTGTTCGACGGGGCCTCGGTCCCTGCCCTGAGCCGCGCCCGACTGTATCGGGTGCGTCGGCGTATGGGCATGCTGTTTCAGAGCGGCGCCCTGTTCACCGGCCTGTCGGTATTCGACAACGTGGCCTTTCCGCTGCGCGAGCACAGCGGCCTGCCCGAAGCCATCATCCGCACCCTGGTGCTGATGAAGCTGGAGGCGGTGGGGCTGCGGGGCGCGGCGGCACTGTATCCGGCCGAACTGTCCGGCGGCATGGCCCGGCGGGCCGCCCTGGCCAGGGCCATCGCCCTGGATCCGGACTTGATCATGTATGACGAGCCCTTCGCCGGCCAGGATCCGATCAGCATGGGCGTACTGGTAAAGCTGATTTCTGAGCTGAACCGGGCCCAGGGGCTGACCTCCATCATCGTGACTCACGATGTGGACGAGGTGATGAGCATCGCCGATTACGCCTACATCATCGCCAATAGACAGGTGGTCGCGGCGGGGACGCCGGCCGAGTTGCAGCAACACCAGGATCCCCGGGTGATCCAGTTCCTGCAAGGCCAGGCCGACGGGCCCGTTCCTTTTCACTATCCGGCCCCGGCATTCAGGGAGTCGTTGAAACTATGTTGATCGAACTGATAGGGCGGCTGGGGCGCCAAGGCGTCAGCGGAGTGACCGCGGTCGGCCGCGCCGGTGTCATGCTGCTGCACGCCCTGGTGGGACGCCCCCAGCCGAAGAAGCATTTTCCGTTGCTGGTGCAGCAGTTGCAGGTGGTGGGCGTGCAGTCGGTGGCCATCATACTGGTGTCCGGCCTTTTCATCGGCATGGTGCTGGCCCTGCAGGGCTACAACGTGCTGGTGGACTTCGGCGCCGAAGGCAGCCTGGGGCCCCTGGTCTCCCTGTCGTTGCTGCGGGAGCTGGGCCCCGTGGTGACCGCCCTGCTGTTTGCCGGCCGGGCCGGTTCGGCCCTGACCGCGGAGCTGGGGTTGATGAAGGCCACCGAGCAGCTCTCCAGCCTGGAGATGATGGGCATAGATCCCCTGCGACGGGTGGTGGCGCCGCGTTTCTGGGCCGGCTTCATCAGCATGCCGCTGCTGGCTTTCATATTCAGCATCGTCGGCATCTGGGGGGCCAAGCTGGTGGGGGTCGACTGGCTGGGGGTGGACGAAGGCGGGTTCTGGTCGGCCATGCAGGCCGCGGTAGACTGGCAGGAAGACATCATGCAAGGTTTCGTCAAGAGTCTGGTGTTCGCCCTGGTGGTGACCTGGATCGCCCTGTTCAACGGTTTCGATGCCCGGCCGACGGCCGCGGGCATCAGTCAGGCGACCACCAAGACAGTGGTGCATTCATCTTTGGCGGTGCTGGGGCTCGATTTCGTGCTGACCGCCGTCATGTTCGGGTAGACAATAATGAAATACAGCAAACTGGAATTCAGCGTCGGCTGCTTCATGCTGGCCGGGATAGGTGCCCTGCTGCTGCTGGCGTTCAAGGTGGCGGGGGTGAGCCTCAACAATCAGGGGGAAACCTATACCCTCTATGCCAAGTTCGATAATATCGGCGGCCTCAAGGTCCGCTCCCCGGTCAAGGTCGGCGGTGTGGTGGTGGGCCGGGTCAGCCAGATCGGCCTGGATCCCCGGGATCAGGTGCCGGTGGTGACCCTAGTGCTCAACAAGGAGGCCGGTGACTTTGCCGAGAGCAGTACCGCCTCCATCCTTACCTCCGGCCTGCTCGGGGAGCAGTACCTGGGCCTTAATCCCGGTTTCGCCGACGAAGAGATGGGGATAGGCCTGCTCGCGGACGGTGATACCATCGCCCACACCCAGTCGGCCCTGGTGCTGGAAGAGCTGATCGGCAAGTTTATCTATTCCATCGGCAACAACTGATCCATTGGGAAACCCTGAGGAGTGATGATGAAAAAACTACTGATTTCCTGGCTGCTGGCCCTGGGAAGCCTGTGGGCGCCCCTGACCGCCTCGGCCACTTTTTCCGATCCCTACACCCTGATGAGCGACGTGGCCCAGAAAACCTTCGATCGTCTCAACCGGGAGCAGGCCCAGATCAAGGCCGATCCCGAGCACCTGCGCATCATAGTACGGGAGGAGATGCTGCCGGCGGTGGACGTACGCTTTTCCGCCTTCCGGGTGATCGGCAACCAGCTCAACAGCACCACCCCGGAGCAGCGCGAGCGTTTCGTGGGCGCCTTCAGCGACTATCTGGTGGTGACCTATGCGGATGCCCTGGCGGCCTATAACAATCAGACCCTGGATATCGGCAGCGGCAGCGTGGCCGAGGGCGAGCGCCTGGTGACGGTGCCGGTGACCGTGAAGGAGCCGAATAAGCCGGACATCATGGTGGAATTCAAACTGCGCCAGAATACCCGTACCGGGGAATGGCGGGTGTTTGACATGGTGGCCGAGGGCATCAGCCTGCTGTCCGCCAAGCAGACCGAGCTGAGCGGCCTTATCCGCCAGAACGGCATCGATGCGGTGACCCGCCAGCTGCAGGATCACACCAAGCGGCCGGTGACCCCGTTGGAACGGTCTGAATGAGACTCGAACGCGCTCTAACCAGGGACGAACTGCCGGCTTACTGGGCCGAGCGGCAGTCTCTCTTTACCCTTGACCGGGTGGCGCTGGACGGCGTGGAGCAATTGGATTCGGTGGGTTTGGCGTTCCTGGTGCAGTGGAGCCAGGCGCTGGCCACGGAGGGCAAGACCCTGACCCTGTTGTCGCCGCCGGCCAGTTTCTACCCCCTTGCCGATTTATATGGGGTCGGTTCCCTGTTTGAACTGACCGACAACCCTTCCGGGAGCAAAAATGGATCTGAATAACGAAGTCGAGCGCTTATTGCGGGAGGCCCTGTCCCTGGACGAGCTCTATGTCAAAAGCGAAGGCAGCCATTTCGAGGTGATTGCGGTCTCCGCCGCCTTTGCCGACATGAGCCGGCTCAAGCGCCAGCAGGCGATCAACGGTCCCTTGATGGAGCTGATCGCCCAAAACGCCATCCACGCGCTGAGCATCAAAACCTTTACTCCCGAGCAGTGGGCCCGAGAGCGAAAATTTATCATGCCGTCCTGATGTAGGAGCCGAGATGGACAAATTCAAGATTCAGGGACCTTGCCGCCTGGCGGGCGAGGTCACCATTTCCGGCGCCAAGAATGCCGCCCTGCCGATACTCTTCGGTACCCTGCTGTGCGACGAGGCGGTGCACCTGACCAATGTGCCTCGGCTGAAAGACGTGGATACCACCCTGCAGCTGCTGGCCTCCATGGGCGTGACCGTCAGTGTCAACGGTGACGTCACCGTGCTGGCCGGGGCCGTCAACAGTCATGTGGCGCCCTACGAGCTGGTTCGCACCATGCGTGCCTCCATTCTGGCTCTGGGCCCCCTGGTGGCCCGTTTCGGCAAGGCGGATGTGTCCCTGCCCGGTGGCTGTGCCATCGGTGCCCGTCCGGTCAACCTGCATATCCACGGCCTGGAGCAGATGGGCGCGCGCATCCGGGTAGAGGACGGCTACATCAAGGCCCGGGTCGACGGCCGGCTCAAGGGCGCCCATATCCTGATGGACATGGTCAGCGTCACCGGCACCGAGAACCTGATGATGGCGGCGGTACTGGCGGAGGGACGCACCATTATCGAGAACGCGGCCCGGGAGCCGGAAGTGGTGGATCTGGCCCACTTCCTCAACACCCTGGGCGCCAGGATCCAGGGCATCGGCCAGGACACCCTGATCATCGACGGAGTCGAGGCCCTGCACGGTGGCGACTACCGGGTCCAGCCGGACCGGATTGAAACCGGAACCTTCCTGGTGGGAGCGGCCATTACCGGCGGCGACATCACCTGCCGCAACACGGATCCGCGGTTGCTGGAAGCGGTGCTGGTCAAGCTGAAGGACGCGGGGGCCCTGGTGGAAACCGGTGAAGACTGGATCCGCCTCGACATGAGCAACCGGGTGCTCAAGCCGGTGGATATCAAGACCGCGCCCTATCCGGCCTTTCCCACCGACATGCAGGCCCAGTTCACCGTGCTCAACGCCGTGGCCAAGGGGGTGGGGCGGGTGACCGAAACCATCTTCGAGAACCGCTTCATGCATGTGCCCGAGCTCAACCGCATGGGCGCCAATATCGAACTCAACGGTAACCTGGCCATCTGCGGCGACACCGAGCAGCTGACCGGCGCCACCGTCATGGCCACGGATCTGCGCGCTTCCGCCAGCCTGGTGCTGGCCGGCTTCGTTGCCCAGGGCACCACCACGGTGGATCGCATCTACCATATCGATCGGGGCTACGAGGACATTGAGGCCAAGCTGTCCGGCCTGGGCGGCAAGATAGAGCGGGTCAAAGGCAACTAAAGCCGGAAGCCGTAAGCTAGAAGCGATCAGCTGCCCGAGTGGTTTGCTGAACCTGTGAAAAGGGGAAGACAATGTTGGTCTTCCCCTTTTGTATTTTCAGTCTGCAATAATGGGCTTCCAGCTTCCAGCGCTCGCGTCAGCGCAGCCGCTGAAAGCGGCTGTCTTCTTCGATGTGTACCTTGACACTCCGGATCTGACCGGCCCGTAACAGGGTGATGTCGATCTCGGTACCGGGACGGGTCTCGGCAACCAGGTCCATGGCATGACGTGCATTGACAAGCGGCTTGCCATCGATTTCCAGCAGCACGTCTCCCCCCTGTATTCCCGCCTGATCCGCCGGTCCGCCGCTACTCACCGATTCAACATAGATACCTGAGCGTTCCCCCAGATTGAGCAGTTGGGCCGTCACCGGCGGAATGTCGGCGCCACCGATACCCAGGTAGCCGCGGATCACCCGGCCATGAGCGATCAGCTCCTGCATGATGCGGTGGGCCAGGGCGTAGGGGATGGCGAAGTTGATGCCGTAGCTTTCCTGGTGGGCCAGGCTCTGAAAGGAGGCGGTATTGATGCCCACCATTTCCCCGTACACATTGACCAGGGCGCCGCCGGAATTGCCGGCATTGATAGCGGCATCGGTCTGCAGCAGATCCTGGCGGCCGTTGCTGTCCGGTCCCATGCTCGACAGGCCGGTGCGGCCGGTAGCGCTGATGATGCCCTGGGTGATGGTCTGGCCGACGTTGTAGGGGTTGCCGATGGCCAGGACGATGTCACCGACCTTGGGATTGAGGTTGGGATCCTGGGGGATCACCGGCAATTGGTTGGCCTCGACCTTCAGCACCGCCAGGTCTGTGGGCACATCGAAGCCGGTGACTTCCCCGGCGATGATGCGGCCGTCCTGCAGCGCAACGATGACTTGGTCTGCATCGGCGATCACGTGGTAATTGGTGAGAATATAGCCCTGCTCCGACATGATGACACCCGATCCCAGCCCGGAGGCGCTGAGCTCGGGGACCTCGGTACCGCGCTGGAAGCTGCGGGTGTAGATGTTGACCACGGCGGGCCCGGCGCGGCTGGCCGCCTGGGAGAAACTGGATATGCCCACCTGCTGGTTGCGCCACCAGTGCTCCAGGGGTTGGGTGCGCAGCTGGGGGAACAGCAACAGCAGCAATGCTGCCATCAGCACCCCGGCAAGGATCGACTGAAGCAGGAACTTGAGCACTGAAGATAGCCGCATGGAGTGTAGTGATTGCCGTTGAATGACTCCAGCATAACATCAAAGTGGTGGGCTTGGGAGTCTGCCACTTGGCAGACTCCCTTCGACATCAAGCGGTTATCTGAGCACCAGATAGATGGAGGAGTTGCCACGCTGGATGTTGAGTGCGATCACCGCGGGCTTGCCCTGGATGATCTGGCGCAGGTCGTTGAGGTCGCGTACCCGCTGGCGGTTGACACCGATGATGATGTCGTCCTTCTCCAGGCCGGACAGGGCCGCCGGGGAACGGGAGGTCACCTCGGTGATCTTGACGCCCTGCACCGGATCGCCGCTGCCGGTGTTGGCCAGTGCCGCTCCTTCCAGGGACTCGTGCAGGGTATTGGCCTGGATATTGGCTTCATCGGCCCGGGTCAGGGTCACGTCCAATCGCTGCTCCTTGCCATCCCGGAACAGTCCCAGGGTCACCGTCTTGTCCGCGCCCATGGTCGCGACCTTGGCTCTCAGCTCGCTGAAGGAGCGGATCGGCTGGCCGTCCAGGCTGACGATGATGTCACCGGCCTTCAGCCCGGCCTTGGCGGCGGCGGAGTTTTCCAGCACCTGGCTGACGAAGGCGCCGTGCTGGCTGCGATAGCCGAAGGTACGGGCCAGCTCCGAGGTCAGCTCCCCCCCCATGACCCCCAGTACGCCGCGACGCACCTCGCCGTATTCGAGGATCTGGTCGACCAGGTTCTTGACCATGTTGGCGGGAATGGCGAAACCGATACCGATGTTGCCGCCGCCCGGCCCCAGGATGGCGGTGTTGATGCCGACCAGCTTGCCTTCCAGGTCGAGCAGGGCGCCGCCCGAGTTGCCGGAATTGATGGCGGCATCGGTCTGGATGAAGTTTTCCAGGTTTTCCACGTTGAGGCCGGAGCGGCCCAGGGCGCTGATCACGCCGGTGGTGACGGTCTGGCCCAGACCGAAGGGATTGCCGATGGCGATGGCGAAATCACCGACTCTGAGGCGGTCGGAATCGGCGAAGGCGATCTCCACCAGATCCTTGGCTTCCACCTTGAGCAGGGCAATATCAGACTGCTTGTCGGCGCCGATCAGCTCCGCCTCGTATTCCTGCCCGTCGATCAGGGTGATCAGTATCTTGTCGGCATCTTCGATCACGTGGTTGTTGGTGATCACATAACCCTGCCGGGCGTCGATGATGACACCGGAGCCCAGGGCCTGGAAGGGCCTCTCCTGGACCTGTTCGCCCGGCATATCGGGCCCGAAGAAGAAGCGGAAAGGTTCGGGCAATACCTGGCGGCTGACCTTGCTGCCGGAGACCGAGATGTTGACCACGCCGGGGCTGACCTTTTCCACCACCGGAGCCAGGCTGTTGATTTCAGAACCGGCCCCAAACGGCAGGGCGGCCTGGGCGGCAGGCAGTACCGCCAGTCCCAGGCTCAGGGCCAGGGCGGATACGAGGGGGAGACGACCTTTCATGCACATGCTCCTAACTGGACTGGATATGATATTCAGGGAAATTGTTCCATCTGACCGGAACCGAGCGGCAAGAGTTCCGACATGGCCGCAATTACTTCATCATCATTAATTGTGGCTTTCGCATGGAAGATCAAGCCCCTGTCCTGGTAGGGACTTGCTCATCGAGGGACAGGGCATTTACACTGGGGCCCCCAATCGTTGCCATATACCCTAATGACCCCGAACGAAAAATACCAGGCGGATCTCGGCCGCCCCGATTTTGTCCGCGATGCCGCCCAGGCCATGGCCGTGTCCCACCTGCAGCGGCTGTTCGATGAACTGAGGGTGCCCCGGGAAGAGCCCAGGCTCAGCCTGTGGCAGAAACTGACCGGCAAGCCGGTGCTGCGGCAGGCGGTCAAGGGACTCTATTTCTGGGGCGGCGTCGGTCGGGGCAAGACCTACCTGGTGGATACCTTCTACGATTGCCTGCCGTTCGACAACAAGCTCAGGGTGCACTTCCACCGCTTTATGGGACGGGTGCATGACGAGCTGAAAACCCTCAAGGGCCAGGCCGATCCGCTCAAGGTGGTGGCCGAGCGGCTGGCGCGGGAGGCGCGGGTGATCTGCTTCGATGAGTTCTTTGTGTCCGACATCACCGACGCCATGATACTGGGGACCCTGTTCCAGTATCTGTTCGGGCATGGGGTCATACTGGTGGCCACCTCCAATATTCCGCCGGACGAACTCTATCGCAATGGTCTGCAGCGTGCCCGTTTCCTTCCGGCGATAGCGCTGATCAAGGAAAACTGCGAGGTGGTTAACGTCGACTCGGGCGTGGATTACCGGCTGCGTACCCTGGAGCAGGCGGAAATCTATCACTCGCCTCTGGACGCCCAGGCCAAGACCAACCTGGAGCAGTATTTCGCCCGGCTGACCAACGAGCCGGGTAGCTGGGGAGGGAGTATCGAGATCAATCATCGCCGCCTCAAGACCATTGCGGAAGGGGACGGGGTGCTCTATATCGACTTCCAGGAGCTGTGCTGCACGGCCCGCTCCCAATTCGACTATATCGAGCTGGCGCGCTGCTATCACTCGGTGCTGCTGGCCAACGTCATGCCGATGGGGCTGGACAGCGACGATGCCGCCCGCCGTTTTATCGCCATGGTCGACGAATTCTACGAACGCCATGTCAAGCTGATCATCTCGGCGGCGGTGCCGATGGCGCAGCTCTACGGCCAAGGCCGGCTCAATTTCGAGTTCAAACGCTGCCTTTCCCGGCTGACCGAAATGCAATCCCATGAATATCTTGCCAGGGAGCACCTTCCTTAGTCACAATATGCGCCCCCGGGATCAGGGCATGATCACGGGGAAGGGGCGGGCGGGCCGACTAATTTCAATGGGCATTGAAATTATCAGGTGATTTTTAAGGCAACTTTACCTATAATCGCCCGGCCCACGTTACACAGCCACCGATCAGGTGGCATCACAGTAAGCAGACTGGTGCTCGAAGGGGTGCAGGTCTGGTCGTGTTTTGCGCATCTGCGCAAGTGTAGGATTCATTATTCAGTAATTTGGGTTCATCCATGAAAACTTTTGTTGCTAAGCCAGAAACCGTAAAGCGTGACTGGTATGTTGTTGATGCAGAGGGCAAAACTCTGGGTCGTCTGGCCACCGAGATCGCTCGTCGCCTGCGTGGTAAGCACAAGCCGGAATTTACTCCCCATGTTGACTGCGGTGACTACATCATCGTGATCAATGCCGAGAAAGTTCAGGTGACCGGTAATAAAGCCGAAGACAAAATCTACTACTCTCACTCCGGTTTCCCCGGTGGCATCAAGTCCATCAGCTTCGAGAAGCTGATCGACCGCAAGCCCGAGATGGTGATTGAGTCTGCCGTTCGCGGCATGCTGCCCCGTGGCCCGCTGGGTCGTGCTATGTTCCGCAAGATGAAAGTCTTCGCGGGCAGCCAGCACAACCACGCTGCGCAACAACCTCAAGTACTGGACATCTAAGACGGGATTAGGCAAATGGCAGAAACTCAATACTACGGTACCGGTCGTCGCAAGAGCTCCACTGCGCGCGTATTCGTAAAGCCGGGCAGCGGTAACATCGTTATCAACAAGCGCTCACTGGATCAATACTTCGGTCGTGAAACCGCCCGCATGGTGGTACGTCAGCCGCTGGAACTGGTGGAACTGACCGAGAAGCTGGATCTGTACATCACCGTTGCCGGTGGTGGCATCTCCGGTCAGGCCGGCGCTATCCGTCACGGCATTACCCGTGCCCTGATGCAATACGACGAAACCCTGCGTGGCGCCCTGCGTAAAGCCGGCTTCGTCACCCGCGACGCCCGTCGCGTCGAGCGTAAGAAAGTCGGTCTGCACAAAGCGCGTAAGCGTCCCCAGTTCTCCAAGCGTTAATTGGGATTGCAGTTCTATATATCAAAGCCCGGGTTTACCCGGGCTTTCTGTATGGGGAGTCGCGGGACGAATCCGCTGATAATTTGTTGTTTTACAACAAATTATCTTGCTAAATAACAGTTTTTCGGCCCTTTTCCCGTCCTTGTAAAATACGGCGCTTTTCTTTAGAATTCCGGGGTTTTTTTGTGGCAATTGAAACCATGATATCCGCCGCGGTTGTCACAAGGCAGTCTCAATGCATGGAACGAACAATAAACGCGCGGAGACCAAATGGGAGAGTTTTTGGATGAGCAATGCGCCAGTTGATACCGGCCGCCGCAGATTTCTGACCTGGTCAACCACAGCCGTGGGTGGGGTCGGAGCTGCTTTTGCCGCAGTGCCCTTTATCGCATCGTGGAACCCCAGCGCCAAGGCAAAAGCGGCCGGGGCTCCGGTAGAAGTAGACGTCAGCAAGATGGAACCCGGCCAGTTGATCCGGGTGGAGTGGCGTGGCAACCCGGTGTGGGTCGTGCGCCGGACCCAGGATATTCTGGATGCCCTGCCCAAGCATGACAACCAGTTGCGGGATCCCAATTCCGACGAGCCACAACAGCCGGAATATGCTCAAAACGCTTACCGTTCCATCAAGCCGGAGCTGTTTGTGGCCGTGGGGCTTTGCACTCACCTGGGCTGTTCGCCGACCTATTTGCCCAACACCTTCGGTGAACAGGTGCAGGGGGTAAGCGCCGGTTTCTTCTGCCCTTGCCATGGCTCCAAGTTCGACATGGCCGGTCGTGTGTTCCAGGGGGTTCCCGCACCGCTCAACCTGGTCATTCCCCCCTATTACTATGTCAACGATACCACCATCCTGGTCGGTGAAGACAAGGAAGGAGTCTAACCATGCTGGGTAAACTCGTAAGCTGGATCGACGAGCGCATTCCGATGACGGCGACCTACAACAAGCACGTAGGTCAGTATCCCGCGCCGAAAAACTTCAATTTCTGGTACTTCTTTGGCTCCCTGGCCATGCTGGTTCTGGTCAACCAGATCCTCACCGGCATCTGGCTAACCATGAGCTATAACCCGTCCGGTGAGGGTGCCTTCGCCTCCATCGAGTACATCATGCGCGACGTGGAATACGGCTGGCTGTTGCGTTACATGCACTCCACCGGTGCCTCCGCCTTCTTCGTCGTAGTCTATCTGCACATGTTCCGCGGTCTGATCTATGGTTCCTACCAGAAGCCGCGCGAACTGCTGTGGATCTTCGGCATGCTGATCTTCCTGGTGCTGATGGCGGAAGCCTTCATGGGCTACCTGCTGCCCTGGGGCCAGATGTCCTACTGGGGCGCCCAGGTAATCATCTCCCTGTTCGGTGCCATTCCGGTGATCGGCGACGATCTTACCCTGTGGATCCGCGGTGACTATGTCATCTCCGGTGCCACCCTGAACCGCTTCTTCGCGCTGCACGTCATCGCCCTGCCGCTGGTGCTGGTGCTGCTGGTGTTCCTGCATATCGTCGCGCTGCACGAAGTGGGCTCCAACAACCCCGACGGTATTGACATCAAGAAGAACAAGGACGAGAACGGCTGGCCGAAAGATGCCATCCCCTTCCACCCCTACTACACCGTCAAGGACATAGTGGGTGTGGCCGGCTTCCTGTTCCTGTTCGCCTTTGTGATCTTCTTTATGCCGGAAGGTGGCGGCTACCTCCTGGAGGCGCCCAACTTCGAGGCAGCCAACCCGCTGAAAACGCCTGAACACATCGCGCCGGTCTGGTACTTCACCCCCTTCTACGCCATCCTGCGGGCGGTGCCCGACAAGCTGATGGGCGTCATCCTGATGGGGCTGTCCATCGCCGTGCTGTTCGTGCTGCCCTGGCTGGATCGCTGCAAGGTGCGCTCCTTCCGCTACCGCAGCAAGCTGCACCTGCTCAACATCGCCCAGTTCGTGGTGTGCTTTATTATTCTGGGTGTCCTGGGCGCGTTGCCGTCCACGCCGGTGCTGACGCTGCTGGCTCAGGTGTGTTCGTTTGGCTATTTTGCCTTCTTCGTCCTGTTGTTCTTCTACAGCAAAAACGAGAAAACCAAGCCGCTGCCAGAGAGGGTTACGTTCAAATGAAGAAGTTAATCATCGCCGTCTTTACCCTGCTGCCCTCGCTGGTGATGGCAGCCGGCCCCAGCGTGGCCCTGGACGAGGCCAACTATGATCTGAGCGACAAGGCCTCGCTGCAGAATGGGGCCAAGCTGTTCATGAACTACTGCGCCGGCTGCCACAACACCCAGTACCAGCGCTACAACCGCGTGGCCGAGGATCTGGGCATTCCGGAAGACATCATGCAGGCCAACCTGATTTTCACCGGTGCGCCTATCGGTGAGCTGATGCACAGTGCCATCCCCGAACAGGATGCGGCCAACTGGTTTGGTGCGCCGCCCCCTGACCTGACCCTGGTGGCCCGGGTGCGTGGTGCCGACTGGATCTATACTTACCTGCGCTCCTTCTATAAGGATGACAGCCGTCCCTTCGGCGTGAACAACCTGGTGTTCCCGTCCGTGGGTATGCCCCATGTGCTGGAACCCCTGCAGGGCTCTGCCCGCCTGGAAACCATAGTGCGTACCGTGGACGGCCATGAAGTGGAAACACCGGTCGGTATCGAGTCCGACGGCAATGGCGAGCTGACCACGGAAGAATATGACAACGCGGTGCTGGATATCGTCAACTTCCTGGTCTACTCAGGTGACCCGGTGAAGCTGGAACGCCACCGTCTGGGTTACTGGACCCTGGGCTTCCTGGCCATTTTCTTCGTCTTTGCTTATCTGCTGAAGAAAGAATACTGGCGTGACGTACACTGATTAGACATCGTCTAAGCTGAACAGGGGAGCGGCAATGGGGCTAAAATGCTTCCATTGCCGTTCCTATTTATGATTTGCGGAGGATTCAATGGCAGTTGCGGCCAACAAGCGTTCTATCATGACGTTGTTTTCGGGTGCTGATGATATTTACAGCCATCAGGCACGTATCGTGCTGGCGGAGAAAGGGGTGAGCGTGGAAATCAGCCAGGTCGAGCCTGACAGCCTGCCCGAGGACATGCTGGAACTGAACCCCTACGGCACCGTGCCGACCCTGGTTGACCGGGAACTGGTCCTTTACGAGTCGCGCATCATCATGGAATATCTGGATGAGCGCTTTCCCCATCCGCCCCTGATGCCGGTTTACCCGGTAGCCCGGGGCAACAGCCGGTTGATGATGCACCGTATTGAGCAGGATTGGTATTCCCTGGTCAAGCGCATCCAGCAGGGTGACAAGGCGGAAGAGGCCCGCAAGGAGCTGCGTGAGGCGCTGCTGGCCATAGCCCCGGTGTTTGCCGAGTATCCTTACTTCATGAGTGAGGAGTTCAGTCTGGTGGATTGCTACATGGCGCCCTTGCTGTGGCGTCTGCCTTCCCTGGGGATAGAACTGTCCGGCCGTGGTGCCAAGGAAGTCAAGGCCTATATGATCCGGCTGTTCGAGCGGGAGTCTTTCCAGGCGTCCCTGACCGAAGCCGAACGCGACATCGGCGGCAAGGTATAACCATGGATGAGATGACGCCCAGCCGGCCCTATTTGCTGCGCGCCTTTTATGACTGGCTGCTGGACAACGAGTTGACACCGCACCTGCTGGTCGATGCCGGTGTGCCTCATACCGCAGTGCCCCAGCAGTTCGTCAAGGATGGCCAGATAGTGCTGAATATCGCCCCCCGGGCAGTGGTGGGACTGCAGATGGACAATGAAGCGGTCAGCTTCAATGCCCGTTTCGGCGGTTCTCCCTTCCAGGTGTATATTCCGATGGCGGCCATCATTGCCATCCAGGCTAGGGAAAACGGTGCCGGCACCTTCTTCCCGCCGGAGCCGGCCTACGAGGCGTGGCTGGCCGCGGCCAGCGCGCCGGCGGCGGAAGACGAGGCCGCCGCCCCGCCGGAAATGGACGAGGCCCAGCCTTCGACCGGCAAGAAGGGCAAGCCCAACCTGCGGGTGATCAAATAAAAAACGCAGCCGCCAGGCTGCGTTTTTAATGGTGTCCAGGCTCAGGGTGCGGCCTGGACAAACTCGAAGACGGTAATGACCCGGGCTACGCCGCTGATACTACGGGTCAGTTGTACCGCTATGTCCGCTTCCTTCTGGGTGACCAGGCCGATCAGGAAGACCTCCGAATTTTCGGTAACCACCTTGATCTTGGTGCCGTCGATGTTTTTCTCGGCCAGCAGGGTGCTTTTGACCTTGGAGGTCAGCCAGGTGTCCTGGCTCCGCGCCGCAAGCGAGAGGGGCTGTCCCAGGCGGACCTCGTTGTAAACCTCGGCCACGCCGGGTACCCCCCTGACTATCTCTTCTGCCTGGCGTCGGTATTCCTCGGTGGGCGTTTGGCCGATCAGCAGGGTCTTGGCATTGGTGGTGACGACCGCCAGCCGGCTGGCGTCCCACAACGGCTTGGTTTCGCCCAGCCGGTGCAGGGCGCGCATGTCGATGGCCTGGTCGCTCAGCTGAGTCGACACGGTCCGGCGATCGGTAACGGCGCCGACACCGGTACCGGCGCCGGCCACCATGACACCGGCACAGCCTTGCAGCAGCATGACGGCGCCGAAGAACAGCAAGAATCGGATTTTCATGGTCAATCCTCCTGTTTGGGAAAGAGGGTGCGATCGATCAGATCGCACAGGCAATGCAGGGTCAGCAGGTTGACCTCGTGGATGCGGGGCGCGCGCAGGGCCGGCACCCGGATCTCCACGTCGTTGGGGCCGAGCAGGCCGGCGAGCTCGCCGCCGTCGCCGCCGCTCAGCGCCACTATGGTCATGTCCCGGCTCAGGGCCGCTTCTGCCGCCTTGATCAGGTTGCGGCTGTGGCCGCTGGTGGAGATCACCACCAGCACGTCGCCGGCCTGGCCCAGGGCCCGGATCTGGCGGGCATAGGCCTCGTCGAAATGCTGATCCACCGAAATGGCGCTGATGCTGCTGGTATCCAGGGTCAGACAGAGGGCGGGCAGGGCCGGGCGCTCGGTTTCGTAGCGGTTGATCAACTCGCTGACGAACAGCTGGGCGAGGGCGTTGGAGCCACCGTTGCCGCATACCAGCAGCTTGTTGCCGTTGAGCAGGCACATCACCATCATCTGGGCGGCGGCCAGTATGCCATCGGGCAGTGCCTCGGCGGCGGCGATTTTGGTCTGGATGCTTTCGGTGAAGCTGGCTTTGATTTCTTCCTGCATGGGGTTCCTTAAAAGGCGTTGGGGATCCAGTCGATAGCGTTTCCGTCACAGGCGACGAGATCGAAACGACAGGACTGGCGGGATTCGTTCAATCCTTGGGATTGTAAGTAGCTGAGGGCGGTCCGGCGTAACCGTTGCTGCTTGGCGGCGGTGACCGAGGCGAGGGCACCGCCGAAGTGAGCGCTCTTGCGATAGCGCACTTCCACGAAGACCAGGGTGGTGCCGGCACGCATGATCAGATCGATTTCACCGAGCCGGCACTGGTAGTTGCGTACTACCAGGCTCAGGCCCTGTTCGAGCAGGTATTGCTCGGCCCGGCGTTCGAACTGCTCGCCCCGGGCCCGGCTAGTTCCCGCCGGGTAACCAGGCGCCATTGCGGTATTCCATCCATTGCAGGCGGCGCTGTAACACCCCCTGGGGCGAAACCGACAGCTCCCCGGTCAGGGCCGGCACCGAGGGGGCTCCCTGGCGCAGCTGGGTCAGCTGCGGGATCAGGGCCAGGGCATCGTAGCCGAAGGCGAACAGCCGCTGCCAGCTAATACCGGCGTTGGGCCACAGGTTTTCTATTTCCTCCTTGAGCTGCGGTGCGCCATCGAAGATCCAGGGCATGTCGGCCAGTTGCAGGCCGTTGAGTTCGCTCATGGGAGCCTCGTCGTCCGGCACATAGCTGCGCGAGGTGACATAGGTGGGCAGGCGGGCGGCCCGGCTGTCCCGCACGAAGTCGAAATAGGGCAGTATCACCCGGGTCTCGGTCGCGTTGGTCACCATGAACACCGAATCGATGGGCTCGGGGGCGCCGGTCCAGCCGTTGTCGTCGAGGGGTTGAATAACGCCGGCCACGGCCGGCGGCGGGCTGCTGGCCAGGGCGCGGCGCACGTCCGACTCTATCGAGCTCTGGCCGCTGAAGTAGGCCAGGATGGCCGCTCGGCCACTCTGCTGCTGCCAGTTTTGGCTGAACTCGGTGGCTATCCGGCGGCCCAGCTCGTTGTCGGGGGCAAACACCAGAGGCTGGCGGTGTCCCTGCTCCCACATATGGCGGGAGGCCTCGGCGGCCTCTGCCTCCGGGGACAGGGCGAAATAGTAGAAATGGGGCAGCTCCTGCTGCTGGCCTGGGACATTGAGGGCCAGCACCGGCATGGCGGGGGCCAGTTCGGTGAGGGCCTCGACCTCTTCCTTGAGCAGCGGGCCCAGGATGAAGTCGGCACCGGCCTGCTGCACCTGCTGGTAGAGGCCGTTCATGTCCCGGCCGTTGGTGTCGAAGAAACTGAGACGCGAGCCCTGGCCCTGGTGAGCACTCAGTATACCGTTGCGGATGGCATCGGCCTGTTCCGCCAGGCGGCCCGACAGTGGCAGCAACACGGCGATATGGGCGGGCTGGTAGGCGGTGGTAACGACCTGCTCCGCCGGCGTGTCGGCCGCATAGACCTGGCCAGGATGATCCGGATAGGCGGCCAGCCAGGATTGCAGTTGCCATTGCCGCTGCCCCGCCGGCAGGCTGTCGCTGTTGAGGATGGCCATCAGGCGGAACCAGCCGTTGGCCGGGGCGCTGTTGGCCGGGCCCTGGGCCTGGCGCAGGCTCTGGGGAGAAAGGGATTGCAGCAGGCGGTGGATATGCTCGCGATTGGCTTCCCGATCGCCGCCACTGAGCAGCTCCTGCCGCTCGATCAGCGCCTTGGCGGCTTCCAGGGGTTGTTGCCGCTGTTCCAGGGCGCTGGCCTGCAGCTGCAGTGAGTAGAGGATGGCGGCGCGGGACAACCGGGCCCTGTCGAGGTTGCCCAACAGCCGCAAGGCCTCCGCCGGGTTCTTCTGGGCCAGCGTCAGTGCGCCCTCCAGCACCAGCAGGATGGATTGCTGCTGGGGAGATGCCTGGTGGCGCAGCACGTCCAGCTGCTGGCTCGCGGTGGCGGTGTCCCCCTGCTGCAGGGCCGCGCGTATCGCCAGCACCCGCCAGCTGAAGGCATCGGGCTCGGGGGCCCGCTCGGCCAGGGCCTGATACTGTTCGGCCGGCTGCTCGATGAGGCTGAACATGTCCGGCGCCGGCGGTGGTGGTTCCTGGGGCTGCAGGATACCGGTGCCGCAGGCCATCAGGACGGAGGAAAGCACCAGGGTGCACAGCAGTCGTGTTACACTGTCGCGTTGATATTGTGTCGCCAATCCCATTTATCCCAAGCTGTGTCATTCTGGTCCTAAGTGTAATAGGGCCAGGACGGTGAAACAATTGCTTGCACAGGAGTCCCCATGAGCCAAGCGGCCGCACTTTATATTGTGCCCACCCCCATCGGCAACCTGAATGATATCAGCCAGCGTGCCCTGGAAACATTGCAACGGGTCGATTTGATCGCCTGTGAAGATACCCGCCATACCGCCAAGCTGCTGTCCCATTACCAGATTAGTACGCCGACCTGGGCGTTGCATGATCACAATGAACAGTACAAGGCGGAGCAACTGGTCGGCCGCCTGTTGAATGGCCAGAGCATCGCCCTGGTGTCCGATGCGGGCACGCCGCTTATCAGCGACCCGGGTTATCACCTGGTCAACCACTGTCGTGAAGCTGGTGTCCAGGTCATCGCCCTGCCCGGGCCCTGCGCGGCCATCACCGCCCTGTCGGCCGCCGGCCTGCCTACCGACCGGTTCGCCTTCGAAGGATTTCTGCCGGCCAAGGACAAGGCCCGTCTCGACAAGCTGGAAAGCCTGAAGGGCGAGACTCGTACCCTGGTATTCTACGAATCCCCCCGCCGTCTGCTCGACAGCGTGACGGCCATCATCTCGGTGATGGGGAGCGCACGGCGGTTGGTGGTGGCCCGCGAGCTGACCAAGACGTTCGAGACGGTTCACAGTTTGCCGGCGGCCGAAATGCTCGAGTGGCTAAAGGAGGATGACAACCGCAGCCGGGGGGAGATCGTGCTGATGGTGGCGGGCCACAGGCCAGATGGTGACGCCTTGCCGACCGAGGCTCTGCGCACCCTGGCACTGTTGCGAACAGAGCTGCCCCTGAAGAAGGCGGCGGCGCTCACCGCCGAGATCCACGGCGTCAAGAAGAACGCCCTCTACAAATACGGGCTGGAACACCGGGAATAAGGCCGCTGGCATCGATGCGGGGACTGTTGTACACTCCGCCCCGGAGTTGGCCGGGTGATCGCTGCTTCGTCGTTGTGCCTCCGGGCAAACGGGCGGAGGGGAGGAAAGTCCGGGCTCCATAGGGCAGGGTGCCAGGTAACGCCTGGGGGGCGTGAGCCTACGACCAGTGCAACAGAGAGCAGACCGCCGATGGCCCGCAAGGGATCAGGTAAGGGTGAAAGGGTGCGGTAAGAGCGCACCGCGCGACTGGCAACAGTTCGTGGCACGGTAAACTCCACCCGGAGCAAGACCAAATAGGCCTCCTACAGGCGCGGCCCGCGCTGGAGGCGGGTAGGTTGCTTGAGCCAGTGAGCGATCACTGGCCTAGAGGAATGATTACCGACCGAGTTCGCTCGGTACAGAACCCGGCTTACAGGCCGACTCCATTATTTTTGAAAAAACGCAGCCTTGGCTGCGTTTTTTGTTGGCCCCGAGGCTGCGTCATTCTTAATTTGACGCAGCGGCAGCCGGACCGCGGTATCGAATGGTGGCTCGGCGGGGGCCGCCAGGTCGGCCCGTCGCTATGGCTGCATGTGGGTTCGGCTTCTAGCAGAGAATTTTATTTGCTCCACTTTTTTGCAAATTTCCTTGTAAAGCAGTCGGCTAATCCCACGAACGAACATCTTTGTCCTCCTTTGTCTCCGACCGCCATTTCCTCGCTTGAAAAGCTTGAGTCCCCTCCTTACACTTGAGCGTGGTGGGAAAAAGTGGATTTTTGTGGAACAAAGTAGATCGTAAGGACTCACAATGCTGCGTGGTGCTCACGCCATCAGCCTGGATACCAAGGGCCGGTTGGCTATACCGACACGATTCCGGGACTCGTTGCGCGATGAGTGCGAGGGGCTGCTGGTATGCACCATCGATATCAGCAATCCCTGCCTGCTGCTTTATCCCCTGGTCGAATGGGAACAGATAGAAAAAAAACTGCGTGTCCTGTCGAGCACCAACTTGCAGGAGCGGCGCTTGCAGCGCTTGCTGCTGGGCCATGCCGCCGAATGCGAACTGGATGGCCAGGGACGTTTCCTGGTACCGGGCCCGCTTCGGCAGCACGCAGGACTAGAAAAAAAAATCATGCTGGTGGGGCAGCTCAACCGCTTCGAAATCTGGGACGAAACCCGCTGGCAACAACAAATTAGCGATGATCTGCAGGCCCTTCCGGGAGAAGGCTGGGAATCATCGGAACGACTGCGGGACTTCGCGTTATAACATGAGTCAACAACAGGCACATATCACCGTATTGCTGGACGAGGCCGTGGCCGGCTTGAATATCAAGCCGGACGGCATCTATGTCGACGGTACCTTCGGCCGGGGGGGGCATTCCCGTCACATACTGGCCCAACTCGGCCCCAATGGCCGCCTGCTGGCCATCGACCGGGATCCCCAGGCCATTGCCGAGGCCCGGAACATAGCGGACCCCCGTTTCACGATATTGCATGGGCCCTTTTCCCGCCTGGCCCAGATGGTGGAAGCGGAAGGACTGACGGGACGCATCGATGGCGTCCTGCTCGATCTGGGTGTGTCCTCCCCCCAGCTCGACCAGGCCGAGCGTGGCTTCAGCTTCCAGAAGGACGGCCCGCTCGACATGCGCATGGATCCTACCTGCGGTCAAAGCGCCGCCGACTGGCTGGCCCATGCGGATGAAGCGGATATCGCCTGGGTGCTGAAAACCTTTGGCGAGGAGAAATTCGCCCGCAAGATAGCCCGCGCCATCGTCCATGACCGGCAGCAGACCCCCTTCACCCGTACCCGCCAGCTGGCGGAGATGATCGCCCGGGTCAGCCCCAGCCGGGAGAAGAACAAACACGCGGCCACCCGCAGCTTCCAGGCGATCCGCATCTATATCAACAGCGAGCTGGAAGAGATCGAGCAGGCCCTCAACGGCGCCCTGAGGGTGCTGGCGCCCGGGGGCCGGCTGTCGGTGATCAGCTTCCACTCCCTGGAAGATCGCCTGGTCAAACATTTTATCCGTAAGCAGGAGAAGGGACCCGAGGTGCCGCCCGGGCTGCCCCTGACCGAGGCGCAGCTGGCCGGAGGCCGGCTGCTGAAGAGCATCGGCAAGGCGCTGAAGCCCTCGGCGAAGGAAGTGGAGGCCAACCCGCGGGCGCGCAGTTCTGTGCTGCGGGTAGCGGAGCGGCTGGAGACACCGGCGTGATCGAGGGACGCATCAACCTGGCGAGGGAAATCGGTCAGGATCTGTTGCGGCACAAGTGGCAACTGCTGCTGGCGGTGCTCACCCTGGTATCGGCACTGGCGGTGATAGTGATTACCCACGGCACTCGCCAACTGACCGGTGAGTACAACGAACTGATGGCGGAGCAGGATCGGCTGGACATCGAGTGGCGGCACCTGCTGCTGGAACAGAATACCCTGATGGAACACAGTCGGGTCGAGGTCCTGGCCCGGGACAAGCTGCAGATGCACCGGCCGGCACCGGCCCAGGAAAAACTGGTGACGCAACGATGAAAAGGCGCAACGCGACCAAGAAAGAACCCATGCTGCTCGGTTGGCGCTTCCTGACCGTCTGTGGCGTCATCCTGTTTGCCTTCGTGGCACTGTTCGCCCGGGCCGCCTGGATCCAGGTGGTTTCTCCTGATCGGCTGCGGATGGAAGGCGATCTGCGTTCGCTGCGCACCGCGGTCAGCAGCACGACCCGTGGCATGATCATGGATCGCAATGGCGAGGAACTGGCGGTGTCGGTGCCGGTGCAGGCGGTGTGGGCCGACCCCAAGCAGATCCATGAAGAGCAGAGCCTGCGCAAGGAGCAGGCCTGGCAGGCCCTGGCCGAGGTGCTGGGGGTTCCCCGCGAAACCCTGCGGGCCCGGGTGCAGGATCCCAAGCGGCGCTTCGTCTACCTGCAGCGCCAGGTGACACCGGCAGTGGCCGAATACATACGCCGTCTCCGTCTGCCGGGGGTACACCTGCGGCCGGAAGAGCGCCGCTTCTACCCCACCGGCGAGATCAACGCCCATCTGGTGGGCATGACCAACATCGACGGCAGCGGCATCGAGGGCATCGAGCGGGCTTTCAACGAATGGCTCACCGCCCAGCCCGGCGAACGCCGGGTGCGCAAGGACAGGACCGGCCGGGTGGTGGAAGATCTGGGTGTGGTCTCGGAAGGCCGCGAAGCCAACCATATCCAGTTGACCATCGACCAGCGCGTCCAGGCCCTGGCCTACCGTTCACTCAAACGCGCCTCGGAATTCCACCGGGCGACCTCTGCGTCCCTGGTGATGCTGGACGTCAAAACCGGCGAAGTGCTGGCCATGGTCAACACGCCTTCCTTCAACCCCAACAACCGGGGCCAGTACCAGAGCTTCCGTGCCCGCAACCGCGCGGTGACCGACACCTACGAACCGGGTTCCACCTTGAAGCCGCTGATCGTGGTGAGCGCCCTGGAAAACGGTATCATCCGGGCGGACTCCATCATCGACACCAACCCGGGCTGGGTGCGGCTGGGCGGCAAGCGGGTGTCTGACACCCGCAACCTGGGCGCCATCAGCGTGGAAACCGTGCTGCAACGCTCCTCCAACATGGGCATGGTGCGCATGGCATTGCAGGAAACGCCCGAACAGTTGCTCGACACCCTCTACCGTTTCGGTCTGGGCATCGACTCCGGCATGGGGCTGGTGGGCGAGAGCACCGGCATGGTACCCCAGCGCCGGCGCTGGTCCGATATCGAGAAGGCGACCCTGTCGTTCGGTTACGGCGTGACCGTCACGCCGCTGCAGCTGGCACAGGCCTATGCGGTGCTGGCCAATGGCGGGGTGCGCTATCCCTTGACCATCGTCAAGCGCAGCCAGCCGCCGGTGGGCGAGCAGGTGATACCGCGCCAGCATGCGGACGATGTGCTGAAGATGATGGAAAGCGTCATAGGCCCGGGCGGAACCGCCCGCCAGGCCGCCATCCCCGGCTACCGGGTTGCGGGCAAGACCGGCACCTCGCGCAAGGCCATCGCCGGCGGCTACGGCAGCGACTATGTGGGGGTCTTCGCCGGCATGGCGCCGGTCAGCAATCCCCGCCTGGCGATGGTGGTGGTGATCAACGAGCCCCAGGGCGATCAGTATTACGGTGGCCAGGTGGCCGCGCCGGTGTTTGCGGAGGTGATGAGTGGCGCCCTGCAGTTGTTGAATATCCGCCCGGACGCGGCGACCGAAGAACAGTTCCAGCTGGCAGGACAGGAGGCGAAGCGTGGCCCTCACACTTAGAGATCTGGCGGTACCCCTGGGGCTGTCGGCCCCGGCCATCCCCATCGGCGCCATTACCCTGGACAGTCGGGCGGTGACGCCCGGCTGCCTCTTTATCGCGGTCAAGGGGCACCGGCTGGACGGCCGTCGTTTCATCGCCCAGGCCTTGGAGCAGGGGGCGGCGGCGGTGCTGTTCGAAGTGGACCACCCTGAGCAGGCCGGCCTCAATCACCAGGATCATCGTCTGCTCGGCGTCTACCAACTGCCCCGCCAGCTGTCGCTGCTGGCGGGGGTGTTCTACGGGGAGCCCTCCCACGCGCTGCAACTGGTGGGGGTGACCGGTACCAACGGCAAGAGCACCGTCACTCAGCTCATCGCCAACTGGAGTTGCCTGTTGGGCACCCAGTCCGGGGTCATGGGGACCCTGGGCAACGGTCTCTATGGCCAGTTGCAGCAGGCGGTCAATACCACCGGCTCGGCGCTGGAGGTCCAGTCCCAGTTGGCCGAGCAACTGGCGGCCGGCGCCAAACGGGTGGCAATGGAAGTGTCTTCCCACGGTTTGCACCAGCACCGGGTGGCTGCGCTGGATTTTGACGTGGCGGTGTTCACCAACCTGAGCCGGGATCACCTGGATTATCACGGCACCATGGCCGAATACGGCGAGGCCAAGCGCCAGCTGTTCGAGCTCTGTCGCAAGGCCCGGGTGATCAACGCCGACGATGTGGTGGGGCGGCGCTGGTTGCGTTTGTACCCGGACGCCATCGCCTACAGCCTGCACGGCCGGCTGGCGGATTTCAACGGACGCCAGCTGGTGGCGGAGACGGTGCATTTTTGTGGTGGCGGCCTGAAAGTGACCATTAACTCCGACTGGGGGAATGGTGTATTATCCGCCCCCCTGATGGGACGTTTCAACGTGGCCAACCTGCTGGCGGCCATGGCGAGTCTGTTGGCTCTGGGTGAATCCCTTGAAGATCTGCTGGCCACGGCCCCCCGATTGTCCGGGGTGGCCGGACGGATGGAGCCCTTTTCCGCCCCCGGCAAGCCGCTGGTGGTGGTGGATTACGCCCATACGCCCGATGCCCTGGAGCAGGTGCTGCAGGCGCTGCGCCAGCATTGCCGGGGCCGGCTCTGGTGCCTGGTAGGGTGCGGTGGCGACCGGGACAAGGGCAAGCGGCCGCTGATGGCGGCCGCGGCGGAAGCCGGCGCCGATGTGCTCATCCTGACCGACGACAATCCCCGCACCGAGGCGCCCGAGGCCATCGTCGGGGAGATGCGGCGGGGATTGCTGGAGCCGGAGGCGGCCCTGGTTATCCACCAGCGGGCCGAGGCCATCCGCCATGCCATTGAACAGGCGGGCGTGGACGATATTGTTTTGGTAGCAGGCAAGGGCCATGAGGATTATCAGATAGTGGGTACTCACAAGATGCATTACAGCGATCGGGAAACCGTGGCCGCCCTGTTGGAGGCGGTCGCGTGATCCCGCTCAGCCTCGGTCAGTTGGCCCTGGCGTCCGGCGGCGAGCTGCGCGGCGCCGACGGCACCATACTGGCGGTCACCACCGACAGTCGGCAGCCCATGGCGGCCGGTTGCCTGTTCGTGGCCCTGGCCGGTGAGCGTTTCGACGGCCACGACTTCGCCGCCCAGGCGGCGGAGCAGGGGGCGGCTGCCCTGTTGGTGGAGCGCTGGCTGGAGCTGGACCTGCCCCAGATCAAGGTGGCCGATGCCCGGCTGGCACTGGGCGTGCTGGGCGGCCTGGTTCGCGATCAGAGCCAGGCCCGCGTGCTGGCCATCACCGGCAGCTGCGGCAAGACCACGGTCAAGGAGATGGCGGCCGCCATACTGCGCCAGAAAGGCAAGGTGCTGGCTACCCGGGGCAACCTCAACAATGAGATCGGGGTGCCCCTGACCCTGTGCGAACTGATGCTGGATACCGAATACGCGGTGGTGGAGCTGGGCGCCAACCATATCGGCGAGATCGCCTGGACCAGCTCCCTGACCCGCCCCCATGTGGCGCTGATCAACAATGTGGAAGCCTCCCACCTGGAAGGGTTCGGCTCCCTCGAGGGCATCGCCCGGGCCAAGGGCGAGATCTACGACGGCCTGGAGCCTGGCGGCGTGGCCATCGCCAACGGCGACAGCCCCTTCTGTGCCCTGTGGAAGGAAAAGCACCCCCTGGTGTATTTCGGCGAACACCGGGAGTACGAAGCGCGCCAGATCGGCCTGGACAAGGCGGGCTGCGCCCACTTTCGCCTGCTGACCCCCAAGGGAGAGGTGGCGGTGCAGTTGCCGGTGCCCGGCCGGCACAACGTGGCCAACGCCCTGGCGGCGGCCGCTGCCACCGAGGCATTGGGCGCGACCCTGGAGGAGATCGCCGCCGGCCTGGGCCGGTTTGGCGCGGCCAAGGGCCGGCTGCAGCTGTGGACCCGGGGTGGTCTCACCCTGCTCGACGATACCTACAACGCCAGTGTCGCCTCCGTGCTGGCGGGGCTGGACACCCTGGCCAGCCTGCCCGGCTACCGGATTTTCGTATTCGGCGACATGGCGGAACTGGGGGACTACAGCAAGGAGATGCACATCAGGGTGGGCGAGCATGCCCGCAAGCTTGGCATCGATCTGGTGCTGACCGTGGGCCGGGACAGCAAGGATACGGCGGCGGCGGCCCATGGCCGGCATTTCGAGAACAAGCAGCAGCTGTGGCCGGAACTGGCCGCGGCGCTGGCACAACACAACAAGGTGGTGGTTTTGGTCAAAGGTGCGCGCAGCGCCCGGATGGAAGAGGTGGTCCGGGCCATTCAGGAGGGGAAGGCATGCTAGTCTGGCTGGCGGAATGGCTGACCCCCCATTTCAGCTTTTTCAACGTCTTCTCCTATCTCACCTTCAGGGCGGTGATCTCCATCCTGACCGGCCTGTTCGTATCCCTGTGGATAGGACCGCGCCTGATCCGCCGGTTGCAGATGCTGCAGATAGGCCAGGTGGTGCGCAACGATGGCCCCGAGTCCCACTTCAGCAAGGCCGGCACTCCCACCATGGGCGGGCTGATGATCCTTATCGCCATCTTCGTGTCGGTGTTGCTGTGGGCGCGTCTGTCCAATCCCTATGTGTGGGTGGTGCTGTTCGTGCTGGGCGCCTTCGGCGCCATCGGCTTCGTCGACGACTACCGCAAGGTGGTGCGCAAGAACACCGACGGCCTGATCGCCCGCTGGAAGTATTTCTGGCAGTCGGCGGCGGCGTTGGCGGCGGCCGTCTTCGTCTACTGGATCGCCCGGGATCCGGCCCAGACCCAGCTGGTGGTGCCTTTCTTCAAGGACGTCATGCCTCAGCTCGGCCTGCTGTTCATCGTGCTCAGCTACTTTGTTATCGTCGGCTCCAGCAACGCGGTCAACCTGACCGACGGCCTGGACGGCCTGGCCATCATGCCTACCGTCATGGTGGCGGCCGGCTTCGCCCTGGTGGCCTGGGCCACCGGCAACGTCAACTTCGCCGCCTACCTGCACATCCCCTATGTGGCCCACGCCGGCGAACTGACGGTGGTCTGTACCGCCATGGTGGGGGCGGGACTCGGTTTTCTCTGGTTCAACACCTTTCCGGCCCAGGTGTTCATGGGCGACGTGGGCTCCCTGGCCCTGGGTGCGGCCCTGGGTGCCATTGCCGTGCTGGTGCGCCAGGAGTTTCTGCTGGTGGTCATGGGCGGCATCTTCGTGATCGAGACCCTGTCGGTGATCCTGCAGGTCGGGTCCTACAAGCTGCGCGGCCAGCGGATTTTCCGCATGGCACCCATTCACCACCATTACGAGCTGAAAGGCTGGCCCGAGCCCAGGGTAATAGTCCGCTTCTGGATCATCACCCTGATGCTGGTGCTGATCGGCCTGGCCACCCTCAAGGTGAGATAAATGATGCTGCCGGAACGCATAGTGATCATCGGGTTGGGGCAGACGGGACTTTCCTGTGTGCGCTATTGCCTGGATCGGGGGCGTCGTCCCCTGGTGATGGACACCCGCGCCCGGCCGCCGGGGGAGGAGCAACTGCCCCCGGGCATCGACTGCCATTTCGGTGGGCTCGACAGCGACAGCCTGCTGGCGGCGGACTTGATCATCATCAGCCCGGGCGTGCCTCTGGCCACGCCCGCAGTACGCCAGGCCCAGGCTGCGGGAGTGGAGATAGTGGGTGACGTGGAGCTGTTCCTGCGGGAATGCCGGGCCCCCGTCGTCGCCATCACCGGCTCCAACGGCAAGAGCACCGTCACCACTCTGGTGGGCGAGATGGCCGTCGAGGCCGGGCTGGCGGTGGGGGTGGGCGGCAATATCGGCACCCCGGCGCTGGATCTGCTGGCACAGCCGCTGGAGCTGGCGGTGCTGGAGCTGTCCAGCTTCCAGCTGGAAACCACTCCCGGACTCGGGGCGCTGGCCGCCACCGTGCTCAATATCAGCGAGGATCACCTGGATCGCTACGACTCCCTGGCCCATTACCGGGATACCAAGCTCGGTATCTACCGGGGCGCCGGCCTGTGCGTCTACAACCGGGAGGATGACCAGACCCGGCCGCCGGCCGGCCGCCCGGCGGTCAGTTTCGGACTGGATGAGCAGGAGTACGGCCGGCTCGAGCACCGGGGTGAACTCTGGCTGAGCCGTCACGGCGAACCGGTGCTGCCGGTGTCGGCGCTGCGCATCCTCGGGGCCCATAACCAGCTCAACGCCCTGGCGGCCATGGCCCTGGCGGACCGGGCCGGCATCCCGAACGAGGCCCAGGTCGCGGTACTGCACCGCTTCGGCGGCCTGCCCCATCGCTGCCAGTTCGTGGCAGAGAAGCGGGGGGTGCGCTGGCTCAACGATTCCAAGGCCACCAATGTCGGCGCCACCCTGGCGGCCCTCGCCGGCGTGGCCGAAGCGGTGCCCGGCCGGCTGTGGCTGATCGCCGGCGGCCAGGGCAAGGGCCAGGATTTCGGCCCGCTCAAGCCCCTGCTCGAGCAACGCCTCGCCGGCATGGCCTGTTTCGGCCAGGACAGGGCCGCGCTGCTGCGGCTGGCCGCCAACACCCATGAAGTGGCGAACCTGGAGCAGGCGGTGGCCTGGTGTGCCGAGCAGGCCGTCCCCGGCGACTGGGTGCTGTTCGCCCCGGCCTGCGCCAGTCTGGACATGTACCCCAATTACCTGGCCCGGGGCGATCACTTCGTGGCCCTGGTGGAGGCGCTATGAAGCTGCTGCCTTCCTTCGGCACCGACTGGCTGCTGCGGCCCTCCCAGGGACTCATCTACGATCGCCAGCTGGTGGTGCTGGCGCTGTCGCTGATGGCCATCGGCCTGGTGATGGTGTCCTCCGCCTCCATCGCCGAGGGCATTAACGTCGGCGATGATCCCTTCTATTTCGTCAAGCGCCACGGCGCCTTCCTGCTGATCTGCCTGATGCTCGCCAGCCTGGTGCTGCAGGTGCCCATGATGCGCTGGCAGCAGTTCAACGGCAGCTTCCTGATCCTGGCGCTGCTGCTGCTGGTGGCGGTATTGCTGGTGGGACGCAACGTCAACGGCAGTACCCGCTGGCTGGCCCTGGGCCCGATCAACGTGCAGCCGGCGGAGATCGCCAAGCTGGCCCTGTTCACCTTTCTGGCCGGCTACCTGGTGCGCAAGCAGGCGGAAGTGCGTGGTCAGTGGCGTGGCTTCCTCAAGCCGCTGGCGGTGATGGGCGCGATGTCGGTGTTGTTGCTGATGCAGCCGGATCTGGGCTCGGTGGTGGTACTGTTCGTGACCACCATCGGCATGCTGTTCCTCGCCGGCGCCCGGCTCAGCCAGTTTATCAGCCTGATCGTGCTGGGGGTCGGTCTGGTCGGCTTCCTGATCATCACTTCTCCCTACCGGATGCGGCGGGTGACGTCCTTCCTCAACCCCTGGGAAGATCCCTTCGGCAGCGGCTACCAGCTGACCCAGTCGCTGATGGCCTTTGGTCGCGGCGGCTGGTTCGGCGAGGGGCTCGGCAATTCCATCCAGAAGCTCGAATACCTGCCCGAAGCCCACACCGACTTCGTGTTCGCCATCCTCGGCGAGGAGCTGGGTTTCACCGGGGTACTGCTGGTGCTGCTGCTGCAGGCCTGGCTGGCGTTCAAGGCGCTGCACATCGGCCAGAAGGTCTTGATGGGCGGCCGCCAGTACGAAGGCTATCTGGCCATGGGCCTCGGCATCTGGTTCAGCTTCCAGACGGTGGTCAACGTGGGCGCAGCCTCGGGCCTGCTTCCCACCAAGGGCCTGACCCTGCCCCTGGTGAGCTACGGTGGCTCCAGCCTGCTGGTGATCGGCACGGCGGTGGCCATACTGGTGCGCATCGACTTCGAGTGGCGGCGGGACAATATGCAGGCCAGACAGCGGGAGGTGGCATGAGCGAGGCCAAGACACTGCTGGTGATGGCGGGCGGCACCGGTGGCCATGTATTCCCGGGGCTGGCGGTGGCCGATCGGCTCAGGGCCGAGGGCTGGAACATCCACTGGCTCGGTACCGCCGAGCGGATGGAGGCCCAACTGGTGCCCAGGCACGGTTATCCGCTGCATACCATCGACATCGCCGGGGTGCGCGGCAACGGTCTCAAGCGACTGCTGCTGGCGCCCTTCCAGATCCTGAAGGCGGTCTGGCAGGCGCGACGGGTGCTGCGCCAGGTCCGGCCGGCGGTGGTACTGGGCATGGGCGGGTTCGCCGCCGGCCCCGGCGGCGTGGCCGCCAGGCTGGCTGGTATTCCGCTGGTGCTGCACGAGCAGAATGCGGCCGCCGGCCTGACCAACCGCCTGCTGGCAAAGATTTCCCGGCGAGTACTGATGGCTTTTCCCGGCGCCTTTGCGGAAGGGGACGACACCGCCGTGGTCGGCAATCCGGTACGGCCGGAGGTGGTGGCCCTGCCGGCGCCGGCCGAGCGCATCGACACCTCGCCCCAGCCGCTGCGGCTGCTGGTGGTGGGAGGCAGCCTGGGCGCCAAGGTGTTGAACGATACCCTGCCCGAGGCGGTGGCCCTGGTCGGCAACGTTCGGGTGCGGCACCAGACCGGCCGCGGCAACGCCGAGGCGGTGCGCGCCGCCTATCAGGCACGCGGCATCGAGGCCGAGGTGAGCGACTTTATCGACGACATGGCCGCCGCCTACGGCGCGGCCGATCTGGTGGTGTGCCGGGCAGGGGCGCTGACGGTGTCGGAAATCGCCGCCGCCGGCCTGGGCGCCATCTTCGTGCCCCTGCCCCATGCGGTGGATGACCACCAGACCAAGAACGCCCGCTCCCTGGCGGACCAGGGCGCGGCCTTGCTGCTGCCCCAGTCCGAACTCAGCGCCGAGGGGCTGGCGGCGGAATTGACCCAACTGGCCGGCAACCGGGCACAGCTGCTGGCCATGGCCAGCCGGGCCCGGGCCCTGGCGATTACCGATGCGGCGGAGCGGGTGGCGGACTGCCTGCGCGCGCTGGCGAAATAAACGAGAGAGTGGCATGACCAAGGTTGAACTGGCAAAACTCAGAAGCATAGTGCCCGAGATGAGGCGGGTGCGGCGGATCCACTTTATCGGCATCGGCGGTGCCGGTATGGGCGGTATTGCCGAGGTATTGGCCAATGAGGGCTATGTCATTTCCGGCTCCGACATCGCCTACAACGCCGTGACCGACCGGCTGGCGGCGATGGGCGCCACCATCTACCTGGGGCACACCGCCGAGCAGGTGGAAGACGCCAGCGTGGTGGTGGTGTCCACCGCCATCAAGGCCGACAATCCCGAACTACTGGCGGCACGGGAGCTGCGCATCCCGGTGGTACGGCGGGCCGAGATGCTGGCCGAACTGATGCGTTTCCGCCACGGGGTGGCGGTGGCCGGCACCCACGGCAAGACCACCACCACCAGCCTGGTGGCCAGCATCTACGGCGAGGCGGGCATGGACCCCACCTTCGTCATCGGCGGCCTGCTCAACAGCGCCGGCTGCAACGCCCGCCTGGGTACCAGCCGCTACCTGATCGCCGAGGCGGACGAAAGCGACGCCTCCTTCCTGCACCTGCAACCCATGGTGTCCATCGTCACCAATATCGAAGCCGACCACATGGACACCTACGGCGGCGACTTCAGCAAGCTGGAAGGCACCTTCATCGACTTCCTGCACAACCTGCCCTTCTACGGCCTGGCGGTGCTCTGCATCGACGACAGCGTCATCCGCGACATGTTGCCGCGGGTGGCCCGCCAGTTCGTGACCTACGGCTTCGCCGAGGACGCCGACTACCGGGTGGAAGGCTTCAGCCAGCAGCAGGATCACAGCTCCTTCAGGGTGTGCCGTCCCGACGGCAGCTGCCTGGACGTGCAGCTCAACCTGCCGGGCCGCCACAACGCCCAGAACGCGGCGGCGGCCATCGCCGTGGCCTGCGAGGACGGCATCGGCGATGACGCCATACTGGCGGCCCTGAAGCAGTTCGAGGGGGTGGGGCGGCGCTTCCAGCAGTACGGCGAATTCGACTGCGGCCGCGGCATGGTCAAGCTGGTGGACGACTACGGCCATCACCCGAGTGAAGTGCGCGCCACCCAGAACGCGGTGCGCGCCGGCTGGCCCGAACGACGGCTGGTGACCATTTACCAACCCCACCGCTACAGCCGCACCCGGGATCTCTATGAAGATTTTGTCGAAGTGCTGTCGAAAAGCGATGTGCTGATCCTGCTGGAGGTGTACAGTGCCGGCGAGGCGCCTATTCCCGGGGCCGACAGCCGAGCCCTGTGCCGCACGATCCGCAGCCGTGGCCAACTGGAGCCCATCTACGTGGCCAGTCCCGACGAGGTGCCGGCCGTGCTGGCGGACATTCTGCAAGACGGCGACCTGGTGCTGACCCAGGGCGCCGGCAATGTGGGCGGCCTGGCGCGCCGGCTCGGCCAGCTGCAGTTATCCATAGCGGCGATGAAACAACAGGGAGAACAGGTATGAGTCAGTTCGGCAAAGTGGCGGTGTTGTACGGCGGACGCTCCGCCGAACGGGAAGTCTCCCTGCGTTCCGGCGCCGCCGTGCTGGCCGGTCTGGTACGGGCAGGGGTGGATGCCCACGGCATCGATACCCGCGACTACCCGCTGGCCCGGCTGAAGGACGAGGGCTTCGAACGTGCCTTTATCGTGGTGCACGGACGGGGCGGGGAAGACGGCACCCTGCAGGGGGCGCTGGAACATCTGGGCATCGCCTACACCGGCTCCCGGGTGCTGGGCGCTGCCTTGGGGATGGACAAGATCCGCACCAAGCAGGTGTGGCAGGCCATGGGATTGCCCACCGCCGAATTCCGGGTGGTGCACAAGCGCGACTTCAACCCCGGCGACGCGGCGGTGCTGCTGGCCCAGTTCCGCGGCCCGGTGTTCGTCAAACCGTCCCACGAGGGCTCCAGCATCGGCATGACCAAGGCCACCGACGCCGCCACCCTGGCGACCGCCGTCGAGGAGGCCTTCAAGTTTGACGACGAGGTGCTGATCGAGAGCTTTATCGAGGGCGACGAATACACCGTCAGCATCCTGGGCGAGCGTGCGCTGCCGGCGATCCGGCTGCGCACCCCCCACGATTTCTACGATTATTCGGCCAAGTACCAGTCCGGCGATACCGAATACCTCTGTCCCTGCGGCCTGAGTGAGGCGGATGAGCGGGAGCTGGGCGAGCTTTCCCTGGCGGCGTTTGCGGCGGTGGCCGCCAGCGGTTGGGGACGGGTCGACCTGATGCGGGATCACGCCGGCCACTGGTGGCTGCTGGAAGTGAATACGGTGCCGGGCATGACCGAAACCAGCCTGGTGCCCAAGGCGGCCAGGGTGGCCGGCCTGTCCTTCGACCAGTTGGTGGTCGAAGTGCTGGAGATGGCGTACTGAGATGGCCACGGTCGCGACCCGCACCCGGCTGGAGTTCATCGGCGGCCTGACCTTCTTCCTGACGGTGCTGGCGGCCCTGTTGTGGGCGGGCTGGCAACTGCTGATGTGGATGACGGCGGCCAACCAACTGCCGGTCAACCACCTGCTGATCCAGGGGGAGCACCGCTATCTGAGTCGGGAATCCGTGCGGGAATCGGTGTTGGAGTTGCCGGAAGTGGGCAACTTCTTCGCCCTCGAGGTGGACCGGGTGCAGCAGCAACTGCTGGCACTGCCCTGGATCTACCAGGTGTCGGTGCGCAAGCAGTGGCCCGATACCCTGAGGGTCTACATCGTGGAGCAGCCGGTGGCGGCCCTGTGGAACCAGGATGCCATGGTCAACACCCATGGCGAGATATTCAGGGCCGAGCACGGCACGCTCGATCTGGTGTCCCTGTCCGGGCCGGATGAAGAGGCCGGTCGGGTACTGAAAGAATACCGGCTCCTGCAGCGATTTCTGCAGCCGAGGGGATACGAGATCCACCGGGTCCATCTCACCCCCCGGCGCTCCTGGGAGCTGACCCTGTCCAACGGGGTGCGGCTGATCCTGGGGCGGGACGATATCGAGACCCGGTTGCAACGATTTATTGATGTCTACCCGGGCATCGTCGGGCGGGAGCGGGTGGCCTACCTAGACCTGCGCTACGATACCGGGCTGGCAGTGGGATGGAAGCAGGACGAAGAGACTGAGAATGACCAAGAGCGCGGAACGAAATCTGATCGTCGGGCTTGATATCGGCACGGCCAAGGTAACGGCCCTGGTGGGCGAAGTGCTGCCGGACGGCGACCTGAACATCATCGGCCTCGGCAGCCACTCTTCCAAGGGCATGGACAAGGGCGGCGTCAACGACCTGGAGTCGGTGGTCAAGTCGCTGAAGCGGGCGGTGGACGAGGCGGAGATGATGGCCGACTGCCAGATCACCTCCGTCTACCTGGGCCTGTCGGGCAAGCACATCGAGTGCCGCAACGAAACCGGCATGGTACCGATTTCCGATGAGGAGGTAACCCAGGAAGACGTGGACAACGTCATCCACACCGCCAAGTCGGTACGGCTGTCCGATGAGCACCGGGTGCTGCACGTGCTGCCCCAGGAGTTCTCCATCGACTTTCAGGAGGGGATCAAGAATCCCATCGGCCTGTCGGGAGTGCGCATGCACGCCAAGGTGCACCTGATCACCTGCCACAACGATATGGCGCGCAATATCGAAAAATGTGTGGAGCGGTTGGGCCTGCGAGTAGACCAGCTTATTTTCAGCGCCTTGGCATCCAGTTATGCGGTGCTGACCGACGACGAGAAAGAGCTGGGTGTATGCGTAGTCGATATCGGCGGTGGCACCATGGATTTGGCGGTGTTCACCGGCGGCGCCCTGCGTCATACCAAGGTGATCCCCTATGCGGGCAGCACCGTCACCAGCGATATCGCCTATGCCTTCGGCACGCCGCCGCTCGATGCGGAAGCGATCAAGGTACGGCACGGCTGCGCCTTCAGCCGCCTGGTGAGCAAGGAAGACACCATAGAGGTGCCCAGCGTGGGTGGCCGTCCGGCCCGCAGCCTGCAGCGCCAGACCCTGGCCGAGGTGATAGAGCCTCGCTACAGCGAGCTGCTCGGCATGATCAACCAGGAGCTGAGCAAGGTACAGAGTGAGCTGAAAAAGGCCGGGGTCAAGCACCAACTGGCCGCCGGTCTGGTGCTCACCGGCGGGGCGGCCCAAATCGAGGGACTGGTGGAGTGCGCCGAGCAGATTTTCCAGTGCCAGGTGCGCATCGGCCAGCCCGCCGGGGTCAAGGGATTGTCGGATTACGTTGAGACACCGGTGTACTCCACCGCCGTGGGGCTGTTGCACTACGGCCGGGAACACCAGTCCATGCCTCAACAGGACTACAACAATAAGGCCAGCGTGACCGGGCTGCTGAAACGGGTCGGCAACTGGCTGCGTGGCGAATTTTAATCTTGGCAGGAATCATCCAAGAGCAAAGCGGAGAGAGTCTTATGTTTGAACTGATGAATGATCACGAGCAGGAAGCCGTCATTAAGGTGGTGGGCGTCGGTGGCGGCGGCGGCAACGCCGTCGAGCACATGGTGCGCGAGAACCTGGAAGGGGTGGAGTTCCTGGCCATCAACACCGATGCCCAGGCGCTGCGCAACTCCAGCGCCGATACCACATTGCAGGTCGGCAGTGCCATTACCAAGGGCCTGGGCGCCGGCGCCAATCCGGAAGTGGGGCGGGATGCGGCGCTGGAAGACAAGGATGCCATCCGCGATCTGCTGGATGGTGCCGACATGGTGTTCATCGCCGCCGGCATGGGCGGCGGTACCGGTACCGGCGCCGCGCCCGTGGTGGCGGAAGTGGCCAAGGAGCTGGGCATCCTCACGGTGGCGGTGGTGACCAAGCCTTTCGCCTTCGAGGGCAAGAAGCGGATGAATTACGCCCAGCAGGGTATCAACGAGCTGGCCAAGCACGTCGATTCGCTGATCACCATCCCCAACGACAAGCTGCTCAAGGTACTGGGCCGCGGCATCTCCCTGCTGGACGCCTTCAAGGCCGCCAATAATGTGCTGCTGGGCGCGGTGCAGGGCATCGCCGAGCTGATCACCCGTCCGGGGCTCATCAACGTCGACTTCGCCGACGTGCGCACCGTGATGCGGGAGATGGGCACCGCCATGATGGGTACCGGCAGCGCCACCGGTGAAGACCGCGCCGAAGAAGCCGCCGAGAAGGCCATCTCCAGCCCCTTGCTGGAAGACGTGGATCTGGCCGGCGCCCGGGGCATACTGGTGAACATCACCGCCGGCCTCGACATGACCATCGAGGAGTTCGAAACCGTGGGCAACGCGGTCAAGGCCTTCGCCTCCGAAAACGCCACCGTGGTGGTGGGCACCGTCCTGGATCCGGAGATCACCGACGAACTGCGGGTGACCGTGGTGGCTACCGGTATCGGCGCCGAGCGCAAGCCGGACATCACCCTGGTGAAGTCCGGTAGCAGCCGGGACGACAACGGCATGCGCCGCATGGACAGCGTGCGGGAAGAGCAGGCCGGCAAGCTGGCGGTCAACGCCGACAACACCCAGGCCAAGACCGATCTGGACTACCTGGATATCCCGGCCTTCCTGCGCAAGCAGGCCGACTGAGAACAGCTCTCAATTGGCGTAGGCGGATTATTGTGCTAGCATGTCTGACCATTTGAATTTGGTTCGGACCGGGCCTTTTTGACTTGCGGGTACCCTTATGATTAGACAACGAACCCTGAAAAATACCGTGCGGGCCACCGGAATCGGCCTGCATTCCGGGCACAAGGTGCAGATGACCTTCGTACCTGCGCCGGCCAACACAGGTATAGTGTTTCGTCGTACCGATCTGGATCCCCAGGTGGAGATCCGGGCCGACGCCGCCCTGGTCAAGGACACCATGCTCTGCACCGCCCTGGTCAACGAGCAAGGCGTTCGGGTGTCGACCATAGAGCACCTGTCGGCGGCGCTGGCGGGGCTGGGCATCGATAACCTCTATATCGAGGTAGATGCCCCCGAGGTGCCGGTGATGGATGGCAGCTCCCACCCCTTCATCTATCTGCTGCAGTCCGGCGGCATTCGCGAGCTGAACGCGCTCAAGCGTTTCATCCGCATCAAGAAGCCGGTTCGGGTGGAAGATGGCGACAAGTGGGCGGAATTCCGGCCCTGGCACCGTGGCTTCAAGATGGATCTGACCATCGACTTCAAGCACCCGGTGTTCGAAGGCCAGAGCCAGCACCTGGTGCTGGATTTTTCCGGCGCGGCCTTCGTCAAGGAGCTGAGCCGGGCCCGGACCTTCGGTTTCATGCGCGACATCGAGTACCTGCATTCCCAGAACCTGGCCCTGGGCGGCAGCCTGGAGAACGCCGTGGTGCTGGACGACTATAAGGTGCTGAACGAAGATGGCCTGCGTTACCCCAACGAGTTCGTCAAGCACAAGATGCTGGACGCCATCGGCGACCTCTACATGTGCAACCACAGCATTCTGGGCGAGTTCCGCGCCTACAAGACCGGCCATGCCCTGAACAACAGTCTGCTGCGGGCCTTGCTGGCCAACGCCGAGGCCTGGGAAATCGTGACCTTTGGCGAGCAGGGAGCCGAATCGCCGATCCGTTACTACGACAGCGCCTTCAGCCCCGCCTGACCTGCCCCGACACGCCGGCATCTCTCCGCGCCGGCGTGTCTCGTTTTTTCCTCCGTAGTGTAAATGATGACCAATCCCGCTCTTGCTTCTGCGCCCTCGCGCCCCCTGTTCTACCGGCTGTTTGTGGTGCTGGCGCTGCTGCAGCTGCCGCTGGCCCTCTACCTGTACAGTCAGTGGCAAAACACCCAGCAACAAAACCTTCAGCTCGCCCGCCAGCTTGAACAGCAGCAGCGCAGCCAGCAGCAGCAGCTCAAGCGCATCGGCCAGCGCCTGGGCCAGTTGCAGGCGGATCTGGGCCAGTTGACGGCGGTAGGCCAGCGGCTGGTGAACGATTACGATCTGGGCGACGAGATCAGCCTGCAACGGCTGGATCCCAACCTGCTCAAGCGACCTTTCAACGGTTTTGCCGAGCTGCATCAGGGACTGGCCCAGTTGGCGGAACAGAGCCGGGAATACGGCATGACCCTGGCTGCCCTTGAATCTCTGTTGCTTAATCTCCATATAAACGAGATTACCCAGATCCAGGGGCATCCGGTGCCCGATGGCCGCGGCCGTCTCAGCTCCGGCTTCGGCCAGCGGCGGGATCCCTTCACCGGCCGGACCCGCTGGCACAAGGGCGTGGATTTTTCCGGTAAACTGGGACAGCCGATCGCCGCCACCGCCGCCGGCGTGGTCAGCACAGTCGATCATCATCCCGCTTTCGGCGGCCTGGTTGAGATCAATCATGGCCAGGGCTGGGTAACCCGTTATGCTCATGTGGATACCAAGCTGGTCGAGGTGGGCCAGTATGTGGAACAGGGCCAGCATATCGCCCTGATGGGGCGGACCGGTCGGGCGACCGGGGTCCATTTGCATTATGAAGTACTGAAAGGGAACAAGCAGCTGGATCCGGCGCGCTTCTTGCCCAACTAGTTTTCGGCTCCACCGGGGTGGAGCCTTGTCTTCCAACATCACTATTGGCCAAGCATGATTACCAAACTCTTCACCAAGATAATAGGCAGCCGTAACGACAGAACCCTCAAGCGGCTGCGAAAAGTTGTCAACGAAATCAATGCCATGGAGCCCAAGTTCGAGGCCCTGTCCGATGCCGAGCTGCAGGCCAAGACCGCCGAGTTCCGTGCCCGGCTGGAGCAGGGGGAAAGCCTCGAGCAATTGCTGCCGGAAGCGTTCGCCACGGTACGCGAGGCCTCCAAGCGGATCTTCGAGATGCGTCACTTCGACGTACAGATGATCGGCGGCATGGTGCTGCACCACAACCAGATCGCGGAAATGAAGACCGGGGAAGGCAAGACCCTGACCGGGACCCTGCCGGTCTACCTCAACGCCCTGACCGGCCGCGGCGTACACGTGGTGACGGTGAACGACTACCTGGCGCGCCGGGACGCCGAAGGCAACCGGCCGCTGTTCGAGTTCCTCGGCCTGACCGTGGGCTGCAACCTGCCGGGCATGAGCCACCAGGAGAAGCGGGATGCCTATGCCTGCGACATCACCTATGGCACCAACAACGAATTCGGCTTCGATTACCTGCGCGACAACATGGCCTTCACCCCCCAGCAACGGGTGCAGCGTCCCCTCTATTACGCCCTGGTGGACGAGGTGGACTCGGTGCTGATCGACGAGGCCCGTACCCCGCTCATCATCTCCGGCCCGGCGGAAGACAGTTCCGAACTCTATATGCGTGTCAACACCCTGATCCCCAGGCTGGTCAAGCAGGACAAGGAAGACACCGAGGAATACACCGGTGACGGCCACTATACGGTGGACGAGAAGAACAAGCAGGCCCTGCTCACCGAGAACGGCCAGATCTTCGTGGAGGAAGAACTCAAGCGCATGGGCCTGCTGGCGGAGGAGGACTCCCTGTTTTCCGCCGGCAACATCACCCTGTTGGCCCACGTCAACGCCGGCCTGCGCGCCCACACCCTGTTCGAGCGCAACGTGGACTACATAGTGCAGGACAACGAGGTGATCATCGTCGATGAACACACCGGACGCACCATGCCGGGCCGGCGCTGGTCCGAGGGTCTGCACCAGGCGGTGGAGGCCAAGGAGGGGGTCAAGATCCAGAACGAGAACCAGACCCTGGCCTCGATCACCTTCCAGAACTATTTCCGCCTGTACGAGAAGCTGGCGGGCATGACGGGGACCGCCGATACCGAAGCCTTCGAGTTCCAGCATATCTACGGCCTGGAGACGGTGGTGATCCCCACCAACAGGCCCATGGTCCGCAAGGACATGGGGGATCTGGTGTACCTCACCGCCGCCGAGAAGTACAAGGCCATCGTCGCCGACATCAAGGACTGTGTCGAGCGGGGCCAGCCGGTGCTGGTAGGCACGGTTTCCATTGAGAACTCCGAGCTGCTGTCCCACATCCTCAAGCAGGAAGGCATCAAGCACCAGGTGCTCAACGCCAAGTTCCACGCCAAGGAGGCGGAGATCATCGCCCAGGCCGGCCGGGCCGGCACCGTGACCATCGCCACCAACATGGCGGGCCGGGGCACCGACATCGTGCTGGGGGGCAACTGGTTGGCGGAGATAGAGGCCTTGGACAACCCCACGCCGGAGCAGAGCGCCGCCATCAAGGCCGACTGGCAGCAGCGCCACCAGGCGGTGATCACGGCCGGTGGTTTGCACATCATCGGCACCGAGCGGCACGAGTCGCGCCGTATCGACAACCAGTTGCGGGGACGGGCGGGCCGTCAGGGCGATCCGGGTTCCAGCCGTTTCTACCTGTCGATGGAGGACGCCCTGATGCGGATTTTCGCCTCCGAGCGGGTCACCACCATGATGAAGAAGCTGGGCATGGAAGAGGGCGAGGCCATCGAACACCCCTGGGTGACCCGGGCCATCGAAAACGCCCAGCGCAAGGTGGAAACCCGCAACTTCGATATCCGCAAGAACCTGCTGGAATTCGACGACGTGGCCAACGACCAGCGCAAGGTGGTGTACGAGCAGCGTAACGAGCTGCTGGATTCCGGTGACATCAAGGAGACCATAGACGTCATCCGCGACGACGTGTTCAACACCGTTATCGACGAATATATCCCACCCCAGTCGCTGGAGGAAATGTGGGATGTGCCCGGCTTGGAGCAGCGGCTGAAGGGAGATTTCGCCCTGGAGCTGCCCATCGGTGACTGGCTCAAGCAGGATGAGCGGCTGCACGACGAGCAACTGCGCGAGCGTATCCTGGCGGCGGCGGCCCAGGCCTATGTCGACAAGGAGGCCGTAGTGGGGGCGCCGGTGCTGCGCCAGTTCGAGACGTCGGTGATGCTGCAGACGCTGGACACCCTGTGGAAGGAGCACCTGGCGGCCATGGATCACCTGCGCCAGGGCATCCACCTGCGCGGCTATGCCCAGAAGAACCCCAAACAGGAATACAAGCGCGAGTCCTACGAGCTGTTCACCCAGTTGCTGGACAACCTCAAGCGGGAGGTGGTCAGTATCCTCAGCCGGGTACGGGTGCAGACCCAGGAAGAAGTGGAGGCGGCGGAAGCCAAGCGGCGCGAGGCGGCCGAGCGCCTGCCCCAGAGCTACAGCCACGCCGAGGCGGAAAACCCCCTGGCAGAAGGCCAGCCGGTCAGGGCGGCAAGCCCGCAGGCGGGTGCCGAGGCGGCGCCGTTCGTGCGGGAAGGGGAGAAGATCGGTCGCAACGATCCCTGTCCCTGTGGTTCGGGCAAGAAATACAAGCAGTGCCACGGCAAGCTGAGCTGAGCCCTTTCCGCCATCGAAGAAGCCGCCTCCGGGCGGCTTCTTCGTTCCCGGCTCCGGCGGCGACGGCGTCATCTGTATGTTTCACTTTGATTACAATTGGCGCATAATTGGTGGAATTATGTATCCAATTATGTTTACTTTTATATCAGGGGTGGGAGAACAGAATGACGGGCAATTTGACCCTCAAGGCCATTATCCGGCTGATTTTCGGGGTGGTGCTGACCTTTGCGCTGGTGTTGAGCGGCGTCCTCTATCTGCTGCTGCAGTCCCAGCAGGGTGTCCAGCAGGCCCAGCAGAAACGCTTCGATTATTTCAATTCCGCCAACCTGCTGCGGATCATGTCCTCGGAATTGTCCTCACGGATCCGGAACTATGTGTCAACCAGTTCGGATCGAGAGCTGGCCGCCTATCACAATGTGCTGGCCATGACCGAGGGGAAGCGTCCCCGAGTCGATGGCAGGACCCTCTCCAATGAGCAGATGCTGCGGGACATGGATCTGAAGCCAGAGGAGCAGACGCTGCTGGAAAAGGGGCGGCAGGCTACCCTCACCATGGCCCGGCTGGAAGACGAGGCGATCCGGCTGATGGTCGCCGGCCATGCCCAGGAAGCCCGGCAGAAAGTCTTCAACACCTCCTATGATCAGCAGCGCGATCTGATGCTGGAGTCGGTGAACCAGTTCATCACCTCGCTGCTGCAGCGGCTGGATCGGGACATCGCCGCCGCCCAGGAGCGGAACCGGCTGATGATCGCGGTCATGGTGGCCATGTCCCTGCTGTTGGTGCTGCTCAGCCTGGCCCTGGGCTGGGCCCTGCAGCGCGCCGTACTGCAACCCCTGGGGGCCGAGCCCGGCGAGATGGCGCGGGTGGCGACCAGCATCGCCGCCGGCGATCTCAGCCTGCGTTTCGCCCCCGGCACCGAGGGCGTCTATGCCCGGCTGCACCATATGACCGACAAGCTGCGCGAGTTGATTGGCCAGATCAACCAGTCCAGCGCCAGCCTGGCCTCGGCGGCGGAGGAGACTTCGGCGGTGTCGCTGCAAACCAGCAGCAACCTGGGGCGCCAGCAGCAGGATACCGAGCAGGTGGCCACCGCCATCAACCAGATGTCCGCCACCGTGCAGGAAGTGTCCCATAACACCGGCCAGGCGGCCGAATCCGCCCGTTTCGCTCATGAGGCGGCCGAACAGGGCAAACGGGTGGTCCAGCAGACGGTCGCCTCCATTACCCGGCTGGCGGAGGACGTGGCCTCCACCGGCCAGGTGGTGCAGTCCCTGTCCGACAGCAGCACCCGGATAAGCTCGGTGGTGCAGGTGATCCAGGAGATTGCCGACAGAACCAACCTGCTGGCGCTGAACGCCGCCATCGAGGCGGCCCGGGCCGGCGAGCAGGGGCGGGGGTTCGCGGTGGTGGCCGAGGAGGTGCGCAACCTGGCGGCCCAGACCCAGCAGTCGTCCCAGGAGATAGTGGCCACCATCACCCGGCTGCAGACGGACGCGGAGCAGGCCATGTCCGCCATGGTCAACGGCCGCGGCCAGGCTGAGCAGACGGTGGTCCAGGCGCGGGAGGCGGAGCAGGCCCTGGAGCATATCAGCCGGGCGGTGCAGACCATCCACGACATGAACACCCAAATCGCCAGCGCCGTGGACCAGCAGGCGGCTGTCACCGAGGACATCAGCCGCAATATCTCCAATATCCACGCCATGGGCGGGGAGACCGCGGCCGGCGCCGAGCAGACCGCCAGCGCCAGCCGCGAACTGGCCCAGCTGGCCGAACAACTGCAGCTGGCGGTGCAGGGCTTCCGCCTGGAGCGGGGCGAGCCCGGGCTGTCCTGATCGGCACAGGCCGAGGCGGGTACGCCCGCCTCGGCCTGCCCCGACCAGGGCGACCGGCCTTGTTCCCTCCGGGTCCCCTCAGTATACTGCTGCCTCTCTTAACGCGAGGTTCCTTCATGTTGAAGTTGCTGCGGCTGCTAGTGCTGGCCCTGGCCATGATAGTGGTCTTTGTACTGGGCACCCTGTTGTGTCTGCTGCGTCCCCGTCATCCCAACAACGTCTACCTGCTCGGCAGGCTGTTCCACAAGGCCTGTCCCCTGGTGGGACTCAAGGTCAGGATCCGTGGGCTGGAACATGTCGCGGGGCTCGAGTCGGCGGTTTATATCGCCAACCACCAGAGTAACTGGGACATCATCGTCCACCCGGGGGTGGTGATGCCGCGCACCGTAGCCATCGGTAAGAAGGCACTGTTCTGGCTCCCGTTGTTCGGCCAGTTGTTCTGGTTGAGCGGCAACCTGCTGATCAACCGGGAGAACAAGGCCAAGGCCGCCGGCACCATAGGCACGGTGGTGGACAAGATTCGCCACAAGCGCATGTCGATCTGGATGTTCCCCGAGGGGACCCGCAGTCAGGGCAAGGGCCTCTTGCCGTTCAAGACCGGCGCCTTTCACATCGCCCTGCAGGCCCGGGTGCCCATCGTCCCCATCGCCTGCTCCAGCTATTTCGGCCAGGTGGATCTGAACCGCTGGGACAACGGCGAGGTGCTGATCGAGATCATGCCGCCCATCGATGTCGAGCCGTACGAGCCGGCCCAGCTGCGCGAGCTGCTCAAGCACAGCCGCCAGCTGATTGCTGATCGCATTCAGGCACTGGACAGCGAAGCGCGCCGTCCCTAAGTTTTTTCCACCCCGTAGCCGGCCCAGGAGCCCCATATGACTGAACAGCAAGACTGGCGGGAAGAAACCCGCGAGATTATCGCCTCCCTGCTGGAGGACGGCAGCAACCCGGATGCGGAATACACCATAGAGCATCATTTCTCCGGCCAGGACTTCAACCGCCTGGAGAAGGCGGCGGTGGACTGTTTCAAGGCCGGCTTCGAGGTGACCGACGCCGAGGAGCTGACCCTGGAGCGGGGCCAGGTGCTGCTCTGCTTCGACGCGGTGAAGGACGGCCCCCTGACCGAGGAAGCCATCATGGCCCAGGTGGAACAACTGCTGCCCATCGCCGCCAGGTACGGCATCGAATACGACGGCTGGGGCACCTACTTCGAGGAGTGATCAGCCCTGGGCGGCATCGGTTTCCCGCACCAGGAGCCTGAGCCGCAGGCCCAGTCCGGTGGAGGCGATAGGGGTAACGAAGCGCAACGGCAGTGTCCAGCGCTGACTCCTGTCCGCGGCATGGCGCCACCGTAGCCGCTTTGTGGCGCAGTGCAAGGGGATTTTTATCGTTCCGCTCCCGGTGGGCGGCCTCTCCATTGTCTACCCTTATCCAAGACAGTATGGAAAAAGGAGAGCGCCATGGACCGGGCCCGCACCCTACCTCTGTATTTCTTGTTGGCCAGCCTGTTCGGGCTGAACGGCTGCAGCGAGTTCCAGGCCCGGCTGGGCCGGCATCTGCTGCCGGAGCCCCCGGAGCTGGTGGTGGAGGCCTTGCCCCCTGGCTATGATCCCGCCGCCCCTCGCGCGCCTTATGAGGGTCCCCACGCCTCCCTGGTGCCCCTGGATCTGTCCGGCTTCGATTTTCCCATATTACCGGGGCAGGTGGGACCGGTGGATACCTCGCTCGGCCCCCTGCAATATCCCTTCGCCTGCAACACCGAGGATTCGGATCTGGGCCAGCCCCTGGTGGACAACCGGGAGGGCATCGGCATGCCGGTATTCGAGGAGCGGGACGGGGTCAAGGACAAGCAAAGCCTGCTCGGGCACAGCAAGGACTGCCTGCTGCCGACCCGGGTGGACTACTTCTACAAGGTGGAAGGGCGTGACGACTTCAAGCCCTGGCCCGATGAGGAGATGCCGGAGGATATGGCCTGGCTGGACTGGCAGGGCAGCCGCATTCCCTTCGTGCTCAGGGTGGAGCGGGGGACCATCAATCGCTTCATCTACGTGCTCGCCATGCTGGCCGATCCGCGGGCGCCGGTGTCCGACACGCACAGTCCCTACTGGAATAAAAAGCTCATCTATCACTTCAAGGGCGGAGTGGGCATCGGCAAGCGCCAGGGCAAGATGAGCCTGGGCAGGGTGGGCAGCCGGCTGATCACCCAGCTGGCCCAGGGCTACGCCCTGGCCGGCTCCAGCGGCAACGTCACCAGCAACCACTACAACATGTGGCTGGCGGCCAACACCGCCGAGATGGTCAAGGCCCAGTTTGTGGCCCGTTACGGCCAGCCCGACTACACCGTCGGTATCGGCGGCTCCGGCGGTGCCGTGCAACAGTACCTGTTTGCCCAGAACAAGCCCGGCCTGCTCGATGCCCTCATTCCCCAGTACAGCTACCCGGACATGATCACCCAGAGCATCTGGGCGCTCGACTGCGAGTTGTTTGAATACTACTTCGACGTCACCGCCCGGGATAACCAGCGCTGGCAGGCGCAGGAAAACCGCGGCCTGGTGATGGGAGTGGCGGCCAGCAGCGAGGTGGAGCACGAATTCAAGAAATACTACCGCTGGGCGCGGATGGCCGGTTTTGGCCTGCGCCTGCCCAGCCTGCCGCCGGGAGCGACCGAGTGCTCCAAGAGCTGGCGCGGGCTGGCTCCCCTGACCAACAACCCCCACTATTCCCACCGGGCCCATCATTACGCTCCGGCGGTGGCCAAGGGAGAGCGTTTCAGCCATTGGCACGATTTGGCCCATGTCTACGGGGTGGACGAAAACGGCTATGCCTACCGCACCCACGATAACACCGGGGTCCAGTATGGCCTGGATGCGCTGCGACAGGGACAGATAAGTCCGGCGGAATTCTTTCACCTCAATGCCAATATCGGCAGTTGGAAGGCACCCAAGGACATGGTGCAGGAAAGGCTCTGGGTGCTGACCGGCGACGACAGCCTGGCGGGGGTTTCCATTTGGAGCGATCACAACATGCAGAAGACCCCGGGCAGCCCGGTTCCGCTCAGGGTATTCGAGCGGAACCAGGTGGGGCTGGTCAAGACCGCGCCCCGCAGCCGGGGGGACATGGCCGCCATGGCCGCCGCCTACCGTTCCGGCCATGTGTTCCTCGGGGATATCGATATTCCGGTGATCGATCTGCGCCACTATCTGGACAACGAGCTCGACATGCACCATTCCTACGCCACCCTGTCATCCTGGCTGCGGATCAGGGCGGCCCGGGGCAACACCGACAACATGGTGATCTGGCAGAGCGGTAAACCCTACAACCCCAGCGACAAAGCCTTCGAGGTGTTGGACGAATGGCTGACCACGGGGCAAAGGCCGGCCTCGGCCCGGGATGCTTGCTGGACCGACACCGGCGAGCTGATCGCCGAGGGCGAGGAGGTGTGGAACGGCGCTTGGCGGGGTGATCCGAACACCGGTGCCTGCCTGGCCCATTATCCTCCCTACCGGTCGCCCCGCAACGTGGCCGGCGCGCCGCTCACCGGCGAGCTGTTCAAGTGCGCCCTGATCCCGGTGGAAGAGGCGATCGTCCGGGGCTTCTACGGCGATCTCGACATGCGCCCCCACTTGGCCATGCTGGAAAAGGTGTTCCCCGAAGGGGTATGCGACTACAGCCGGGGCGATGTGGCGCGCCCGTCGGACGCTGAGCTGGGGCTGGCGTCCGTGCTATAGTGGCGTCATGCGAGAAGCCGGAGAACACGCGAGTGGAGCAAAGCGAAGAGGCGCACGCCCTGTTGTGGGACGAATACAAATACCGCCATGATCATATCTGGAAGAAGCTGTTCCAGATCACCATTGCCGTCGTGCTGCTGGGGGCCGTGCCCTACCTAAAACCCGAGATCACCCGGGTGCTCAAGGGCTGGATCCTGATCGCGCCGTTGCTCGGTACCGTGCTGGCGCTGATCACCCTGTTCCTGATGCACTTCGAGCTGGGCCTGTTCGCCAGGATTGCCGCCGCCCACCGCCGGCACCAGGAGGAGATCGGCCTGATCCGCCACGGGCCGCATCACTATTTCCGTTACCTGGTGATGACTTATGTCGGTTTCCTGTTCCTGGTCAGCCTGGCCAACGTGGCCGTGGTGCGGCTGTTGTGGCTGGGGCAGGTGGCCTGAATCAGAAGCAGTGGCGGGCGCGGAAATGATGTTCCCCCGCGGCCATCTCATTGCGGATGGCGGCAAGTACCGCCGGCGAGATCTGGCCGCCGTCCGCCTCGAAAGTACTACACAGTTTGAGGGTGCGGCGGATATCCACCCTGTGGCCCAGGTACTCGAACACCACTCGGGTGCAGCTGGGAATGCGCTCGCCGCTGGCCGAGGCGCCCAGGCGCAGGCCACTGAGCCTGCCTACCCGGCTCTTGAAGGTGGGGATAAGGATGGTCTGGGTCAACTGGTTGCAGGTCAGCGACTCGTAGTCCACCAGGAAGATGCGATCCGTCAGCAGGTGGGCCATGCCCAAATATTTGCTGTGGTAGACCCGTTCGCCGGGGCTCTGCTGCAGCCGTTCGGTGCGCTGGTAGTAGACGCGGCCGTTCCGTTTCTCCAGGCACACCAGGTTGCGCAGTATCTTGCCCGGGAAGGCCATCGAATAGTGGTATTCGAAGTAATAGCCCAGGTACTTGTCCAGCCCCTGGGAGTTGGCCTGCAGCAGATCCAGGTGGCGGTATTCCGGATGCTCCTCCGCCTCTTCCCGCGGCCGGGGCCGCACCTGGATCAGCAGCTCGAACTGGCTGTGGGGCATCAGGATCTCGTGCTCCTCCACCCCGAAGAAGTCGCACAACCGGCGCAGGCTGTGGGCCGAGGGCTTGTAGCGCCCGCTCAGGTAGCGGTTGAACTGGGGCCGGTTGACCTTGAGCTTGCGGCACACCTCGGCCACCGACTTGTAGTAGCTGCACAGCAGGCGCAGGTTCTTGGCGAAATCGTGATGCATGGGGACTCCGGGAAAACTGCGCCCAGTGTACCCAAAGTCGGCTTCCTGCAACAGAGTGCGCCTGTATCTGATTGATGCAGCCAGTGCGTCAGACAGCGCCACTTTGCTACAAGGCGCCAAATTCCCTGCCGGCCCCCGTTGTTGCTGTAATAACCGCACTGAATCCAGATGCGGACAGCAGGCAGCCGGGTTCCGAACCGGTAATGGCAGGATACAGCTAAGCCGACCGTGACATGCCAGGGATGGCATGTCCGAGCCTACAGGGATGTACTTGTGGCGTGTCGGCGTGCTGTGCCTGCCAGTACCATTACCGGACAGACAGACGACTTTGTGGGGATACTTCCAAATGCAAACACGTACCGAATATGATCTTCTGGGTGAACAACAGGTGCCGGCTGAGGCCTGGTACGGTATCCAGACCCAGCGCGCCAAACAGAACTTCAACATCACCGGCGTGCCCATCAGCCACTTCCCCGAACTGATCCGGGCCCTGGCCATGGTCAAGGCCGCCGCCGCCCGCGCCAACCACCAGCTCGGCCTGCTGCCCGAGCACAAGGCCGGGGCCATCGAGGCCGCCTGCGCCGACATCATCCGCGGCGAGCTGCACGACCAGTTCATCGTGGATCTGATCCAGGGCGGTGCCGGCACCTCCACCAACATGAACGCCAACGAGGTTATCGCCAACCTGGCCCTGAGCAAACTGGGGCACGAGCGCGGCCGGTACAAGGAACTGCACCCCAACAACGACGTCAACTGCTCCCAATCCACCAACGACGCCTATCCCACCGCCGCCCGCCTGGCCATCGTGTTCGCCGCCCAGCCACTGAAAGAGGCCATTGCCGGCCTGCAGCACAGCCTGGCCGACAAGGGCCGGGAATTCGCCCATATCCTCAAGATGGGCCGCACCCAGCTGCAGGACGCCGTGCCCATGACCCTGGGCCAGGAGTTTGAGGCTTTCGCCGTCAACCTGGGCGAGGAAGAGGCGCGCATCGACGATGCATGCCGCCTGCTGTGCGAGGTCAACCTGGGCGGTACCGCCATCGGCACCGGCATCAACGCCCATCCGCGTTACGCCCGGCTGGCGGTGAACGAGCTGGCCGACATCACCGAGCTGCCGGTGAGCCTGGCCGGCAACCTGGTGGAAGCGACCTCCGACATGGGCGCCTTCGTCACCTTTTCCAGCGTGCTCAAGCGGCTGGCGGTCAAGCTGTCCAAACTCAGCAACGACCTGCGCCTGCTGTCCAGCGGCCCGCGCACCGGCCTGGGCGAGATCAGCCTGCCGGCCATGCAGCCCGGCTCCTCCATCATGCCCGGCAAGGTCAACCCGGTGATCCCCGAGGCCATGAACCAGACCGCCTTCCAGGTCATCGGCGCCGACCTGGCGGTGACCCTGGCCGCCGAGGCAGGCCAGCTGCAGCTCAACGCCATGGAGCCGCTGATCATCTACAACCTGCTCAACAGCTGCCGCATGCTGGGCGAGGCCATCCGCATGCTGGACGAGCGCTGCGTGCGCGGCATTCAGGCCAACGAAGCTCAGTGTGCCAGCCATGTTGCGAACAGCATCGGCATCGTCACCGCCCTGGTACCCCATATCGGCTACGACAATGCCAGCCGTATCGCCGGCCAGGCGCTGCTGAGCGGGGCCGGCGTGGCCGAGCTGGTGCGGAAGGAAGGGCTCTTGAGCGAGGCGCAACTGGCCGCCATCCTGAGCCCGGCGGCCATGGTCGCGCCGGTGGAGGCCTGAGATGGGACGGGTACTGATACTGCATACCGGCGGCACCATCGGCTGCCGGGCCACCCCTGACGGACACAAGCCGGATCCGGAGTTCGCCCGGCTGCTGCGCCGGCGGCTGGCGGACAGCGGCGAGCCCGAGCTGCCCGAGTTCGACGTGATCGAGCTGCACCAGCTCATCGACAGCGCCAACCTGACCCCGGCCCACTGGTCCCAAATCGCCGGCCTGCTGGTGATCCACTGGCAGGACTACGACGGCTTCCTGGTGCTGCACGGCACCGACACCATGGCCTACAGCGCGGCGGCGTTGTCTTTCATGCTGCCGGGGCAGGATAAGCCGGTGATCTTCACCGGCTCCCAGATCCCCCTGTCGGAGCGACGCAGCGACGGCCTGGACAATGTCATCAACGGCCTGCACCTGTGCCAACGGCCGGGGCTGGCCGAGGTGTGCATCTACTTCAACGGCCGGCTGCTGCGGGGCAACCGCACCACCAAGCTCAAGGCCACCGAACTGGATGCCTTCGCCTCGCCCAACCATCCCCCCCTGGGGGTGGCCGGCATCCGCCTGGAGCCGGAGCCCGGCCTGCTGCTGCCGCCGACGCCACTGTGCTTCCGCATCCCCGAGTTCGACCCCGAGGCGGTGACGGTGCTCAGCCTCTACCCGGGCATCAGCGCCCGGGCCGCCCGGGCCCTGCTCGACGACGAGCGGGTGCGCGGTGCCGTCATGCTGAGTTTCGGGGTGGGCAATCCGCCCGATGCCAACACCGAACTGATGCAGGTGCTGGCGGCGGCGGTGGAGCGGGGCCAGGTCATCGTCAACCGCACCCATTGCCTCTACGGCAAGGTGGATCAGGGCACCTATGCCACCGGCAACAGTCTAAACCGCATAGGTGTGATCCCGGGCGGCGACCTGACCCTGGAGGCGGCCTTCGCCAAGCTGCACTACCTGCTGGCGATGGAAACCGATCCCGTGCGGGTGCGCGAGCTGATGCTCCGGCCCCTGCGCGGCGAGATGAGCGGCTGAGACGCGACAGTAACCTGCACAGGGCGATGGCGGTGGCTGGGCGACGGGGCGCCTGGTGGATACAATCAGGATCAGGTGCCGGCGAGGCGAACAGACACAGCCGAGGTAATGACCATGGTTATCAAGATGAAAATGATGAGTGGGGTACTGGCCGCCGTCCTGTTGCTGGGCCTGTCGGCCTGTGCCAACATGTCCGAACGTGAACGCAACACCGCCATCGGCGCCGGTGTCGGCGGCGTGGCCGGCTCCGTGCTCACCGGCGGCAGCACCACCGGTACCCTGGGCGGTGCCGTGGTGGGCGGGGTGATCGGCAACCAGATCGAGACCAAGGACAAGAAGTAATACTCATACCGGGCACGGCGGGGCCCGAGCCCCGTCGCCTCCTTCCGCCACGCCCACCGGGCGAATTTCGGCGCAAGAATCGGAGTGCCGGTCGGTGCCGGCGGGGCTACAGTGAGGGTGTCATCCCACACAAAGGACCCAGCCCATGACCCGTTGCCATGCCGAGAGCGCCGAAGACATCACCCAGGATCCCCGCTGGGCCGCGATGCAGGCCCGGGATCCGGCCGCCGACGGCCGTTTCTGCTACGGAGTGATCACCACCGGCGTCTATTGCCGTCCCACCTGCCCGTCGCGCCGGGCCAGGCCCGAACACGTCCGTTTCTATGACTCGGCCGCGGCGGCCGAGGCGGCGGGGTTCCGGCCCTGCCGGCGCTGCCGGCCGGAGCAGGCGGCCCCGGCCGGCGTACAGGCGCAGGTCACGGCCCTGTGCCGCTATATCGAGCAGGCGGACCGTATCCCCACCCTGGCCGAGCTGGCGGCCTACGCCAGACTCAGCCCCTGGTATCTGCAGCGGCTGTTCAAGGCCGGTACCGGGCTCAGCCCCAGGGCCTATGCCCAGGCCTGCCGGGCGGAGCGGGTGCGGCGGGCGTTGACGCAGGAGTCGAGCGTGACCGAAGCCATCTTCGAGGCCGGCTACGGCGCCGGCAGCCGTTTCTACGAAGAAGCCGACCAACTGCTGGGCATGCCCCCCGGGCGCTACCGCGCCGGCGGGGCCGGGGCCGAGATCCGCTTCGCCATCGGCCAGTGCAGCCTGGGGGCCATACTGGTGGCGATGAGCGACAAGGGCATCTGCGCCATCCTGCTGGGGGACGATGCCGAGGCCTTGCTGCGGGAGTTGCAGGATCGCTTTTCCGCCGCCCGGCTGATCGGTGGCGACGGGGATTTCGAACAAAAGGTGGCACTGGTGGTGGGCTTTGTGGAGAGTCCCGGCCAGGAGCTGGATCTGCCGCTCGATATCCGCGGCACCGTCTTTCAGCAGAAGGTCTGGCAGGCCCTGAGGCAGATACCGGCGGGGGAGACCATCAGCTACACCGAGCTGGCCCGGCGCATCGGCCAGCCGCGGGCGGTGCGGGCCGTGGCCGGGGCCTGCGCCGCCAATGCCCTGGCGGTGGCCATTCCCTGCCACCGGGTGGTGCGCAGCGATGGCGGCCTGTCCGGCTACCGCTGGGGCATAGCCCGCAAGCGGCAACTGCTGGCGCGGGAGGCCGAGTCAGCAGAAGACGACTGAGCCTTCAGTAGGCTTTTTCCCCCAGGGAGTTGCCGGGCGGGTGGTAGTGGCATACCAGGATCAGCTTGCCGTCGCAGACCGAGCTGGCGCAGCCCAGCTCCCGGGTGGAGGGCCAGATCATCTGGGTGTAATGGCCCACCACCGGTGCCAACGCCCGGGTCAGCGGCTGGCCCGCATAGTCTCTTTTTTCTTCTTCCCAGGCGCGGACCCCGTCCAGCTCGTCGTAAACGCCTTGGGTACCCATAAAGAGGTTTTCACCAAAGCCCGAGCCCTGGCTGTGCTCCAGGGTGCAGCGCCGGGCCAGCGTCTCGGCCCAGCGTGCGGCCTGTTCGGTGGCGCGCGCCGACCATCCCAGGGGCGCCGCCCCCACCTCGGCGCGGGCGGCGTTGTGGGCCGCCAGCAGTGCCCGGCGCTGGTCCTGGGTGAGGGGAGCGGGGCCCGGCAGCCCGGTAGCCGGCGGGTAGGCGGGGGCCATGGCGGTGCCGGACCTAAGGGGGAGCATACTCGCCGGGCCGCCACAGGCGGTCAGCAGCAGGGTCAGCAGGCTGAGATGGACGAGGCGCATAAGGCGGCTCCGCAGCAGGGATCCAGACCCTAAGTGTATCGGGCGCGAATAAAAAGCGCCCATCGGCGGGCGCTTTCAGAAGGATGATGGTCCTCCGGATTGGCAGGAAATACCCATGCCCAGAAAGGAGGAAAAAGGGTCCACTCCGCCGACCGTCACATGCCAGGGATGGCATGTGCGAGCGTACAGGGATGTATTTACAGCGTGTCGGCGGAGTGGGCTCTTTGGCCGATTGCATCGGTCATGACAAGCGGTCTAGTGAACAGCCGGAACAAAGCGCCCATCGGCGGGCGCTTTGTGGTTCAGGGGGAGGTGATCAGAGGCTTGCGATCTGCTCGCGCTGAGCCTGCAGCTTGGCCAGGGTGGCCTGGTAATCGGCCAGCTTCTCCTGCTCCTTGGCCACCACCTCGGCGGGGGCCTTGGCGACAAAGCCCTGGTTGTTCAGCTTGCCTTCCAGCCGCTTGATTTCACCGCCGACCTTGTCCAGCTCCTTCTGCAGGCGCGCCAGCTCGGCGTCCTTGTCGATCAGGCCGGCCATGGGCAGCAGCAGCTCGGTGTCGCCGATCAACTGCTTGGTGGACACCGGTGCTTCTTCATCGGCGGCCAGCAGGGTGATGCTGTCGAGCTTCGCCATGGCCTTGAGGAAGGCGTCGTTGTCGGTGGCGCGGCGGGCGTCGTCGCCGGCCGGGCGCAGCAGCACGCTCAGTGCCTGGGCGGGGGGGATGTTCATCTCGGCACGCAGGTTGCGGATGGACACGATAAAGCGCTTCACCCACTCCAGATCCGCCATCGCCTGCTGGTCTTCCAGCGCCGCATCCAGTTCGGGGTAGGCGGCCAGCATGATGGTGTCGCCGGCGCGGCCGGCCAGCGGGGCCACCCGCTGCCAGATTTCCTCGGTGATGAAGGGCATGATGGGGTGGGCCAGGCGCAGCAGGGTCTCCAGCACCTCGATCAGGGTCTTGCGGGTGGCGCGCTGCTCGGCCTCGGAGCCGTGCCACAGCACCGGCTTGGTCAGCTCCAGGTACCAGTCGCAGAACTGGTTCCAGATGAACTCGTAGAGGGCGTTGGCGGCCCGGTCGAAGCGGTAGCTGTCGAGCGCACTGCGTACGTCCCTGATGGTGACCTGCAACTGGGCCTGGATCCAGCGATCCGCCAGCGAATACTGCAGTTCGCCGCCGTCCTGGCCGCAGTCCTGCTGCTCGGTGTTCATCAGCACATAACGGGAGGCGTTCCACAGTTTGTTGCAGAAATTGCGGTAGCCGTCCAGGCGCTTCATGTCCCAGTTGATGTCCCGGCCGGTGGAGGCCATGGCGCAGAGGGTGAAGCGCAGGGCGTCGGTGCCGTGGGGCTCGATGCCGTCCGGGAACTCCCTGCGGGTGTTCTTCTCGATCTTGGCGGCCAGCTGGGGCTGCATCATGTTGCCGGTGCGCTTGGCCACCAGCGATTCCAGATCGATGCCGTCGATCATGTCGAGCGGATCCAGCACGTTGCCCTTGGACTTGGACATCTTGTCGCCGTTCTCGTCGCGGATCAGGCCGGTGACGTAGACGGTCTTGAAGGGCACCTGGGGCTTGCCGTGCTCATCCTTGAGGAAGTGCATGGTCATCATGATCATGCGTGCCACCCAGAAGAAGATGATGTCGAAGCCGGTGACCAGCACGCTGGAGGGGTGGAAGGTCTCGAGCTCCGGGGTCTGCTCCGGCCAGCCCAGGGTGGAGAAGGTCCACAGCGCCGAGCTGAACCAGGTGTCGAGCACGTCTTCGTCCTGGCGCAGGGCCACGTCATCGCCCAGCCGGTGGGCGGCGCGCACCTCGGCCTCATCCCGGCCCACATAGACCTGGCCGTTGTCGTCGTACCAGGCGGGGATACGGTGGCCCCACCACAGCTGGCGGGAGATGCACCAGTCCTGAATGTCGCGCATCCAGGAGAAATACATGTTCTCGTACTGCTTGGGCACGAACTGGATGTCGCCGTCCTCCACCGCCTGGGTGGCCACGGCGGCCAGGGGGGCGGCGCGCACGTACCACTGGTCGGTGAGCATGGGCTCGATCACCACGCCGCCCCGGTCGCCGTAGGGCACGGTCAGCTCGTGATCCTTGACCCCGTCGAGCAGACCCAACTGCTCCAGCTCGGTCACCACGGCGGTGCGGGCTTGGTAACGGTCGAGGCCCCGGAACTGGACGGGCAGCTCGGCGCCGTAGGCGTCGGACGGCTCGCCCTTGGTGGTGAACACCTCGGCCTGGTCGCGGATCTCGGCGTTGAGGGTGAGCACGTTGATCATCGGCAGGCCATGGCGCTTGCCCACCTCGTAGTCGTTGAAGTCGTGGGCAGGGGTGATCTTGACGCAGCCGGTGCCCTTTTCCATGTCGGCGTGCTCGTCGCCCACGATGGGAATGCGGCGGTTGACGATGGGCAGGATGATGTCCTTGCCGATCAGGTCCTTATAGCGCGGATCTTCCGGGTTCACCGCCACCGCGGTGTCGCCCAGCATGGTCTCGGGACGGGTGGTGGCCACCACCAGGTAATCCTTGCCGTCGGCGGTCTTGACACCGTCGGCCAGGGGGTAGCGGAAGTGCCACATGTGGCCCTTCAGCTCGCGGTTTTCCACCTCCAGATCGGAGATGGCGGTGTGCAGCTTGGGATCCCAGTTCACCAGCCGTTTGCCGCGGTAGATGAGGTCGTCCTCGTACAGGCGCACGAACACTTCCTTCACCGCGTTGGACAGGCCCTCGTCCATGGTGAAGCGCTCGCGCTCCCAGTCCACCGAGGCGCCCAGACGGCGCAGCTGGCGGGTGATGGTGCCGCCGGATTCCTGCTTCCACTCCCAGATCTTGTCGATAAAGGCGTCGCGGCCGTAGTCGTGGCGGCTCTTGCCCTCTTCGGCGGCGATCTTGCGTTCCACCACCATCTGGGTGGCGATGCCGGCGTGGTCGGTGCCCACCTGCCACAGGGTGTTCTTGCCCTGCATGCGCTGGTAGCGGATCAGGGTGTCCATGATGGAGTCCTGGAAGGCGTGGCCCATGTGCAGGCTGCCGGTCACGTTGGGCGGCGGTATCATGATGCTGTAGGCATCTTTGCGGGTGTCGCCGTGGGCCTTGAAGTAGCCCTTGCTTTCCCATTGCTGGTACAGGGCCTGCTCGATGGCGTTGGGATTAAACGTCTTGTCCATGGTGTTATGCGTCTTCAGTTTGGGATGGTGCAGGCGCGGTGGTCAGGTCGAAACCGGCCTGCCGATAGGCTTTGAAGCGTGCGCGGGCCAGTTGCTTGCCGGCCTCGTCGGACGGCACGAAGTCGGCCAACTGGTTGAAACGCCGGGCAAAGGCCGGCGCTTGTGGGTTAAGGTTGATCAGCAGCGCCCGGCCCTGATGCGGTGCCTGCCAGCCGATCACCACGGGGGCGCCCTGACGGGGGCCCTCGCCCTGCAGATTGTGGGCCACGAAGCTGTCGGGCGACTGTTGCCAGAGCAGCTCATCCAGCGCTTCGGCCTGGGCCTGGTCGCGAGTATGGATGAACACGCCCAGCCCCTGGCGATAGGCGTCGGTCGCCAGCCGGCATGCCAGCTGCTCCGGCGCATCGGGGCCGGTATGGTCCGGCAACAGATAGAAACAGCCCTGGCTCATGCTCATTCTTCGGTGTTGTTAATGCCGGCCCGGTTCAGCAGGAACTGGGTCAGCAGGGGCACCGGGCGGCCGGTGGCGCCCTTGTCCTTGCCGCTCTTCCAGGCGGTGCCGGCCACATCCAGGTGCGCCCAGTTGTACTTCTTGGTGAAGCGGCTGAGGAAGCAGGCGGCGGTGATGGTGCCCGCAGGGCGGCCGCCGATGTTGGCCATGTCGGCGAAGGGACTTTCCAACTGCTCCTGGTATTCGTCGTTCATGGGCAGGCGCCAGGCCCGGTCACCGGCCTGCTCGGAGGCGTTGAGCAGCTCGTGGGCCAGGGGGTTGTGATTGGCCAGCAGCCCCGAGGTGTGGTGGCCCAGAGCGATGATGCAGGCGCCGGTGAGGGTGGCCACGTCCACCACCGCTTCCGGCTCGAAGCGTTCGATGAAGGTCAGGGCATCGCACAGCACCAGGCGGCCTTCGGCATCGGTGTTGAGCACTTCCACCGTCTGGCCGGACATGGTGGTGAGAATGTCACCGGGGCGATAGGCGTTGCCGTCGGGCATGTTCTCGCAGCCGGCCAGCACCGCCACCACGTTGATCGGCAGTTGCAGCTCGGCCAGGGCATGCAGGGTGCCCAGCACCGAGGCGGCACCGCCCATGTCATACTTCATTTCATCCATGCCCTCGGCGGGCTTGAGCGAGATGCCGCCGGCGTCGAAGGTCAGGCCCTTGCCCACCAGGGCGATGGGGCGGGCACTGGGGTCCGGATGGCCCTTGTATTCGATCACCGACATCATGGCCTCATTGTGGGAGCCGCGGGCCACCGCCAGGTAGGCGTTCATGCCGAGTTCGGCCATTTCTTCCTCGCCGATCACCCGGGTACTGATGTTGTCGTAGGCATCGGCCAGCTGGCGCGCCTGGGAAGCCAGGTAGGCGGGGTTGCACACATTGGGGGGCATGTTGGCCACGTCCCGGCAGATGCGTACGCCCTTGGCCACGGCCAGGCCGTGCTGGATGGCGCGCTCGCCGATGGTCAGCTCCCGTCGCGTGGGCACGTTGAACACCAGCTTACGCAACGGGCGGCGTGGTTCGGCCTTGTTGGTCTTGAACTGATCGAAGCTGTACAGGCTGGCCTGGGTGGTTTCCACCGCCTGGCGCACCTTCCAGTAGGTGTCGCGTCCCTTGACATGAAGCTCGGTGAGGAAACACACCGCCTCCATGGAGCCGGTTTCGTTCAGGGTGCTGATGGTCTTCCTGATGATCTGCTTGTACTGGCGTTCGTCGAGCTCGCGCTCCTTGCCGCAGCCCACCAGCAGCACCCGCTCGCCCAGTACGCCGGGCACCTGGTGCAGCAACAGCATCTGGCCGGCTTTGCCTTCCAGATCGCCCCGCCGGAGCAGGGAGCTGATGTAACCGTCGCTGATCTTGTCCAGCTGTTCGGCCACCGGCGACAACCGGCGGGGTTCGAAGACGCCGACCACGATGCAGGCGCTGCGCTGTTTTTCGGGGCTACCGCTTTTGACACTGAACTCCATGGATTCTCCTACAGCCTGAAGACAATGGGCGCCAGATGAACGATAATGAGGGCCATCGCCAAGGCGCCGATCTTCGCGTACTTAATATGCGAAAATCGTGATTTTACGCTTATTGTTAAGCGTTTCCATTAAAAAAGACAAGTTTACACTGGGATTAACGGTGATTGCATTCCGCTATTTGTTTCGGGAAACCCTGAAGACGCAGCTGGCCGTGTTGTTCGTCCTGCTGCTCATCTTCGTCAGCCAGAATTTCATCGAGGTGCTGGGTGATGCTGCCAGTGGCGACATTCCGGGCGCCCTGGTGGGCAAGCTGCTGCTGCTCAACCTGCCGGAAATGGCGACCCTGATGCTGCCTGTCAGCCTGTTCATCGGCATCCTGTTCGCCCATGGCCGGCTCTATGCCGAAAGCGAAATGACGGTGATGAAGGCGGTGGGCATGGGGCCGAGCAAGATCATGAAGGCGACCCTGGTGCTGGCACTGCTGTGGACAGTGGTGGCTCTGTTCAATTCGCTCTGGCTCAACCCCTGGGCCAAGGGACAGGTGTACCGGATACTGGAAGAAGTCAAGGCCGACCCCGGTTTCGCCGTGCTGCGCCAGGCCCGTTTCATGAGCCTGGACGGCGGGCGTATCGTGGCCTACGTGGAAACGCTGGACGAAGACGATGAGGGCAACCGTCTGAACCGGTTGTTCGTGGTTCAGCGGGGGCAGGCTCAGCAGGCGCCCGCCATAGTGGTGGCCGACGGTGGCCGCATCCATGAGCGCGCCGGCGGCCAGTGGCTGACCCTGGAAGAAGGGCGGCGCTACAGCGGCACACCGGGTAGCCGCCAGTTTGACGTGGCCGAGTTCGACGAATACAGCGCCTATATCCGGCCGTCGGAAGTGGGGGAGGTGCAAAGCCGGAGCGAGGCACTCGACAGCCTGGCACTGTGGCGCTCCGATGAGCTGGCTCACCGGGTCGAGCTGCAGTGGCGGCTGGTACTGCCGTTGTCCATGCTGGTACTGACCCTGGTGGTGGTGCCGCTGGCGGTGGTCAATCCGCGTCAGGGACGCTACGCCAAGCTGTTGCCGGCGATTTTGCTGTACCTGGCTTACTTTCTTCTGCAGAGCGCTGCCCGTTCGGCGGTGACGGGGAGCAGCCTGCCCACTGTTCCCGGCCTTTATCTGGTTCCGCTCGGCTTCCTGCTGCTGGTGGCGGTTCCCCTCAACCTGGTGGAAACCGCCTGGTGGAACCGGACCCGTGAACAATTCCAACGGAGCAAGGCGGCCTGATGTTCAGTATCCTCGATCGCTACATCGGCCGCACCGTGCTGATGTCCATCCTGCTGTGCGAGCTGACCCTGGTGGGTCTGTCCGCCATCATCCGCTATGTGGAGCAACTGCGCAGCGTGGGCGAGGGCAGCTATACCCTGCTGACCGCCTTTTACTATGTGCTGCTGTCCATGCCCAAGGAAATCGTGCTGTTCTTCCCCATCGCCGCCCTGCTGGGGGGCCTGATTGGCCTGGGGCAGCTGGCCAGCTCGAGTGAACTGGTGGTGATGCAGGCTTCCGGCAGTTCCCGCTTCAACATCGTCACCAGTGCCCTGAAAACGGCGCTGCCCCTGATGCTGGTGATCATGCTGGTGGGGGAATTCGTGGCGCCGGTCACCAAGTTGGCGGCGGACGACCTGCGCACCCAGTCCCGTTCCGACGGCCAGGTGGTGCTGTCGGTGCATGGAGTCTGGGCCAAGGACGGCGAGGCCTATATCAATATCGGCCAGGCCCGGCGCGACGGCACCCTGAGCAACATCACCCTCTATTATTTTGATGATGACATGCAGCTCGATCGCATTACCCAGGCGGCGCAAGCCGAGTACAGGGACAATCAGTGGCAGCTGCTCAATGTGACCGATACCCTGTTCAATCACGGGGTGGCGGTGACCACCGAGCAGCAGGCGGCCCGGGGCTGGCACTCCAGCCTGACCCCGGAAAAGCTGGGGGTGGTGGCGATAGACCCCGATGAGCTGTCGATGCGCGGCCTGTGGGAGTACCAGGCCTATCTGAAGGAAAGCGGCCAGGACGGCAGCCGCTATGCCCTGGAATTCTGGCGCAAGGCGCTGCAACCGGTGATGGTGATGGCCATGATGCTGCTGGCCTCCTCCTTCGTGTTCGGGGCCCTTCGCAGCGTGACCATGGGCGCCCGCCTGCTGCTGGGCATACTGTTCGGTTTCGGCTTCTACGTGGCCAACGAGGTGTTCGGTCCCATCAGCCTGGTCTATGAGGTGCCGCCGGTGATCGGGGCCCTGGGGCCCAGCCTGTCGTTTATCGGGGTGGCGCTGTTTCTGCTGAATCGCCGGGCCTAGGCGTGAGGGGATAGGTGTGAGGGGATCTCCTCACCCCTCACGTACGTATCAATCCCGGCTCAACAACTGCCGGTTCTGCTCCTTGGTCAGCACCACCACCTCACAACCGGCGATCTTGTCCTGCAGTGCCAGCCTGGTGCCCGGATTGAGCCAGACCCAGACATTGCCCAGCCCCAGCAGGGCGCTGGCGGCCCGCACCAGGGCCTGGGTCAGGGTCAAACGGCAACCGTCGGTGTTCTGCACCCTCAGCCGCCAGGCGCGCATGCCGATGGTCTGGCCGCTGGTATGCCAGAACCAGCAATAGAAACCCAGCACCACGCTGAGCAGGTAGAGGCTGTACAGCCGGCTGGCGCCGAGCAGGGCGGCGGTGTCCTGGTGCCGGCCCAGCTCGATCCAGCCGAGGGTCAGGGCCAGTTGGACCAGGCCGAAACCGACAAAGCCGGCCACCATCAACAGCGCCGCCACCACCAGTACGTCGTACAGCCAGGCCCCGAGGCGACGCATCACACCCGCCCTGGGCAGGCCTACATAAGAAGAAACCAAGGCAAAGCACCCCCGTTGGCAAAAAGTGGCCGCATTCTAGCAAAAGCGGTGACGGGGGGTAACCTGCGGCGGGCGGGTAATTAATGGGCAATCATCCGGCCATATTCAGAATCTGCTTGCGGGCCCTGGGCGGATACGTATAATGCAAGCCGCTCACCCTGGTGAGCCTACCAAGGTGGCAGTGTGATGGAATTGGTAGACATGAGTGATTCAAAATCACTTGCCTTCGGGCGTGCCGGTTCGAGTCCGGCCACTGCTACCACTAAAACCCAGCATAGGCTGGGTTTTTTTGTTTTTGCTAAGCTGACATCCAGCGTCAATCTTCAGAGTGCAGTTCCATGTTAAAGCCCGGCCAGCAGGTTATCGTTTCTGTCCACAGCCTTACCGACAAGGGGGATGGCGTCGCCACCCTGGACGGACGGCCGCTCTACGTTGAAGGCGTGCTGCCGGGGGAGCAGGCCGAGGTACGGCTGACTCTGGTCAAACCGCATTTTTGCCATGGCCGGCTGGTGCAGCTGGTACAGGCCTCCGCCGCCCGCCGCGAGGATTTCTGCCCTCATACCCATTGCGGCGGCTGCCAGGTACGGGTGATGGACTACCGGCCTCAGCTCGAGCTCAAGCGCCAACTGCTGCTGGATGCGCTCAAGGCCCGGGGGTTGGACTGCCCGGTAGCCCAGACCCTGGGCATGGAGGAGCCCTACCACTATCGCAACAAGGCACAATACGCGGTGCAGCCCGGCCCCTTTATCGGCTTTTACGCCAAGCACAGCCACCAACTGGTGGAGGTGGAGCAATGCCGGGTGCAGGCACCGGAAACCGCCGAAGTGGTACGGCGGGTGCGGGACTGGATGCGCGGCACGGCCCAACCCGCCTATAACGAGGCGACGGGGGAGGGAGTGGTACGCCATATCATGGTACGCAACGGGGTGAACAGCGGCGAGCTGATGGTGGTGCTGGTGGTGGCGACAGCGCCGGCCGAAGATGCCCTGGCACGGCTGGTGGCCGGGCTGGAGGCGTTGCCGGGCCTGGCCAGCCTGGTGCTCAATATCAACGGCGACGGCGGCAACAGAGTGCTGGGCCCGGACAACCGCCTGTTGTGGGGCAAGGAGGCCATTGCCGACAGCCTGGGCGGGCTGGAATTCGCTATCTCCCCCCTGTCCTTCTATCAGGTCAACCCGCGCCAGACCGAGGTACTCTACCGGGAGGCCCTGCGCCAGGCCGATCTCAAGGGCCACGAGACGGTGTTCGACCTCTATTGCGGCATCGGCACCATAGCCCTGTTTATGGCCCGGCAAGCACATCGGGTGATCGGTGTGGAGCTGGTACCGGAGGCGATTGCCGACGCCCGCGCCAACGCCGAGCGCAATGGCCTGGCCAACGTGGAGTTTCACCTGGGGGCGGCGGAGACGGTGGTGCCCGGGCTCTACCTGCAGGGGCTCAGGGCGGATGTGGTGGTGGTGGATCCGCCGCGCAAGGGGTGCGATCAGGCGCTGCTCGAGACCCTGGCCGAGATGCGACCCGAGCGGCTGGTGTATGTGTCCTGCAATCCCAAGAGCCTGGCCCGGGATCTGGCCTGGCTCTGCACCCACGGCTTCGAGCTGGAACAGGCCACGCCGGTGGACATGTTCCCCCACACCATGCACGTGGAAACCGTGGCCCTGCTGACCCGGCGCTGAAGAAAACCTTGCAAATTAATGAATGATAACTATTATCAATAACTCGACAAAGGAGGCTGACATGGTCGTGTTATTGGTACTGGCATGGTTGACGGTGGTGTGGTGGGTGCCCGCATCGGGCCTTACCCTCTGGCTGAGCGCGGGTTTCGCCCTCTTCGCCCTGGTACTAGCCATGCCTTCGGTCAGCCGGTACTGGTACTGGCTGCCGGTGGGCGGCCTGGCCGGCCTGGGGCTGACCCTGGGATTGCTGCTGGGGGGCTGAGGAGCGGGAAGAAAGCCTCTTCCCGCACCGGCTCAGGCTTTTCTGCTCTGCTCCTGCAGCAGTGCTTCTACCCGGTTCAGTTGCTCCCGCATCCGGACCAGCTCCTGTTGCAGCGCCTGCTGCTCCTGGGCCGGATCCTCACCGTTTTCCGCCTTGAACTTCTCGCTTTCGCTCTGCATCACCTCCAGCACTATGCCGATCATCATGTTGAGGAAAATAAAGGCGGTGAGGAAGATGAAGCTGACGTAGTAGATCCAGCTGTAGGGATACAGCTCCATGGTGTCGTACATCACGTCGGTCCAGTCTTCGAAGGTGGCGATGCGGAACAGGGTCAGCATCGCCAGGCTGATATTGCCCCACAGGAAATCGTCGACGCCTTCGAAGACAAAGCTGCCGATGGCGGCGTAGATGTAGAAGATGATGAACATCAGCAGCGCCACATAGCCCATGCGCGGTATGGCGACCACCAGGGCGTTGAGCAGCACCCGCAGCTCGGGGATCATGGACACCAGCCGTAGGGCACGGAATACCCGCAGCAGGCGGGCGATGAGGACGGTGTCGGTGCTGTCGAGGGGCACCATGCTGGCCAGTACTATCACCAGGTCGAAGAGGTTCCAGCCGGATTTGAAAAAGTCCCTGAGCCTGGGCTCGGCGGCCATGCGGATGGTGATCTCCACCAGGAAGAACAGGGTGACGGCGGCATCCAGCACCGCCAGTACGTGTTCGAAACGATTGACGTTGTCGTAGGTCTTGGCGCCCACCACCAGGGCGGACAACACGATGACGCTGATCACGAAGCCTTCGAACAGCTTGTTGCTGCGCAAACGCAAAAACTGGGCCTGCAGCTGGGCGAATCCGTTACTCATTTGCTTTTATATCTCGAAACCAAAAGGGTGATCTTGACGGGGCCATGCACTCGGGCACGGCAGGGTGAGGCTGCATGGTAATACAGCGACCGGCCCGATGTCACCTGGTAGCCGGGCGCATGCTACCTACGGTGCCGGCAGAAGGGAGCGGCGGCCCGGGGCCGCCGCCGCGCTCAGGATGAGAGCGAATCGAAGATATTGAGGAAGGTGGGTGCCCTGCGGATGTCGAGCCGCATTCCCAGTCGCTGCGCGATATCCCGCGCCGAAATCAGGCCCCGGATCTGGTGCGACTCCCGGTCGATGACCAGGCAGTGGCGCTCGCCATTGGATTGCAGGGCATGGATCACATCGGCGATGGTGCTCTGCTGCAACTGCTGATAATCCAGCGCCCTGAGCTTGTCCCTCGGGCACATCAGGTCGGTGACCAGTATCTCGTCGCGGCTGTCGCCGTTGGCGACGCGCTGCACGAAGGCCTGGCCGCTCAACTGATCGAGCTGGATCAGGCCAAGCAACTCTTCCTGCGAGTCCACCACCAGCTTCAGTTTGGTGTGATCGTGATGCATCATTTCCAGCACCTCGGCCGCCCGGGTATCTGCGTCTATCATGGTGGGCGGGTTCTGCTTGAAATCGTTCAGCAGGCCGAGGGCAGGAGAGTCCAGCTGCAGATCGGGGGTATCCCCGGGCTGGACCAGGTGGTCACGGTGTTCAACGGCGTACAGGTGCAGTGTTTTCATGTCGTTCCTCCCGACCCTTTCAGGGAAAGGGCCACAGACAATCAGAGATTAAAGGCGGATCAGACCAGCTGATCCCGGTGTCTGGCAGGGGAGAAGGTGGGAGGGCCGCGCGCCTGGCGTTCGGTAAGAAAGTGGGGCCGGGTCAGCGGTGTCGTGAACCGCTGCCGCTGTACGAGCCAGGGCCAGGGTTGCCCGCCGTTGCCGATGGGCAGCCCTTGCTCCGGATCATCGCTCCCTTCCTGCTCCTGCTGGAACAGGGTGATCCCCGCCGGCGCATTGACCTCCTGGGCATGCTGTTCCGCCGTCAGCAGCGAGGGCGCGGCCACGACCGGGGCCGGCGGTGAGCAAAGCAGGCTGAGATACAGCAGCAGGGCGAGGGCACTGAGCCAGGGCAAGACGGCGCTCCATTAACGATATGTTAACAACATGCAAGCATCATCCGACGAATCGGTGACAAAGACAAGGGGAGAGAGCCTGAAACGAAAAAACACCAAACGGCGTCGGTGTAGTGGTCAAAAAAACGGTGTGATTATCTGCTGTAACAACAATCGTGGTGCGAAGGGGGGGACTTGAACCCCCACGTCCGAAGGACACTAACACCTGAAGCTAGCGCGTCTACCAATTCCGCCACCCTCGCATACCTGATTGTCCGGCTGTTTTAGATGGGCCACCATCCTGAATTTCGGGCAGGGTTGCCAAACCTGAAAGGCTTGGTGCGAAGGGGGGGACTTGAACCCCCACGTCCGAAGGACACTAACACCTGAAGCTAGCGCGTCTACCAATTCCGCCACCCTCGCATACCCGAATTGTCCGGCTGTTTTAGATGAGGCCGTCATCCTGTTCGCTCAGTCGTGGTGCGAAGGGGGGGACTTGAACCCCCACGTCCGAAGGACACTAACACCTGAAGCTAGCGCGTCTACCAATTCCGCCACCCTCGCCCGTGCTGAGGACTGCGAATTCTATAGATTTTTTATCGGCCGTCAATACGCGGATTCCGAGAAAATTAAAAAAAACCGGCACTGGACGCCGGTTGCTCAAAAAATCCCGGCTTTGAACAGAAACTCAGCGCCTCGCCCGGTAGATCCTGAACTTGCCGGTGGCGGCCAGGATGTCGCAATGGCCGAAGCTTTGCTCGATAAGCTCCGGATAAGGCAGGAAGGCGTTGGCCACCAGGATGAGTTCGCCTCCCGGTTTTAGGTAGTCGACCGCCCGGGCCAGCAGGGTCTCGGTGGTGTGGTAAAAGGTCTTGAGGCCCGCATGGAAGGGCGGGTTGGTGATGATATGGTCGAAGCGGCCGTCGACCTGGGCCAGGCCGTCGGAAGCGTACACCTCGGCTGCCAGCCCGTTTTCCGCCAGGGTCAGCCGGCTGGCTTCCAGCGCCAGGGCGTTGATGTCGATCATCTCAAGCTCAAGCCCCGGATGGCGCCGCAACAGGCTGGCGCCGATGACGCCGGCGCCGCAGCCGAAGTCGAGCACCCGGCCGTGCAGTTCGCCGACGCTGTCCAGCAACAACCGGGAACCGTTGTCGAGATGTTCGGCGCTGAACACCCCGGGCAGGGTGCAGACGGTCAGCTGCTCTTCCGGCAGGGAATAGCGGCGCACCCAGTCGGCCAGCCGAAAGGGGGCGGCCGGGCGGACCACCTGGGCCTGGTAGAGGCTGGCGCGGCGGGCGCTGTCGAGCTTGTTCACCTGGTCGCAGTAGGGGGCCAGCAGTCTGGGCGCAGCCTTGACCCCGCCCTTGTTGTCTCCGGCGATAAAGACGGGCGCGCCGGGCGCGAGCAGCGGCAGGCAGGCCGCCAGCAGGTAGTCGGCCTCGGCCTTGGCCTTGGGCATCAGCAGCAGCAGGCCGGCGGCGGGCCCGGGCCCGGGCTGGCTGCCGAATTCGACCTTGACGTCATTTTTGCCTTCAAGCCACAGGAAATAGCGGAAATCCGTGGTGAACACCCGCGGGGAGGGGCCGGCCTCGGCCAGCAGCCCAGGCAGGTTGTCTTCCAGCAGGCCGCAGATCAGCAGCGGCTGGCGGCTCAGGGTGTCCAGATTACGGGTCAGCATCTCGCCGACCGGGGTCAAGGCCTCAAACATCTCGGGCTCCGCAACAAATAAGGGAATTGGGCATTATACATGGCGGCACCCCCCTTGACATTTGCCGGGCATTAGCAAAAGATGCAGTTCAAGGTCTTTTTAGGTGCAAGTCATGGTTTTTATCGTTAAACGCAAACCGGCCAAACCGCTCAAGCGAAAAGCGGCGACCCCTATTGCGTGACCGACGCCAGATCCTCATCAAGACGAGCAGTTCTCAAACCCCGGTTACGCAGCAGCGACCGGGGTTTTTTAATCCAAATTTTTCAATCCTCTAGCCAGGAGAAGGAGTTTCCATGTTTCGCGGTTCTTTAGTTGCCCTGCTGACCCCCTTTGACGGTGACCGTCTCGACGAGGCCGCCCTGCGCCGCCTGGTCGACTGGCACATCGAGGAGGGTACTCACGGCATTGTGCCGGTGGGCACCACCGGGGAAAGTCCGACCCTGAGCCATGACGAGCACTGCCGCGTGATCGAGCTAGTGGTGGAGCAGGCGGCGGGCCGGGTGCCGGTGATCGCCGGCGCGGGCTCCAACAACCCGGTGGAGGCGATTGAGTACAGCAACTACGCCCAGCAGGTGGGGGCCGATGCCACTCTGCACGTGGCCGGCTATTACAACAGGCCCAACCAGGAAGGGCTCTACGCCCATTTCCGGATGCTGCACGATGCCACCGAACTGCCGATCATCGTGTACAACATTCCGCCGCGGGCGGTGGTGGACATCAGCCCCCAGACCATGGCGCGCATCGCCGAGCTGCCGCGCATCGCCGGGGTGAAGGACGCCACCGGCGATCTGTCCCGCCCCTGGGCCGAGCGGCAACTGATCAAGAAGCCCTTCGCCTGGCTGTCCGGCGAGGACGGCACCGCCGTGTCCTATAACGTGGCCGGCGGCCAGGGCTGCATCTCGGTCACCGCCAACGTCGCCCCCCGCCTCTGCGCCCAGTTGCAGGAGCTGACCCTGGCCGGCAAGTGGGAGGAGGCCCGCGCCCTGCAGGATCGGCTGTTGCCGCTGCACCAGGCGATGTTCGCCGAGCCCAACCCGGCCTGTCCCAAATACGGCCTGTCGCTGCTGGGGCTGGCCAGCGAAGCCTGCCGGATCCCGGTGGTGCCGCTGCAGGACAGCACCAAGGCACGTATCCGCCGGGTAATGGAAGAGCTGGAACTGATTTAACCCTTAATATGGCCGCGTGAGCGGCCATCTTGTTTTTTGGTGGCACAGATGCATCCGCAACACTTTGATGGCTTGATTTTTGACCTCGATGGCACCTTGGTCGACACCATGCCCCTGCACCTGGCGTCCTGGGAGCTGGCGGCGCGGGAATTCGGTTTCGGCTACGACGCCGGCTGGCTGTACGATCTGGGCGGCGTACCCAGCCGCAAGATAGTCGACCTCATCAACGGCGAGCAGGGGCTCCGCCTCGACGGCGACCGGGTGGTGGCGGTGAAAAACGGCCATTATCAGCAGCTGTTGCCCGAAGCCCGGCCTTTTCCCGCCATGCTGGCCCTGCTGGAGCAATATGCGGACAAGCCCATGGCCATCGGCACCGGCTCTTCGCGGGTCAATGCCGAGCGGGTGTTGCTCAATACCGGGCTGCGGGACTATTTTCCGGTGGTGATCACCGCCGACGACGTGGATCTGCACAAGCCGAATCCGGACACTTACTTGCTGGCCGCCCGAGAGCTGGGACTGAGTCCCGGCCATTGCCTGGTGTTCGAGGATACGCCCATCGGCCGGCAGGCGGCGGAGGCGGCGGGAATGGCTTGCGTGATGGTGGTGGCGGGCCGGCCCGAGCTGGGCTGACCCTGAACACCATGTGGGTTAGCGCTGTTCGCCCTGATCGTTGTCCTGGTGATCGTGCTGGTCGTCACGATGGGTGGAGTGGTCGTGATGATTGTCGTAGCGGGGACGGCGAGGCTTGTTGATGATAACGCCGGTTCGTGGCGGCCGGCGGGTCGCCGGGGAAATGGTGGATATCTTGGCTTTGTAGATCAGTTGTTGCTGACCGCGGGGGTCGGACAACAAAATACTGTATTGGTCAAAGGCACTGATCATCCCTTCCAGCTTGATGCCATTGGTGAGGAAGATGGCGCAATGAGTCTGATTCTTGCGCAACCAGTTCAGTGCCGCATCCTGTCCGTTACCCAATGAGAAAGCTTGCTGCAGCGATTGGGGATTAGATGATTGGGCAGTCATGTAGGCAGTCCTGTTTGTTATTTTGCAATCTTGATTGTGCTTAATGAATGCCCGCCTTGTCAAAGTAAAGCTCACATTAATCCAATAACAGAGGAGCAACCTTGGCCCAGCCCGTCAGTACCTCCGGCACCATAGTGCTGGCCTGTCTCATCGTCAGCATGGGGCAACTGAGCATCGGCCTGTTGTTTCCGGTGCTGCCGGCCATCAGCCAGGCCCTGGCCGAGCAGCCGGATCGGGTGCAGTGGCTGATTTCCGCCTACCTGCTGGCCTTCGGTCCGATACAACTGCTGTATGGTCCCCTGAGCGACGCCCGTGGCCGCCGCCCCGTGCTGCTGGCCGGCTTGGCGGTGGCGTTGCTGGGCGTGGCGCTCTGCCTGGTGCCGGGGCTTTCGTTCGAGTGGCTGTTGCTGGGCCGTCTGTTGCAGGGGCTGGGCGCCGGCTGTGGCGCCGTGGTGTCGCGGGCCATGCTGCGCGACAGCTTCGATGGACCTGGGCTGCGCAATGCCCTTTCCTATGTGGCCATGGCGGCAGCCTTTACTCCCATACTGGCTCCTGCCCTGGGCGGCCTGATCGGTCACCATCTGGGCTGGTACAGTGTCTTCGTCGCCATGCTGCTCTACCTGCTCATCCTCTGGTTGCTGCTGCTGGCCGGCTTTCGGGAGACTCACAACGGCGAGCGGCACCGCCTCAGCCTGGCGGGGGTGGTCGCCAACTATCGGCGCCTGTTGGGTGAGCGGCATTTTCTGGGCCATGGCGGCATGTTGTGGGGACAGTTTTCACTGATGATGGTCTCGGTATCGGTCATGCCCTATGTGATGCAGCAGCAGATCGGCATGAGCGCGGCGGAATACGGGCACTGGGCGCTGTTGCCGGCCATGGGGCTGCTGCTGGGTGGCATCATCAACAACCGCATCCAACACCGGGTCCGGGCCGAGCAGGTCTTGCGCCTGAGCCCCTTTATCCAGTTCGCCGCCGGCCTCTGGGTGCTGCTGGCTCCCCTGCAGCCGGCCTGGATGATAGTGGGCATCTTTGTTCAGGCCCTGGGCAACGGCATGGCCTTTCCCAATGCCATGAGCCGGCTGCTGGAGCCCTATCGGGAGCTGGCCGGGGCGGCGGCGGCCCTGTCCGGCGCCCTGCAGATGCTGAGTGCCGGCTTGCTGAGCGCCGGGCTGGTCTATGTGGGGGTGGATACCGCTTTCAGCCTGGGCCTGTGCATAGTGCTGGGAGCCGTGGTGCTGAAGGGGTTGTCCTGGTACGCCGTGGGGCTTGTCTAGGCATCCGCATCGGCCAGCCGCCGTTGCTCCAGGGGCAGTCTACTCAAGGCCAGCAGCGCCAGGGTGGCCAGCAGCATGATGGTGGCGGCGCAGGCCTCCGCCGGTGACAACGGCAAGTGCGACGCCAGGTAAGAGGCGGTGGCGGCGCCGGCCATCTGCAGGCAGCCGAGCAGGGCGGCGGCCCGGCCGGCCCGGTCCGCGAAGGGCGCCATGGCAGAAGCCGCCGCCGCGCCCAGCACCAGCGAAAAGCCTAGCGAGCAAAGTGCCACCGGCAGCATAAAGGACCAGACGGAGGGGGCCGAAGGCAGCCAGAGCAGCATGGCGAGGCCGCCGCCGAGCAGGCAGAGGGAACCCCGCTTGACCACCCGGTGGCGGCCCAGGCGCCGGCTCAGCCGGGGAGCGGAAAAGCTGGCCGCCATCACCACCAGGGCGTTGGCGCCGAAGGCCAGGGCAAACTGGGCCTCGCTCAGCCCCAATTGCTCCATCAGGATCAGAGGCGCGAAGGTCACATAGGTGAGGATGCTGCCCATGGCGGCGACGCAGGTCAATACATAGACCCGAAAGGCCCGGTGCCGCCACACCGCCTGATAGGCGCGGGGGGAGAGCAGCGGCTGATGGCGGGTATGGGCCGGGCGGCTTTCCCGCAGGCGAGCCATCACCAGCACCAGGGCCAGGGCGGCGAACAGAGCCAGGAACACGAAGTTGGCCTGCCAGCCGAAGCGCAGGCTCAGCCAGGCGCCCAGAACCGGCGCCAATGCCGGGGCCAGGCAGAGGGCGCCATTGAGATAGGAGTAGGCCCGGGCGCTGTCGGCGGCATCGAGTTTGTCCCGTACCACCGCAAAGGCCACCACCGAGGTGCCACAGGCGCCCAGCCCCTGGATAAGGCGACCCAGCAACAGCATTGGCAGTTCCTGTGCCAGGGCGGCGATCAGGGAGCCGGTAAAAAACAGGCCGATGGCACAGAGGGCGACGACGCGCCGCCCCTTGTTATCTACCAGGGGACCGAACACCAGCTGCCCCAGGCCCACCGCCAGCATGAACACCGACAGGCTGAGCTGGATGCTGGCCGAACTCACCGAGAGCGATTGCGCCATCTGTGGCATGGCCGGCAGGTAGATGTCGATGCCCATGGGGCCGAACAGGATCAGGGGAAGCAGCAGCAGAACCAGGCTGATGACGGGGCTTTTTGCCATGTAATCTGTTCCTTTGCGGAAAAAAGGAGCGATTATAACCTCTGGGTCAACAAAAATCAGGGGAGGGAAATAAAAAAGCCGCGCCCGGAGGCACGGCTTAGGAATTCTTGGTGAGGTAGTCTCTTACAGAGGAACTACGTTCTCAGCCTGAGGACCTTTCTGGCCTTGAGCTACAGTGAACTGTACTGCTTGGCCTTCAGACAGAGTTTTGAAACCCTGGGTCTGGATGGCGCTGAAGTGTACGAACACGTCAGGACCTTGTTCTTGCTCGATGAAACCGAATCCTTTGGATTCATTGAAGAACTTTACTTTACCTTTAACGATATTAGACATACCTAAATCCTGTAACAAACTTGCATTGTAAATAGCTTAGAAAAATACCGGTTTAACTTATGAAATACAGGACGAGGTACTACTAGGAACTTCGTAACAAGAACATAAATATAGCCGTATTCTTCGAGCTGGGGTCACTCTAACCCGTTACCAGATGGGGGTCAACAGGTATTTTTGTGAGCAGGAGTGCTTTCATCGAACTTTAACAGAAGCGGGTGGCTGCGGGTTTTGCGCGCACCGAAAGAGCTTATTCGCGGTTGGGGGCATTTGCGTTGAGGCGCTTTGGGATTTGTTGAATGGCTGCGCCGAGGTAAGTAAAACGATCGAGGCCGTGGGCGAATACGGCCAAGCAGACCCCCAGTGTCCGGGGGAAATATCTTGGATTGTGCGGGCAGCCTGCCTCGGCTGTTTGCCCAGGTTGACGTCAGCTTGTATTTGCCGGCGTGATCCCGGTTGGGGGCGTGCTTTCATTCGAAGCCGTGCCGGCTATTGCCGGGGCGACGATCACATAGTGTCCCTTACCGGCGTGCTTGGCCCGATACATGGCGCTGTCCGCCTGAGCGAGCCAGCTTTCCAGCCCCAGCTCTGCATTGCAGGGCAGCACCATGCCGATGCTGGCGGACAGGATGATATGCCCTCTCTCCAGGGTGACCGGCCTGGCTATTTCGTCCAACAGGCGTTGCAGGCTCTGCTCGGCCATTTCCCTGCTGCGCAGCCCCTGCAGCAGGATCACGAACTCATCGCCACCGATCCTGGCTATGGTATCGGTGGCCCGCAATACCCTGAGCATGCGCCTGGACAAGCGGGCCAGCAACTCATCACCCGCCTGATGACCCAGGCTGTCATTGACCTCTTTGAACCCGTCCAGGTCGAGGATGCCGAGGGCGGAGAAGCCGCCCTGGCGTTGATCGGAGTGGAAGGCCTGCTTTACCCGGTCGGCCAGCAGAGATCGGTTGGGCAGTCCGGTTAGATGGTCATAGTAGGCCAATGTATCCAGTTCTTTCTGGCGGAGTAACAGTTGCGCGTTGGTATGCGACAGGGCCCTGGCATCGTGTAGGGATTTGGTGATAAAGGCCATCAGGACGACGGTGAGCAAGAGGGAGGAGGTCAACAGCCACAGGGGCTGCCAACTGCTATGGGTGGCCAGGAATTGCTCGGAAGGAGACAAGGACAACTGCCACCTGCGGCCCGGCAGCTCGAGTTGAAAGCTGAGTTCATCGGGGGCCGCCGGCAAGAGGACGTCGGGATAGATGGGTTGCGCGGGCTCTTCGGTCACATCCAGCAGGCGCAGCCGACTGTTGAATTCTTCATCCTTGATCAGGTCCCGCAGTAATACCTCAGGTTGCAGCATCAGAATAACCAGCCCCATGACCTCTTTCGATACGGGAACACCGGGCAAGGCGTAAATGGGCTGGTAGATGGCGACGGTGAGAGGACCGTCCGGATCCTGAACGATGTGAAAGGGGGCACTGCTGAGCTGATGTCCCAGCCGGATAACCTGCCTGACGGCGGGAGCGTTGTGGGGGCGTTGCAAGGTATCGAGGCCGGCTACGGCATGGTTGAACTCTTGTGGCTCGGCAAAGAGGATGGGGAAATATTCTTCGCGTGCAGGCGCGCGTACCACCGAATCCGCCGTTTCCGTGGTATCAAAGATACCGAGAGGCGCAAGGCCCCGGGTCGCCAGTTCAGCTTCTACCCGGGGGCGTTGGTCATGGGAGACCCGGGGAGCCCAGTGCACCGCTATGACTTCCGGGTAAGAGCCGATCACCGAGGTGACGAAGCGATGGTATTCCTCACGTGTCAATTCTTCCGAAGCCGTGAAGAGGCCCTTGAAGGCGTTCAGTAATTCCCGGGCGTTATCGATGAATTGCTGGGCTCGCAGCGCCTGAACCTGGGCCAGGCGTTCAAACTCCTTGTGCCGAAGCTGGGCATGAAAGGCCATGCTCCTGGAGTAAGCGTCAAAGGACAGGTAAATGCCCAGCATGGCGATCACAACCAGTATGATGCCCTGAGAGTGCTTGCGAATGAGGAGACTGTTCAAGGTGACTCGCCCGGTGTGTTGCATCCTGCAATGGCTTTAATCACTAGCAATATTTTTGCCTGGGCGCAAGGATGTTCCATCATGCCGACCGGGGATGAAAGGCATCACATGGCAGGGCGTTTGGCGGAAACAAAAAAACCAGCGTTCTGGCTGGTTGGGATGGTGCCGGCAGAAGGAGTCGAACCCTCGACCTACTGATTACAAGTCAGTTGCTCTACCAACTGAGCTATGCCGGCTAAGGATATGGTGCCCAGAGGCGGAATCGAACCACCGACACGGGGATTTTCAATCCCCTGCTCTACCGACTGAGCTATCTGGGCTGGGAGTCTTAATTAAAAGAGCACCTGAAAGTGGTGCCCAGAGGCGGAATCGAACCACCGACACGGGGATTTTCAATCCCCTGCTCTACCGACTGAGCTATCTGGGCTGGGAGTCTTAATTAAAAGAGCACCTGAAAATGGTGCCCAGAGGCGGAATCGAACCACCGACACGGGGATTTTCAATCCCCTGCTCTACCGACTGAGCTATCTGGGCAACGGGGCGCCATTAAATAGGATTGGTCAGGGCAAGTCAACCGCTTTTTGGAAGGCCTGAGCGCGTTCGCTCAAGCCTTGAACAACGCGGCGATTTACTCTGCGGAAGGGGGGGTGTAGCCCTCGATTTTCACGTCGGCGCCCTCGAACAGGTAGGCCACCATCTCCTGCTCCAGCAACTGGCGGTGCTCGGCGTTCATCATGTTGAGTTTCTTCTCGTTGATCAGCATGGTCTGCTTTTTCTGCCAGTCGGCCCAGGCTTCCTTGGAGATGTGATCGTAGATGCGCTTGCCGAGCTCGCCCGGATAAAGCTGGAAATCCAGGCCTTCGGCCTCTTTCTGTAAACGCTGGCAAAAAATAGTGCGGCTCATCGGTTCCTCTCTTGCAGTTGCGGGTAGGCCAGCAGTTTCTTGGTGGCGGCAGCCAGGCCTACCGATGCGGGTTGCTGCAAGTTATACCAAAGACGCTCATCCCCCGCCATGACCTCGGCCGGCAAGCGGGACAATTCCACCAGCCAGGGCTCGATATCCAGGTGGAAATGGCTGAAAGTATGGCGAAAGCCGGGCAGGGGACGGGGCTCGCCGGCTTGCGGGTACCGTTTGAGCCAGGACTTGAGCTCGTCCTGGTCTCTGAACTCGGGAAAGCAGTAGAGTCCGCCCCAGAGTCCCTGGGGCGGGCGTTGCACCAGCAGGATCTGCTGTTGGCATTTGAGCAGCAGAAAGCTGGCCCGTTTTTCCGGCTGCACCCTCTTCTTCGGTTTGCCGTGGGGAAAGGCGGCGGGCGTGCCCAGTGCTAGCCCCCGACAGTCGTCCCGCACCGGGCACTGCTCGCATTTGGGCTTGCTGCGGGTGCAGATGGTGGCGCCGATATCCATCATCGCCTGGTTATACTGGCTCACCCCCTTTTTGGGCGTGAGTCGTTCCACCTGCTGCCAGAGGGCGTTTTCCACCTCTTTCTTACCGGGCCAGCCTTCCTGGGCCAGCCAGCGGCTCAGCACCCGCTTGACGTTGCCGTCTAGGATGCCGTGATGCTGGCCCAGGGACAGGGATAACACGGCCCCGGCGGTGGAGCGGCCTATGCCCGGCAGGCCCAGTACCTCTTCGAAGCGTTCGGGAAAGCGCCCCTGGTAGTGATCGCGGATCACCTGGGCCGCCTTGTGCAGGTTGCGGGCCCGGGCGTAGTAGCCGAGTCCGGTCCAGTGGTGTAGCACCTCGTCCGGCTCGGCGTCGGCCAGGCTGACCACGTCGGGAAAGCGCACCATAAAGCGCTCATAGTAGGGGATGACGGTGGCGACCTGGGTCTGCTGTAGCATGATCTCGGACACCCACACCCGGTAGGGGATCTTGTGCTGCTGCCAGGGCAGGGTCTTGCGGCCATGTTGCTGATACCAGGCCAGTATGCGTTCGGCGAAGGAGGTTGTGCTCACTGTGGTCGGAAAGTCGATTCGAATGGGGAGATCAGAGCACAGCGTCGGGGCCAGTGCAAACCCGCGAAACACAGCTGTTGTTTGTGGTTTGTTATTCCAATGTTTTCTGATACAAAAGAAGGGTTTTGTTGGCGCCCGCCATGCCCGTAATCAGAGAGACCTCTATGCAGCCCTTTTTTGCCCAGCGCTTTGCCAAGGTAGAGCCTTCCTTCATCCGTGAAATCCTCAAAGTCGCCGTCAATCCGGCAGTGATCTCCTTCGCCGGTGGTCTGCCCAACCCCGACTTCTTCCCGAGCGAGGAGCTGGAAGTGGCCACGGCCAAGGTGCTGCAGAACAAGGGCAACGGCGCGCTGCAATATGCCGCCACCGAGGGCTTCGGCCCGTTGCGCGAGTACATCGCCGAGCGCTACCACCTCCAGCACGGCCTGCAGGTATCGCCGGATAACATACTGATCACCAACGGCTCCCAGCAGGCGCTGGATCTGATCGGCAAGGTGCTGGTGGACGAGGGCTCGGATCTGATCATCGAGGAGCCGGGCTACCTGGGGGCTATCCAGGCGCTGTCGGTCTACCAGCCCAACTTCCGCGGTGTTTCCCTCAACGACGACGGCCCGGATCTGGCCGAGCTGGACGCCCTGCTGGCCGAGCCCAACCATGCCCGGCTGATGTACGGGGTGACCAACTTCCAGAACCCGTCGGGCCTGAGCTATAGCCTGGAAAAACGCCGGGCGGTGGCCGAGCGGCTGATCAGGCACAATGTGCTGATGGTGGAAGACAACCCCTACGGCGAGCTGCGCTTCGAAGGCGAGCACCTGCCGCCCATCGCCAAGCTGGCTCCCGAAAACGTGGTGCTGCTCGGCTCCTTCTCCAAGGTGGTGGTGCCCTCCTTCCGCCTGGGCTGGATGGTGGTGCCGGACTGGCTGCGTCAGAAGATCACCATCGCCAAGCAGGCATCCGACCTGCACACCAACGGCTTCGTGCAGCAGGTGCTGTACAGCTACCTGCAGGACAACAGCCTGGACGCCCATATCGATCGTATCCGCACCGTCTACGGCCAGCAGAAAAACGCCATGGAGCAGGCGCTGCTGCGTCACTGCCCCGGCCTCGACTTTACCCGGCCCGAGGGTGGCATGTTCCTGTGGCTGAAACTGCCACAGCACCTGAGCGCCATGGACTTGTTCGACCTGGCGATCAAGGAAAACGTGGCCTTCGTGCCGGGCCGGCCCTTCTATGTGCGTCCGGATATCCTCAACACCGCCCGCTTCAGCTATTCCGGCGCCGATGCTGCCACCATAGAGGAAGGCATCAGCCGGCTGGGCCGGGTTATCCAGCAGGTGCTTTGAGCGCGGCTATCGGCCGCAAACAGCCGCCGGTTTATACCGGCGGCTTTTTTATATCTGGTGAACGCTTCTCGCTTGCAGCCTGACGTTTTTTGCCCTTGCACCTTTGGGCTAACTTTGGATAATTCGCCTTCCCAAGCCAGCCGGAGAAAGCAGATGACAGATCAACACCCGCCCGTTCAAACCGAGGACGAACTGCGCAAGCGCAAGATCCGCAGCTTCGTGCGTCGGGAAGGCCGCCTGACCAAGGGCCAGGAAAAGGCCCTGGCCGAGCAGTGGCCGGTGATGGGGCTGGAGTTCAGTGGCCGGTTGCTGGACCTGGACGCGGTGTTCGGCCGCAGCGCACCCCGGGTGCTGGAAATCGGCTTCGGCATGGGCGCGTCCCTGGTGGAGATGGCCAAGGCGGCGCCGGAGCAGGATTTTATCGGCATAGAAGTACATACCCCGGGGGTGGGCGCCTGTCTGATGGCGGCCGCCGAGGCCGGGCTGACCAACCTGCGGGTGATGTGCCACGACGCGGTGGAAGTGTTCGAACAGATGCTGCCCGAGCAGAGCCTGGATCGGGTGCAGCTGTTCTTCCCCGACCCCTGGCACAAGAAACGCCACCACAAGCGGCGCATCGTACAGCCAGCCTTCGTGGAAATGGTGCGCAGCAAGCTCAGGATCGGCGGCGAATTCCATATGGCTACCGACTGGGAAAACTACGCCGAACATATGCTGGAGGTGATGCAGGCCGCCCCCGGCTACGCCAACGTCGCCCCCGAGGGAGACTACATGCCCCGGCCCGATTACCGTCCGCTCACCAAGTTCGAGCAGCGCGGCCATCGCCTGGGCCACGGGGTCTGGGATCTGATTTTTAGCCGCACCGCCTGAACTAAAGGATCACCTGTCCTGCCATCATGCCCGCGAAGAAAAGCATCCGGACGGCCGGCATGGTTGGCCGAAGCCGCACTGTCCTTCTGGGCCCGCCTGAACGGGCCCTATTCATTCCCTAATCCCCCTGTGGCGACAACGGCGTGACCGGGGGCGACATCCCTTCCACTCCGCCCCTGGCTGCCTGCTGCCTGAGCAGTGACTCCGCCATCTTCTTGCCGAACAGCTCCATCACCGCCTGCTCGTCTCCTCCCGCCTCGCGCAGGGCGTCGACCATGGCTGCCAGGGTAGGCAGGGTCTTTTCCAGCAACTGTTGCAGATAGTGCTCGGGGCTGACCCGGGTATAGGCCTGGTATTCGGCAAAGAGCGCGCTGGTCGGCTCATCCAGCTTGATGGTGACTTCCTGTGGTGTCGACATAACGCTTCCCTCTAGGAGTGGAATAGTGATGGTTCAGCTCACCAATCTAGGCCCCCCGGTCGCCGGTGGTTAGCGCCAGCACGGGGACGGGGATGGGACCAGCTGGACTCAGCCGGGGTGCCCGACTGGCTCTAATGGGACGGGAGGCCGGGGATTACTCTCGTGTTAACGAGATGTAAACCACGCCGTGGCGCCGGCGTTCGCCGGGCCGGCCAATGGAGACAAGTATTATGGCAACCTTTTCCACCCTGACCGCCATGGGCATCGAGGATCTCGACCAGATCAGCCGCTTCCAGGTCAGGCCGCGAAGCGATCACGATGAACTCAAGGTCTGCTTCGAACGTTCTTCCGGATCCTGCCGGCCGGCCAGCCTCAAGTTTCGCTTTCCCCGCAGCCAAAACCCCGAGGTGCGTATCGCCCTGCAGCAGGCGGTGGAGGAGCTCGGGCAGCTTCTGGAGCGACGCAACACCGATCCCCGGGCGGCCATACTGCGCAGCCTGGAGCAGTTCGAACGGGTAATGGAGGACAAGATGACGGAGATCAAGAGACGGCTGGCGCAACGGCCGGCCTGAGCCGGGTGGCAAAGATCATAAAAAACCACCGGTGTGAGCCGGTGGTTTTTTTGTTCTGCGGGGGACAGCGCCTTACATAAACACGAACTTGGCGATAAAGATGGCGCTCAGGATGTAGACGCTGATGGACACGTCGCGCGGGTGGCCGGTGGCCATCTTCAACACCGTGTAGGTGACGAAGCCCATGGCGATGCCGTTGGCGATGGAGAAGGTCAGCGGCATCATCAGCGCGGTTACCGCGGCCGGGGCCATTTCGGTGAAGTCGTCCCACTCGATCTTGGCCAGGCTGCTCATCATGGCGAAGGCCACGAAGATCAGGGCGCCGGCGGTGGCGTAGGGAGGTATCATGCCGGCCAGGGGAGCCAGGAACATGGACAGCAGGAACAGCGCGGCGATGGTCACGGCGGTCAGGCCGGTACGGCCCCCGGCGGCCACGCCGGCGGCGCTTTCCACGTAGCTGGTTACCGGCGGACAGCCGACGAAGGTGCCGATCACCGAGGAGGCGCTGTCGGCCTTCAGGGATTTCTTCAGCCCTTCGATGCTGCCGTCGGGGCGGCGCAGGTTGGCGCGCTCGGCCACGCCCATCAGGGTGCCGGCGGTGTCGAACATGTTGACGAACAGGAAGGCCAGGATCACGGTGATCATGCCGATGTCCAGCGCGCCCATGATGTCCAGCTTCATAAAGGTGGGCTCGATGCTGGGCGGCATGGCGAAGATGCCGTTGTATTCGACGATGCCCATGAACAGGCCGATCAGGGTTACGCTCAGCACCCCGATCAGCACGGCGCCGAACACCTGGCGATGGACCAGGATGGAGATGATCAGGAAGCAGACGGCGGCCAGCAGGGCGCTGGGCTTGGTGAAGTCGCCCAGGGTCACCAGGGTGGCCGGGCTTTCCACCACTATGCCGGCGGTTTTCAGGCCGATCAGGCCGAGGAACAGGCCCACGCCCGCGGTCATGGCGTAGCGCAGGGATTCGGGAATGGAATCGAGCACCCACTCACGGATTTTCCAGAAGCTCATGGCGGTGAAGATCACGCCGGACCAGAACACGGCGCCCAGCGCCACTTCCCAGCTGTAGCCCATCTCCCCGACCACGGTGAAGGCGAAGAAGGCGTTCAGGCCCATGCCCGGCGCCAGACCGACCGGCCAGTTGGCGTACAGTCCCATGAACAGGGTGGCGATGGCGGCACCGATGCAGGTGGCCACGAACACGGCGCCCGCATCCATACCCGAGGCGGACATGATGTTTGGGTTAACAAAAATAATGTATGCCATGGTGATGAAGGTGGTCAGCCCCGCCACCAGCTCGGTTTTGACCGAAGTGCCGTGGGCGCTTAACTTGAACCACCTGTCCAGCAGGCCCCCGGAAGCCGGGAGGGTTTGAGGTGTTGGCTCATTCTTGATGTGTTCCATGACCAGAAGTCCTCGAGTAGGTTGAGTTGCAGACTGCCAATGCCGCACGATTTTCCTTCGTCCACGGCATTGGCAGGAGCCGTCTGCGACCCGTCAGCTGCCTCTGTAGGTAGAGTAGCTGTAGGGCGCGATCAGCAGGGGTACGTGGTAATGCTCTTCGCCGGCGGCGATCCCGAAGCGGATGACAACGTCGTCCAGGAAGGCCGGCTCGAGCAGCTCAATACCTTGTTTCTTAAAGTAACTGGAGGTGTGGAACACCAGCTGGTATTTGCCGGATACATAGTCGTCACCTGCCAGGATGGGCGCATCGGTACGGCCGTCGTGGTTGGTGTAGACGGTGTTGATCAGCGTGGTTTGCTCGCCTTCAACCCGGTACAGTTCAACTTTGATCTCGGAGCCCGGCAGGCCCTTGGCGGTATCCAATACGTGTGTAGTTAGTTTTCCCATTTTAGTTACCTTGCGCGTGTTACGCGTCTCTGTTAGTCCAAGGTACTGTCTTCGCAGTGCGTCGACAGAATTAATTTTACATCAAGATAAATTCTCTCGTCTACATTTAATTAACAAAAATGTGTACAATGAGCTCGGGCTGCTGTGCCATCAGGCGCCTATCTACCTTGATCGGGTAAGATTGTCTTTGCTTTGGCACTGCAAAGCAAGAATTCCAGACAATATCCGATACAAAAACTAAACCTGTTATTTACATATATTGATTTTATTGTATACAATGAAGTCATCACCATGACCGGCAAGCCCCCTTCACGCTTGTCTCGGCCGGTTTTTAAACTTGCGTTTTCAAGGAGTTTTCCGATGAGCCAAAATAAAGACTATCCCCGTGACCTCATCGGGTATGGAGCCAATCCTCCTCACCCCAAATGGCCCGGTGATGCGCGTGTCGCCATTTCCTTCGTGCTGAACTATGAAGAAGGCGGCGAGCGCAACGTACTGCACGGGGATGGCGAGTCCGAAGCCTTTTTGTCCGAGCTGCCCGGTGCGCAGCCTTGGGAAGGCGTACGCCACATGAGCATGGAGTCGGTCTATGAGTATGGCAGCCGGGCCGGCGTCTGGCGTCTGCTGCGCCTGTTCAAGCAGTACGACATTCCGCTCACAGTCTTCGCCGTGGCCACCGCCCTCGAGCGTTATCCGGAACTGGCCAAGGTGTTCGTGGAGGAGGGGCACGAGATCTGCTCCCACGCCTACAAGTGGATCACCTACCAGTGGATGGACGAGCAGGAAGAACGCGAGCAGCTGTACAAGGCCATCGAGATCATCGAACGCATCTGTGGCCAGCGCCCCCTCGGCTGGTATACCGGCCGCGACAGCCCCAACACCCGCAAGCTGGTGATGGAGGAGGGCGGCTTTATGTACGACTCGGACTCCTATGCCGACGATCTGCCCTACTGGGTCGACAACAACGGCAAGGGTCACCTGGTTATCCCCTATACCCTGGACACCAATGACATGCGCTTCGCCACCCAGCAGGGATTCAACAGCGGCGAGCAGTTCTACCAGTATCTGAAGGATGCCTTCGACGTGCTGTACGCAGAAGGGGCAGAGGCGCCCAAGATGCTGTCCATCGGCATGCACTGCCGCCTGCTGGGCCGGCCCGCCCGCATGGCTGCGCTGGAGCGCTTCATCAAGTATGCCCGCAGCCACGACCGGGTCTGGTTCACCCGCCGCATCGACATCGCCAAGCACTGGCACGAGCATCACCCTTTTAAAGGAAACAACTAATGAGCCGGTTTAAGACCTGTACCCCCAGCACCATGGGCCGCGCCGACTTCGTGGCGGCCTTCGCCGACATCTACGAGCATTCCGCCTGGGTGGCGGAAACCGCCTTCGACCAGGGCCTGAGCGCCGAGGACGACGAGATCGAACGCCTGCATGCCCGCATGGCGGCTGTGCTGCTGGCCGCCGACAAGGACGCCCAGCTGGCGCTGATCAATGCCCACCCGGATCTGGCCGGCAAGGCTGCCCAGCGTGGCGAGCTGACCGAGGCCTCCACCAACGAGCAGGCCGGTGCCGGCATCAACCAGTGCACCCCCGAGGAGTTCGCCCGTTTCACCGAGCTGAACAACGCCTATAAAGAAAAGTTCGCTTTCCCCTTTATCATGGCGGTGAAGGGCTCGAACCGGCATCAGATCCTGGCCGCCTTCGAAGAGCGCATCCATAACGACTATGACGCCGAGTTCGATCGTGCCGTCAAGGAAATCAACAAGATAGCCCTATTTCGCTTGAACGAAATGTAACCGGGCCAGGGGTGCTTCGGCGCCCCGTTTTTTTATCCGTTTTCGGAGGCAGAAATGATCAAAACCCTCAAGATAGAGCCGCTGACCAGGGAAGCCTTCGCACCCTTCGGCGACGTGATCGAGTCCGAAGGCCGCGATTACTTCATGATCAACAACGGCTCTACCCGCCGCTACCACAAGCTGGGCGAGGTGCAGCTGGACGAACAGGGCCAGGGCATCATCAGCATCTTCCGGGCCAAGACCCTGGACTACCCGCTGTCGATAAAGATGCTGGAGCGCCATCCCTTCGGCTCCCAGTCCTTCATTCCCTTGTTCGGTCACGATTTTTTGCTGGTGGTGGCGCCGGTTGGCGACGGCGGCATGAACATAGACCCGTCCACCGTGCGCGCCTTCCGTGCCAGCGGCCGTCAGGGCGTGAACTACCACAGGGGCGTGTGGCACCACCCGATACTGGCGCTGCGCGACGACGATGAGTTCCTGGTGGTGGATCGCAGCGGCCCCGGCAACAACTGCGACGAATTCTTCTTCGACGAGTCCGTCCAGCTGAGCCTGGAACTGGGCTGAGTTTCCCTTTTGCCTGCCGTGTAAAGAAGAGGCGGCTCCGGGCCGCCCCTGACGTCTTCAACGCAACTCATCAAATTCCGCGATGCGCGGATGTCCCCGCCGCTCCAGAAAGCTCAGCAACTTGTCCGGATCCGTCGCCAGTATCCGCTCCCGGGGAAAGTCCAGCTCGGTCACCAGCCGGTGGCAGTGCTCGAACTGGCCCAGGGTGAAGGCCACGTGGGAGTCGGAGCCGAAGGCGAGCCAGGCGCCGCTGTCCCGCGCCGCCGCCACTATGGCCCGACAGTTGGCCTCGCTGCCCTGGCGCGAGTGGTTGAAGGAGGAGTTGTTGATCTCCAGCGCCACCCGGTGTTCGGCCGCCGCCGCCGCCACCGCCGCTATGTCGATGGGGTAGGCCGGGTTGCCCGGATGGCTGATGATGTCCACCTTGCCGCTCTTGATGGCATTGATCATGGCGGTGGTATGACGGGCCCGGTCCGCCGGCGGGAACACCGGCTCGTGGAAGCCGGCCACCACCAGGTCCAGGCAGCCTAAGTAGCGCTCGGGGAAGTCGATCTCCCCCGCCTCGTTCCTGATGTTGGCCTCGATGCCGCGCAGTATGCCCACCCCGTCCACCACCCGGGGCAGCACCCTCATGTTGACGAAGTGCCAGTAGTGGGGGGCGTCGGCCATGTTCGGGCCGTGATCGGTGAGGGCGAACAGCTTGATGCCGCGGGCACGGGCGATGGGCAGGTAGTCGTGCACCGTGCTGTAGGCATGGGTGCTGGCCACCGTATGGCTGTGGGTATCGACGAGATAGGTCATGGGGTTTCTCCCTGAGCGGACTGGGACCAGCATAGCAAAAACCGGCCGGTTGCCGCGACGATGTGGTCATCACAGGAGCCTTGTTCCAGCCGGCACTCCATGTTATTTCTATATGAAAATATTTAACGTAAAGGTGACTGCATGGACGCACTCAAGATAGGCTGGCGCGATCGCCTGCTGATGAACATTTCCCTCAGACAGAAACTGATGCTTACCTGTTACCTGGCTACCCTCGGTCTGTTGGGATTGCTCTACGGCTACTGGCAGCTGTGGCGCGAGCTGGCGGCCCAGGACGGGGCTTCGGCCGGCGGCCTGGGCGGGGTGCTGGCCGCGGTGGCGGGGCTGGTCGTCCTGCTCTGGCTGCTGGCCCGGGCGGTGAGCGACAACCTGCTGCCGCTGCTCGGCCATATCGAGGGCGTTATGGCCCGGGTGGCGACGGGCCGGCTCGAGCAGCGGGTCGGATTTTCCGGCGAGGACGAATTCGGCAAGATAGGCTCGGCCATCGATGCCACCCTGCAGCACCTGTCGGCCACCTTCGAGCTGGTGGAGCGCTCCGCCGGGGTGCTCCACGGCGCGGTGGGCAATATCGGCGAGGCGGTGAGCCAGGCCGGGCAGGAGGTGGGTACCCAGCACCGGCAGGTGGCCCAGTGCCGGCAGACGGTGGCCGAACTCAACCAGGCGGTGCAACAGGTGGCCGCCCACTCCCGCCAGGCGGATGAACTCACCGCCCGTACCCAGGGTGCCGCCCAGGCGGCGGGCAGCCATATGGGCGATGCCATGCAGGGCATGGAGCGGCTGGTGGCCGACACCGAGGAGGCCAGATCCGACTCCCGCGTGTTGGGCGATACCCTGGCGCGGGTGGGCACGGTAGTGGAAACCATCAAGGCCATCTCCGAGCAGACCAACCTGCTGGCGCTCAACGCCGCCATCGAGGCGGCCCGGGCCGGCGAGCAGGGCCGGGGTTTCGCGGTGGTGGCGGACGAGGTACGTACCCTGGCGGGGCGCACCCAGCACGCCACCCGGGACATCCAGCAGATGATCGAAACCCTCAACGAGCGGGTCAGCCGCAGCATAGAGATGATGTCGCGCAACGCCGAGGCCAGCGCCGATGCCGCCACCGGGGTGCGGGCCGGCATGCAGAGCCTGGAGAACATATTGGCGCAGGTGGCCGAACTCAGCAGGATGAACCGGGACATCGCCGGTGCCGTGTCGGAGCAGGAAGAGGCCATGGCCGAGCTGGATCTGAGCCTGGAACAACTGCTGGGCCAGGCTGAGCGCTCGCGCCGCCGGCTGGACACCCTGAGTCGGGACCGGGGCCATGTGCACGAGATCGCCGAACAGCTGGCGGCCAACATGGCCCAGGTGCGGGCCTGAGCCCTTGCGTCCGCCTGGGCGGAACGCCATAATCGGCTTTTTAAAAGCATATTTTGAGGCGGCACATGGTGACCGAACAGCAGGTAAGAGACGCCCTCTGCCGGGTACTGGATCCTGAGGTGGGCGAGAACATCATCGAGCTGGGGCTGGTGTATGGTATCGAGATCAGCGCACAGCGGCTGGCGGTGACCATGACCATGACCTCACCCTCCTGCCCCATGGGGGACTGGATCCGCCAGCAGGTGGAAACAGAGATCAAAACCCTGTGCCGGGACGGGCAGCGGGCCGAGGTCGAACTGGTCTGGCAGCCGGCCTGGGGGCCGGAGCGGATGAGTCCGGCCCTGCGCGCCCGGCTGGGATGGGAGTGAGCGGGCTCAGAGCGGCTGGCCGTTGAACTCTCGCATGAAGATGTCCCAGAACACCAGGAACAGGGCCGCCACCAGGGGCCCTATCACGAAACCGTTGATGCCCATCAGGCTGATGCCACCCAGGGTGGAGAACAGCACCACATAGTCGGGCAGCTTGGTGTCCCGGCCCACCAGCAGCGGGCGCAACACGTTGTCCGCCAGGCCGATCACCAGGGCGCCAAAGGCCACCAGCACGGTGCCGGCAATCCAGGCGCCGGTGGCGTAGAGGTAGAGAGCCACCGGCAGCCACACCAGGCCGGCGCCCACCGCCGGGATCAGCGACAGGAAAGCCATCACCACTCCCCACAGCAAGGGGCCGGAAATGCCCAGTGCCCAGAAGATAAAGCCGCCCAGGGCGCCCTGCACCATGGCCACCAGGATGTTGCCCTTCACCGTGGCCCGGGTCACCTCGGAGAACTTGGCGAACAGCTTGCGCTCGCGCTCGTCCCCCAGGGGCAGGGCCTTGATCAGCAGCTCGGTCAACTGGTGGCCGTCGCGCAGCAGGAAGAAGGCGAGGTAGAGCATCAGCGCCACGTTGACGATAAAGACGAAGGTGTTCTGGCCCGCCACCAGGGCCTTCTCCGCCAGCAGCCGGCTGCCGGCCACCGCCGCTTCCGACAGCCGCTGGCGCAGGTTGTCCATGTCGATGCCGACTCGCTCCAGCAGTTCGGGCAGCAGCGGAAAAGCATTGCGGATCTGCTCCAGCACCCGGGCCGGACTGATCTCGCCCCGGTCGATGCGCTGGTAGAGGTTCAGCCCTTCCTGCACGAAGGAGGTGGCGATCAGCAGCACCGGCAGCACCACTATGACGACGCAGATCAGCAGGGTGAGCAGGGCGGCCCGGTTGGGTTTGGGACCGATCCGGGCCAGTATAAGCTGCTGCAGCGGATAGAAGATGACACCGATGGCGCAGGCCCAGAAGATGGCGCCCCAGAAGGGCTTGAGCACCAGCCCGAACAGCAGGCTGACCAGCAGCAGCATAAACAGAAAGGAGCGTTGTTCCAGTTTTTCGCGCATGGCGAGGGGTTCCTGATGAGGCAGTGCCATCATAGTAAAGAAGCCCGGGCGGCGGCGCCAGCGCTTCCCGGTGGCGGATTTATTGCGCCGGCGCAAGGCGGGCCCGGTTGCGTGCTGGCATCATGGCCGCTCACCGAGGAGGAAAACGCATGCCGATCTTGTTGCTGCCGATGATGGCGCTGCTGCTGCTGGGAGTGGCCGGCGGTGCCTGGCGCCTGGGGGCGGACTGGCTGCCGCTGACCCACACCGGGCTGGTGTACCATGGTGCTCTCATGGTCAACGGCTTCTTCGCCACCCTGATAAGCTGTGAGCGCTGCGTGGCCCATGGCCGGGGTTGGGCCTGGCTGGTACCCGCCAGCGGCATCCTGGCCAGCGCCAGCCTGTGGTGGCGGCCGGAGCTGGCCCCGGCCCTGTACGGCCTGCTGGCGGCGGGGATGACGATATTGTCCTGGCGGCTGTGGCGGCGCCAGCCCCAGGATTTCACCCTGCTGCTGGTACTGGCCTGCGGCGCCCTGCTGCTGGCCAACCTGTACTGGTGGCGGCTGGGTGTCGTCGGTGCGGCCACCGAACGGACCTGGCTGGTGTTCCTGGTGCTCACCATCGCCGCCGAGCGGCTGGAGCTGTCCCGGCTGCTGCCCAAGCCGCTGTGGGCCAAACGGATCTTTATGGGGCTGGCATCGGGCCTGCTGGCCGCGCCCTGGCTGCCGCTCGGCCACCTCTGGCTGGGGGCGGCCCTGGTGGGGCTGGCGCTCTGGCTGCTGCGCTTCGACATCGCCCGCAAGACCATCAAGAGCCGCGGCCTGCCGCGCTATGTGGCCGCCTGCCTGCTGGCGGGCTACGGCTGGCTGGGGCTGAGCGGCCTGCTGTGGCTGGGGGGAGGGGGAGACATGGCGCTGCACGGGATCATGCTGGGCTTTGTGATGGCCATGGTGTTCGGTCATGCGCCGGTGATAGCGCCGGCGCTGCTGAAGATACAGTGCCATTACCACTGGCTGCTGTACCTGCCCCTGGCGTTGCTGCAGCTGGGGCTGCTGGCCCGCCACGACTGGCCCGGGATCAGCGCCCAGCTGACCAGCCTGGCCATACTGGGCTTTGTGCTGACCTTCGTCGGGGTGCAGCTGGCCGGTTATCTGCGGCGCCGTCAGGCGGTGCGGTAGCGCCCCACCAGCTGCTGCAGCCGGGCGGCCAGCTCGCCCACTTCCCGGCTGGTCTGACTGGCCGCCTTTGAGCCGGCATTGGTCTGCTCGGCGATGGCCACTATCTGGTGCACGTTGCTGTTGATGCTCTCCGACACCTGGGTCTGCTCCTCGGCGGCGCTGGCGATCTGGGCATTCATGGTGTTGATGGTGTTCACCGCCGTGCCGATATCGAGCAGCGCCTCGTCGATGCGCCTGGCCTCGGTCACCGTGTGGCTGCTGCGGTCGCGGATACTCTCTATGGCCTGCACCGCCTCCCTGGCGCCCTGCTGCAGCCGGGTGATCATGTTGTGGATCTCCTCGGTGCTGCTCTGGGTGCGGCCGGCCAGGGTGCGCACCTCGTCCGCCACCACCGCGAAGCCCCGGCCCTGCTCGCCGGCCCGGGCCGCCTCGATGGCGGCGTTGAGCGCCAGCAGGTTGGTCTGCTCGGCGATGCCGCGGATCACGTCCAGCACAGAGCCTATCTGCTCCGATTCCTGCCCCAGCCGCTGGATGATGTCCACCCCGCCGGCCACCTGGTGCTCCAGGCCGTCGATCACCGTGATCGCCCCCTGCAGCAGCCGCTGGGCGTCCGTGACCTGGGTTTCCGCCTGCTGGGCCGCGTCGGCGGCGCGGGCGGCGCTGGCCGCCACTTCCTGGGCGGTGGCCGACATCTGGTTCATGGCGGTGGCGAGCTGGTCGCTTTCGTGGTGCTGGCGGCCGATGCCGGTTTCGGTCTCGTCCATAAAGCGTTGCAGCTCGGCGCTGGCCTGCTGCAGGGTATCCGCCGACTGGCGGGTGCTCTGCACCAGTTCGCTGATCTGGCCGGCGAACTGGTTGAAGGAACGGGCCAGGGTGCCCAGCTCGTGGCCATGGTCGGCATCGAGCCGGCGGGTCAGGTCGCCTTCCCCCTGGGCGATGTCCTGCATGGTGGACACCGCCTGGCGGATGGGGGCGTGGATGCTGCGGGCCAGTACCAGGCCGGTGGCGGCGATAAGCGCCAGCAGCAGGGTGGCGGACAGGGCGGAGTTGATCAGGCCCTGGCGCACCGAATGGGACAGTTCCTGCTCCAGCCCGGCGACGGTGGCCTGCAGGTCATCGACATAGAAACCGGTGCCCAGCAGCCAGTCAGTGCCCGGCACCGGGGCGATATAGGCCAGCTTGGGCGCGCCCTGCTGACTGTCGGGCCTGGGCCAGCTGTATTCCACATAGCCGCCGCCCTGACGCCCCAGGGCTACGTATTCCTGCACCAGGTGGCGACCGTCGGGGCTGGAGGCATTGAGGTAGTTGTTGCCTTCCCGGGCCGGGTTGTCGGCGCTGACCACCTGGACGCCCTGGCGGTCGTACACGAAGAAGTAGCCGCTGCCCTGATCGAAGCGCAGCCGGCGCAGTTGATCCTTGGCGGTCTCGACCTCGCCCCGTTGCAGCAGGGGCGTCATACCGCTGATGGCCAGCTCGATATAGTTGGCCAACTGATCCTTGCGCGCTTCGAACAAGGAGCGGTGCAGGCTGTCGCCGCTCAGGTTTTTAAGACGCAGAGATTGCTCCACATTGACCCAGGTGCTGACGGCGGCCAGCAGGGCCAGGGGCAGCAGGGCCAGCAATAGTATTTTTTTCCTGATGGAAAGTCGGTTCATCCTTGATCTCGCTGTATTATTATTTGTTTACATATTTTTATCATCTTGTGTTTTGGTTGTCATTTGAGTTGATACATAAATGTCCAATAAAAATACCCGAACCGTCCTTCCCGGTGGCCGCCGGCCCATGCCGGCTTTTCAACGGCTTGCCGGTACCGCTATGATGCGGCCATGACGTTATCAACAGAGCATGATATGGCTTCGACCATCCTTGCCGGGCCCATATTGCGCCGGGCGAGCACCGAGCGGCTGGTATTCTGGCTGGCCAGCCGTGAGCCGGTGCGGTTCCGGCTGTTGCTGGACGGGCGTGCCCCTCTTTCCTTGGACGGCGAGCAGCAACAACAGTTGCGGGTGGGGGAACGCTGCTTTATCCAGTTGCTGGACCTGCCCCTGGAACAGCCGCTGCCGCCGGATACCCTGATCCCCTATGATTTGCAGTGGCGGCGGGAAGGCGAAAGCGACTGGCACGGCCTGGCCGACTGGGCGCCGGATCTCGGCTACGGCGAGGGCGAGCTGCCCAGCCTGGTGGTGCGCGGCCGGCTGGACGGCCTGCTGCACGGTTCCTGTCGCAAGCCGCACCATGCGGCCCCCGATGGTCTGGTGGCCGCCGACGCCTGGCTGCACCAATGCCGGGAGCGGCCGCTGGAACGACCGGCGGTGCTGATGCTGAGCGGGGATCAGGTGTATGCGGACGACGTGGCCGGCCCCATGCTCACCGCCATCCACCAGTTGATAGAGGAACTAGGGCTTTACCCGGAAACCCTGGAGGGGGCCCTAGTGGCCGACAGCGCCGGCTTGTTTGCCAGCCCGCAGAACTACTACCGGCGGCACGAGCTGCTGCCCGACAGCAGGGCCAACGTGCCGTTGCGCGAGCGCTTCTTCGAGGGCGTGCGCAAGCCGATCTTCACCACCAGCAGCGCCGACAACCACCTGATCACCCTGGCCGAGGTGCTGGCCATGTACCTGCTGGTCTGGTCGCCGGAGCCCTGGCGCCTGCTGCCCGAGACCCGGCCCGAACTGGCAGGGGAGCTGGCGCAGCGCTACCAGGGGGAGCGGGAGCGGCTGGTGGCCTTTGTCGAGGGCCTGCCGGCGGTGCGCCGGCTGCTGGCGCACCTGCCGACCCTGATGATCTTCGACGATCACGACGTCACCGACGACTGGAACCTGACCGCTGCCTGGGAGGAGAGCGCCTATGGCCATCCCTTTTCCCGGCGCATCATCGGCAACGCCCTGGTGGGGTACTTTATCTGCCAGGGCTGGGGCAACGATCCGGATGCCTTCCGGGGCGAGCCCATGGCCCTGCTCAAAGCCTGGTGCGAACGGCCGGAGGCCGGGCGGCAGGACGCCCTTATCGATCATCTGCTGCGCTTCGAGCGCTGGCACTACCGCCTGGACACCAGCCCCAGGCTGTTGGTGCTGGACACCCGCACCCGCCGTTGGCGGGCCGAGTCCAACTTCGGCAGCCCGTCGGGGCTGATGGACTGGGAGGCACTGACCGAGCTGCAGGGGGAGCTGCTGCACCAGGACGCCGTGGTGATCGTCTCGCCCACGCCGGTGTTCGGGGTTAAGCTGATCGAGGTGATCCAGAAGGTCTTCACCTGGTTCGGAAAACCGCTGCTGGTGGACGCGGAAAACTGGATGGCGCACCAGGGCACCGCCAACGTCATCCTCAATATCTTCCGCCATGTCCGCACCCCGGCCAACTACGTGATCCTGTCCGGCGACGTGCACTACTCCTTCATGTACGACATCCGGCTGCGCCACCGGCGTGGCGATCCCCATATCTGGCAGATCACCAGCAGCGGCATCAAGAACGAGTTTCCGCCCCGGTTGCTGGACGTGCTGGACCGGCTCAACCGCTGGCTGTATTCGCCCCGCTCACCGCTCAACTGGTTCACCCGCCGGCGGCGGCTGGAAATAAGCCCTCACCCGCCGGTCGGCGCGGCCCGTGGCGAGCGGCTGCTGAACCGGGCCGGCATCGGCCATGTACGCTTCAACGAGCAGGGCGAGCCGGTGCTGGTACAGCAGATCACCGCCGAGGGGGTGGTGGATTTCCTGAATGAAGCCATGGCTGCGCCGGCGGGCGGCTCCCTGCCCGAGCGGTCCGTGCAGCGCTGAGCCGAGCCAGTAAGCCTGCCCGGCGTAGGGGATGGTCAGCCCGGCCCCAGGGGCTGGCCGTGGCTGAACTCCACGTAGTTGCCGTTGGGATCCCTGACGCCGCAGTAGTAGCCCACCGGGTAGGGCTCGTCCCGGGGCGGCCAGACCAGGCAGCCCGCGGCCCTGGCCCGGGCGGCGAGGGCGTCCACCGCCTCGCGGCTGGGCAGGGCGAAGCCGAAGTGGCGATAGTCGTGGGGCGACAGCTGCAGATCTTCGCCGCCGTTCATCAGCACGAAGATGAAGTCCTGCTCCCGCTCCGGCTCGGCCAGCCAGACGATGGTCTGGTGGCCGCTCTCGCGCCTGTGGGTTTCCACCATGCCGCAGAAGCCGCAATAAAAGCGGATGCAGGCCTCGATATCCCGCACATGCAGGGCGATATGGGTCAGACGGGGATAATGGGGGGCGACGTTCATCTCGGGTTCCTCCTGCCGGGTGCCTACCCTGCTGAGTATGGCCGCCGGTTCGCGCTCCCGCCAAAGGGCCGGGGGCGGGTGCGCTCGCCGGCGGCGGCTGTTAAAGTAGCCGGGTAACCCACAACCGATAACGAAAAAAAGCATGAGCAAGATCACCGGAACCCTGGTCAAGATGCCGGCCAGCCTGGCCGAGCCCGTGGCCTACCAGCTGGCCCTGGGCGAGCACAGGGTGGAACTGAACGCCCTGCTCGGCCAGCCGCTCATCCTCGGCTACACCGGCAACATCTACTGCGACGCCTGCGGCCGCAAGACCAGCAAGAGCTTCGCCCAGGGGCACTGCTTTCCCTGCATGAAGAAACTGGCCCGCTGCGACATGTGCGTGATGAAGCCGGAGACCTGCCACTATTTCGAAGGCACCTGCCGCGAGCCCGAGTGGGGCGAGCGCCACTGCATGGTGCCCCATATCGTCTACCTGGCGAATACCTCCGGCCTCAAGGTGGGCATCACCCGGGCCAGCCAGGTGCCCACCCGCTGGATCGATCAGGGTGCGACCCAGGCGCTGCCCATCCTCCGGGTGGCCACCCGCCAGATCTCCGGCCTGGTGGAAGTGGCCCTGGCCGAGATGGTGGCCGACAAGACCAACTGGCGGGCCATGCTCAAGGGTGACGAAACCCCGCTCGACCTCAAGGCCGAGGCCGCCCGTCTGCTGCCGGAAATTAAGGAAAAACTGGCCGAACTGGTGCTGCGCTATGGCGAAGAGGCCATCACCCCGCTCGACGAGCCGGTGGTCGGGCTCAGCTACCCGGTGCTGGAGTACCCGAAGAAGATCGCCAGCCACAACTTCGACAAGAACCCGGTGGTGTCCGGCACCCTGCTCGGCATCAAGGGCCAGTACCTGATCTTCGACAGCGGGGTGATCAACCTGCGCAAGTTCACCGGCTATGAAGTGAGCCTGGGCTGAGGGACGCCGGCCGGCGGAGCGGTCAGGCGGTTGGGCAGGCCGGGTCGGGACGGGGAGCGGCCCGATACAGCCAGAGCCCCAGCAAGGCCAGTACCACCGAGGCCGAGGCGAGCACCAGATAGACGCTGTCCAGCGCGCCGGTGGCCTCGCGCAGATAGCCGGCCAGCAGGTTGCCCAGGGTGCCGCCCAGGCCGAACGTGACCATGCAGATGCCGCTGATCTGCATGGTGGCGGTCGACGAATAGCGCTGGCCGACCCAGCCGGCCAGTATCCCCCACATGGGAAAATACATCAGGCCGTAGCCGAAGCCGGCCACCAGCGCGAAGCGCGCGGGATCCTGGACGAAGGCCAGCAAGCCCAGGGCAAAGCCGCCGAAGATCACCAGCAGTGCCAGCTCCGGCCCCTTGCGGTCGGCCAGCTTGCCGGTGAGCAGGCCGGCGACCATGCCGGTCAGCCCGACCGTGGTCCAGGTATAGCCACCGAGGGTGGCGGGCAGGCCCAGCTGATCCAGGTAGGTATTGAGCCAGTTGGAAAACGGCATGGTGGTAAAGCCGACCAGAAAGCAGATCAGGCAGGCGCACAGGGCGGTGCGTTCACCACAGATGGTCGCCAGCAGCCGGGTCACCGGTATGGCGGCAACCGGCCCCCCGCCTGGCGTCGCCGGCTGGCGCTTTAAGGTCCGCAGCATATGCCAGGTGAGCCCCATGACCAGCAGGCCCATCAATCCGGCCAGCTGCCAGCCCCGTTGCCAGCCCAGGGCCGGGACCACCAGCAGGATCAGCAGGCCGTTGAGGCCGTATCCCCAGGCGGTGCCGCTGGAGATGGTCGACAGGCAGCCCGAGCGCTGTTCGGACCCGGCATGGCGGCTGACGATCTCCACTATGCTGCCCCAGCTGATGGCGGCACTGGCCGCCAGGCAGGTGAGGGCCAGGATGATCAGCCGCGGCTCCTGCAACTGCGACAGGGTAAACAGCAACAGGCTGGTGATGCCGCCGGTGGCCAGCGCCAGACGGGCGGTGCCCAGGCGGTGGCCAACCAGGCCCAGCAACAGGGCGCCCCCGAGGTAGGCCAGTTGGGTCAAGGCCCCGATGGTGGCGAGATGCCAGTGGCTCAGCGCAATGCTGTCCCGCATCATGGGCACGAGGGCGGCAAACAGAAACATGCCGAAACCGTGGCTGACAACCTGGTTCATTCCGAAAATAGCGGCCATGCGCATCTGGTGATCTCCCTGATCCGGTAACGGCGCTTATTGGCCGCGAGCCATCTTCTCTTCTTGCCAGTATTCGGTAAATCGATAAATATTGAGGTCTGTCTTCAATAAGGATGAAGTCTGCCGATGCGCGATTTACCCATTACCCTGCTGCGCACCTTCGCGGTGGTGGCGGAAACCCTCAACCTGACCGCGGCGGCAGGGCGGCTGCACCGGGCGCCGTCCACCATCAGCATGCAGTTGAGCCGGCTGGAAGGGCTGGTGGCGGCCGAGTTGCTGGAGCGCGGGCAGTATGGGGTCAGGCTGACCCCGGCGGGGGAGCAGCTCAGGACGCACGCCCATCAGCTGCTGAACCTGCACGACCGGATCCTGGGGTCTTTCCAGAATGCGGAGGTGGTGGGCAAGGTCCGCTTCGGTACCCATGATCAATACGCCACCCGCAGCCTGACTCCCCTGCTGGAAGCCTTTGTGCTCAATTATCCGGAGGCCCGGCTGGAAGTGCTCTGCGATCACCGGCCCCATTACCTGGCGGCCCTGGTCCAGGAGGGCAAGCTGGACATCGCCCTGGTGGAGATGCCGGCCCTGTCCGACGGGGGCCTGCGGCTGTGCCGGGACGAACTGGTCTGGGTATGCTCTGAGGCCCATGCGACCCACCGGCGGGAACCCTTGCCGCTGGCGGTGTTCGTCGAGGGCTGCTATCACCGGGAGTCGGCCTGCCAGGCGCTGGAGCACACCGACACCGCCTACCGTATCGCCTTTACCAGCCAGAGCCGGGCGGGCGTACTGGCGGCGGTGCGGGCCGGGATCGGCGTCGGGGTGATACCGCGCCAGACCCTGGAGCCGGGCCTGGTGGTGGTGGAAGAAGGGCTGCCGCCCCTGCCCAGGGCGGACACCACCCTGTTCGTGGCCGAACGGGCAAACGAGGCCACGGCCCGCCTGGCCAAGACCATCGAGGAGAGCCCGCAGTTCCAGCGTTATCGGGGCGAGCCGGCTGGTTGATACTCAATAGGTTTAATGGATAAGAAACCACAAAAAAGGGTTAGCGGCTGTTAACCTGCTAACCCTTGGTATTTGGTGGCCCCTGCTGGACTTGAACCAGCGACCGATCGATTATGAGTCGAGCGCTCTAACCAACTGAGCTAAGGGGCCAAAAGTGGTGCTGATTATAGGGAAAGCGGCTTAGGCTGTCCAGTCGCGGCGGGTTTATATCAGCTTGATTTTTAAGCGGTTGGCGCGCCGGTCGGCGGCCATGGAAAAGGGCGCCGCAGCGCCCTTTTCGTGGCTGCTGTGGCTTACTCGTCGAGGAAGCTGCGCAGCACCTCGGAGCGGCTGGGATGGCGCAGTTTGCGCAAGGCCTTGGCTTCGATCTGGCGGATACGCTCGCGGGTCACGTCGAACTGCTTGCCCACCTCTTCCAGAGTGTGGTCGGTATTCATGTCGATACCGAAGCGCATGCGCAGCACCTTGGCCTCCCGCGCGGTCAGCCCGGCCAGCACGTCGCGGGTGGCGGCGCGCAGGCTTTCGCTGGTGGCGGAGTCCGCCGGCAGGGACAGGGTGGTGTCCTCGATAAAGTCGCCCAGGTGCGAATCTTCGTCATCGCCGATGGGGGTTTCCATCGAGATGGGCTCCTTGGCGATCTTCAGCACCTTGCGGATCTTGTCCTCCGGCATGGCCATGCGGTGGGCCAGCTCTTCCGGGGTGGGCTCGCGGCCCATTTCCTGCAGCATCTGGCGGGAAATCCGGTTGAGCTTGTTGATGGTCTCGATCATGTGCACCGGGATGCGGATGGTCCTGGCCTGATCCGCGATGGAGCGGGTGATGGCCTGGCGGATCCACCAGGTGGCGTAGGTCGAGAACTTGTAGCCGCGACGGTATTCGAACTTGTCCACCGCCTTCATCAGGCCGATGTTGCCCTCCTGGATCAGGTCCAGGAACTGCAGGCCGCGGTTGGTGTACTTTTTGGCGATGGAGATCACCAGACGCAGGTTGGCTTCCACCATCTCCTTTTTGGCGCGGCGGGCCTTGGCCTCGCCGATGCTCATGCGGCGGTTGATGTCCTTGATCTGGGAGATGGTCAGGCCGGTCTCTTCTTCCACCTGTTTGAGCTTGCCGATGGCGCGCAGCACGTCTTCCGTTGCTTCTGCCAGCTTGGGCGACCAGGCCTTGCCGGCGCTCAGTTGCTGGTTGAACCACGCCTGCTCGCTTTCGTGGTGGGCAAAGGCCTGCACGAAGGTTTTCTTCGGCATCTTGCACTGTTCCACGCACAGCTTCATGATGATGCGTTCCTGCACCCGTACCCGCTCCATCATGTCGCGCATGCTGTTGACCAGGCGATCGAACTGCTTGGGCACCAGGCGGAACTGGCGGAATACATCGGCCAGGATGGCGATCTGCTCGGCGGCGGCGTCGGAGGTACGGCCATGGGCCTGGATGGTGGTGCGGGTCTTTTCGTACTGGGTACGCAGCTCGCCGAATTTCTCGCGGGCTACTTCCGGATCGGGACCGGAGTCGCCGTCGGAATCGTCCTCGTCTTCATCCTCGTCTTCGTCGTCGTCTTCGTCATCCAGCTCTTCTTCGCTCAGCTCGGAGCCGATGTGGGTGGCGGTGGGAGCGAGTTCATCGGCCTCGTCCAGATCGACAAAGCCGGAGATAATGTCGCTCAGCTTGATGTCGCCGGCCTCGAAGCGGTCGAACTGGTCGAGCAGGGAGGTGATGGCTTCGGGGTATTCGGCCACCGAGCTCTGTACCTGGTTGATGCCGTCTTCGATACGCTTGGCGATGTCGATCTCGCCTTCGCGGGTCAGCAGCTCTACCGTGCCCATTTCACGCATGTACATGCGCACCGGATCCGTGGTGCGGCCGATTTCCGATTCGACGGAAGCCAGCGCCTGGGCGGCGGCCTCGGCGGCATCCTCGTCGGCGGTGGTCTCCGACATCATGAGATCATCGGCATCGGGGGCGCTTTCCACCACCTGGATGCCCATGTCGTTGATCATCTGGATGATGTCTTCGATCTGGTCGGAGTCGACAATATCCTGGGGTAGATGATCGTTCACCTCGGCGTAAGTCAGGTAACCCTGTTCTTTACCTTTGGCAACGAGAAGCTTAAGCTGTGACTGCGGGGTTTGCTCCATAGAACTCGTCCGGTTAGATGTTGCAAGAGGGTGTAGGCATTAGGCACTCTTTTATGGCGCGCAAGTAGCCGATTATAACAAAATTTGACCAGGGTCGCTATGCTGGTCTGTGCTTGCCAACACGCCTCGCCTTCTTAACGGTGAGAGTGCTGCAACGCGCAATGGTTTCATCATTACCCGTGTTCCGGGCCTGTTTGTCGATCTTGGGGCGGTGTGCCCGTTTTTCAATTAGCCCCGTCTGGGCTGTTCTTACTTTCGGCTATCAATAGCTGCAATTCTTCCATCTCAGCGCGGGTCAGCCTTCCATTTGGAGTGCTGGCCTTTTTCTGCAGGGTTTCGATGCGCCTGGTCAGAAACTCGTTGATCAGCACCACGAAGATGTCCTGCAGCTCCTGCTCGATATGCTCGCCGGCGAACAACTCTTCCGCCATGGCCAGCCGCGCCAGGGCGGGCTCGGAGGGGTGTCCGCGCCAGTGTTCCAGCAGTTGGGCCGTGGTCATGTCGGGTTGGTATTGCACCTGGGCCAGTAGCTCCAACAACAACTCCATGCCCGGCAGCGGCAGTTCCCCCAGTTCGGGCATGGCCGGCAGCCTGGCCGCGGCAGCCGGATATTGTAGCACAAGGGCGATGGCCCGGCGAAGGGGGGTCAACTTTATCTTTTTCGCCCCCCGTTTCGGCGCCGGCTCGGGCGGCGGGGTATCGCCCCGGTTCAGCCGCACGAACAACTCCCGCACCCGCCGTTCGTTCTCGCCCCAGTTGAGCTGGCGGGAGAGACGGGTGATCAAGCCCTCGCGGGTGAAGCCTTCCGGCACCCGCATGATGGCCTCGGCGGCCTTGTGGGCGAGTTCGTGCTGGCCGGCGTCACCGGCCATGGTGTCCTGACCGAGTCGTTCGTACAGGAAGTCGCCGAAGTCCTGGGCCTGGTCCAGCATCTGCTCGAAGGCGGCGGCACCTTGCTTGCGCACCAGGGTGTCCGGGTCTTCGCCATCGGGCAGGAACACGAACTTCAGGCTGCGGCCGTCCTGCATCAGCGGCAGGGCGTTTTCCAGCGCCCGCCAGGCGGCCTCGCGCCCGGCCCTGTCCCCGTCGTAGCAGCAGATCACCTCGCGGGTGGTGCGAAACAGCAGTTGCAGCTGATCGGTGGTGGTGGAGGTGCCGAGGCTCGCCACCGCGTAGTCGATGCCGAACTGGGCCAGGGCCACCACGTCCATGTAGCCTTCCACCACCAGGATGCGGACCGGATTGCGATGGGCCTGGCGGACCTCGAACAGGCCGTACAGCTCCCGTCCCTTGTGGAACACCGGGGTTTCCGGCGAGTTCAGGTACTTGGGGGTGCCTTGTCCCAGTACCCGGCCGCCGAAGCCGATGGTGCGGCCCCGGCGATCGCGGATCGGGAACATGATGCGATCACGGAAGCGGTCGTAGACCCGGCCCTTGTCGTTCTGCAGCAGCATGCCGCCTTCGATCAGCTGCTGCTCCGCCTCCCGGCCGCGGGCGAACTGGCGCTTGACGCTGTCCCACTGATCCGGCACATAGCCGATGGCGAACTGCTTGACCACTTCGCCGCTCAGGCCCCGCCCTTTCAGGTAGGCGATGGCGGCCTGGGACTGCTTGAGCTGGACCTGGTAGAAGCGACAGATCTCATTCAGCTGGCCATAGAGATCCTGACGCACCGCCTTGGCCGCCACCTGCCGTTCGGGAGAGCCGCTCTGCTCCCGGGGCACCGTCACCCCGTGCATGGCTGCCAGTTCATCGATGGCGTCGAGAAACTCGAGGCCGTCGTATTCCATCAAAAAGCCGAGCGCGGTGCCGTGGGCGCCGCAGCCGAAGCAGTGATAGAACTGTTTGTCGGGGCTGACGGTGAAGGAGGGGCTTTTTTCGTTGTGAAAGGGGCAGCAGGCCTGGTAGTTCTTACCGGCCTTCTTGAGTTTTACCCGCTGATCGATCAGGTCGACAATGTCGGTGCGGGCCAACAGGTCGTCGATGAAGGATTGGGGGATTCTGCCTGCCATGGTTCACCGGGTATGGGAAAAAACAAAGCCGTGCATCGGATGAAGCACGGCCCGTTGGCAGGTGAGCAGCCGGATTAAGCCAGTTTGGCTTTGATAATGGCGCTGACCTTGCCCATATCTGCACGTCCCTGGATCTGCGGCTTGAGCACTGCCATCACCTTGCCCATGTCCTGCATGCCGGCAGCGCCGGTATCGGCGATGGCTTGCGTCAGCAAGGCATCCAGTTCGGCTTCGGTCAGGGGTTGCGGCAGGAATTCCTGCAGCACCGCTATTTCCTGGCGCTCGGTGTCGGCCAGATCCTGGCGACCAGCCTGCTCGAACTGGCCGGCGGCGTCTTTGCGCTGTTTCACCATCTTGGTGATCACCGCCACGATGCCGTCGTCATCCAGGGTTTCGCGGCTGTCTATCTCTTTTTGCTTGATCTCGGCCATCAGCATACGCAGAGTACCCAGGCGAGCCTTGTCTTTGGCGCGCATGGCGTTCTTCTGCTGTTCCGACAACCGGTCTTTCAAAGACATGAGATCAATAACGGCTTAGTACAGACGAGTGCGACGTGCGTTTTCGCGAGCCAGCTTCTTGGCATGACGCTTGACAGCGGCGGCCTTGGCGCGCTTGCGCTCGGTAGTCGGCTTTTCGTAGTGCTCGCGACGACGCACTTCGGACAGGATACCGGCCTTTTCGCAGGAACGCTTGAAGCGACGCAGGGCTACGTCGAAGGGCTCGTTTTCACGTACTTTAATTACTGGCATGTGCCTCTCACCTCGGTTAACTGGCCTGTCACCGACCAGCATGACTATAAAAAATGGTGCGAAATTCTACTCTGAAGCGGCCCCGCCTGTAAAGACCGGTCGCCCTTCACTGGTTAAAAAATCGCGGGCAGGGTAACATAGCCGCCATCTTTTCGACAGTGTTATTCATTCCATGCGCGTACTAGGTATCGAGACTTCCTGCGATGAAACCGGCATCGCCATCTATGACGACAAGCTCGGCATTCTGGCTCACCAGCTGTATAGCCAGGTCAAGCTGCATGCGGACTATGGCGGCGTGGTGCCGGAGCTGGCCAGTCGGGATCATATCCGCAAGACCATACCGCTGATCGAGGCTGCCCTGGTCCAGGCCGGTTGCGGCAAGGACGAGATCGACGGCGTGGCCTACACCGCCGGGCCGGGCCTGATGGGGGCGCTGCTGGTGGGCGCCACCATAGGCCGCAGCCTGGCCTTCGCCTGGGGCAAACCGGCGGTGGCGGTGCACCACATGGAAGGCCACCTGCTGGCACCCATGCTGGAGGAGCGGATACCGGCCTTTCCCTTCGTGGCCCTGCTGGTGTCGGGCGGCCATACCCTGCTGGTGCGGGTGGACGGCATCGGCCGCTACCAGATCCTCGGCGAGTCCATCGACGATGCGGCCGGTGAGGCTTTTGACAAGACCGCCAAGCTGATGGGGCTGGAGTATCCCGGCGGCCCGCGCCTGGCCAGGCTGGCCGAGCAGGGGGTTGCCGGCCGCTTCCATTTCCCCCGGCCGATGACCGACAGGCCCGGCCTGGACTTCAGCTTTTCCGGGCTCAAGACCTTTGCCGCCAACACCATAGCGGCGCAAGGCAACGACGAACAAACCCGGGCGGACATCGCCCACGCCTTCCAGCAGGCGGTGGTCGACACCTTGGCCATCAAGTGCAGGCGGGCCCTGCAACAGACCGGGCTCAACCGGCTGGTGGTGGCCGGCGGGGTCAGTGCCAACCTGTCGCTGCGCGCCCAACTGGCGGAGCTGATGGCGGGTCTCAAGGGGGAAGTATTCTACCCGCGCAACGAATATTGCACCGACAACGGTGCCATGATCGCTTTCGCCGGGCTGCAGCGGCTCAAGGCGGGGGAGTTCGAACCCCTGTCGGTCAGGGCACGGCCGCGCTGGCCGCTGGATGAGCTGGCGCCGGTCGAGTAAGGGCAAGGAGTGAAGCGTAAAGTGTGTGGAGATTGCCTCACTCCTTACTCCTCTTCCCTTATTCCTCACGGCCTCGCTTGAATCTGTCGATGATAGGCTCTTCCTGATGGTGGTAGAGCCGGCTGATATTGCGGTGGTGGCGCAGTATGATGAGGCAGGACAGCAGGGCCACCGCCAGGGTGTATTCCGGCTTGATGAAATAAACGTAGAGCGGGGCGAGCAGGGCGGTGATGAGGGACGCCAGCGAGGAATAGCCGAACAGTCCCAGGCTCACCAGCCAGGTCAGCAGCAGCAGCCCGGCCATGTCCATGCCGAGCGGCAGCAGGGTGCCGAGCGCCGTGGCCACGCCCTTGCCGCCGCGGAAGTGGAAGAACAGGGGGAACATGTGCCCCAGGCAGGCGGCCATGCCGATCAGGGCCAGGTAAAGCGGACCTATCCCCAGGAACCAGCCCAGATACACGGGCAGGGTGCCCTTGAGGATGTCGAGCAGCAGCACCCACACCGCCGCACTGCGGTGGCCGGTGCGCAGCACATTGGTGGCGCCGGGGTTGCCCGAGCCGTGGGCGCGGGGATCCGGCAGCCGGTAGAGCCTGGAGATCAGCACGGCGCTGGACACCGAGCCGCCCAGGTAGGCCAGGATGATCATAAATAAGGTGAGCGCCGTCATAATCGCGGTTTATACCCCGGGTTCAATCCGTTATCATTCGCGCGCCAGAAACCGGACCGAAGCGACCCGGTCGCCGAAGATAGCCACAGCTTAACAGAAGACAGAGACGATGGATAAAGTGTTTGTACAAGGCCTCGAAGTGCTGACCACCATAGGCGTTTATGAGTGGGAAAAGGGTATTCGGCAGAAGATCCGCTTCGATCTGGAAATGGGCTGCGATACCAGGGCCGCGGCCCGGGGCGACGACATCGACCAGGCGCTGGACTATGCCAGCCTGTCGAAAAAAGTCAGCACCTACGCCGAACAAAACCATGTGGAACTGGTCGAAACCATGGCCGAACACATCGCCCAGTTGATCTTGACCGAGTTTCCGGTCAAGTCGGTACGGGTGCGGCTGACCAAACCGGGCGCGGTACCCAACGCCGCCGGTGTGGGCGTGGAAATCGAACGTTTTGCCAGGGATTATGGGGTAAGCTGAGCCTTCATTAAAGCGTCATCGACGCCTGATAGCCTGCCGACCCATCCACCAACAGGAAGTACATCATGGAAGTGCAGGCCGTACTGCTCGCCCTGATCCAGGGGTTTACCGAGTTTCTTCCCATCTCCAGCTCCGCCCATCTTATCCTGCCATCGGTGTTGCTGGGCTGGCGGGATCAGGGCATGGCCTTCGACGTGGCCGTGCACCTGGGCAGCCTGTTGGCGGTGCTCTGGTATTTCCGGCGTGAGGTCGTCATCATGGCCTCTGCCTGGTGGCGCTCCCTCCGGGGGGACGGCCACAGCGCCGAGTCATGCCTGGCCTGGGGCATCATTCTGGCCACCATCCCCGCCTGCGTAGTGGGCCTGTTGTTCGGCGACTGGATCGGGGATCACCTGCGCTCCGGCTGGGTGATCGCGGTGGCCACCATCGTCTTCGGGCTCTTGCTGTGGTGGGCCGATCGCATGGCCCGGCTGCAGAAAACCGAATACCAGGCGGGTTGGCGCGGTGCCCTCTGGTTGGGCTGTGCCCAGGCCCTGGCGCTGATCCCGGGGACCTCCCGCAGCGGCATCACCCTCACCGCCGGCCTGATGCTCGGCCTCACCCGGCAGGCGGCAGCCCGTTTTTCCTTCCTGATGTCCATTCCCATCATTTTTCTGGCCGGCAGCCACCAGGCCACCGATCTGATCGGCAGCCAGGCGGTGATGTCCTGGTCGGCGGTAGGCGTGGGGGTATTGGTGTCCTTCGCCAGCGCCCTGGCCTGCATCCACCTGTTTCTGACCCTGCTCAACCGTATCGGGGTGCTGCCCTTCGTGCTCTACCGGCTGGGGCTGGGCGCCGTGCTGCTGTGGATGATGTCGGCTCAAGCCTGAGTCAGCCAGGCTTCCAGCTTTTGGCGGCGGGCGGCGGCGATGGCCTCGCCGATGGCCGGCCCCTTCAGCCCCTGGGCGACGAAAGGTCCGGCGGTGATCTGCCTGAGCTCGTCCAGCCATTGCCACAGCCGTTCCCGCTGGGGGTAGGGCCTGTGCTCGAATCCCTCGCGGCCCTGCAGATCCGCCTGGGCGCAGATCAGTAGCTGGGCGAAACGCGCCGGCTTGCGCCAGGCGTCGGTATGGTTGAACAGTTCCAGTATCGCCTCCGCCTGTCCGGGCGCGGGGGTAGCCAGCCGGTGGAACAGAATGTGCCAGCGGCTCATCAGTATGGCCAGTTCCCGGTGTTCGCCCGGCACCCTGAAGCGGGCGCACAAGGCCTCTATCGGGGCTATGCCCAGCTCGCCGTGACGATGGTGGCTGGGCCACTTCTCCCGGGGCGTCAGCGCCTTGCCGAAGTCATGGCAGAGGGCGGCAAAACGGCAGGGCAGGCTCCCCCCCAGCTCCGCCGCCCGTTTGAGCACCATCAGGGTGTGGATGCCGGTATCGATCTCCGGATGCCATTGCGCCGGGCCCGGCACCCCGAACAGGGCGCTCAGCTCGGGAAAAAGCTGGCCCAGGGCGTCGACCCGGCGCAGCACCTCGAAGTAGACCTGGGGATTGGCGGTGGCCAGGGCCTTCTCCGTTTCCTTCCATACCCGCTCCGGCGTCAGGGTTTTGAGCTCGCCGGCGGCGGCCATCTTCCGCATCAAGGCCTGCGTCTCGTCGGCCAGGATAAAGCCGAGATCGTGGAAACGGGCGGCGAAGCGGGCCACCCGCAACACGCGCAATGGATCCTCGGCGAAGGCCTCGGATACATGGCGCAACACCCGGTTATCGAGATCCTCCCGGCCGCCGTACGGGTCGTACAACCGGCCCTGTTGATCCTGGGCGATGGCGTTGATGGTCAGATCCCGGCGGCGCAGATCCTCTTCCAGGGTCACCTCGGGGCCGAAGTCGCAGATAAAGCCGGTGTAGCCGCGGCCGGACTTGCGCTCGGTGCGGGCCAGGGCATATTCCTCCTTGGTGTCGGGGTGGAGGAACACCGGGAAGTCCTTGCCCACCTGGGTATAGCCGAGCGCGAGCAACTGCTCCGGGGTGGCCCCCACCACCATATAGTCCCGCTCGCCGACCTCCAGGCCCAGCAGGGCATCCCTGACCGCGCCCCCCACCAGATATGTTTGCACTTTTGCCCCCTTGCCTTAATATGAGCCAGCCTGTCCCCAAAGGGATTCAAAAGAACTTTTACAGGATGTGTCGAGGGTATTGTCCCCAGTGATGAAAAGGATGTCACTTCCTATCTTGCCGCTTTTGTTGCTGAGTCTGCTGACAGGCTCGCTGCTGCCGGCCTTCGGTGGTACCGCCTGGGGCGGGACGGGCGCCGACGACCGGGTACCCATCTGCAGCGGCGGTACCCTGAAGTGGGTGTCCCTGGCCGAGTGGCAGGGTGAGCCGGCCACGGGCGAAGACCCATCGCACCCCATGGCGGAGCACTGCGATCAATGCCCCTGCTGGACCCAAATCCTCGATGCGGGCGCTCCCGAACCTGGCCTGCTCTTGCCCGCCAGGCTGGCCTTCTTTGGCGGGCTGCCCGGCGGTTATGTTCCGCCCCTCCGGGCGCCGCCGCGCTGGCCCGGTCTCGCTGCCCGCGCCCCTCCCGCCTTCCTCGCCTCCGTCTGATGTTGCCGCGCCCACCGCGCGTGCCCGTCTACCATTCATATTGATATCGAGGAAAGCGCATGACCATTATCACCAGAAACACCGCCCTGGCGGCGGCCCTGTCCTGCCTGTGGCTGCCGGCCGCGTCAGCCCATGTGACCCTGGAGCAGCCGACGGCCCAGCCCGGAGCCAGCTACAAGGCGGTGCTGCGGATACCCCACGGTTGCGAGGGGGAAGCCACCCATACCCTGAGGGTCAGGATCCCGGAGGGGTTTTACGACGTCAAGCCCATGCCCAAGGCGGGCTGGACACTGACGACGATCGAAGGGGACTACGCCCGGGCCTATGACAATCACGGCACGCCGGTGTCCCGGGGGGTGACAGAGCTTATCTGGTCCGGCGGCAAGCTGCCCGATAACTTCTACGACGAATTCGTATTCCGCGGGCGCTTCGCCGACAGCCTGCCGGCCGACAGTCGCTTCTACTTTCCTACCGTGCAGGAATGCGCCAACGGGGTGGCCCGCTGGATCGATACCTCGGGCGACGAGGGGAGCGACGAGCCGGCACCCGGCCTGACCCTGAAAGCGGGTCACCATCATTAACCGGAGCCGGGCTCTGGCCTGAACTCCCGGGGGCGGCGTGGCCGCCCCCGCTGTTATCCGCTGGCTGAGATGCTCATGTCGATGAAATCGAGCGCCCTGCTGCCCTGGCTGGGACTGCTGCTGCTCCTGCTGGGCAGTGGTGGCGCCCGCGCCCACGCCGTGCTGTTGCACAGCATACCGGCAGAGGGCAGTGTAGTTGGCGAATCGCCAGCCTGGCTGGCACTGCACTTTAGTGAAAGGGTCAGCCCCCTGGTGCTGACCCTGATTGGGCCGGATGGCGAGCCGCAGCGGTTGGAGGGTGTGGCGCCTGCGCAGCAACTGCGGATCACGTTGCCGGCCGCCCTGGCCCCGGGCAACTGGCTGCTCAGTTGGCGGGTGGTGTCCGCCGACGGCCACCCCATAGCGGGGGCGCTGGCGTTTGCCGTCGGTATGCGAACCGAAGCGGAGTTGATGCCGACGACGGCCGACAGCCATTATCTCGCCATCTGGAGCGCCCGGGTGGCGGTCTATCTGGGGTTGATGCTGGGGGTCGGCGGTGCCTGCGCCTCCCTCTGGCTCGGCACCGGGCCATTGCGCCCGGTCGTTGCCGCGCTCTGGCTGGGAGCGGGGGCCTTGCCGCTGTCGTTCGGCCTGCAGGGGGTGGATGCCCTGGGCCTGCCCCTGAGCGGCCTGCTGGCCTCGCCCGGCTGGCAGGCCGCCATGGCCACCAGCTATGGTCACAGCGTCGGACTGGCCCTGCTGGCCCTGGCCGGTGCCGGCGGCACCCTGTGGCTGCGACGTCATTCAACAGCCATTGCCTGGCTGCTGTCGGCGGTGGTCGTGCTTTTGCTCGGGCTGGCGTTTACGGTCAGCGGCCATGCCGCCTCGGCCGAGCCCCGCTGGCTGAGCCGCCCGGCGCTGGGGCTGCATGTGCTGATGGCAATGCTGTGGCTGGGCGCCCTGCCGCCGCTCTTTGTGGCCTTGGCCAAGCCGGGAGCGGACGCCCGGCGGGTGCTGGAGCGCTTTTCCCGCTGGGCTCCCTGGATGCTGGCGGCGTTGGTGTTGTCCGGCGGCGTCCTGGCGGTGATACAACTGGGACACTGGCGCGCCCTGGCACTGCCCGGCTACAGCCGTATCCTGCTGCTGAAGCTGACACTGGTAGCTCTGGTGCTGGTGCTGGCCGCGTGGAATCGCTGGCGCCTGACCGCCCGGGTGCAGCGGGGAGAGGCTGCCGCTCGGCTGGCCCTGCGACGGCTGATCCGGCTTGAACTGGCGCTGCTGGTGATGGTGCTGGGGCTGGTGGCGGCCTGGCGTTTTACCCCGCCGCCCAGGGCGCTGCTGTCGCCGGGGCAGGTGCAGGTGGTTGTGGTCGCCGCCGGGCTGCGGGCGGAGCTGACCCTGTTTCCGGACAAGGCCGGTCCGGTACGGGCCGACATCCTGCTGCGGGATGACCAGGGGCGGGAGGTGGAGGCCCGCGAGCTCGGCCTGCTGCTGTCCCATGCCCAGGAGGGCATAGCGCCGTTCCGCCGTCGGGCACTGCCCCTGGCGCCGGGGCACTGGTTGTTGGAGGAGCTGCCGTTGCCGGTGCCCGGCGACTGGTCGGTGACGGTGGAAGTGCTGGTCAGCGACTTCGAACGAATCCGCCTGACCGGCAGCCTGCGGCTGGCGCCCTGAGACCATACACCAAAGGCGCCGAGGCGCCTTTCGGCCTGGAGTCAAAGCCGTTGTCATGACCACATAAGTCGGCCAAAGGGCCAGCTCCGCCGACACGCCGTAAACACATCCACGTGGGCTCGAAATGCCATCCATGGCATTTCATGGTCGGCGGAGCCGTTCCCTTTGTCCGCCTGTTTGGCATGGGTGCTGCCCGTATAGGTACATCCGAAGGTTTGCCAGCAGTTTGCTTTTGTTATTATCTCCGGCTTCCGGCTTCCGGCTTCCGGCTTCCGGCTTCCGGCTTCCGGCTTCCGGCCTGGGCTCAGCCTTCCCCCAGGGACAGCAGGGTGGCGTTGCCGCCGATGGCGGTGGTGTTGTTGGTAACGGTCTTCTCGGTGATAAAGCGGCTCAGGTAGTGGGGGCCGCCGGCCTTGGGGCCGGTGCCGGACAGGCCCTGGCCGCCGAAGGGCTGCACACCCACCATGGCGCCGATCTGATCCCGGTTGATGTAGACGTTGCCCGCATCCACGGATCTGGCCACCTGCTCGGCAAAGGACTCGTTGCGGCTGTGGATGCCCAGGGTCAGGCCGTAGCCGGTGCCGTTGATGTCATCGATCACCTTGTCGATGTCCTTCGCCTTGAACCGCACCACATGGAGTATGGGGCCGAACTGCTCCTTTTCCAGCTCATTGATGCTGCCGATTTCCAGCGCCGTGGGCCGGACGTAGAAGCCCTTGTTGCAACAGTCGCCCATGGGGGCCTCGGCGATGATCCGCTTGCCTTCGGCCTTCATCCGCGCCAGGTGCGCCTCCAGCCCGGCCCTGGCGCCCTGGTCAATCACCGGGCCCACGTCGGTGGACCAGAGCGCGGGATCGTCCACGCTCAGCTCCATCATGGCGCCCTTAAGGATCTCCAGCACCCGCTCGGCGATGTCTTCCTGCAGATAGAGCACCCGCAGGGCGGAGCAGCGCTGGCCGGCACTCTGGAAGGCGGCGCGCAGCACGTCGCGCACCACCTGCTCGGGCAGGGCGGTGGAGTCCACTATCATGGTGTTCTGGCCGCCGGTTTCGGCGATCAGCGGCACTATGGCGCCCTGGCGTTTGGCCAGGGTCAGGTTGATCGTCTGGGCGGTGTCGGTGGAGCCGGTGAAGCAGACCCCGGCGATGCGCGGATCCTGGGTGAGGGCCGCGCCCACGGTGGCGCCGTCGCCGGGCAGCAACTGCAGCACCTCGGCGGGAATGCCGGCCTGGTGTGCCAGGGTCACCGCCAGGTGGGCGATGAGCGAGGTCTGCTCCGCCGGCTTGGCCAGCACGGTGTTGCCGGTGACCAGGGCGGCCCCCACCTGCCCGAGGAAGATGGCCAGCGGGAAGTTCCAGGGGCTGATACAGACGAAGGGCCCCCTACCCTGGGCATGGAGCAGGTTCAGTTCGCCGGTGTAGCCGGGCAACCGGGTGGGCTCGGCCATCAGGCGGCGGGCTTCAACGGCATAGTAGCGGCAGAAGTCCACCGCCTCGCGCACCTCGTCGATGCCGTCCTGCAGCAGCTTGCCCGCTTCCCGGGTACAGAGGGAAACAAACTCGGTGCTATGGGCCTCCAGCAGCTCGGCCAGCTTTTCCAGCGCCCGGGCGCGTTGCTCCACCGGGGTGTCGCGCCAGCCCTTGAAGGCGGCCCGGGCCCGGCCCACCGCCTGCTCCACCGTTGCCTGGTCGGCAAACCACACCTGGCCTACCTGCCGGCCCTGATCCTGGGGGCTCAGTACGGCGCTGGCGGTGCCGTTGGTCAGGGTCTTGCCGCCGACGATGGGGCCAGCCTGCCACTGCTTGTCGGGCAGTTTGGTCAACTCGTTGAAGAAGGGGGTGCGCAGATCTTCGACATTCATGTTCAGGCCCCGGGAGTTGATGCGGTCCGGGAAGATGGCCAGGGGCAGCGGTATCTTGTCGTTGGCCAGCCTGGGGCACTCGCCGAGGCTGACCAGCGGATGGGTGATCAGGGTATCGATGGGGGTATTGGGGTCCACCAGCTTGTGCACAAAGGAGGTGTTGGCCCCGTTTTCCAGCAGCCGGCGCACCAGGTAGGGCAGCAGATCCTTGTGGGCCCCCACCGGGGCATAGATGCGGCACACCAGGCCGGGGTTTTCCTTCAACACGGTGTTGTACAGCTCCTCGCCCATGCCGTGCAGGCGCTGGAACTCGAAGCGGCGTTCCCCCGCCATGGCCATTACCGACACCACGGTGTGGGCGTTATGGGTGGCGAACTGGGGATAGATGGCGGCCCGGGTCGCCTCGCTCAGCAGGTAGCGGGCACAGGCGAGATAAGACACGTCGGTGCCGGCCTTGCGGGTATAGACCGGGTAGCCGTCGATGCCGGCCTGCTGGCAGTGCTTGATCTCGCTGTCCCAGTAGGCGCCCTTCACCAGCCGTACCGGGATCTCGTCGCCCTGCTCCCGGGCCAGGGCGGTCAGCCAGCACAGCACCGGCAGGGCGCGCTTGGAATAGGCCTGCACCACCAGGCCGAGCCCGCCCCAGCCCCGGTTGACCTCGGAACGGTACAGGGCCTCGAACAGATCGAGCGACAGCTCCAGCCGATCCATCTCCTCCGCGTCGATGGTGATGAACACGTCCAGTTTGCGTGCCTCTTCCAGCAGTCCCAGCACGGTGGCATGCAGCTCGCTCAGCACCCGCGTCCGGCTGGCTTCCTCGTAGCGGGGATGCAGGGCGGACAGCTTGATGGAGACGGAGGGACGCGGCACCGCCGGGTTGTTGAGCTGCTCGGCGCCCACGGTGGCGATGGCCTTGGCGTAGTCGGCGCGGTATTTCTCGGCGTCGGCGGCGGTCATGGCCGCTTCGCCCAGCATGTCGTAGGAATGGGTGTAGCCGAGTTCGCGGGACTTGCGGCTGGCCTTGAGTGCCTCCTTAATGTCCCGCCCCAACACGAACTGCTTGCCCATGATCTTCATGGCCGCGTACATGGCGGAGCGTACCACCGGCTCGCCCAGGCGGTTGATCATGCGGCCCAGTACATTGGCCGGGTTGCCGTCCAGTTTTTTGTCCATGCGCACTATCTTGCCGGTCAGCATCAGGCCCCAGGTGGAGGCGTTGACCAGGGTGGAGTCGCTCTGGCGGAAGTGCCTGGCCCAGTCGGCGCCGGACAGCTTGTCCTTGATCAGTTCGTCGGCGGTATGGCTGTCGGGGATGCGCAGCAGGGCTTCGGCCAGGCACATCAGGATAATGCCCTCCTGGGTGTCCAGGCTGTATTGCTGCAGGAAGGCGTCGATGCCATCGCCGCCGTCGCTTTCCGCCCGTACCTTGGTCACCAGGCGCCGGGCCTGGTCGGTGATGCGGGCCAGGGTCTGGGCGTCGGCCGGCACCTGCTCCAGCAGGTCGGCCAGGTAGCCGTTTTCATCGACCACGTAGTTTTGGGTAATGTCCCGGCGCAGGGCCGGCAGGTCGCGGGGGGCGTAACCGGGAGCGAAGACGGTGGCGGCATTGAACATAGCGACACTTCCTGAGGTTGGGGAGCCGTGGCGGCGGGCCAGTAACAGTGGGCGCGTCGAGGGGCGCAATAGCTACGATCGTCCGCCCTGTTTGCCTGTTAAAGATAGCCGAGCAGGGGCGGCAGGGAACAAGGAGCAACAAAAAAGCGCCACCAGGGCGCTTTCGGGGACGGGGCTGATGGCATCAGTTCATCCAGCGGCCCTGCTTGCGCTTGCGGCGCAGGGGGATCAGCGGCAACAGGAAACCGACCAGGGCCCCGGCGCCGGCCACCAGGCCGCCGCGCAGCAGCCAGTCCATCCGCATCTGGTGCTCTCTGTCGTCCATCAGGCTGCTCAGGCGGCGATTGTCCGCCGCCAGTTGGTCGCTGGTCTGGCGCAGTTCGGCAAGCTGGCGATGCAGCTCGCTCAGCTCCTGCTCCTGCTGCTGCAGCCGTTCGGTCTTGTCCTGCACATCCTGGCGGTGGCGTTCGTCGGCGGTGGCCAGTTGCTGTCTGGTGTCCGCCAGCTGCTGCTCGAGGGCCGGCAGCCGGGAGCGGAAGCTCTCCTCGGTCTGCACGAACTGGCCGTCCACCCAGCCGGTGCGGCCGTCCTTGTCCCGGATCTGCACATACTTGCTGTCGGCATTGCGGCTCAGGTACTCCACCGGCTCGCCGGCATTGATGGAGCCTAGGATGCGATACTGGTTGCCGGGGCCGGTATGCAGAAAGGCGTAGACGTTGTCGGAAATATAACGGGTGGCGGCGTCGGCATGGCCGAGCCAGGGCAGGCTGCACAGCAGCACCAACAGGAATTTCGCTTTCACCTGGGGTTCCTTCACTCTCATCGATGACGCCATGGTAATAGGCGTGGCATCGGAGAACAAGAACAAGGGGGCCTGCAGGCCCCCTCGATCAGACGAACATCCACTGGATGATGTAGAAGAAGACGATGGCCAGAATGGCGCCGGCGGGCAGGGTGACTATCCAGGACACCACTATATTGCGCAATACGTTAAGGTTTAGGGCGGCAATACCCCGGGCCAGGCCGACCCCCATCACCGCCCCTACCAGGGTCTGGGTGGTGGAGATGGGCAGGCCGGTACCGGATGCGATCACCACTGTCGCAGCCGTGGCCAACTGGGCGGCAAAGCCGCGGCTCGGGGTCAGGTGGGTGATGCCGGTGCCCACGGTGGCCATCACCTTGTGGCCCAGCGATGCCAGGCCGATGACGATGCCGATGCCGCCGAGTGGCAGTATCCACCAGGCGATGGCCGACTTGCTGGCGATCTGACCGGCGCTCTCCACCGTGCTGACCACCGCCGACAGCGGGCCGATGGCATTGGCCACGTCGTTGGAGCCGTGGGCGAAAGCCATGGCGCAGGCGGTGACCACCATCAGGATGCCGAACACCTTCTCCACGTTGGAGAAGTGCATGTCCTTGTCGTCCTGGGGATTGTACTGCTGGCGCTTGATATAGAAGGCGCAGATGATGGCGCTGACCAGGGATACCAGCACCGACAGGCCCCAGCTCTGGGCATTGGTCATGTCCAGGCCCACGTGGCTCAGGCCCTTCTTCAGGGTCACCAGGCAGATCACCATGACGGTGAGGAAAATATAGACGGGCACATACTTCTTGGCCGCCGCCAGCGGGCTGTCGGCGTTGAAGATCAGGCGCTGTACGCTGATGAAGGTGAAGTAGGCGAGCAGGCCGGACAGGGCCGGGGTCACTATCCAGGAGCCGACCACGCCACCGAGTTTACCCCAGTGCACCGCCTCGGAACCGAGCGACACCAGGGCGAAGCCGACGATGGCGCCGATGATGGAGTGGGTGGTGGACACCGGCCAGCCGAAGTAGGAGGCCAGCAGCAGCCAGGTACCGGCGGCCAGCAGCGAGGCGATCATGCCAAACACCAGCTGGTCGGGGGCATCGGTGAAGGCGTCGGAGTCGATGATGCCGCTGCGGATGGTGGAGGTCACTTCGCCGCCGGCCAGGTAGGCGCCGGCAAACTCGAAGATCATGGCAATGATGATCGCCTGCTTGATGGTCAGCGAGCGGGTACCGACGGAGGTGCCCATGGCGTTGGCCACATCGTTGGCACCTATGCCCCAGGCCATGAAAAAGCCGAAGACGGCCGCCACCAGGATCAGCGTGGTGCCGTAGTTAGCGATGATATCCATTTATATACCTTGTTGTTTCGCTCAGGAACGGGACAGCATCAGCTCTAAACGGGAACCTACCCGCTCGGCCTGGTCCGCCAGATCTCCGACCCATTCAAGGATCTTGTACAGGAAGATGATGTCGATGGGGTTGTAGCCGTCTTCGATGGCCTGCAGCTGCTTGCGCAGCTTGGCCTGCATGACGTCGGTATCGTCCTCGATCAGGTCCAGCTGGTGGATCATGTCGGTGACCAGGTCCATCTCCCTGCCCTTGAAGCCGGTTTCCAGCAGTTCGTCGAGCTCGTCGATGGCCTTGGCGGCCTGGGCGGTGGCGTCGATGCAGCGGCCGAGATAGGCCATGAAGGCGGTCTTGAGCTGCAGCGGGATTTCCATCTGGCGGCCCACGATGCGGCCGGAGATGTCTTTCGCCTTGTTGGCGATCTTGTCCTGCTGGGTCAACAGCTCCAGCATGTCGGTGCGGGCGACCGGCATGAACAGGCCGCGGGGGAGTTTGAGGCGGATTTCCCGCTTCAGGGCATCGGCTTCCCGTTCCAGCTGGGAGATGCGGCCCTGGATCTGTTCGGCCTTCTCCCAGTCCTGCTCCCACATGGCGTCGAAGAAGGGAACCAATTGCTGCGCAGCCTCATGGACTTTCATCACATGCTTCTGCAGGGGCTTGATCGGGGACTTGGCAAAGAGTCCCAAAATAGTATTTACTGGCATAGCCAACCCTGTGTCGGTGAAAAAACACTCGATACATCAATGTGGCGCGCATGGTAACTTAACTACAAAGGCAAGAAAACAGCATTTTTCATAAAACCGTCATGTCTCTCTGCTAGCGGTTTCTGCTTTTACTTTTAAATCAGAAGGTTGGTTTTCCGGACACCCTTATGGATACAGAAATAGAGATCAAGTTTCTTGTCTCACGCGATATCACCGACGCCCTGCCCGAGCTGTTGCAATCTTACCAAATCCTCAAGCACGACCGGCGGCACCTGGCCAACACCTACTACGACACCCCCGATCTGGCCCTGCGCCGGATGGACGCCGGCCTGCGCATCCGCAGCCAAGACGGCGCCCTGGAGCAGACCATCAAGCTGGCAGGCAGTCAGGTCGGCGGCCTGCATCAACGACCGGAATACAATGTCGCCCTGTCGTTGGGTCAGCCGGATCTGGCCCGGTTCCCCGTCCATATCTGGCCCGAGGGGGTCGACCCCGCCGCCTTGCAGCAGGCCCTGCAGCCCCTGTTCTGTACCGATTTCGTGCGCCGGCGCTGGCTGCTGGCCGGTGACGGAACCGAGATCGAACTGGCCCTGGACGAGGGCGAGGTTCGGGCGGGCGAGCGACGCGAGCCCATCCGCGAGCTGGAACTCGAGCTGGTGCGGGGGGATGCCTCCCTCCTGTTCGAACTGGCGGAAACCCTGGTCAGACATGGTGGCCTGCGTCTGGGGGCCGTGTCCAAGGCCCAACGGGGCTACCGCCTGGCCGGCCTAAGCCCCATGCCTCGGCTGCGGGCCCTGGCGCCGGCCGACTTGAGGGCGGAAGACGCCTGCGAGCAGGCCATGGTGACCTTGCTCCACCAGGGGCTGCGTCACTGGCAGTACCATGAAGATGGCTGGATGACCACGCCCGGCATCGACTGGCTGGTGCAACTGCGCGAGGGCGCCGCCCTGGTGCACCAGATCCTGCTGATGTTCGGCGAGCTGGTGTCGCACCGCATCAACAGCGGTTGGATCGACGATCTGCTGTGGCTGCAGCAACAGCTGTCCTGGCTGGACAGGGCCCAGATGCTGGCCCATCTCACCGCCGACAGGGGCCATTACCTGCGTCGGCTGGACTGCCAGAAGGCATTGCTGGCGGAACTGGCGCAGCTGCAGGCACGGCTGCCCGACGAGGAGCAGCTGCGGGAGCTGTTCTACGGGGCCCGCTATGGCCGGCTGCTGCTCAGGCTCACCCACTGGCTCTATCGCCAGGACTGGCGGGCCGGGCTGGAGCCGCGCCAGAGCGCCCAACTGGCCGCCCCCGTCGCCGGTCTGGCCCGGGAACGGTTGGAGGACAGCTGGCACACCCTGCGCCATAGCGCCCTGGGCGAGCCGGCACTCGACGGCGAGCGGTACATCCAGCAGAAGGGCAAGCTCAGGCGCAACCTGATGGTGGGGCTCTGCTTCAGCAGCCTCTACCCGGAGGAGGAACGGCTGGCCTTTCGGATGCCCTGGCTCGACATACTGCGCGGCATCGAGGATCTGGACAGGCTGTCGCCGCTGGAGGACGTGCGCGAGCGGCTGACGGCGGAGGATCGAGAGGAGCTGGACGACTGGCTGGCACGCAAGCGGCATTTCCTGCTGGAAGCGCTGGAGCAGTCCCGGGCCCAGGCCCTGTTGCTGGAGCCCTACTGGCGCTGAGGCTTAGCCTTCATCGAGCTGCTGGCGGCTGTAGGCCAGCAGCTCGTCCATCACCCTGTGCTTGATTTCCAGCTGCTGCTCGGGGCGCAGGCCATAGCGCTCGGCCAGGTAGGCGTAATCCTCGGGGCTGAGCGACACCGTCAGCCGGGGACGCTTGGGCTTGGCGGCGGTGGGCAGGGTCAGGATATGGCGGATCTGATCCGAGGGGCTCAGGCCGTTGTCCAGCGCCTCGCGCCGGATCTGGTACTGCAGCTTCTCGTCCATGTCGAAGGCCACCTGCACCGCCTTGGCGGCGCGCACCGAGCTCTGCCATTTTTCCGGTATCTTGCGCTGGCTCAAGGGCGGCCTCCCAGTTGCTGTTGCAGCCGGGCCAGTACCTGCTCGGCACTGTGGGGGCAAAGGGCCCTTGGCGCCTCGTCGGGCTCCGCGTCCTGATGCTGGCGTTGCTCCCGGGCGCGGATATCGGCCAGGGCCTGCTTGGCGTTGACCAGGGTCACCGCCGGGTGATGGCGGATGGCGGCCATGGTCTTGCGCACGCAGGCGGTGGTCTTGGCCATGGCCAGCTGGCGACACAGATCGTGGTAATGGCGCTCGGCACCGAGCCAGCGGTCATGGTAGTAGCGCCGCCGCCGGTGCAGCCGTTCGAGCTGTTGCCGGCAGTCGTCCTGCTCGTCTTCGGCGGCGGCCACCTCGGCGGCGAGCCGCCGGGCTGCCTGCTCCTCCCCACGGGAGAGGGCCGCCAGGGTGGCCCGCTCCAGCCCGGCCAGCCGCAGCGCCAGCGATGCCCCCCGGCCCTCGAGCCGGTCGATATCGGCCTTCAGTTGCCGGCACTGGCGCGCCAGCCCCTGCATGTGCTGCTCGGCATGGCGGCAGGCGCGCACCAGCTGGACACAAACCCTGTCCGGATCCAGGCTGCCGTCTTGCGGGTCCTGCAGGCTGCGCAGAACCTGGCCCAATACGCTCATAGCCCCGCCCTCATAATAGAAATTCCGCCATGTCCTCGATGACCTCGAGGCAGTTGTCGCTCAGCACCGCCAGCTCGTGCTCGATGTCGGCCAGAGCGGCGTTGAGCGACAGGGCGCCGAACACCACGTACCAGTCGTCGAGCCGGGCGAAGGCCGACAGGGGCATGGGGATGTTCATGTCGAGCATGGCCTCCAGCATGGCCTGGCGCCGGGTCGGATCGACCTGGCTTTCATCCCACAGGTAGCTGATGCACAAAATCTGATCGTCGGAAACGGAGATGAACAGGGGCAGCTCTTCGCGCCCCTCCACCGTCACCTTGAGCACCTCCACCTCGCCGGGGATGGGAAAGCACTGAAAGCCGAAACCCGTGCTCGACTGGTCGCCGAGCCCTTCGAGATGCCGGCCGATAACTGAGAGTTCCATCAACAGGTCCTGACATAATAAGTCCGCTACAGACTAATCAGCCACCGTCTTCAGTGCAAGCCCGCACTTGCGCTCCGCCGGCCGGCACGACAATCTGCGCCGGCTCTCTGTTCATGGGCGGCAACAATGGTAGTCTGATGCCAGAATCCGCCAACAAGGAAACCTAGATGGGAGAGATGCCCGCCCTGCTCGGGGCCCAGGCCGACAGACACTGGGCCCGCTTCGAAGAACGCGCCGGCGACATCCGCGCCGGCCTGAGTGCGCCGCGCTGCGGACGGCTCAGGGCGCTGTTCGCCTGCAGCGACTTCGCCGCCGACAGCCTGTGCCAGCAGCCGGAACTGGCCCTGGAACTGGACGATGAACGGGATTTGCACAACGGCGACCGGGCCGGCCGTTACCGACCGGCGCTGGCCGCCCAGCTGGCGGCCGTGAATGACGAGCCCGGCCTGCTGCGCAGCTTGCGCCGCTTTCGCCGGCGCGAGCTGCTGCTGATCGCCTGGCGGGAGATGCTGCTGGGGGCCGAGGTGGAGGAAAGCTTCGAGCATATCTCGGCCCTGGCCGATGCCCTGATCGTGGAAGCCTACCACTGGCTCTACCGGCGCCAGTGCGCCGAGCTGGGTACCCCCTCGGATGCCGAGGGCAAGCCGGTGCCCATGCTGATCCTGGGCATGGGCAAGCTGGGCGGGCGGGAGCTCAATTTCTCCTCCGACATCGACCTTATCTTCACCTTTCCCCACAACGGAGTGACCAAGGGCGGGCGGCGCGAACTGGCCAATCAGCAGTTCTTCATCCGCCTGGGACAGAAGCTGGTCAACGCCCTGCACCAGACCACGGTGGACGGCCAGGTCTACCGGGTGGACATGCGGCTGCGGCCCTTCGGCGAGTCCGGTCCCCTGGCGGTGAGTTTTGCCGCCATGGAAGACTACTACCAGCACCACGGCCGCACCTGGGAGCGCTACGCCATGGTCAAGGCCCGCATCCTCAACGATGAGGGCGAATACAGTGCCGAGCTCAAGGCCATGCTCAAGCCCTTCGTGTTCCGCCGTTACATCGACTTCGGGGTGATCGACTCCCTGCGCCAGATGAAGGCGATGATCGCCGCCGAGGTGCGGCGCAAGGGGCTCAAGGACAACATCAAGCTGGGTGCTGGCGGTATCCGCGAGGTGGAGTTCATCGCCCAGGTGTTCCAGCTGATCCGCGGCGGCCGGGAGCCGGCGCTGCAGGTGCGCCATCTGCCCCACGCCCTGGCGGCGGCGCGGGAAGCGGGGGCGCTCAGCCCCGAGGTGGCCGGGGATCTGCACCAAAGCTATCGTTTCCTGCGCAGGGTCGAGAACTTTTTGCAGGCCTTCGCCGATCAGCAGACCCAGACCCTGCCCCAGGACGAACTCAACTGCACCCGCCTGGCCTGGTTGACGGGCTACCCCGATTGGGATGCCTTCTACCGGGCGCTGCACGAGGCCATGGCCCTGGTCCATCGCCAGTTTGAACTGCTGATCGGCGACAGCGCCGAGGCGGAGGAGGAGGGGGCGGCCCAGATCTGGTTCGACCTCTGGCAGACCGACTGGGAAGAGGAAGAACTGGTCCGGCTGCTGCAGGAGCAGGGCATGGAGCAGGACAAGGCCGGCCGCCTGGCCCTGGCCCTCAACACCTTCAAGGAGGAATGCCCGCGCCGGGCCATGGGCCCCCAGGGACGCCAGGCGCTGGAGAAGCTGATGCCGGTGCTGCTCGACAAGGTCAGCCAGTCCGACACCCCCGGCATCCTGTTCGCCCGGCTGCAAAAATTGCTGCTGCAAATCGCCACCCGCACCGCCTACCTGCAACTGCTGGTGGAAAACGCCGGCGCCCTGACCCAGCTGATCCGCCTGTGCGAGGCCAGCTCCCTGGTGGCCGAGCAGCTGGCACGCTATCCCATTCTGCTGGACGAGCTGCTGGTGCCCCAACTGCTGTACAATCCCATCCCCCTCGACGCCTATCAGGGCGAGCTGCGCCAGTTCCTGCTGCGGGTGCCGGAGGAGGACGTAGAGCAGCAGATGGAGGCCCTGCGCCAGTTCAAGCAGATCCATCTGCTGCGCATTGCCGCCGCCGACATCGCCGGCGCCCTGCCGCTGATGAAGGTGAGCGATCATCTCACCTGGCTGGCGGAGGCCATAGTGGAAGAGGTGGTCAACCAGGCGTGGACCCAGATGAGTGCTCGTCACGGCGTGCCCGAGCAACTGGCGGACAGCGGCCGCAAGGGCTTCGGGGTGGTGGCCTACGGCAAGCTGGGCGGAATCGAGCTGGCCTACAGTTCGGATCTGGATCTGGTGTTCGTACAGGAAGCCGGGCTCAAGGGCCAGACCAACGGCGAAAAGCCCCTCGACTGCCGCCAGTTCTACCTGCGCCTGGCCCAGCGCATCATCCACCTGTTCAGCACCCGCACCCCCAGCGGCGTGCTCTACGAGGTAGACATGCGGCTGCGCCCGAGCGGCGCCTCCGGCCTGATGGTGAGTCCGCTCGACGCCTACCGTACCTACCTGCACAACGAGGCCTGGACCTGGGAGCACCAGGCCCTGGTGCGCAGCCGTATGATAGTGGGCGATCCGCCCCTGTTCGACGCCTTCAACGACATCCGCCGGGAGGTACTGGGCAAGGAGCGGGAGCACCGAGAGTTGGCGCTGGAGGTGGTGCAGATGCGCGAGAAGATGCGTGCTCATCTCATTAAGGCCGGCCCCGGCGAGTTCCACCTCAAGCAGTCGGTGGGCGGTCTGGCCGATATCGAGTTCCTCACCCAATACCTGGTGCTGGCCCATGCCCAAGAGCATCCGGCCCTGACCCGCTGGTCCGACAATATCCGCATCCTGGAAGCGGCGGTGGAGGTGGGGCTGCTGGAAGAGGAGGAGGCCGGGCGGTTGAAAGCCGCCTATTGCGCCATCCGCGACCGGGGCCACCGGCTGAGCCTGTCCGACCTGCCCGGCCGGGTGCCGGACACCGAACTCACCCGGGAGCGCGACTGGGTGGTGGCAAGCTGGAACAAATGGCTGTCTGTCGAGGGATAACGCAGTGCCGAAGCGCGAGCGCGCTGGCGATGGTGTGCCGAATGAAAAGGCCGCTGCCAACCCAAGCGGCCTTTAACACCATCCAGCTTCCGGCTTTCAGCCTTTTACCGCCGCCACCGCGTCCGCGGCCAGGCGGGTGATGCCGTCCCAGTCCTTGGCGGCGACCAGCTCCGCCGGCAGCATCCAGGAGCCGCCCACCGTCATCACCGATTTCACCGCCAGGTAGTCCCTGGCGTTGGCGGCGCTGACACCGCCGGTGGGGCAGAAGCGCAGCTGGGGCAGGGGGCCGGCCAGGGCCTTCAGCGCCTTGGCGCCGCCGTTGATCTCCGCCGGGAAGAACTTGAGGTGGGTGTAGCCCAGCTCCAGCGCCTGCATGGCCTCGGAGGGGGTGGCGATGCCGGGCATCAGTGGCACCGGGCCGGCCTTGGCGTGCTTGAGCAGGGCCGGGGTGAAGCCGGGAGTGATCACGAATTTGGCGCCGGCGGCCACGGCGGCGTCGTACTGCGCCACGTTGAGCACGGTGCCGGCGCCCACCAGGGCGTCGGGCAGCTCGCGGGCGATGGCACTGATGGCGTCCAGCGCCGCGGCCGAGCGCAGGGTCACTTCAAACACGGTGATGCCGCCGGCGGCCAGGGCCTTGGCCAGGGGCACGGCGTCGGCGGCGTCTTCCACTACCATCACCGGGACCACGGGGGAGGCGGAAAAGACGTCGGCGGGGGAAAGGGTCCAGCTCATGGGTTACTCCTGATAAAAGATAGAGGCGCCGGTTTCCGCACTGGAAACCTGGCGGCGGAACAGGGCGAACAGCTCGCGGCCCAGGCCGCTCTGCTCGCCGGTCAAGTCCGGTTGCAGCGGGCTGCGCTGCTCGAGCGCAGCCTCGGTGAACAGCCGGCCGCTGGCGGCGTCCAGGGTGATGATATCACCGTCGCGCAGCCGGCCCAGGGGGCCGCCCTTGGCGGCTTCCGGGGTGATATGGATGGCCGCCGGGATCTTGCCCGAGGCGCCGGACAGACGGCCGTCGGTGACCAGCGCCACCTTGAAGCCGGCCTTCTGGATATTGCCGAGGATCGGCATCAGCTTGTGCAGTTCGGGCATGCCGTTGGCGCCCGGCCCGTTGTGGTGCACCACCACGATGACATTCCGGTTGAGCTCGCCGTTCTGGTAGGCGCGCTCAACCGCATGCTGGCTGCTGAACAGGGCGGCGGGGGCGGTGATGAGCCGGTGTTCGGGCGCCACGGCGCTGACCTTGATCACCCCCCGGCCCAGGTTGCCGTCCAGCACCCGCAGGCCGCCGCTGACGCTGAACACCGTGTCCTGGGGCGGGATCACCGCCGGATCCCGGGTTTCCGGCACCGGTTGCCAGGCCAGTTGCTCACCTTCCAGCACCGGCTGACGGAAATAGTCCTCGAGCCGGCCAAACACGGGGGTGGCGTCCCTGTGCAGCAGGCCACGCTCGGCCAGCTTGTGCAGCAGCAGGGGCACGCCGCCCGCCTGATGGAAGGCGTTGATGTCCGCCGGGCCGTTGGGGTAGACCCGGGCCAGCAGGGGGACCACCTCGGAGAGATCGCTGAAATCGTCCCAGCTCAGCACCAGGCCCGCGGCCCGGGCCACCGCCACCATGTGCAGGGTGTGGTTGGTGCTGCCGCCGGAGGCGAGCAGGGCGATAAGGCCGTTGACCAGGCCTTTTTCATCCACCACCTCGGCCAGCGGACGGTAGTGGCCGCTGCCCTGGATCTGGCCGGCGAGGCGCAGGGCGGCGTGTTCGGTCAGCGCCCGGCGCAGGGCCGAGTGCGGGTGCACGAAGGCGGAGCCGGGCAGCATCAGGCCCATGGCCTCGAACACCAGCTGGTTGGTGTTGGCGGTACCGTAGAAGGTGCAGGTGCCGGGGGAGTGGTAGGCATTGCACTCCATCTCCAGCAACGCTTCCTTACCCACCTCACCGGCGGCGTATTGCTGGCGTACTTTGACCTTCTCGTCGTTGCTGATGCCGGTGGCCATGGGGCCGGCGGGCACGAAGGCGGTGGGCAGGTGGCCGAAGCTGAGGGCGCCGATCAGCTGGCCCGGGGCTATCTTGTCGCAGATGCCGAGCAGCAGGGTGGCGTCGAAGGTGTTGTGGCTGAGCGACAGGGCGGTGGCCTGGGCGATGACGTCGCGGGAAAACAGCGACATGTCCATCCCCGGCTGGCCCTGGGTGACGCCGTCGCACATGGCCGGCACGCCGCCGGCCACCTGGGCGCTGTGGCCCTGCTCCGCCAGCACCCGCTTGAGCTGCTCCGGGTAACCGGCATAGGGCTGGTGCGCCGACAGCATGTCGTTGTAGGCGCTGACGATGGCGACATTGGCGCTGGTCAGGTCGAGGATGCGCTGTTTCTGATCCGGGCCGCAGGCGGCCACCGCGTGGGCCAGGTTGCCACAGCTCAGGCTGGATCTGTGCTTGCCCTGCTCGGCCTGGGCCTGCATCCGGGCCAGGTAGTCTTCGCGTATCGCCCGGCTGCGCTCGAGGATACGGCGGGTAACCCGGCCGATCACCGGGTGGAGTTCAGTTGACATGGGCTTCTCCCTTGATGGCGGCGAGGGCGCGGTTGACCACCTCCTCGAAGTCGCCGTCGATGCTGATGAAGGTAACGTCGGGCTCGTCGGCGCCGGGGCGTTCCAGCACCTCGAACTGGTTCTGCAGCAGGGACTCGGGCATGAAGTGGCCGCTGCGCCGGCGCAGCCGGGCCAGGATCAGCTCGAAGTCGCCGTCGAGAAAGATAAAGCGCACCCGATCGTTGCCGGCGCGGATGCTGTCGCGATAATGGCGCTTGAGTGCGGAGCAGACGATGATCCCGGTCTCGCTCTTGTGGCGGATGCTGAATACGGCGTCGCGGATCCGCTCCAGCCAGGGCGCCCTGTCCTCGTCGCCCAGGGGGGTGCCCTCGGCCATCTTGAGGATATTGGCCCTGGGGTGCAGGTCGTCGCCGTCGATAAACTTGGCGCCCAACGCCCGAGCCAGGGCGGCGCCCACGCTCGATTTGCCGCAGGCGGTAACGCCCATCACTATGATGCTTTCTCCAGTCATGCTTGACCTCTGTCCCTACTGGTAATCTTGCCCTGGGGTGAATGGCTTTTACTTTATCAGGTTACGGGTAACATGTTACCAGTAACTTTTGGAAATGTGAGCTGATACACAATGACAACAACAGGCGATATGGCCGGAGATGGCGATGCAATAAGCGGAGTTTTTAATTTAATCTGTTTTTAATCAGTGTTTTATGTCTTATTTCCGGCCGGCGGAAAAGATTTTATGATGTACGGTTTTTTTGAGCCCAGTCCCATTTTTTAACTTTATCGTCACTTGGGGCTTGGTGCCTCACCGTGGTTACGCGTAACATGTTACTGGTAACTTCACTGAGCAATGGAATGGAGTAAAGGCCATGGCGGAGATGTCCCCCAAACCCGTGTCTGTGCTGCGCCGTGCAGCGGAGGCCATGTTGGCCATCAGCATGTTCGGCATGGTGTGCGCCGTGTTCCTGAACGTGCTGATGCGCTACCTGTTCAACACCGGCCTGGCCGGCTACGAGGAGCTGTCCCGTCTGCTGTTTGTCTGGCTGGTGTGCATCGGCGCCGTGCTGGCCACGGTCGACAATCAGCACCTGCGCTTCGACCTGGTGGTGGACCGGCTGCCGGCGCCGGCACAGCGGCTGTGCCGCTGGCTGAGCCGGATCCTTATCGGCTGGGCCCTCTACCACCTGCTGGTGGGCGCCTGGGCCCAGATACTGGTGGGCATCGACAGCCGCAGTCCGGTACTGGGTTATCCCCTGGCACTGGCGGCGGCGGCGGTGTTTACCATGGGCGCCTGCATGGCGGCGCTGCTGCTGCGCGAGACCTGGCAGGAGCTGCGCTGCCGTCGCGGAGAAGCCGGCGCCGCCGTTACCACTCATAGCGTTAAGTAAGGATAGCTACCATGTCGATCGCAATTTTTCTGGCGGTACTGTTCAGCTCCATGAGCATCGGCGTGCCCATCGCCTTCGCCCTGATGCTGACCGCCCTGGCGCTGATGATCCAGCTCGACTTCTTCGATGCCCAGCTGCTGGCGCAGAACGTGCAAGCGGGCTTCGACAACTTCCCCCTGCTGGCGGTGCCCTTCTTCGTGCTGGCCGGTGAACTGATGACCGCCGGCGGCCTGTCGCGGCGCATCGTGGACCTGGCCCGGGTCTATTGCGGCCATGTGCGTGGCGGCCTGGGCTATGTGGCCATCGGCGCCTCTGTGCTGCTGGCCTCCATGAGCGGCTCGGCCATCGCCGACACCGCCGCCCTGGCCACCTTGCTACTGCCGATGATGCGCCGCCAGGGCTACCCGCTCGGCAGCAGCGGCGGCCTGATCGCCTCCGGCGGCATCATCGGCCCCATCATTCCGCCTTCCATGCCCTTCATCATCTACGGGGTGACCACCAACACCTCCATCAGCCAGCTGTTCCTGGCGGGTATCGCCCCCGGCATCATGATGGCGCTGGCCATCGCCGTCGCCTGGGGCTGGATAGTGCGCGGCAAGGAACTGCCGGTGGAGGAGAAAGCCAGCTGGAAGGAACGCGGCCGGGTGATGCGCCGCAGCATCTGGGCCCTGCTGTTGCCGGTGATCATCGTCGGCGGCCTGCGCGGCGGCATCTTCACCCCCACCGAGGCGGCGGTGGTGGCGGCGGTCTACGCCCTGATCATCACCACCCTGGTGTACCGGGAGCTGGATCTGAAAGGCCTGTACAAGGTGCTGGTGGATGCCTCCAAGACCACTTCTGTGGTGATGTTCCTGGCCGGTGCCGCCATGGCGTCCTCCTACATGATCACCCTGGCGGATCTGCCGCGCCAGCTGATCGACCTGTTCGAGCCGGTGCTGGGCAGCCCCATGCTGTTCATGGCGCTGGTGGTGCTGTTCCTGCTGGTGATTGGCATGGTGATGGATCTCACCCCCGCCATCCTGATCCTGGCGCCGGTGCTGGCGCCGATGGCCGCCGCCGCCGGGGTGAACCCGGTGTATTTCGGCCTCATCTTTATCATGTCCGGCTGTATCGGGCTGATCACCCCGCCGGTGGGCACCGTGCTCAACGTGGTCTCCGGCGTGGGCAACATGAAAATGGAGGCGGTGGTGCGGGGTGTGATGCCCTTTATCGTCGCCTATTTCACGCTGCTGGCACTGCTGGTGCTGTTCCCGCAGCTGGTACTCTGGCCACTGAGCTGGCTGTCCTGACCCCGGGTCTTGTTAACTTGATAAGGATATTTCCATGAAACTGAAAACCCTCGTACTGTCCGGCATGATCGGCCTGATGTCCGCCAACGCCATGGCGGCCGACATCCAGTCTCGGATGATCCGCTTCGGCTACGGCCTGAATGAAGACTCCAACCAGGGCCGGGCCACCCAGAAGTTCGCCGCCGAAGTGGGCAAGCTGTCCGGCGACAAGATGAAGGTACGCGCCTTCGGCGCCGCCACCCTGGGCTCGGATCTGCAGATGCAGCAGGCGCTGCTGGGTGGTGCCCAGGAGATGATGGTGGGCTCCACCGCCACCCTGGTGGGCATAGTGCCGGAAATGGCTGTTTGGGATACCCCCTTCCTGTTCAACAACGTCGAGGAAGCGGATGCCGTGCTCGACGGCCCGGTGGGCGAGCAGGTGATGGCGAAACTGGAAGAGAAGGGCCTGATCGGCCTGGTGTACTGGGAAAACGGCTTCCGCAACCTGACCAACAGCCGTGGCCCGGTCACCAGCCTGGAAGACATGGACGGTATCCGCCTGCGGGTGATGCAGAACAACGTCTTCCTCGACAGCTTCAAGGCGCTGGGCGCCAATGCCGTGCCCATGGCGTTTTCCGAACTGTTCACCGCGCTCGAAACCCGCACCGTGGACGGTCAGGAAAACCCCTATAACACCATCCTCTCCAGCAAGTTTTACGAGGTGCAGAAATACCTGACCGTGACCAACCACGTCTACAGCCCCTGGATAGTGCTGGTGAGCAAGAAGTTCTGGGACAAGCTGTCCGACGACGAGCGCCAGGTACTCAAACAGGCCGCCGAGGCCTCCCGCGACTTCGAGCGTCGTGACACCCGGGAAGAGGCCGCCTGGGCCCTGGCCGAGCTGAAGGAAAAGGGCATGGAAGTGAACGAGCTGGATGCGGCCGAAGTGGATCGCATGCGCGCCCGCCTGGACGAGGTCAACCAGGGCATCGCCCAGGACGTGGGTCAGCAGCTGTGGGACGATGTACAGGCCGAGCTGCAGAAGATCCGCGGTTGATCCCGCTCTGATCCTGTACCTTGAAGGCGCCCGCGGGCGCCTTTTGTCCTATTCAGGCCCGCTCGGCGCGGAACAGGGGACGGTACAGAAAGCCCTGCACATAGTCCACGCCGAGCTGGCGGGCGAAGTGCAGGTCTTCTTCGTTTTCCACCCCTTCCAGGATCAGCTGCTTTCCGCTCTGCCGGGCAAAGTGACACAGGGCCTGGAGCAGATGATCGTAGTTTTCCTTGCTCTGGTTTTTGATCCAGGAGCGATCCAGCTTGAGATAATCCATATTGAGCAGGATTTCGAAGGACAACATGCTGTTGGGGGCGCCGATGTCGTCCAGGGCAATACGCAGTCCCGATTCCTTGTAGGCGCTGCTCATGCTGCTGCTGTAGAGGGCGTCGTTGGCATCGCTGTTTTCGATGATTTCCACCACCAGGTGCGGCTTGCCCTTGAGCAGTTCCAGCAGCGGATTGCGCTCGTCCCGCCCGAACAGGGCGAAAGCATGGGGATCGATATTGAGGAAGAGATCCTGGCCTTTGGGGGCATAGGCCAGCTGCAGCCATTTCATCTGGTACTCGATGTTGAACAGGCTGAGGTCATCCACATGCAGGGCATCGAACACCAGATCCGGCCGCAGGGACTCCCCTTCCGGGGTGTAGAAACGAGCCAATCCTTCCCAGCCCATGATGTCGCCGCTTTGCAGCTCGACGATGGGCTGGTACTCCACGCCGAAACGGCGATTCTGCAATAAGTCATAGAGGGTAAAGTTGTCGACGCTGCTCAGGGCTCGTTTCAGCATGGTGATCTAACATTAAGATGATAATAATACTTATTGTCATTAATGGCTTTTTTGTTGTCAATTGAATCTTTACCTTGGTCCCGATAGCGCCCTGCCCACTTTGGAGCCGTTTTCCCGGCCCAACTGCCGGCTGATCCAGTGCCCCGTCTCCACCAGCCTGGCCAGGTCCACCCCGGTCTGGAAGCCGAGGCCGTGCAGCAGGTAGACCACCTCTTCGCTGGCCAGGTTGCCGGAGGCGCCTTTGGCATAGGGGCAGCCGCCCAGGCCCGCCACTGAGCAGTCGACGATGCGCACCCCTTCTTCCAGCACCGCATAGAGATTGGCCAGGGCCTGGCCGTAGGTATCGTGGAAGTGGGCGGCGAGTCGCGTTATCGGCACCTCCCGGCGCACCGCAGCCAGCATGGCCCTGGCCTTGCCCGGGGTGCCGGTGCCGATGGTGTCACCGAGGGAAACCTCATAGCAACCCATCCGGTGCAGGGCCCCCGCCACCCGGGCCACGGCATCGGGGCTGATCTCGCCTTCGTAGGGACAGCCGAGCACGGTGGACACGTAGCCCCGCACCCGGATCCGGCGGGCCCGGGCCTCGGCCAGCACGGGTGTGAAACGCGCCAGGCTCTGATCGATGGAGCAGTGGATGTTCTGCTGGCAGAACGACTCGGAGGCGGCGGTGAACACCGCCACCTCGTCGGCGCCGGCGGCCAGGGCCGCCGTCAGCCCCTTGAGGTTGGGGGTGAGGGCCGCGTAGACCACCCCGATCTTGCGGCGGATGCCCGCCAGCACGGCGGCGCCGTCGGCCATTTGCGGCACCCACTTGGGCGAGACGAAGCTGGCCGCCTCTATATGTGTCAGGCCGCAGGCGGCGAGCCGCTCGATCAGTTCAATCTTGACCGCCGTGGGGACCAGGACGGCCTCGTTCTGCAGCCCGTCCCGCGGGCCCACCTCCACCAGCTTGACCCTATCCATCCGCTTCCTCCAGCCGCAGCAGTTCATCCCCTTCGTTCACCTGGTCGCCTTCCCGGCAGCGGATCTCCGCCACCCGGCCGGCGGCGGGGGCGCGCAGGGGGTGTTCCATCTTCATCGCCTCCAGCACCAGCAAAGTCTGGCCGGCGGCGACGGTGTCGCCCACCGCCACCCGCAGCTGGCCGATGAGCCCGGGCATGGGCGCCCTGAGGCCGGCCTGATGCCCGCCCTGGTGCCGGGCGACCTCGAGCGGGGCCAGGCGCAGGTCGTAGCGCTCGCCCCGGTGGAACAGCCACAACTGGTCGGCGTGACGGGCGCAGTGGCAGGGCAGGGGCTCGCCGTCCAGCTCCGCCTGCAGCCGGTCGCCGTCGAGCAGCGCATGGACCTGGTGACGGTGCCCGCCACTCTCCACCTGCCAGCCGAGGTCTTCGGCGGTCATATCGACTTCATGCCGCTCCCCGCCGTATTCCAGCTCTATCCGACGCCGTGCCGGCAGGTTGAGCCACCACCCCGAGTGGCCGGAGAAGGGGGCGATCTCGTCGTTCGGCTCCAGCGCCAGCCAGCAGGCGGCGGCCAGGGCCAGCACCCGGGAGGGAGACAGGGCGGGTGGGGCAAAGAGCAGCGCCCGGTGCTGCTCGATAAAGCCGGTGTGGAGCTCGGCGGCCTGCAGCGGCGCCGAGCCCGCCAGGGCGTGCAGAAAGCGCAGGTTGGTCCTGACCCCGCCGATGCGATACTGGGCCAGGGCCCGGGCCAGCCGGTGCAGGGCCTGCTCGCGACTGGGATCCCAGACGATCAGCTTGGCGATCAGGGGATCGTAGTGGATACCCACCTCGTCGCCTTCGCGCACCCCGGTATCCAGCCGCACCCGGGGGCCGGTGGCCGGCTCGCGCAGGTAGTGCAGGGGGCCGGCGGCGGGCAGGAAACCCTGGTCGGCGTCTTCGGCATAGACCCGCGCTTCGACGGCGTGGCCGCGGACGGTCACCTGCGCCTGGGTCAGCGGCAGCGGCTCACCCGCCGCCACCCGCAACTGCCATTCCACCAGGTCCAGGCCGGTGACCAGCTCGGTCACCGGGTGCTCCACCTGCAGCCGGGTGTTCATCTCCATAAAATAGAAGCGGCCGTCCTCCTGATAGAGAAACTCGATGGTACCGGCCCCTTCATAGTCGATGGCCCGGGCGGCGCGCACCGCCGCCTCGCCCATGGCCACCCGGGTGTCGGGGGCAAGGTTGGGGGCGGGAGCCTCCTCCAGCACCTTCTGGTGGCGGCGTTGTACCGAGCAATCCCGCTCGGCCAGATAAAGTCCCTGGCCGAATCGGTCGCAGAACACCTGCACCTCCACGTGGCGGGCTTGGGGCAGGTAGCGTTCCAGCAGCATGGCGTCGTCGCCGAAGGCGGCCCTGGCCTCGCGCCGGGCGGCGGCCAGAGCCTCGTCGAATTCGTCGAGATGGCTGACTACCCGCATGCCCTTGCCGCCGCCGCCGGCCACCGCCTTCAGCAGCAGCGGAAAGCCGCAGCGCCCGGCCTCCTGCCGCAGCCGCTCCGGGGACTGTTCGGGGCCGTGGTAGCCGGGCACCACCGGCACCCCGGCCGTTTCCATCAGCGCCTTGGCGGCGGACTTGGAGCCCATGGCGGCGATGGCCTCGGCGGGCGGGCCGACGAAGACCAGGCCGGCGGCGGCACAGGCGCGGGCGAAGCCGGCGTTTTCCGACAGGAAACCGTAGCCCGGGTGCACCGCCTGGGCGCCAGCGGCCCGGGCGATGGCCAGCAGCTTGTGCTGATTCAGGTAGCTCTGGGTGGCCTGCGCCGGGCCCAGGTGCCAGGCCTCGTCGGCCAGGGCCAGATGGCGGGCGTTCCGGTCGGCGTCGGAGTAGACCGCCACGCAGGCGATGCCGAGCCGGTGGGCGGTGCGGATGATGCGGCAGGCGATCTCGCCCCGGTTGGCGACCAAGAGCTTAGTGAACATCTTCGTCCTCCCAGGCCGGCGGCCGTTTTTGCAGGAAGGCGCCGATGCCCTCTTGCGCCTCGGCGCCGGCCCGCAACTCGGCGATGCGGCGCGCGCTCTCTTCGATCAGCGGCCCGTTGATGGGGCGGTAGGCGAACTCCCGGATCAATTGCTTGGCGGCGGCCAGCGCCACCGGACCATTGCGCAGCAGCGCCCGGATCAGGGGGGCCGCCGCTTCGTCCAGGCTCTGGCCGGGCTCGGCCAGCAGGTGTACCAGGCCCAGCCGTTCGGCTTCCCGGGCGGGAATGACCTCGGCGGTCAGCATATAGCGCCGGGCCTGGCGCGGCCCCATGGCGCGCAATACATAAGGACTGATGATGGCGGGAATGAGCCCCAGTCGTACCTCGCTCAGGCAGAAACGGGCATCGGCGGCGGCGACCACCAGGTCGCAGCAGGCCGCCAGGCCCAGGGCGCCACCGTAGGCCGCCCCCTGCACCAGCGCCAGGGTCGGGCCGGGGAACTGATCCAACCGCCGCAGCAGCAGGGCCAGCTGCTCGGCGTCGGCCAGGTTCTGCTGCCGGCTGTAGCCGGCAGCGCGCTGCATCCAGGCCAGATCCGCGCCGGCGCTGAAGTGCCTGCCCGTGCTGCGCAGCACCAGCAAGCGCAGGTCGAGCAGATGGGCGGCGTTATCGAGCTGTTGGAGCATGGCGGCAATCAGCGCATCGTCGAAGGCGTTGTGGCGGCCGGGCCGGTTCAGCACCAGCTCCCAGACACCGGGAAGCGAAGGTTGCAGCAACAGGGGCTCGTTCATGGCTTCTCCTTACATGCGGAACACCCCGAAACGGGGCTCGTCCATGGGCCGGTTCAGGGAAAGGGCAAGGCTCATGGCCAGCACGGCGCGGCTGTCCCTGGGATCGATCACGCCGTCATCCCACAGCCGGGCGCTGGCGTACCAGGGATGGCCCTGACGCTCGTAGCGCTCGACGATGGGTGCCCGGAAGGCGGCCTCGTCCTCGGCGCTCCAGGATTCGCCGGCCTTTTCCCTGGCGTCCCGCCGCACCGTGGCGAGCACGCCGGCGGCCTGCTCGCCCCCCATCACCGAGATGCGGGCGTTGGGCCAGATCCACAGAAAGTCCGGATCATAGGCCCGGCCGCACATGCCGTAGTTGCCGGCGCCGAAACTGCCGCCGATGATCAGGGTCACCTTGGGTACGTTGGCGCAGGCCACCGCCATCACCAGCTTGGCGCCGTGCTTGGCGATGCCCTCGGCCTCGTATTTCCGACCCACCATAAAACCGGTGATGTTCTGCAGGAACAGCAGGGGAATGCGGCGCTGGCAGCACAGCTCGATAAAGTGGGCGCCCTTCTGGGCCGATTCGCTGAACAGCACGCCGTTGTTGGCCAGTATGCCCACCGGGTAGCCGTGCAGCCGGGCGAAGCCGGTGACCAGGGTGGAGCCGAAGTCGCGCTTGAACTCGTCGAAGGCCGAGTCGTCCACCAGCCGGGCGATCACCTCGCGCACCTCGAAGGACTTGCGCAGATCGGTGCCGACGATGCCGTACAGCTGCTCGGCCGGGTAGCGGGGCGGCCGCGGCGGGTGGGGCGGGGCCGGCAGCGACGGCCGGTTGAGGTTGGCCACCAGCCGGCGGGCCAGGTGCAGGGCGTGGGCGTCGTCCTCGGCGACATGATCCGCCACCCCCGAGACGCGGGTGTGCACCTCGGCGCCGCCCAGCTCCTCGGCGCTGACCACCTCGCCGGTGGCGGCTCGCACCAGGGGCGGACCGCCGAGGAAGATAGTGCCCTGGCTGCGCACTATGATGGACTCGTCCGCCATGGCCGGCACATAGGCGCCGCCGGCGGTGCACAGCCCCATCACCACCGCCAGCTGGGGGATGCCGGCGGCGGACATCCGCGCCTGGTTGAAGAAGATACGACCGAAGTGGTCCCGGTCCGGGAACACCTCGTCCTGGCTGGGCAGGTGGGCGCCGCCGGAGTCCACCAGGTAGAGGCAGGGCAGCCGGCAGCGTTCGGCGATAGTCTGGGCGCGCAGGTGCTTCTTGACCGTGAGCGGGTAGTAGGTGCCGCCCTTGACGGTGGCGTCGTTGGCCACCAGCATGCACTCCACCCCGCACACCCGGCCGATGCCGGCCACCAGCCCCGCCGCCGGCACTGCTTCGTCGTAGACCCGGTGGGCGGCGAGCTGGGACAGCTCGAGGAAGGGCGCGCCCGGATCCAGCAAGCGGCGGATGCGTTCCCGCGCCAGCAGCTTGCCCCGCTGTTGGTGGCGCTGGCGGCTGGTCTCGTCGCCACCTGCTCCGATGCTGGCCACCAGCTCGCGCAGCGCCGCCACCTCGGCGGCCATGGCATTATGATTGGCCCTGAACTCCTCCGACTCGGGCCTGATCTGGCTGGTCAGTATGGTCATGGCTGGCTCCAACAGTGGTTGTTGAGCTCGAGGCGAGTCGGCCAAAGGGCCAACTCCGCCGACACGCTTCAAAAGTTGACACTCGCCGTTTCAGCCTGTTGCGAACATTCACCGGATGTTCGGTCAGGCTGAAACGACTCGTTACGGCGAAACACGCTCGCCCCATGTACGCTCGCACATGCCATCCCTGGCATATGACGGTCGGTGGAGCCGTTCCCTTTGTCCGCCTTGTAGGCTCCGGGTGTCATAAGCCACCTCACCGGTTCTGCACCAGTTCCCGGCCGATCAGCATGCGGCGGATCTCCGAGGTGCCGGCGCCGATTTCGTACAGCTTGGCGTCCCGCAGCAGCCGGCCGGCGGGGAACTCGTTGATATAGCCGTTGCCGCCCAACAGCTGGATGGCGTCCAGCGCCAGCCGGGTGGCGGTTTCCGCCGCCAGCAGTATCACCCCGGCGGCGTCCTTGCGGCCGAGCGCGCCCCGGTCCGCGGCCATGGCCACCATATAGGTGTAGCTGCGGGCGGCGTTCATGCGGGTGTACATGTCGGCGAGCTTGCCCTGCACCAGCTGGAAGTCGCCGATGGCCTGGCCGAACTGTTTGCGTTCCCGCACATAGGGCACCACCAGATCCATGGCCGCCTGCATGATGCCGAGCGGCCCGCCGGCCAGCACCAGCCGCTCGTAGTCGAGCCCGCTCATCAGCACCCCGCCCCCGCCGTTCAGGGCGCCGAGTACATTGTCCGCCGGCACCCGGCAGTCCTCGAACACCAGCTCGCAGGTGTTGGAGCCGCGCATGCCGAGCTTGTCGAGCTTCTGGGCCTGGCCGAAGCCGGGGGTGTCGCGTTCGACGATAAAGGCGGTGATGCCCCGGGCGCCGGCGTCGGGCACCGTCTTGGCGTACACCACGAACACCTGGGCGTCGGGGCCGTTGGTGATCCACATCTTGGTGCCGTTCAGCACGAAGTGGTCGCCGTCGGCTTGTGCGGACAGGCGCATGGACACCACGTCGGAGCCGGCATTGGGCTCGGACATGGCCAGGGCGCCGATGTGCTCACCGCTCAGCAGTTTGGGCAGGTAACGGGCTTTCTGCGCCTCACTGCCGTGGCGGTGGATCTGGTTGACGCAGAGGTTGGCGTGGGCGCCGTAGGACAGGCCCACCGCCGCCGAGGCCCGGCTGATTTCCTCCATCGCCAGCACCTGGGCCAGGTAGCCCATGTCCACGCCGCCGTGGCGTTCGGCTACGGTGATGCCGAACAGCCCCATGGCGCCGAGTTTGGGCCAGAGTTCGGCGGGAAAGCGGTTGTCCCGGTCGATGGTCTCGGCCAGGGGGGCGATTTCCCGGCTGGCGAAGGCGGCGATCTGGTCGCGCAGCAGATCCAGGGTCTCGCCCAGGCCGAAGTCCAGTTGCGGATAGGGGGCCATGAAAACCTCCTTGCTGATGAAAAGATTGGGCTCGTTTGCTACCAATATTGCTGAATTAACTATAGTTGTTATGGGACTGTTAGGGTTGGCTAAGCTTGAATAGATAAAGGATTTTTAGAGCCTGCGAGCGAACTTTACGAAGCTTGTCTGTTACGGCCCAGCTAAAGAGGCAACAGGGTCACCTTCACCGACCGTCACATGCCATCCCTGGCATGTGACGGTCGGTGAAAGCAATCTCTGTTGCTTCTTTCTTGCTTCGCTGTTGTCTGAGGGGATCGCCAACAGGCGGCGCTGAGTTTTGGGGAGGACAAAGGGTGCTGCTTTGCCGACCCTTCGCGCCAGAGATGGCGCGGCGGAGCCCCCAGGGATGGGTTTACGGCGTGTCGGCGGAGCAGTGCGCTTTGGCCGAGTACACCAGATTTCACGGTGAGTCGGCCCTTTGTCCGATTGAACCAGGTCAGACAGACGCGTTTTACTCCGTTTTCGGAGCAGATGGAGCCACCATGGCAAAGAGCGAGATAGTGATAGTGAGTGCGGCCCGGACCCCCATGGGGGCCCTGCTGGGCGATTTCGGCGCCGTGCCGGCGCCCGGGCTGGGGGCCGCGGCCATCGGGGCCGCCCTGAGCCGGGCCGGGGTGGCGACCGAACGGGTGGATGAGGTGGTGATGGGTTGCGTACTGCCCGCCGGCCAGGGCCAGGCGCCGGCCCGGCAGGCGGCGCTGGGGGCCGGGCTGCCGGTGTCCGTCGGTTGCACCACGGTCAACAAGATGTGCGGCTCGGGCATGAAGGCGCTGATGCTGGCCCACGATCAACTGCTGGCGGGCTCTGCCCGGCTGATGGTGGCGGGCGGCATGGAGAGCATGAGCCTGGCGCCCTACCTGTTGCCCAAGGCGCGGGCGGGGCTGCGCATGGGCCACGGCCAGTTGCTGGATCACATGTTTTTCGACGGCCTGGAGGACGCCTACGAGGGCGGACTGATGGGCAGTTTCGCCCAGCGGACGGCGGATGAATTCGGCATCGGTCGGGAGGCGATGGACGACTTCGCGATCAGGTCCCTGACCCGGGCCCAACTGGCTATCGCCGAAGGGGACTTTGCCGAGGAAATCGTGCCGGTCGAGGTGGCGGAGCGCCAGGGCAGCCGGCGGGTGGATACCGATGAACAGCCGGGCAAGGCCAGGCCCGACAAAATCCGTACCCTCAAGCCCGCCTTCGCCCAGGACGGCACCATCACCGCCGCCAATTCCAGCTCCATCTCCGACGGCGCGGCCGCCCTGGTGGTGACCACCGCCGAGCAGGCGGCGGCGCTTGGTCTCAGGCCCCTGGCCCGGGTGCTGGCCCACGCCACCCATGCCCAGTTGCCCGCCGAGTTTACCCTGGCGCCCATCGGCGCCATCGACAAGCTGCTGGACCGGCTCGGCTGGCAGGCGAGCGAGGTGGATCTGTTCGAGATCAACGAGGCCTTCGCGGTGGTCGCCCTGCTGGCCATCCGCGAGCTGGGGCTGGATCCGGCGCGGGTCAACGTCAACGGCGGAGCCTGCGCCCTGGGCCACCCCATCGGTGCCAGCGGCGCCCGCATCGTGGTTACCCTGCTGCATGCCCTGCGCCGGCGCGGGCTCAGGCGGGGGGTGGCGGCCCTGTGCATCGGCGGCGGCGAGGCCACGGCGGTGGCGGTGGAATTGCTCTAGGAGGACAGGAAAATGACATACCAGGTACCACTGCTGATCGGCGGCAATATGGTGCAAAGCCGCACTCACGAGTGGCTGGAGGTGAACAACCCGGCCACCCAGGAGATCATTGCCCGCCTGCCCTGCGCCACGGCCGAGGAGGTGGAGGCGGCGGTGGCGGCGGCAAGCCGGGCCTTCGTCGAATGGCGGGAAGTGCCGGTGCCGGAGCGGGCCCGCTTGATGCTGCGCTACCAGGCGCTGCTGAAGGAATACCACGACGACATCGCCCGCCTGCTCAGCGAGGACACAGGCAAGACCTTCGAGGACGCCAGGGGCGACGTGTGGCGGGGCATAGAGGTGGTGGAGCAGGCCGCCAACATCGCCTCCCTCAGCATGGGCGAGACCCAGGAAAACGTGGCCCGGGGCGTGGACTGCTACAGCTTCACCCAGCCGCTGGGGGTCTGCGTGGGCATCACCCCGTTCAACTTTCCGGCCATGATCCCGCTGTGGATGTTTCCGCTCGCCATCGCCTGTGGCAATACCTTCGTGCTCAAGCCGTCGGAGCAGGATCCCCTGGCGTCCATGCGGCTGGCCGAGCTGTTCAAACAGGCCGGCGCCCCCGACGGCCTGCTGCAGGTGGTGCACGGCGGCAAGGAGGTGGTGGACCGGTTGCTGGTGCACCCTGAGGTGTGCGCCATCTCCTTCGTCGGCTCGGTGGCCGCCGGCCAGCATATCTACCAGACCGGCACCGCCCACCTGAAACGGGTGCAGGCCTTCGCCGGCGCCAAGAACCACATGGTGGTGCTGCCCGACGCCAACAAGCAGCAGGTGATCAACAACCTGGTGGGCTCCTCGGTGGGCGCCGCCGGCCAGCGCTGCATGGCGATATCGGTGGCGGTGCTGGTGGGCGAGGCCAGGAAATGGATTCCGGAGCTGAAAGACGCCATGGCCCGGGTGCGGCCCGGTGCCTGGGACGACCCCGACGCCGGCTACGGCCCGCTGATCAGCAAAGCGGCCCGGGAGCGGGTGCTGCGGCTGATCGCCGGGGGCAGGGCCGAGGGCGCCGAGTGCCTGCTCGACGGCAGCCACTGCACGGTGGACGACTACCCCCACGGCAACTGGGTAGGGCCCACCCTGTTCCGTGGCGTGACCCCCGAGATGGCCCTCTACCGGGAGGAGATCTTCGGCCCCGTGCTGTTGCTGATGGAGGCGGACAGCCTGGACGAGGCCATCGCCTTGGTCAACGCCAACCCCTATGGCAACGGCACTTCCATCTTCACCGCCTCGGGCGCGGCGGCACGCAAATACCAGCACGAGATCAAGGTGGGCCAGGTGGGCATCAACGTGCCCATACCGGTGCCGCTGCCCTTTTTCTCCTTCACCGGCTGGCGTCGTTCCTTCTACGGCGATCTGCATGCCTACGGCAAGCAGGCGGTGCGGTTCTACACCGAAACCAAGACCGTCACCGCCCGCTGGTTCGAAGACGAGGCGGTGGCCGGACCCAATATGTCGATTCATCTGAAATGAAGGCTGTCAGCTATCGGCTGTCAGAGCAGTGAGAGGGCTGGCTCGGAAGCGGTGGAAGTAGGGAGTGAGCGAAAACCGTTAATCTCTGGCAGCTTCCAGCTTCCAGCTTCCAGCTTCCAGCTTCCAGCTTCCAGCTTTTAGCCGCGACCGGAGGGAGCTTGCATGGACTTTGAACTGAGCGACGAACAGCGGGCCTTTGCGGCCCTGGCCGACGACTTCGCCCGCAACGAGCTGGAGCCCCACGCCGCCGACTGGGACCGGGACCACCACTTCCCGGTCGAGACCCTGCACAAGGCGGGCGGGCTGGGCCTCTGCGCCCTCTATACCCCCGAGTCCGCCGGCGGCCTGGGGCTGAGCCGGCTCGACGCCAGCATCATCTTCGAGCGCCTGGCCATGGGCTGCACCTCCACCACCGCCTTCCTCACCATCCACAACATGGTGACCTGGATGGTGGCGAGCGCCGGCAGTGAAGAGACCTGGGCACGCTGGGGCGAGGGGCTGGTCAGTGGGCGGCTGCTCGGCTCCTATTGCCTGACCGAGCCCAATGCCGGCTCGGACGCCGCCGCCCTCAGGACCAGCGCCCGCCGCGACGGCGATCAGTATGAGCTCAACGGCAGCAAGATGTTCATCTCCGGCGCCGGCAGCACCCAGGTGCTGGTGGTGATGGCCCGCACCGGCGGCGAGGGCGCGGGCGGCATCTCCGCCTTCGCCCTGGACGCCGACAGCCCCGGCATCGTCTACGGCCGCCCCGAGGACAAGATGGGCTGGAACAGCCAGCCCACCCGCGCCGTCACCTTCGAGCGGGTGCGGGTGCCCGCCAATCAGCTGCTGGGCCGGGAAGGCGAGGGCTTCAAGCTGGCGATGAAGGGGCTGGACGGGGGCCGCATCAACATCGCCAGCTGCTCGGTGGGCACCGCCCAGCAGGCCCTCAACAAGGCGCGGCAGTACCTGCAGGAGCGCAGCCAGTTCGGCCGCAAATTGGCCGAGTTCCAGGCGCTGCAGTTCAGCATTGCCGACATGGCCACCGAGCTGGTGGCGGCGCGTCAGCTGGTGCGGCTGGCGGCAAGCCGACTCGATGCGGGCCACCCGGACGCCACCACCTACTGCGCCATGGCCAAGCGTTTCGCCACCGATGCCGGCTTCCAGGTGTGCGATCAGGCGCTGCAGCTGTACGGCGGCTACGGCTATATCCGCGAATACCCGCTCGAGCGTTACCTGAGGGATACCCGGGTGCACCGCATCCTGGAGGGCACCAACGAGATCATGCGGCTGCTGATCGCCCGCCGGGTACTGGCGGAAAGCAGCGGGGAGCTGTGATGGGTTCGCAGAGGGCTCTTGAGTTGAGGTCAGTACCTGTGTGCCAGTTCGGTGATGCCGTCCGTGAGATGGGCGGAGGAGACCAAAGGGGGCCGCTCGCCGACACGCTACAAGCACGTCCATGTGGGCTCGGACATGCCATCCCTGGCATGTCACGGTCGGCTCCTCGGCCCCCTTTGGTCTCCTTTTGAGCATGAGCGGCGTCTGCGTCATAGCTGTTCCCGGCGTTCTATCGCCACTGGCCATAGTCATAGAGAGGTGCACCCATGACCACCACCATCCGTTTTGAACAACAAGGCCATACCGCCATCCTGACCATGGACAACCCGCCCGCCAATACCTGGACGGCACAGAGCCTCTCGGCCCTGACCGAGCGAGTCGCGCAACTGAACGCCGACCGGGAGATCTGGAGCCTGGTGCTGACCGGGGCGGGGGACAGGTTCTTTTCCGCCGGGGCCGATCTCAAACTGTTCGCCGACGGCGACCGGGCGGTGGCGCGGGAGATGGCGCGGCGCTTCGGCGAGGCCTTCGAGGCCCTGAGCCGGTTTCGCGGCCTGTCCATCGCCGCCATCGACGGCTACGCCATGGGCGGCGGCCTGGAAGCGGCCCTGGCCTGCGATCTGCGCGTGGCCGGCCGGCAGGCGGTGATGGCCCTGCCCGAGGCCAAGGTGGGGCTGCTGCCCTGCGCCGGCGGTACCCAGAACCTGACCTGGCTGGTGGGCGAGGGCTGGGCCAAGCGGCTTATCCTCTGCGGCGAGCGGCTGAATGCCGAGCGGGCCCTGGCCATCGGCCTGGTGGAGGAGGTGGTGCCGCAGGGGCAGGCCCTCGAGCGGGCCCTGGCGCTGGCCCGCCAGGCGGAGCAGCAGAGCCCCTCGTCGCTGGCCGCCTGTAAGCGGCTGATCCAGTCTGCCCGCCGCCGGCCTCTGGAGCAGGGCTATATCCGGGAGCGGGAGGAGTTCGTGGATTTGTTCGACACCGAGGATCAGCGGGAAGGGGTCAACGCCTTCCTGGAAAAACGTCCGCCCCAATGGCGCAACCGCTAAGGAGTCCTCATGAGCCTGATAGTCGAAGAGCATGCCACGGGCGGCGGCCGGCGTATCGGCCGGCTGGTGCTCGACAATGAGCGCAGCCTCAATGCCCTGAGCCTGGAGATGATAGAGCGGATGCTGCCCCAGCTGGCCGCCTGGCGGCAGGATGAGGGGCTGGTGGCGGTGCTGCTCGAAGGCACCGGTGACCGGGCCTTCTGCGCCGGCGGCGATGTGGTGGGGCTGTACCGGGCCATCACCTCGGCCCATAGGGCAGGCCCCCTCGACGAACTGGGCCTGGGGCCTATCCCCGAGCCGGCGGCGCGCTTTTTCGAGCGGGAATACCGGCTGGATTATCTGCTGCACAGCTACCCCAAGCCGGTGATCTGCTGGGGCGGCGGCATCGTCATGGGCGGCGGCCTGGGGCTGTTCGGCGCCAGCCGGCAGCGCATCGTCACCGAAAGCAGCCGGCTGGCGATGCCGGAGGTGACCATCGCCCTCTACCCGGACGTGGGCGGCAGCTGGTTCCTCAACCGCCTGCCGCCGGGACTGGGGGAGTTCATCGCCCTCACCGGTTGCCAGCTCAATGCCAACGACAGCCACTGGCTGGGGCTGGCCAACAGGGCCATCGCCGCAAGCCTGCGGGCCGAGTTGCTGCCCCGCCTGCAGGAAGTGGCCGACTGGCGGGATCCCGCCGTGGCGGTGGGGCTGGTGCTGCGGCAATTGGAGGCGGCCTCGCTCGAGGTCTTTGCCGACCAGCCCTCGCCCCTGCGGGAGCATCAGGATGCCATCCGCCGGCTGATGGACCGGGATCGCCTGGCGGACCAGGTGGCGGCCATTCTGGATGCGGACATCGATTTCCCCTGGTTCGAGCGGGCACGGCAGGGCCTGGCGGCGGGCAGTCCGCTGGCCATCCGGGTGATAGCGGAACAACTGCACCGTTGCCGGCACAGCTCCCTGGCCGAGGTGTTCCGCCGGGAACTGGCGCTGTCGGTGCAGCTCTGTCGGTATCGGGAGTTCGCCGAGGGGGTACGGGCCCGGCTTATCGACAAGGACAATCACCCCGACTGGAGTTTCGGGACCCTGGGCGAGGTGGACGAGGCGCTGCTGGCTGTCCTGTTCACTTCGCCCTGGCCCCGGAGTCCACTGCAGGATCTGTAACGGAGGCAAGCACCATGGCAACCATCGCATTTATCGGATTGGGCAATATGGGCGGTCCCATGGCCGCCAACCTGGTCAAGGCCGGGCACCGGGTGCAGGTATTCGATCTGCAACCCGAAGCCGTCAGCCGGGCCGCCGGTACCGGCTGCATCCCGGAAACCAGCGCCACCGAGGTGGTGAAACACGCGCAGCTGGTGATTTCCATGTTGCAAAGTGGCCGTCAGGTGAACGGACTCTATGTGACGGGGCCGGATCCCCTGTTCGAGCGGATGGCGCCGGGCACCCTGGTGATCGACTGCTCCACCATCGACGCGGCCACCGCCAGGGCCACGGCCCAGCGGGCCACGGCCCATGGCCTGGACTTTATCGATGCCCCCGTGTCCGGTGGCGTGGCCGGGGCCCAGGCCGGCACCCTCACCTTTATCGTCGGCGGTAGCGAGGATCAGTTCGCCCGGGCAAAGCCGGTGCTGTGCCAGATGGGCAAGAACGTGTTCCACGCCGGTCCCCACGGCGCCGGCCAGATGGCCAAGGCCTGCAACAACATGCTGCTGGCGGTGCTGATGGCCGGCACCTGTGAGGCGCTCAATATGGGTATCAACAGCGGCCTCGATCCCAAGGTGCTGTCGGAGATCATCAAGCAGAGCTCGGGCAGCAACTGGGTGTTGCAGCTCTACAACCCGGTGCCGGGGGTGATGGAAAACGTGCCGGCGGCCCGTGGCTATCAGGGCGGCTTTCAGGTCAACCTGATGTGCAAGGATCTGAACATCGCCATGGAACTCAGCCGGGACAGCGGCTCGCCGGTACCCATGGGTGCCGCCGCCAAGGCCCTGTTCAACCTGCATCAGGTGGCGGGCCAGGGTGAGCTCGACTTTTCCAGCTTGCTCCGGCTGTTCCAACACCAGGAAGGAGGTGAATGAACATGGATATCAGGGGCAAGGTGGTGGTGATCACCGGTGCCGGCCGGGGTCTGGGACAGGCCATGGCCCGGCAGCTGGCGCGTCAGGGCGCCAGTCTGGCGCTGATCGACAACAACGAGCAGGATCTGGCCAAAAGCGGCGAAATGGTGGCCGCCACCGGGGCCAGGGTGGCGGTGCACCTGTGTGATATCGCCGACGAGCGGCAGGTGGCGGACAGCTTCGGCCACATAGTACGGGAGCTGGGCGGGCTGGACGTGCTGGTCAACAACGCCGGCCTGATGCGCGACGCCCTGCTGATCAAGCTGGAGGAGGGCAAGCCTGCCGGCAGGATGAGCCTGCAGCAGTGGCAGCAGGTGGTGGACGTCAACCTCACCGGTACCTTCCTGTGCGGCCGGGAGGCGGCGGCCATCATGGCCGAGCGGGGCCAGGGCGGCCTTATCGTCAACATTTCCTCGGTGGCCCGGGCCGGCAACCGGGGCCAGAGCAACTACTCGGCCACCAAGGCCGGGGTGGCGGCCCTGGTGGTATGCTGGGCCGGCGAACTCAGCCGCTACGGCATCCGGGTGGCGGGCATCGCCCCCGGGGTGATCGCCACCGCCATGACTGCCCAGATGAAGCCAGAGGCGATGTCACGCATCACCCGCAACATTCCCCTGGGGCGCCTGGCCACCGTGGAGGAGCTGGTGCACAGCCTGCAGTACATCATCGAGAACGACTACTTCCATGGCCGCGTGCTGGAAATGGACGGCGGCCTGCGGTTGTAGGACTAAAGTCTAGCTTGTCTGAATGACCCGGTGGTAGTAAGGTTTTTTGCAACGCACAGTAACGGACGTGCTGTCTGCGTTGACAGAGCAAACAACAAAACGATATCAACCACAGCTATATCCCTGCAGGCATTGATTCTCTTCGGTCATGGAATCACTGCCTTCAGGGTTTTTTTTTGGGGGGCTACATATTGGGATAGTTGGGGCCACAGCCCCCTTCCGGCGGCACCCAGCGGATATTCTGGGCCGGATCCTTGATGTCGCAGGTTTTGCAGTGCACACAATTGGCGGCGTTGATCTGAAAGCGGGGCGTCTCTTCCTGCTCCACCACCTCGTAGACCCCCGCCGGGCAATAGCGCTGGGCCGGTTCATCGTAGCGGGGCAGGTTGTCCCGCAGGGGGACCTCCGGATCCAGCAGCTGCAGGTGGCAGGGCTGATCCTCGTCGTGGCCGGTGTTGGCCAGATAGACCGACGACAGCTTGTCGAAGGAGAGCTGGCCGTCCGGCTTCGGATAATCCGGTTTGCGGCTCTTCGCCGCCGGGCGCAGGGTGGCGTGATCCGGCGTCTTGTCGTGTAGGGTGAGGGGCAGCCTGCCCCCCAGCCAGTTGTGGTTGAGGTAGTTGAAAGCGCCGCCCAGCCAGGGCCCCAGCCGGTGCAGGGCGGGAATGAAATTGCGGCCCTGCTCCAGTTCCCGATATAGCCAGGAGTCCCTGAAGGCGGAGTCGAAGGCGGTGAGCATCTGGCCCCCCGGATCCCCTGCCGCCAGGGCCCGCACCACCGCCTCGGCGGCCAGCATGCCGGACTTCATGGCGGTGTGGATACCCTTGATCTTGGCCCCGTTCAGAGTGCCGGCGTCGCAGCCCAGCAGCAGGGCGCCGGGCATCACCAGGCGCGGCAGCGAGTTGAGGCCGCCCTTGGTGATGGCCCGGGCGCCGTAGGCCAGCCGCTTGCCATCGTACAGATGGCGGGCCAGCAGCGGGTGGTGTTTGAGCCGCTGGAACTCGTCGAAAGGGCTGAGGTGGGGATTGCGGTAGTTGAGATCCACGATAAGCCCCACCGCCGCCTGGCCGTCGTCTCCGTGGTAGAGGAAGAAGCCGCCGCCGCTGTCTTCCTCAAGCGGCCAGCCGCTGCCGTGCACCACCAGGCCCGGCCGGTAGCGCTCGGGGGCTAGCTGCCACAACTCCTTGATGCCGATGGCGTAGTGCTGGGGATCCCGACCCTGATCCAGGCCGAAACGGGCGATCAGCTCCTTGCCGATATGGCCGCGGCAACCCTCGGCGAACAGGGTATACCTGGCGCGCAGCGCCATGCCCGGCACGTGACTGGCCTTGGGGCTGCCGTCCGCCGCCAACCCCATGTCGCCGGTGAGCACCCCCGTCACCCGGCCCTGCTCGTCGTAGAGCGGCGCCTGGGCGGCGAAACCGGGAAAGACGGCCACGCCCAGCTGTTCGGCCTGGGTCGCCAGCCAGCGGCACAGGTTGCCGAGGCTCACGATAAAGTTGCCCTCGTTGTGCAGGGGGGCGGGCACCAGGGCGGGGGGCAGCTCGATGCCGCCCCGCTCGCTGCTCAGCATGTAGAGCCGGTCGTCGGTGACCCGGGTGTGCACCGGGGCGCCCCGCTCCCGCCAGTCGGGAAAGAGTTCGTCCAGGGCGCGGGTCTCCAGCAGGGCGCCGGAGAGGATATGGGCGCCCACCTCGGCGCCCTTCTCCACCAGGCAGACGTTCAGGGCGAGATCCCGGGCTGCGGCCTCCTGCATCAGCCGGCAGGCGGCGCTCAGGCCAGCCGGGCCGGCGCCCACTATGACCACGTCAAATTCCATCGACTCCCTTTCCATGTTCCGGCTCCGAACCTGGGCACATGGCTAAAGTATTGTATTGGTTGCGGTATTTAACAAACCCCCGGGCGGCAGGATCGGCGGGGATGGATTAGTATTAAGTCATTGTTCCCAATAGCGCAGCATCGACCGGGTACCGGACGCAGACACGCCGTAAACCCATCCCTGGGGGCTCCGCCGCGCCATCCCTGGCGCGGAGGGTCTGCTTACCTATACCCGGTCGCAGCCCGGAACAACCACTGGTTATCCAATTCATATCCCACAGAGCCGGGGGCAGGCATGAAGGTACTGGTCACGATAAAGCGGGTGATTGACTACCACGTCAAGGTCAGGGTCAAGGCGGATCAGAGCGACGTGGATCTGGCCAACGTCAAGATGGCGGCCAACCCCTTCTGCGATATCGCGGTGGAAGAAGCGGTGCGCATGAAGGAGAAGGGCTGGGTGTCGGAAATCGTCGCCGTTTCCGTCGGCCCCGCCGCGGCCCAGGAGCAACTGCGGGCGGCGCTGGCGCTGGGGGCGGACCGGGCGGTGCTGGTGCAAAGCGCCGCGGTCGCCGAGCCGCTCACCGTGGCCAGGCTGCTGGCCGCCTTGTGTGAGCGGGAGCAGCCCGGGCTGGTGCTGCTCGGCAAGCAGTCCATCGACACCGACAACAACCAGGTGGGGCAGATGCTGGCGGCGCTCAAGGGCTGGCCCCAAGGGACCTTCGCCTCGCGCATCGAGCTCGAAGGCGATGAACTCCTGGTCACCCGGGAGGTGGACGGCGGCCTGCAGACCCTGGCGCTGGCCCTGCCGGCGGTGGTGACCACGGATCTCCGGCTCAACGAGCCGCGCTATGCCTCCCTGCCCAATATCATGAAAGCCAAACAGAAACCCCTGGAGACCCTGACTCCGGATGAACTCGGCGTCACGCCCAGGACCCATTCCCGGGTGCTCAGGGTGACGCCGCCGCCGGTGCGCAAGGCCGGCATCAAGGTGGCCGACGTGGCCGAGTTGGTGGACAAGCTCAAGCACGAGGCGAAGGTGATCTGATGACGACCCTGGTGATAGCGGAACACGACAATGAATCCCTGAAACCGGCCACCCTGCATGTGCTGGGGGCCGCCGCCCGGCTGGGGGCGGACATCGAGCTGCTGGTGATGGGCCAGGGCTGCCGGGCGGTAGCCGAGGCAGCCGCCCGGCTCGGGGTGCACAAGGTGCTGCTGGCGGATCACGCCGGCCATGAGCACCAGCTGGCGGAAGCGGGCGCGGCCCAGGTGGCGGCCCTGGCGGGCGGCTACAGCCACCTGCTGGCGCCGGCCACCACCTTCGGCAAGAACCTGATGCCGCGGCTGGCGGCCCTGCTCGACCTGGGCATGGTGTCCGAGGTGATCGCCATCGAGGCGCCGGATACCTTCGTCCGCCCCATCTATGCAGGCAACGCCATCGCCACGGTGCAGTCCCTCGATGCGATCAAGGTGCTGACGGTGCGCACCACCGCCTTCGAGGCGATGGTGCCGGGGGGGCAGGCCGCCCCCATCGAGTCGCTGGCGCCCGTCGCCGGCCCGGCTGGCAGCCGGTTCGTGGGCGAGGAGCTGAGCCCGAATGAGCGGCCCGAACTCACCTCGGCGCGGGTGGTGATCTCCGGCGGCCGGGGCCTGGGCTCGAAGGACAACTTCGCCTTGCTGGAACGGCTGGCGGATCGGCTTGGCGCCGCCGTCGGCGCCAGCCGGGCGGCGGTGGACGCGGGCTTTGCCGCCAACGACATGCAGGTGGGCCAGACCGGCAAGATAGTGGCGCCCGAGCTCTATATCGCCGTGGGCCTGTCCGGCGCCATCCAGCACCTGGCGGGGATGAAGGACTCCAGGGTGATAGTGGCCATCAACAAGGACGCGGAGGCGCCCATCTTCCAGGTGGCGGATTACGGCCTGGTGGCGGACTTGTTCGATGTGCTGCCCGAGCTGGAAAGACAACTGGCGCCATAGAAGCGCCGTTGTCTGACCTGCATCAAGTTTTGGTTGTTACATTTTGTTGTAATAAAACTACAAAAGGCGTTATAGTGCCGTCCAGTCTGCCGCTGGCAGCAGGTTCGAATGCGGATAGGGGACGGCCTTGCCCGGACATTGTTTCATTGTCGTTATCGGGCATCTTGCGTATACTATGACCCCGTCTTGAATTCCACATTTCATTCGTTCCCTAGCTTTCTTCAGGTTCAGCATGACGACTAAATATATATTTGTTACTGGCGGGGTGGTCTCCTCCCTGGGCAAAGGCATTGCAGCCGCCTCTCTGGCCGCTATCCTCGAAGCCCGTGGCCTCAACGTGACCATCATGAAACTGGATCCCTACATCAACGTGGATCCGGGCACCATGAGCCCCACCCAGCACGGTGAAGTCTTCGTGACGGACGACGGTGCCGAAACCGATCTGGACCTGGGCCACTACGAGCGGTTCATCCGCACCAAGATGACTCGCCGCAACAACTTCACCACCGGTCGTATCTATGCGGACGTGCTGCGTAAGGAACGGCGCGGCGACTACCTGGGCGCGACCATCCAGGTGATCCCCCATATCACCAACGCCATCAAGGACAGGGTGATCGCCGGTGCCGAAGGGCATCAGGTGGCCATCGTGGAAGTCGGCGGTACAGTGGGCGACATCGAGTCCCTGCCTTTCCTCGAGGCGCTGCGCCAGCTGGCGGTGGAAGTGGGCCGGGAGCACACCCTGTTCATGCACCTGACCCTGGTGCCCTACATGGCGGCCGCCGGCGAGGTGAAGACCAAGCCGACCCAGCACTCGGTGAAGGAGCTGCTGTCCATCGGTATCCAGCCCGATATCCTTATTTGCCGCAGCGACCGGGCCATTCCGCCCAACGAGCGCGCCAAGATTGCCCTGTTCTGCAACGTGTCCGAAAAGGCCGTTATCTCCCTGAAAGACGTGGACTCCATCTACAAGATCCCGGCGCTGCTGCGCTCCCAGGGGCTGGACGAGCTGGTGGTGCGTCGCTTCGCCCTGGATTGCCCGCCCGCCGATCTGTCCGAGTGGGAACAGGTGATCTACGAAGAGGCCAACCCGGTGGGGGAAGTGACCATCGGCATGGTGGGCAAGTATGTCGAGCTGCCCGACGCCTACAAGTCGGTGAACGAGGCGCTCAAGCACGGCGGCCTGAAGAACCGGCTCACCGTCAACATCAAGTACATCGATTCCCAGGATCTGGAAAGCAAGGGCCTGGGCCTGCTCGAGGGCCTGGACGCCATCCTGGTGCCCGGCGGCTTCGGCGAGCGCGGGGTCGAGGGCAAGATCATGGCGGCCCGCTACGCCCGGGAACACCGCGTGCCCTACCTCGGCATCTGTCTGGGCATGCAGGTGGCGCTGATTGAATACGCCCGCAACGTGGCCGGCCTGGAAGGCGCCCACTCCACCGAGTTCGACAAGAACAGCCCCTACCCGGTGGTGGGCCTGATCACCGAATGGGTGGACGAAGAAGGCAAGGTGGAAGTGCGCGACGAGCAGTCGGATCTGGGCGGCACCATGCGCCTGGGGGCCCAGCTGTGCCACCTGGAGCCGGGCTCCAGGGTACATGCCCTGTACGGCTCCGATACCATCTACGAGCGTCACCGCCACCGTTACGAAGTGAACAACCGGTTGCTGCCCAAGATCGAAGCGGCGGGCCTGAAGGTGACCGGCCGCTCCGCCGACAAGAAGCTGGTGGAGATCATCGAGAACCCGGATCATCCCTGGTTCGTGGCGGCCCAGTTCCACCCGGAATTCACCTCCACGCCCCGCGACGGCCACGGCCTGTTCGCCGGCTTCGTGAAGGCGGCCGGTCAATACCAGCAGGGTGAACTGGAATAACCTGATCCTACGGCTGAGCCACCTGGCTTGGCCGTATTTTTTAGTGCTTTGTTTTTAACTCAAGAGGAAAGAGAGAATGGCAAAGATCGTTAAAGTGATCGGTCGCGAAATCATCGACTCCCGCGGCAACCCCACCGTTGAAGCCGACGTCTACCTGGAAGGCGGCTTCATGGGCCGCGCCGCGGCGCCGTCCGGTGCCTCCACCGGCTCCCGCGAAGCGCTGGAACTGCGTGACGGCGACAAGTCCCGCTTCCTGGGCAAGGGCGTACAGACCGCCGTGGCCAACATCAACGACAAGATCGCCGCCGCCCTCGCCGGCAAGGACGCCACCCAGCAGGCCGAGATCGACCAGATCATGATCGACCTGGACGGCACCGACAACAAGGCCAGCCTGGGCGCCAACGCCATCCTGGCCGTGTCCCTGGCCACCGCCAAGGCCGCCGCCGCCGCCAAGGGCCTGCCCCTGTACGCCTGGATCGCCGAGCTGAACGGCACTCCCGGCCAGTTCTCCATGCCGCTGCCGATGATGAACATCATCAACGGCGGTGAGCACGCCGACAACAACGTCGACATCCAGGAGTTCATGATCCAGCCGGTCGGCGCCAAGAACATCAAGGAAGCCCTGCGCATCGGCGCCGAGGTGTTCCACAACCTGGCCAAGGTGCTGAAGGCCAAGGGCCTGTCCACCGCCGTGGGTGACGAGGGTGGTTTCGCCCCCGACCTGGAGTCCAACGCCGCCGCCCTGGCCGCCATCAAGGAAGCCGTGGAGAAAGCCGGCTACGTGCTGGGCAAGGACGTGACCCTGGCCATGGACTGTGCCGCCTCCGAGTTCTTCGACAAGGAAAAGGGCAACTACAACCTGAAAGGCGAAGGCAAGGTCTTCTCCTCCCAGGAATTCACCCACTACCTGGAAGAGCTGACCAAGCAGTATCCGATCGTCTCCATCGAAGACGGCCTGGACGAGTCCGACTGGGACGGCTTCGCCTATCAGACCAAGGTGCTGGGCGACAAGATCCAGCTGGTGGGTGACGATCTGTTCGTGACCAACACCAAGATCCTGAAAGAAGGTATCGACAAGGGCATCGCCAACAGCATACTGATCAAGTTCAACCAGATCGGCTCCCTGACCGAGACCCTGAACGCCATCAAGATGGCCAAGGACGCCGGCTACACCGCCGTCATCTCCCACCGTTCCGGTGAGACCGAAGACGCCACCATCGCCGACCTGGCCGTGGGCACCTGCGCCGGCCAGATCAAGACCGGCTCCATGAGCCGTTCCGACCGTATCGCCAAGTACAACCAGCTGATCCGCATCGAGGAAGAGCTGGGTGCCAAGGCTCCCTACCGCGGTCTGGCCGAGGTGAAAGGCCAGGCCTGAGCCCTGCCTTCCCTTCCGTCCTGAACTCGAAGCCCCGCCTCGCGCGGGGTTTCTTTTGTTCGCCGCCCGAATATGGGAAACTAGCGCGCAACTTAGGAGGATGGATGCGCACCCTGACGCTGATACTGCTCGCCCTGCTGGGCGCCCTGCAGCACCACCTGTGGTGGGGGAAGAACGGCCTGGCCGAATACAACGAAGCCCGATCCAATGTGCTTCGCCAGCAGCAAGACAACCAATTGCTGGTGGAGCGCAACGCCCTGCTTTACCGGGAGATCGAGGATCTCAACAACGGTCTGGCCGCGGTGGAGGAACTGGCGCGCAACGATCTGGGTATGATCAAGCCCGGTGAAACCTTCTACCGGCTGTTACCCGCACAAGACAAACCACAACCATGACAATGACTTCGTTCTTTACCGCGGTCGTACCGGCGGCCGGGGTCGGCAAGCGCATGGGCGCGAGCCTGCCCAAGCAGTATCTGTCCCTGGGCGGACGCACCGTGCTCGAGCACACCCTGGACCGGCTGCTGGGACATCCGGCCATTGGACGCATCATCGTGGCCACGGCGGAGCACGACCCCTGGTTCCCGGCCCTGGCCATCGCCCGGGATCCCCGGGTGCTGCGGGTGGTGGGTGGCCGGGAGCGGGCCGATTCGGTGCTCAATGCCCTGACCCGGGTCGAGACCGAGTGGGTACTGGTACACGACGCCGCCCGCCCCTGCCTGCACCGGGGCGATCTGGATGCGCTGCTGGCGGCGGGACAAGGGGAGGGTGGCGCCATTCTCGCTTGTCGGGTGCGGGACAGCATGAAACGGGGCGACGGCCGGGGCGCCATCATGGAAAGCGTGTCGCGGGAGGAGCTCTGGCATGCGCTCACGCCCCAGTGCTTCGCCACCCGGGCCCTGCGGCAGGCCCTGGCCGGTGCCCTGGCCGCCGGTTGCGAGGTCACCGACGAGGCGTCGGCGATGGAGTGGGCCGGCGTTCATCCCCGCCTGGTGGAAGGGCGGGCCGACAATATCAAGATCACCCGCCCGGAAGACCTGAGCCTGGCGGGATTTTTTCTGCAGCAGATGATAGAGAGCGAACAATGATGCGAATCGGGCACGGTTTCGACGTGCATAAATTCGGCGGCGAGGGACCCTGTATCCTGGCCGGGGTGGCGGTGCCCTATCCGCAGGGTCTGCTGGCCCATTCGGACGGCGATGTGGTCCTGCACGCCCTCTGCGATGCCCTGCTCGGTGCCATCGGCGCCGGTGACATCGGCCGGCACTTTCCGGATACCGACGCCGCCTTCGCCGGCATCGACAGCCGTATCCTGCTGCGCGACGTGTTCAACCGGGTCAAGCAGGCCGGCTTTGTGCTCGGCAACGCCGATGTCACCGTGCTGGCCCAGGCACCCAAGCTGGCGCCCCATATCGAGGCCATGGTGGCCAATATCGCCGCCGATCTGGAAACGGAGGTCGGCCGGGTCAACGTCAAGGCCACCACCACCGAACAACTCGGCTTTGTCGGCCGCAAAGAGGGCATAGCGGCGGAAGCCGTGGTGTTATTGGTAAAACAATGAGCAACGACTGGCATTATCTGCACGGACAACCCCAATACCAGGGTCGCCTGAAAGCGGCGCCCGAAGACTTCGTGGTGCGGGAGGATCTGGGTTTTTCCCCCAGCGGCGAGGGCGAGCACATACTGCTGCACGTGCGCAAGCGCGGCCAGAACACCCAGTGGGTGGCCCGGGAACTGGCCCGGCTGGCGGGAGTGGCTCAGCGCGACGTCACCTGGGCCGGGCTCAAGGACAGGCACGCGGTCACCGAGCAGTGGTTCGGGGTACATCTGCCGGGCAAGGAGATGCCCGACTTCTCGCCGCTGGAAAACGAGGAGGTGCAGATCCTGGCTATCGCCCGCCATCACAAGAAACTGAAGACCGGTGCCCTCAGGGGCAACTGGTTCGAACTGACCATCACCGAACTGGAAGGCGAAGGCGATCTGGATGCCCGCCTGGCCGCCATCGCCGCCCGGGGCGTGCCCAACTACTACGGTGACCAGCGCTTCGGCCGGGATTACGGCAACCTGGAGCAGGCGAAAGCCATGTTCGCCGGCCGGCGCATCAAGGATCGCAACAAACGTTCTCTGTTTCTGTCCGCGGCGCGCAGCTACCTGTTCAACCTGGCGGCCAGCCACCGGCTGGCCATGGCCTTGGGCGAGCAGTTGCTGGACGGCGACTGTGTGATGCTGGCCGGCAGTCAGTCCTTCTTCACCCTGGGTGAGGACAACCCCCTCGACGAGGCCATGCGGGCACGCTTTGCCTCCGGCGATATCCGCCTGAGCGCGCCCCTGTGGGGACGGGGACGGCTGCCGAGTCAGGATGAGGCAGCCGACTTGGAGCAGGCCTCCCTGGCGGGACAGGAGGCGCTGTGCGCCGGGCTCGAGGCCAACGGCCTCAAGCAGGAGCGGCGGGCCCTGCTGCTCAGGCCCGAGCAACTGGCCTGGCAGCGGGAGGGCGACCGCCTGCGGCTGTCGTTCTGGCTGCCGGCGGGCAGCTATGCCACCAGCCTGGTGCGGGAACTATTCAAGGATAAGGAAAACCATGAAGATACTGGTGAGTAATGATGACGGGGTCAATGCCCTGGGCATCCGGACCCTGAGCCGGGTACTGGCGGAATTTGCCGAAGTGGTGACGGTGGCCCCGGATCGCAACCGCAGCGGCGCCAGTCACTCCCTGACGCTGGAAGTCCCGCTGCGGGCCGATCAGCTCGACGATACCGGCTTCTATTCGGTCAAGGGCACCCCTACCGACTGTGTGCACTGGGCGGTGAACAGCCTGCTGGATCCGGATCCGGACATGGTGGTGGCCGGCATCAACCACGGCGCTAATCTGGGCGACGACGTGCTCTATTCCGGTACCGTGGCGGCGGCCACCGAGGGCCGCCACCTGGGGCTGCCGGCGGTGGCCGTCTCCCTGTGTGGCGAGCGTCACTTCGACACCGCGGCCCACTACGCCAGCCTGCTGGTGCAGGGGCTGCTGCGGGCGCCGCTGTCGTCCAACCAGATCCTCAACGTCAATGTGCCCGACTTGCCCCTGGCCGATATTCAGGGTATCAAAGTGACTCGTCTGGGTAACCGACACAGATCCGAGGCGGTGCTGAAGGAATTCGATCCCCGCGGCCGGCCCATCTACTGGATAGGCCCGCCGGGGGCCAAGCAGGACGCGGGCGAGGGGACCGATTTCGATGCGGTGGAGCGGGGCTTCGTGTCCATCACTCCGCTGACCATCGACATGACGGCCTACGGCCAGATGGCGGCATTGACCAGTTGGATTAAAGAAGTGGAGTAACGGCGTGCTGACGATAGCGGGACAGCAACTCTATCGCTTGCTGCAGCAGCAGGGTATCAGGGATGACCGGGTACTGCGGGCCTTGGCCTGCTTGCCCCGGGCCCAGTTCGTCGACGAGGCCATGGCCCACAAGGCCTGGGACAACAGCGCCCTGCCCATCGGTTTTGGCCAGACCATCTCCCAGCCCTACATAGTGGCGCGGATGACGGAAGAGCTGCTGACCGGCCACCTGCCCCGGCGGGTGCTGGAAATCGGCACCGGCTCCGGCTTCCAGACTGCGGTGCTGGCGCAACTGGTGGAGCAGGTATTCACCATCGAGCGGATCAAGGCGCTGCAGTACCAGGCCCGACGCCGGCTGCAGCGGCTCGATCTGCACAATGTGTCGACCAAGCACGGGGATGGCTGGCAGGGCTGGGCCAGCAAGGCGCCCTTCGACGCCATCCTGGTGACGGCAGCGGCCAGGGAAACCCCGGAGGCATTGCTGTCCCAGCTGGCGGACGGTGGCCGTATGGTGATCCCGGTCGGGGAGCTGCGCCAGTCCCTGTGGCGTTACGAGCGCCAGGGCAACAACTTCTCGCGTACCGAGCTGGAGCCGGTGCGCTTCGTACCTTTAGTGAAGGGTGAGCTTGAGTGAAGATATTTTCGCGGTTGTACCGGCAGGTGATGATGTGGGCGGTCCACCGCCATGCGCCTGTGTATTTGTCCATGACCAGTTTCGTCGAGTCTATTTTCTGGCCGGTGCCGGTGGACGTGATGCTGGCCCCTATGGCCCTGGCCAAACCGGAACGGGCCTGGCGTTATGCCGCCATGGCCACGGTGTTCTCGGTATTGGGTGCGGCCTTCGGCTACCTGCTGGGTTATGCCCTGTGGGAACCCCTGGTCGAGCCTTTCATCAACACCATGGGTTACCAGGACAAGATGCAGGTGGCCCAGCAGTGGTTCAGTGAGTGGGGCGTCTGGGTCATCTTTATCGCCAGCTTTACTCCCATTCCCTACAAGGTGTTTACGGTGACCGCCGGCCTGTTGCAGATGGCCTTTCTGCCCTTCGTGATGATTTCCATTGTGGGGCGAGGGTTACGCTTCTTCCTGGTGGCGGGGTTGATGGTATGGGGAGGGGTGCGCATGGAGCGCAAACTCATCCAGTACATCGATCTGCTCGGCTGGTTGTGCGTGGCGGCGGCCGTGGTGGCCTACCTGTTGCTGAGAAACTGATGCGGAGGCGGGGCGGAAGCATCGGGCTGTTAGGCGTCATGCTGGCGTTGCTCGCCCTGTTGACCGCCTGCTCCGCCTCCCGTCCGGCCCCCGTCTCGGGGGTGGGCCCCCGTCCCCCGGCGCAGGCCGACGGCCGTACCCATACCGTGGTGCGGGGAGACACCCTCTATTCCATCGCCTGGCAGGCCGGGACCGATGTACCCACCCTGGCCCGCCATAACAATATCCGGCCGCCTTACAACATCTATGTCGGACAGGTACTGCGCCTGGATGTACCCGGCGGCAGGCGTACCTTCTACCGGGTGCAACGGGGGGATACCTTGAGCGCCATCTCCCGCAAGACTGGTCATTCGGTGGCGGACCTGGCCACCCTGAACAGCCTGACGCCACCTTATCGCATCTATGTGGGGCAACCGCTGACCCTGCGCACCGAGCCATCGGCGCCGCCCAAGCCGGTACCCGCGACGCCTTCTTCACGGGCGCCAGCCGCCCGGCCGTCTGCGGTTGCGACGGGAGCCAAACCGGCTGGTACGAGCACGCCGCCAAAAGTGGAGAAGCCTCTTGCACCCGCTCAAGGAAAAGCATACGCTGGTTCCAAAGTACAAAAAAACGCCGCTGTCAATACCGCTATCGTCTGGCAATGGCCGACCCAGGGACCCATTATCTCCGGGTTCTCGTTGGCCGAAACCGGCAATAAAGGGATTGATATCAGGGGGAGCAGGGGTCAGGCCATCAAGGCAGCTTCTGCAGGTAAGGTAGTTTACGCAGGGAATGCGCTACGTGGTTACGGCAATCTGATCATCATCAAACACAATGATGATTACTTGTCCGCCTACGCTCACAACGAAGTGCTCCGGGTCAAGGAGCAGGAAGCGGTGAGTGCGGGTCAGCACATAGCGGATATGGGTAGCAGTGACACTTCTGATGTCCGGTTGCATTTCGAGATCCGGTATCAGGGGACATCGGTTGATCCGATGCGATATCTGCCAAAGCGATAGACACCGGGAGTCAGGTAGTACCCGGATTTAGGGAGAACTGCCATGAGTCATAGCAAAGACATCGTCCACGATGATGACGTGGATTTTGATGCTGATGTTGAACTGGAGGCGATCGCGGCCGACAGCGACGAGCAGGAAAGTATTCAGGAAGAAGAAATCCTCAGCGCCCCCAGTCAACGTACCCTGGACGTTACCCAGTTGTACCTGGGTGAAATCGGGTTTTCTCCGCTGCTGACCGCAGAGGAGGAAGTCCACTATGCCCGCCGTGCCCTGCGCGGCGATCTCGCCGCCCGTAAACGGATGATCGAATCCAACCTGCGGTTGGTGGTCAAGATTTCCCGTCGTTACAACAACAGGGGCCTGGCCCTGCTGGATCTGATCGAAGAGGGCAACCTCGGGCTTATCCGGGCGGTGGAGAAGTTCGACCCCGAGCGTGGTTTCCGTTTTTCCACCTATGCCACCTGGTGGATCCGCCAGACCATAGAGCGGGCCATCATGAACCAGACCCGCACCATCCGCCTGCCCATCCACGTGGTGAAAGAGCTCAACGTTTACCTGCGCACCGCTCGTGAACTGGCTCACCGGCTGGATCACGAGCCCACTGCCGAAGAAATTGCCGAGGCCCTCGACAAACCGGTCGACGATGTGTCCCGTATGCTCAAGCTGAACGAGAAGATCAGCTCGGTGGATACCCCCATCGGTGGCGACGGCGACAAGGCGTTGCTCGATGTGATCACCGACGAGCGCGACACGGATCCGGAAACCGAGACCCAGGAAGACGACATGCGCCTGAGCTTGGTGCACTGGCTGGAAGAGCTCAATCCCAAGCAACGGGAAGTGTTGGCCCGGCGCTTCGGCCTGCTCGGCTATGAGGCTTCGACCCTGGAAGACGTGGGCCGGGAAATCGGCCTGACCCGAGAGCGGGTACGGCAGATCCAGGTGGAGGCCCTGCGCCGGCTGAAGGAAATCCTGACCCAGCAGGGGTTGTCCATCGATACCCTGTTCCATAGCGACTGATAAACCACCAAGGCACGACCTCAAAGAAACGGTGGCGGAAACCTTGTTTCTGCCGCCGTTTCTTTATGCTTTTGACGCCTCACGCCGCGCCTGCTTCAACTGGTACAGCAGCTCCAGGGCCTGGCGCGGGCTCAGCTCGTCCGGCTGGAGTTCGTCGAGCAGCAGCAGGGCCGGATCCGGCTCGGCATCGAACAGGGGCAGCGAGGGCTGGATATCCCGCTGTGCCCGGGGCTGGGCGGCCGGCGGCTGATGGTCCTGCTCCAGTTCGGCCAGCTTCTGCCTGGCCAGTGCCAGCACCGGCCTGGGTACCCCCGCCAGGGCGGCCACCTGCAGGCCGTAGGAGCGGCTGGCCGCGCCTTCCTGCACCGCGTGCATAAAGGCGATACCGTCCTGGTGCTCGACCGCATCCAGATGCACATTGGCGACCCCGGGCCAGAGCCCGGCCAGCTCGGTCAGCTCGAAATAATGGGTGGCGAACAGGGTATAGGCGTGCAGCCGGTTGGCCAGGGCGTCGGCGCAGGCCCAGGCCAGGGCCAGGCCGTCGTAGGTGCTGGTGCCGCGGCCGACCTCGTCCATCAGCACCAGGCTGTGGCGGCTGGCGTTGTTGAGGATGTTGGCGGTTTCGGTCATCTCCACCATAAAGGTGGAGCGGCCCGAGGCCAGGTCGTCGGAGGCGCCGATACGGGTGAAGATGCGGTCCACCCGGCCGATCCTGGCCCGTTGCGCCGGCACGAAGGAGCCGATATAGGCCATCAGCACGATCAACGCCGTCTGCCGCATATAGGTGGATTTTCCCCCCATGTTTGGCCCGGTGATCACCAGCATCTTGCGATTTTCCGACAGGCCGAGGGGGTTGGCGATAAAGGGCTCGCTCATGACCTGCTCCACCACCGGGTGGCGTCCTTCCTCGATCTCGATGATGTCATCGTCGATCAGCTCCGGCCGGCAATAGTTCAGGCTTTCGGCCCGCTCGGCCAGGTTGGCGAATACATCGGCCCGGGCCAGCGCCGCCGCGCTCTGTTGCAGGGGCCCCAAATGTTTCAGCAGCCGGTCGAGCAGACTGTCGTAGAGCTTCTTCTCCAGCGCCAGTCCCTTGCTTTGGGCGTTAAGTACCTTGTCTTCGTACTCTTTCAGCTCGGGGATGATGTAGCGTTCGTTGTTCTTCAGGGTCTGGCGGCGCACGTAGTGCACCGGCACCTGGTGGGCGCTGGCCCGGCTCACCTCGATATAGAAGCCGTGCACCCTGTTGTAGGCCACCTTGAGGGTATGGATACCGGTGGCGGCCTTTTCCCGGGCCTCCAGCTCTTCCAGGTAACGGTGGGCGCCGGCGGCCAGCTCGCGCAGCTCGTCCAGCTCGGGGCTGAAACCGTCGCGGATCACGCCGCCATCGCGGATCACCACCGGCGGGTTGTCGATGATGGCCCGTTCCAGCAGATCCGCCAGTTCCGGAAACAGACCGATGCCTTCGGCCAGGGGATCCAGGCAGGAGGGTGAGGCCTCGGCAAGTACCAATTGGAGCTCAGGTAATGCCTGCAGGGCGGCGCGCAGCCGGCTCAGATCCCGGGGGCGGGCCGAGCGCAGCGCCAGCCGAGCCAACACCCGCTCCATGTCGCCCACCTGGCGCAGCAGGGGACGCAGCTCCTCATGGCGGCCCTGCTCCATCAGGGTGGCGATGATGTCCTGGCGCCGGTGCAGCTCCCGGAGATCACGGCTGGGCTGGTGGATCCAGCGTTTCAGCAGGCGGCTGCCCATGGGGGTGGCGGTGTAGTCCAGCACCTCCGCCAGGGTATTTTCCTGGGTGCCGGACAGGTTGAGGGTCAGCTCCAGGTTGCGGCGGGTGGCCGCGTCCATGATCACCATGTCCTGGCTGCGTTCCAGGCGAATGCCGTTGATATGGGGCAGAGCGGTGCGCTGGGTGTCCTTGACATATTGCAGCAGGCAGCCGGCGGCGCAGAGGGCGGTGGCGGACTGCTCTACCCCGAAGCCGACCAGATCCCGGGTGCCGAACTGCTGGCACAGCAGGTGGCGGGCTGTGCCCAGATCGAACTCCCATTCGGGACGGCGGCGCAGTCCCCTGCGCTGTTCGATAAGATGGAACCAGCCGAAGCCTTCCGGATACAGCAGCTCGGCGGGCTGGGTGCGCTGCAGCTCGGCGAGCAGATCCTCTTCTTCACGGAATTGGTTGACCACGAAGCGGCCGGTACTGACGTCGATAATGCCATAACCGAACTGCTGGCCGTCGTGGTAGATGGCCGCCAGGCAGTTGTCCTGGCGTTCACTCAGCAAGGCCTCGTCGGACAGGGTGCCGGGGGTGACGATGCGCACCACCTGCCGCTCCACCGGCCCCTTGCTGGTGGCCGGGTCGCCTATCTGTTCGCAGATGGCCACCGATTCTCCCAGCTGGACCAGCCGGGCCAGGTAGTTTTCCACCGCGTGGTAGGGCACACCCGCCATGGGGATGGGGGTGCCGGCCGACTGACCGCGCTTGGTGAGGGAGATATCCAGCAGCCGGGACGCCTTCTTGGCATCGTCGTAGAACAGCTCATAAAAATCCCCCATGCGGTAGAACAGCAGTATGTCCGGATGCTGGGCCTTGAGGGCGAGATATTGCTGCATCATGGGCGTGTGTTGGGTTCTGTCTTGATTCATAACCTAAATCAATGCCTTATCTTTTTATGAGGAGTGCTCTGGTGCCCCGGGCGGGCGATAGGCGTTGGCGCAGCCGGCCCGGGTCGGCATAATACCAGCATATTGGCTTGAGCACATGACCCGGGGAGAGGGCCTTGGACAGCATGATACTGGCACGGCAACTGGGCGATGCCCTGTTGCACCACAAGCTGATGATGGCGACCGCCGAATCCTGCACCGGGGGCGGTATCGCCAGTGCCGTTACCGACATCGCCGGTAGTTCGTCCTGGTTCGACCGGGGCTTCGTCACCTACTCCAACGCCGCCAAGAGCGAGATGTTGGGAGTGGCCCCCGAACTTATCGAACGCCACGGGGCCGTGAGCCAGGAGGTGGTGACGGCCATGGCCAGGGGGGCCTGTGCGCATTCCGGCGCCGGCCTTGCGGTGGCGGTCAGCGGTGTGGCCGGCCCTGGTGGCGGCAGCCCGGACAAGCCGGTGGGTACCGTCTGGTTGGCCTGTTACCTGGCGCCTGCCGACCGCCTGGGTTGCCGTCTGCTGCGGCTTGGCGGTGATCGCCTCGCCGTGCGCCGGCAGACCGTCATCGCCGCCCTGGAAGACTGCCTGGCGCTGCTGGCGTGAAACCGCACTTGATACTGTACGAATAACCAGTATACTCATCCTTAACATTATCGACGACGAATCAGCATTCATTCAGGGGAGCACCTCATGGATCAGAACAAAGAAAAAGCCTTGGCCGCCGCCCTGGGCCAGATTGAAAAGCAGTTTGGCAAAGGCTCCATCATGCGGTTGGGTGACAACAAAGCTTTGAATGTCGAAGCCATTTCCACCGGTTCCCTGTCCCTGGACATCGCCCTGGGCATCGGTGGCCTGCCCACCGGCCGTATCGTCGAAATCTATGGTCCCGAGTCCTCCGGCAAGACTACCCTCACCCTGCAGGTGATCGCCGAAGCCCAGCGTCAGGGCAAGGTCTGCGCCTTCGTCGATGCCGAGCATGCGCTGGACCCGGTTTATGCCGGCAAGCTGGGGGTGAACGTGGACGATCTGCTGGTGTCCCAGCCGGATACCGGGGAGCAGGCGCTGGAGATCTGCGACATGCTGGTGCGTTCCGGTGCCGTCGACGTCATCATCGTCGACTCGGTAGCGGCGCTGACCCCCCGTGCCGAAATCGAAGGCGAAATGGGAGACTCCCATGTCGGCCTGCAGGCCCGGCTGATGTCCCAGGCGCTGCGCAAACTGACCGCGAATATCAAGAGTGCCAACTGTCTCTGTATCTTCATCAACCAGATCCGCATGAAGATAGGCGTCATGTTCGGCAGTCCGGAAACCACCACCGGTGGTAACGCCCTCAAGTTCTACGCCTCGGTGCGCCTCGATATCCGCCGTATCGGCGCGATCAAGGAAGGAGACGAGGTGGTGGGCAACGAAACCCGGGTCAAGGTGGTCAAGAACAAGGTGGCACCCCCCTTCAAGCAGGCCGAGTTCCAGATCATGTACGGCGCCGGTATTTCCAAGGAAGGGGAGCTGATAGAACTGGGCGTCAAGCACAAGATTGTTGAGAAGGCGGGAGCCTGGTACAGCTACAAGGGCGACAAAATCGGCCAGGGCAAGGCCAATTCCATCAAGTTTTTGCTGGAGAACAAGAATATTGCCGGTGAAATCGAGCAACAACTGCGCCAGCTGCTGCTGACGCCCGCGGCCGCCAAAGAAGACAACGGTGAGCGGGATTATGAAACCGTGGCCGAGCTGGACGGACCGGACGGCAACAGCGACGATTTTTAACCCTCAGGCCGGGACAATCCCGGCCTTTGTTTTGGCAAGGTCAGCATGGAACCCAGTCTTGGCCCACAACAACTGTGGGATTGCGCCCTGCGACTCCTGTCTCGCCGGGATCATAGCCGGCGGGAGCTGGCCCAAAAGCTGCGCCAGCGCGGTTTTGAGCCAGCCCTCATAGAGCAGGCGCTGAACCGGCTGGAGCAGCAGCACTGGTTGGAAGAGCAACGCTTCGCAACGGTGCAGGTACGCCAGCATATCCTGAAGAAGCACGGCCCCCTGCGCATCCGCGCCGAGTTGCAACGCAAGGGCATCGGCCCGTCCGATATCGAGCGAGCCCTGGCAGAAGCCGCAGCCGACTGGTTCGAACTGGCCGAACTCTGCTACCGCGCCAGATTCATGCCGGCCGGCCGGCTGGATATCAAGGAAAAGGCCAGGCGCATACGGTACCTGCAGGCGAGGGGGTTCGGCCCCGAACATATCCGTCACGCCCTGGAAGCCGACTCGGAGTAACGCTTTCTCCGCTGCCACCGCAAGGCGCGTTTTACATTGGCCCGGATACCTTTTAAATTATCCGGGTCAACGCCTATGAACCCCAGCAATAAACAGGATTATCCATGCAGATGACCACATCTGAGTTACGCAGCGCGTTTCTCGAGTATTTCCGCCAGCAGGGCCACCAGGTGGTAGCATCCAGCTCGTTGGTGCCCCACAATGATCCCACCCTGCTGTTCACCAACGCCGGCATGAACCAGTTCAAGGACCTGTTCCTGGGGCTGGAGCAGCGGGCCTATAACAGGGCGGTCAGCTCCCAGCGTTGCGTGCGTGCCGGCGGCAAGCACAACGATCTGGAGAACGTGGGTTATACCGCGCGTCACCATACCTTTTTCGAAATGCTGGGCAATTTCAGTTTTGGCGACTATTTCAAGCGGGACGCCATCCGCTTCGCCTGGGAATTCCTGACCGGGGTGGTCAAGCTGCCCAAGGACAAGCTCTGGGTCACCGTCTACGCCACCGACGACGAAGCCTTCGATATCTGGGCCAAGGAGATAGGGGTGCCCGCCGAGCGCATAGTGCGCATCGGCGACAACAAGGGGGCCAAGTATGCTTCCGACAACTTCTGGACCATGGGGGACACCGGTCCCTGCGGTCCTTGCACCGAGATCTTCTACGATCACGGCCCTGAGATCTGGGGTGGCCCTCCCGGCAGCCCGGAAGAGGACGGCGACCGCTACATCGAGATCTGGAACCTGGTGTTCATGCAGTTCAACCGCCATGCGGACGGCACCATGGAGCCGCTGCCCAAGCCGTCGGTGGATACCGGCATGGGCCTGGAGCGGATCGCCACCATACTGCAGGGGGTGCACTCCAACTACGAGATCGACCTGTTCCAGGCCTTGATCCAGGCGGCCGCCAAGGCGGTGGGTACCCAGGATCTGGACAACAAGTCCCTGCGGGTGATCGCCGACCATATTCGCTCCTGCTCCTTCCTGATCGCCGACGGTGTTATGCCATCCAACGAGGGCCGGGGTTATGTGCTGCGCCGTATCATCCGTCGCGCCGTGCGTCATGGCCGCAAGCTGGGTGCCGAACAAGCCTTCTTCTATACCCTGGTCGGGGCCCTGTGCGAGCAGATGTCCGACGCCTACCCGGAGCTGAACAGCCAGCGGGCCATCATCGAGAAGGTGCTGCGCCTGGAAGAAGAGCAGTTCGCCCGCACCCTGGATCGGGGTCTGCAACTGCTGGAGGAAGCTCTCGATACCCTGGGTGACGCCAAGGTACTGCCGGGCGAGGTGGTATTCAAGCTGTACGACACCTACGGCTTCCCGGCGGACCTGACCGCAGACGTGCTGCGCGATCGGGACATCAGCATCGACGAAGCCGGCTTCGAAACCCTGATGCAGCAGCAGCGGGAGCGGGCCAAGGAAGCCTCCAACTTCGGGGTGGATTATTCCAGGGTGATCAAGGTGGACGGCCAGACCGACTTCACCGGTTACCAGCACCTGGCCGAGCCGGCCCGGGTGACCGCCTTGTTCAAGGACGGGGAACCGGTACCTGCCCTGATCGCCGGTGAGGAAGCCGCCGTGGTGCTGGACAAGACCCCCTTCTACGCCGAATCCGGCGGCCAGGTGGGGGATATCGGCGTCATCAAGATGGACGACGGCCTGTTCGTGGTCAAGGACACCCAGAAGGCCGGTAACGGCATACTGCATCTGGGCTATCTGGAGCTGGGCACCCTGGAAGTGGGCGAGGAAGTCACCGCCGCCGTCGACAGCCAACGTCGCCAGGCCACGGCCCTGAACCACTCGGTGACCCACCTGCTGCACGCCTGCCTGCGCAGGCTGCTGGGTGATCACGTCATCCAGAAAGGCTCCCTGGTCGGCCCGGATCGGCTGCGCTTCGACTTTTCCCACCTGGAGGCGATGAGCGCCCAGGAAATCCGGGAAGTCGAGGACATGGTCAACAAGGAAATCCGGGCCAACCACGCGGTGTCCACCGAACTGATGGACCTGGACGCCGCCAAGGGGGCCGGCGCCATGGCGCTGTTCGGCGAGAAATACGACGACGAGGTGCGGGTGGTGATCATGGGTGAAGCATCCACCGAGTTGTGTGGCGGTACCCATGTGCGGCGCACCGGTGACATCGGCCTGTTCAAGATCCTGTCCGAAAGCGGTATCGCCGCCGGTGTCCGTCGCATCGAGGCGGTGACCGGCGACGCCGCCCTGGCCTACCTGCATCAGCTGGACCACGAGCTGGCCCAGGCCGCCGGCCTGGTCAAGGGAGACCTGTTTTCGGTGTCCGCCAAGGTCCGGCAGGTGCTGGATCGCAGCCGGCAGCTCGAGAAGGAGATCGAACAGCTGAAGGCCAAGCTCACCGCCCATGCGGGCGCTTCCCTGCTGGAACAGGTCACAGAGGTGAACGGCACCAAGGTGCTGGTGGCCAACCTGGAAGGGGTGGATGCCAAGTCTCTGCGTGGCTCCCTGGACGACCTTAAAGCCAAGCTGCAGTCCGGCGTGGTGGTGCTCGCAACCGTGGCCGACGGCAAGGTCAGCCTGATCGCCGGGGTGACCAAGGATCTGACCGGCAAGGTCAAGGCCGGCGAGCTGGTCAACCTGGTGGCCCAGCAGGTGGGCGGCAAGGGGGGGGGGCGTCCCGACATGGCCCAGGCGGGGGGAACCGAGCCGGCACAGCTGCCGGCTGCCTTGGCCTCGGTCACGCCCTGGTTGACAGAGCGGCTATAATATCATTCAGCGGAGATGCCCTGACCGAAATAAAAAGAGGCCTGTCTATGACAGGCCTCTTGATTTAGTGGCCCGGCCACCCCATCTGTATGAAGGGGAAAAGCTAGGTTTTTTAGTACCTTTATCGGATAATAAATAACATTTTCGACTATTACATAGATTAGACAGGAGCAGCCAGATGCTGATTTTGACTCGTAGAGTAGGGGAAACCCTGATGATTGGTGACGAAGTCACCGTGACCGTGCTGGGCGTGAAAGGCAACCAGGTACGTATCGGCGTCAATGCACCGAAGGAAGTGTCTGTGCACCGAGAAGAGATTTACATGCGCATACAGGCCGAGAAGGGCACCGGTCAGGAAGGCCAGTACTAAGCGTATCGGGGCGTTTTTTGTTCGCATCGCCTGCTTTTAACTCATTGTGTTTAAAGAGTGTTCGAACAAAAGTCAGGTCTGGAAAAAGTGTTTGACTTATTTTGGCCGCACAGTAATATACGCCCCGCAAACACGGTGAGGTGGCCGAGAGGCTGAAGGCGCTCCCCTGCTAAGGGAGTATGCGGCTTATACCCGCATCGAGGGTTCGAATCCCTCCTTCACCGCCATTTACGCATCCGTAGCTCAGCTGGATAGAGTACTCGGCTACGAACCGAGCGGTCGGAGGTTCGAATCCTCCCGGATGCGCCATATTAAAAAGCAAGTCAGTTTTTAGAGAAGCATCCGTAGCTCAGCTGGATAGAGTACTCGGCTACGAACCGAGCGGTCGGAGGTTCGAATCCTCCCGGATGCGCCATCTAAGACTAAAACCAATCTGCATCCGTAGCTCAGCTGGATAGAGTACTCGGCTACGAACCGAGCGGTCGGAGGTTCGAATCCTCCCGGATGCGCCACCTTGGAAAGAACCGGCTTCAGGCCGGTTTTTTTACGCCCGCGATTTTCCTTTCTTGTATCCATAACGTGGCCATCTTGTTGTTTTATTGTATACAAATCACGTTGCTCAGGCAATTTATGAATATTTATTCTTAATTTATGGCTTTAAATGTGAGTTTTGTGGCTTGACTCATGTTTTTTTTGTAATCTTTACAACATTTTTCAAGATGTAACATTGCCAAGGTATCCTCAAGCTGGGTATGCTCTTGGCCGGATAGTAAACAGCAAGGAGCCTGCTGATGGATAATGTCTCTTCCCAACTGCTTGATGCCGCCAGCCTGATGGGCTTGGGGATGGCGTTCGTATTCGCCTTCCTCTCGCTGACCATAGTCGCGGTCAAGCTATTGTCGCTGGTGGCGGCCGAACCGGCCCCCAGACCGGCCGCCGCAGCCGCCATGCCGGCCACCCCATCCCAGGGCCTGAGCCCGCAGAAACTGGCCGCGATCAGCGCCGCCATCAAGCAATACAAAAACAATAAGAAAGGCTGAGCCCTGCTCAGACATGGACTAACTGGAAACGGAACTTAACGGAGCTTCGTCATATGACCAAACCTCTTGCCATCACCGACGTGGTGCTGCGCGATGCCCACCAATCCATCCTGGCCACCCGCCTGCGCCTGGAAGACATGCTGCCGATCGCCGAGAAGCTGGACGACATCGGCTACTGGTCCCTGGAAACCTGGGGCGGCGCCACCTTCGACGCCTGTATCCGCTACCTGGGGGAGGATCCCTGGGAGCGCCTGCGCGCCCTGAAGAAGGCCATGCCCAAGACCAAGCAGCAGATGCTGCTGCGTGGCCAGAACCTGCTGGGCTACCGCCACTATGCCGATGACTTGGTGTACAAGTTCGTCGAGCGAGCACGCACCAACGGCATGGACGTGTTCCGCATCTTCGATGCCATGAACGACGTGCGCAACCTGGAAACCGCCATCAAGGCCACCATTGCCGTTGACGGCCACGCCCAGGGCACCATCTCCTACACCACGTCACCGGTGCACACCCTGGAGATGTGGGTCGAGATGGCGAAGAAGCTGGAAGACATGGGCTGCCACTCCATCTGTATCAAGGACATGTCCGGCCTGCTCAAGCCCTATGAAGCCGAGAAACTGATCAAGAGCATCAAGGCGGCGGTCAAGCTGCCCCTGGCGCTGCACTGCCACGCCACCACCGGCCTGAGTCTGCCCACCCATATGAAGGCCATCGACGCCGGCATCGACATGCTGGATGCCGCTATATCCTCCATGAGCATGACCTACGGCCATTCGCCCACCGAGACCCTGGTGGCCATGGTGGAAGGCACCGAGCGGGATACCGGCCTGGATCTGGTCAAGCTGGAAGAGATTGCCGCCTATTTCCGTGAAGTCCGCAAGAAATACGCCAAATTCGAAGGCAGCCTCAAGGGCGTGGACTCCCGCATCCTGCTGGCCCAGGTGCCCGGCGGCATGCTCACCAACATGGAAAGCCAGCTCAAGGAGCAGGGGGCGGCCGACAGGATGGACGAAGTGCTGCAGGAAATCCCGCGGGTACGGGAAGACCTGGGTTTTATCCCGCTGGTCACCCCCACCTCCCAGATTGTGGGCACCCAGGCGGTGATCAACGTGCTCACCGGCGAGCGTTACAAGAGCATCACCAAGGAAACCGCCGGCGTGCTCAAAGGCGAATACGGCGCCGCCCCGGCCCCGGTCAATGCCGAGCTGCAAAAACGGGTGCTGGATGGCGCCGAGCCCATCAGCTGCCGCCCGGCGGATCTGCTGAGCGACGAGCTGGACAAGCTGACCGCCGAATTCCAGGGCCTGGCCAAAGAGGAAAAACTGCGGGTCGCCACCGACGAGGTGGACGACGTGCTGACCTATGCCCTGTTCCCGCAGATCGGTCTCAAGTTTATCCGTAACCGCGACAATCCCGCCGCTTTCGAGCCGGCCCCGGGCAGCGAACCCGAGCCGGCAGCACCTGCCGCGGCCAGGAGCGCCAATGGCGCGCCCGAAGTCTATGCGGTCAAGGTCGACGGCCAGGTGTTCGAGGTGGAAGTGGGCCCCGCCGGCAGCATCAGCGCCGTGCGGGAAAGCGGTGCGGTGGCGCCCGTTGCGGCAGTGGCCCCCGCCGCCCCGGCGGGCGCGGCCGAGGCCGTGCCGGCACCGCTGGCGGGCAACATCTTCAAGGTGGTGGCCAAGAAAGGCAGCCAGGTCGCCGCGGGTGACGTGCTGCTGATCATGGAAGCCATGAAGATGGAAACCGAGGTGCGTGCCGCCCGGGCCGGCCAGATCGCCGATGTGCTGGTCAAGGAAGGCGACGCGGTATCCGTGGGCGACCCCCTGGTCAGCCTGGCCTGAGGAGCGGTGATGGATTCTTTACTGACCCTGTGGCTGGAAACCGGCCTGGCCAACTTCCACTGGAAACAGCTGGTGATGATAGTGGTGGGCCTGGGCCTTCTCTATCTCGCCATCGCCAGGGGCTTCGAGCCCCTGCTGTTGCTGCCCATCGGCTTTGGTGGCGTACTGGCCAACATCCCCAATGCGGGCATGGCCGACCCCGGCGGCCTGCTGTACTACGTGTACGAAGTCGGCATCGGCAGTGGCGTGTTTCCGTTGCTGATCTTCATGGGCGTCGGCGCCATGACCGACTTCGGTGCCCTGATCGCCAACCCCAAGACCCTGTTGCTGGGGGCGGCGGCCCAGTTCGGCATCTTCGCCACCCTGTTCGGCGCCATTGCCCTGAACTTCCTGCCCGGATTCAACTTCACCCTGGCGGATGCTTCGGCCATCGCCATCATCGGGGGGGCGGACGGCCCGACCGCCATCTTCCTGGCGTCCAAGCTGGCGCCGGATCTGCTGGGGGCCATCGCCGTGGCGGCCTACTCCTACATGGCGCTGGTGCCCATCATCCAGCCGCCGATCATGCGGCTGCTCACCACCAAGGAAGAGCGGGCGATCAGGATGGATCAACTGCGCCACGTCAGCAAGCGGGAGAAAGTGTTCTTCCCGCTGATGGTGCTGGCCCTGACCATCCTCTTCCTGCCATCGGCGGCACCGCTGATCGGCATGTTCTGCCTGGGTAACCTGATGAAGGAATCCGGGGTGGTGGACCGGTTGTCGAAGACCGCTCAGAATGAGCTGATCAACGTCGTCACCATCTTCCTGGGGCTGGCGGTGGGCTCCAAGCTGTCCGCCGACAAGTTCCTGACCCTGGATACCCTGGGGATCCTGGCACTGGGTGCCGTGGCCTTCTCCATCGGTACCGCCGGCGGCGTGCTGATGGCCAAGCTGATGTGCAAGCTCTCCGGCGGCAAGGTCAACCCGCTGATCGGCGCGGCCGGGGTGTCGGCGGTGCCGATGGCGGCCCGGGTGGTCAACAAGCTCGGCCTGGAGGCCAACAACCAGAACTTCCTGCTGATGCACGCCATGGGACCCAACGTGGCCGGGGTGCTGGGCTCGGCGGTGGCGGCCGGTGTGCTGCTGGCACTGGTTGGCTGAGCCGAACGCTTATCCTGAATAGACAAGGCGCCTGCGGGCGCCTTTTGCATTATGGGCCTGGCGACGGGGCCGGCTGCCGGCGGTAGGGTCGGGGGCGGTATTGTTGCAGCCAGTGCTCGAATGCCGCGGCGGCCATGGGACGGGCGATGCCGAAGCCCTGGCCTTGGCCACAGCCCAGGGCGAGCAGCATGTCGCCGTGCTCGATCGATTCCACGCCTTCCGCTACCACTTCGCGCTCGAAGGCCCGGGCCAGGCTGATGATGCCCTGCACTATGGCCCTGTCTTCGGGGTTGTCCAGCATGTCGATGACGAAACTCTTGTCTATCTTCAGCACGTCGGCCGGCAGCTGCTTCAGGTAGGTCAGGGAGGAATAGCCGGTGCCGAAGTCGTCCAGGGCGATGCGAAGCCCCAGCCGGTGACAGCGGTGGATGATGGCGGTGATCTGCTCCAGGTTGCTGATCGCCGCCGTTTCGAGGATTTCCAGCTCCAGGCGGGCCGCCACTGCTCCGTTATCGCCCTCCAGCAGCCGTTCCAGGTAAGGCACGAAATCGGGATCCTGCAACTGGCAGGGGGAAATGTTGACGCTGAGGCTGAAGTCGGCACCCTGTCGCTGCCAGCGGCGAAGCTGGCCGATGGCTTCCGCCAGGACCCAGTTGCCCATCTGAATGTCGAGCGGCGAATTCTCGATCTGGGGCAGGAAGCAGGGCGGCGCGAGCAGGCGACCGTCGGGATGCCGCCAGCGCAGCAAGGCTTCGGCGCCGACGAGGTGGCCGCTGCGGAGCTCGATCTTGGGCTGGTAATGGAGCAGGAAGCGACCTTCGGCCAAGGACTGTGTTACTTCTTCTTGCCTCTGCCGGCGTGCCTGGCCCTGGCGTTCGAGTTCGCTGTCGAAGCGACAGTAGCGGTTGCGACCGGCCTGCTTGGCCCGGTACATGGCCTGATCGGCCTGGCGGATCAGGCCGTCGACGTCCTCGCCGTCTTCCGGATACAGCACGACGCCGACACTGGCGGAAAGGTGGACCCATTGCTCTGCCAGCGGGAAAGGGGACGCGAGCAGTTGCAGCAGCCGTTCGATGGCCGGACGCCAGCTGCGGCTGTCACCCAGCCCGAGCAGCAGGATGAATTCGTCGCCCCCGAGGCGTGCCAGGGTGTCTGCCGCGCACAAGTGCTGTCGGAGCCGGTCGGCCACCATCACCAGCAGGCGATCGCCGGCGGCGTGGCCGAATTTGTCGTTGATCGGTTTGAAGCCGTCCAGATCCAGATAGCAGATGGCCAGCCACCGATCGCGTTGATGAATGCCGGCCATCGCCTGGCTCATGAGCCTGCTCAGCAGGGTACGGTTGGGCAGGCCGGTCAGGCTGTCGTAGTGGGCCAGGTGCTCCAAGGCCTGCTGTTGCTCCCGCAACTGGGTCACATCGGAAGAGATGGCGACGTAATGGGTCGCGGTACCGGCGGCCGACAGCACGGCGGAGACGGTAAGCTGTTCGGTGTAGCGGCTGCCGTCTTTGCGCAGGCTGCTGAGTTCCCCTCGCCAGTAGCCGTTCATCTTCAGCTGTGGCCAGAGAGCCGTATAAAGATTCGCCGCTTCCGGCTGCAGGCTGTCGGGGCTGCGCCCCAGCACCTCCTGCTTGGGGTAGCCGGTCAGGCGGGTGAAGGCGTCGTTGGTATCCAGGATGCGGAAATCGGCATCGGTGATCATGATGGCTTCCCGGGCGTGGGCGAAGACACTGGCCGAGAGCCGCAGGCGTTCTTCATCCTGCTTGCGAGGAGTGATGTCGGCCAGCATACCGGCCATGCGGGTCGGTCGTTGCCGGTTGTCACGGCTGAACAGGCTGCCCTTGGCCATGATCCAGCGCCATTGCCGGGGCGGCCGGCGCAGGCGGAACTCGCAGTAGAAGGCGGGGTGGCCGGCGGCCAGATGCTGCTCCAGGGCACTCGTCAGCCGGCTCCTGTCATCCGGATGGACCAAGTGGTGCAACTGGCCGAGGCTGAGGACCCGGCGACGCTCCTGCCAGGGCGGCCGAACCTGCAGGCGATCCTGCAGCAGATCCCATTCCCAGGTGCCTTGATCGGCGCCGCTGACCGCCAGCTGCAGATGTTGACGACTGGTGGTCAGTTCGTTGAGCAGCACGGTGATCACCATGGTGATCACCGACAGGGTCGCCATGTAGCTCCACAACATCAGCAGATTCTGGTGGGGGCTGCCCAGGCTGAAGCCACCCAGTCCATCCAGAGTGCCGATGGCGGCGATGATCGAGACCAGGAGGGCCGCCAGGGAGGCGGGGCCCAGGCCGGCGCGAATGGCGATCCAGCTGAGCAGCAGGAAAGGGAGGAACAGCAGGGGAGATGCGGTCAGGGGCAGTGCTATCCGGCGCTCGGAAAAGAACAGCAGGAAGGCCAGGGCCAGCAGTAGGGACAGCAGGACGCCGGTTTCCAGCAGGCGCCAGCCTTTCAGGGCCGGTAGGTCGCGGCGCCAGGAGAAGGTGAGCAGGGGCACGGCGACGATCAGGGTGCCGATGGCATCGCCCAGCCACCAGTACAGCCAGCCATTGAGCCAGCGCTCGGCGGGGAGCTTGCCGGCCAGCCAGAGATGGCCGGCCCCGTTCAGGGCGGTCAGCGAGCTGGTCGCCACCACGGCGATCGCCAGGAAGGCCAGCAGATCCTGACGCCGGTCCAGGCGGCAGTGCATCCCGCAGCGGTGCAGCAGCCGGCTTCCCAGCCAGGGGAAGAAGGTGTTGCCGCAGGCGATGCCAAAGGCCATGGGGGCAGACAGGTCGGCCAGAAAATTGACGGCGAAGGCGCCCAGCCAGAGTCCGGGGCAGAGCCATGGTCCCCAGCGCAGCAACGCGGCGAAGGCCAGCCCCGCCGGTGCCCAGATCAGACTGATGTGGGTGCCGGCAAAGGGATGGCTGAGGCAGAGGAAGCCGAGGCCGGCATAGCCGCCGGCCAGCAGCAGGTTATGAATGGCCGTTTGGCCGGGGGTGAGCGAAGAGCGGGATGCAGACACGGAATAACCACAACATGATGTTTACAGTCTGGCTACACAGTAATTTATTTTTACATAAAGATAAACGGTGATTTATTCGGCGTCGGCAAGGAAGGTGAAAGGAGATCGAAAAGGGCCGCTTTTGGCGGCCCTCGTGGGGGGAGTTATCTGGTCACTCAGTCCTGGTTTTCCAGACCCACGACCAGCCAGGGGGCATTGGCCTGGGTCAGGTCACGCTCCAGGTGCCAGACTTCGCGGATGTCCTGCTCCACGCCTTCGTGGCTGTCCCGGTAGCGGCCGCTGAACTTGATGCTGACCTGGGCCTGATAGGAGGTGTGATCGGCGCGCACCAGCTCGGCGTCCACGAACATCACTTCGGTGTGTTGCTCACCGTCCAGTCTGGCGCGTTCCTGGCTCAGCTCGGCGAACAGTTCGGGCGACACGTACTCGCGGATCTTCTCCAGATCGTTCTGGTTCCAGGCCTGCTGCAGGGTACGGTAGTGCTCGCGGGCGCCCTGCAGGAAGGCCTGCATGTCGAAGCCGGGAGGCAGGCTGAAGGGCACCTCGCTGGCGGCAAAGCCGGAAGCGGCACCGGCGACGGGGGCCGGCTGTGGCGCCTCGAACCGCTGGGGACCGTTATAGGCCGGCTGGCGCGGCTGGGCCTTGCTGCCACGCAGGGCACGGAACAGCATGATGGCGCCGAAGGCCAGGCCCGCGAACAGCAGGAAGTCCATGAACTGGAAACCTTCGAAGGCGCCGGAGCCGAGCAGCCAGGCGAACAGGCCGCCGGCCAGCAGGCCGCCGAGCAGGCCGCCCATCAGGCCGGATTTCTTGGGCTGTTGCTGCTGGGGCTGGTTGGTGGCGTTACGGTTGACATTCTGCTGGGCCGGCTGGCTGGGGGCGGTCTGGTAGGACTTGCCGACGGAACGGCTGCCGCCGCCGAGCTTGCGGGCTTCGGCGTCGAAGGCGGTGGCGGTGAGGCCGACCGCGAAAATCAGGGTAAACAGGGCAAGAAGTTTACGCATACAGGGTTTCCTTGGGTTACAGACAAGCAACATCCTAAAGCAGGGACATGTTATGTCAACTGATGATTATGGCAGCAGCCCGGCTTTGCAGGGCGGTACGCCCTGACACTCCCGGGCAGCACGGGTAAGCCCGGCCATCGGGCGCTGTCCGCCGCCTGACATGTCCTGCCCGATTCTGGTCTCGCCCGAGGCTGCTTTCGGGCGGCGTGGCCGCGGCCCGGCACCAAGGGGCTTTCGGAGCCCACCGAAAATCCCGATAATGGCCTTTTGGCAAACCGAGAGAACACCGATGACCGAAAAGACCGCCGCCAAGACCGACCAGGCCGTGGCCCAGCTCAAGATGCCGCCTCATTCCTTCGAAGCGGAACAATCCGTGCTGGGCGGCCTGCTGCTGGACAACAACGCCTGGGACAGGGTGGCGGAGAAGGTGTCGGAGCCGGACTTCTACAGCCGGCCGCACCGGCTGATCTTCCAGGCCATGCAGCGGCTGAGCCAGGCCGGCCAGCCCATCGATCTGATCACGGTGCAGGAAGAATTGGAGCGGCACGAGGCGCTGGACGCGGTGGGCGGTTTCTCCTACCTGGTGGAGATCGCCAAGAACACCCCCAGCGCCGCCAATATCGGCGCCTATGCGGACATAGTGCGCGAGCGGGCCGTGGTACGGGAGATGATCGCCGTGGCCAACGAGATCGCCGAGGCCGGCTTCGACCCCCAGGGGCGCAGCTCCGCCGATCTGCTGGATCTGGCCGAGACCAAGGTGTTCAAGATCGCCGAGAGTCGCACCAGCGCCAACGAGGGACCACAACCGCTCAGGGTGCTGCTCGAAAAGACCATAGATCGCATAGAAGATCTGTTCAAGAATCCCCACCAGGGCATTACCGGAGTGTCCACCGGATACACGGATCTAGATAAAAAAACTGCCGGACTGCAGTCTTCGGACCTGATTATAGTGGCGGCTCGACCTTCCATGGGTAAAACCACTTTTGCAATGAATCTTTGCGAGCACGCTGCACTGACAAATGACAAACCTGCGCTCATCTTCTCCTTGGAAATGCCATCTGAGCAGATTATTATGCGGATGCTTGCTTCCCTGGGGCGTATCGATCAGACCCGCATACGCACCGGGCAGCTGGATGATGAAGACTGGGCCAGATTGTCCTCGACCATGGGCATGCTGCTGGAAAAGGGTCAGCTCTATATCGACGACTCCTCCGGCCTGACGCCGACCGAAGTCCGTTCCCGCGCCCGGCGCGTGGCGCGCGAGCACGGTGGCATCAGCATGATCATGGTGGACTATCTGCAGTTGATGACGGTCCCCAGCCTGTCCGACAACCGAACCCTCGAAATCGCCGAGATCTCCCGCTCGCTCAAGGCCCTGGCCAAGGAGCTGCAGGTGCCGGTGGTGGCCCTGTCCCAGCTCAACCGCAGCCTGGAGCAGCGCGCCGACAAGCGGCCGGTGAACTCGGACCTGCGGGAGTCGGGCTCCATCGAGCAGGACGCCGACCTCATCATGTTTATCTACCGGGACGAGGTCTACCACGACGACAGCCCGGACAAGGGCATCGCGGAAATCATCATCGGCAAGCAGCGTAACGGACCCATAGGCAAGGTGCGGCTGACGTTCCAGGGGCAGTTTTCCCGCTTTGACAACTACGCCGGACCGGATTTCGATGATGATTATTAAGGAGCAAAGATGGATGCAAGAGGGGCTGTGGCCCGCATCAATCTGGAGGCGGTCAGGCACAATCTGCGGGTAGCCAAAGAGCTGGCCCCGGGTGCCAGGGCCATCGCCGTGGTCAAGGCCAATGCCTACGGCCATGGCGACCTGACGGTGGCCGCCGCCCTCAAGGACGAGGCCGAGCTGTTCGCGGTGGCTCGGTTCGAGGAAGCGCAAAAGCTGCGGGCCGGCGGTATCCGTCAGCCGATACTGTTGCTGGAGGGCTTTTTCAACGTCGCCCAGCTGGAATACGCGGCCCGGCACGACTTCCATATCTGCATTCACCAGTTCGCCCAGCTCGAGACCCTGGAGCGCACGCCCCTGGCCAGGCCGGTCACCGTCTGGGTGAAGATCGACTCGGGCATGCACCGGGTGGGCTTCGCCCCCGAGCAGGCCGACGAGGTATTCGCCCGCCTGGCGCAGGTGGCCGCCGTGCTGCAGCCGGTCAACGCCATGACCCACTTCGCCCGGGCCGACGAGCCGGAGCAGCGTGCTGTGACCGAGTCCCAGATCGCCCGCTTCCAGCAGGTAACCAAGGGCCGGGTGAAGGCCACCGCCCTGTGCAACTCCGCCGGCGTCATCGCCTTTCCCGAGGCCCATGCCGACTATATCCGCCCGGGCATCATGCTGTACGGCATTACCCCCTTCGGCGACCGGCAGGGCAGCGACTTCGGCCTGCGTCCGGCGATGGACTTCACCACCACCCTGATCGCGGTGCGCGAGCACAAGGCCGGCGAGCCGGTGGGCTATGCCGGCTCCTGGGTCAGCCCGCGGGATACCCGCATCGGGGTGATAGCAGTGGGCTACGGCGACGGCTACCCGCGCATGGCGCCTCCCGGCACCCCGGTGCTGGTGAACGGCCGGCGGGTGCCCCTGGCGGGCCGGGTGTCCATGGACATGGCCACCATCGATCTGGGGCCGGACGCCACCGACAAGGTAGGCGACGAAGTGCTGCTGTGGGGCCAGGGCCTGGCGGCGGAAGAGGTGGCCCGCCATGTGGGCACTATCGCCTACGAACTGGTCACCCGCATGACCGCCCGGCCCAGGCTGGAATATATCGGTTGATAATGGACGGCCAGCCCATACCTGTGGCACAGACGACGTTGTCATCAAGCTGAGACAAGGCCGGTCCCGGAAGGGGCCGGCCTTGTCGTTTATCGTGCGCTCAGCACCGCCATCCTTCCCCGGCGGCGGAACCAGGCCAGCAGCGCCAGGGCGGGGATGTTCATCAGGATGCCGTAGAGCAGGGCCAGCATCGCCAGGGCGTCCGAGCCGAGCTGGGTGTAGGCCACCAGTATGGCGGTGGCGCCGTTCTGGATGCCCACCTCGAAGGCCAGGCTGCGGCAGCTCGTTTCCGGACACTGGGCCAGGCGGGCGACCAGGTAGCCGCAGGCCAGGGCCAGGCTGCACAGCAGCAGCATGGCCAGGGCCGCGGTGCTGAACAGGGAAGGCAGTTGCTTGAGGTTACGCGCTACCAGCGCCAGCAGCACCAACATAAATAAAAAGCTCACCCCCTGCTTCAGCCTCGGCTGGTGGCACTCGACCCAGCGCCGGTATTGTCCCCGAATGGCCATGCCGACCAGCACCGGCAGTATGCAGATCAGCGCCAGCTGGGCCATGGTGCTGCCCAGGGGCAGGGCCAGTTCGGTGCCGCCCTGGCCCAGCCAGTGCAACTGGGTGGCCACCGCCAGCGGCATCCAGAAAGGCGCCAGCAGGCCGACGAAGGCGGTCAGGCTGACCGACAGGGCGGTGTCGCCCTCGGCCAGGAAGCTGAACAGGTTGGAGGTGGCCCCGCCGGGGGCGGCGGCCACCAGGATGACGGCGGCGGCGATCAGTGGCGGCAGCGCCAGGGCCCAGATCAGCAGCCAGGCCAGCAGCGGCAGCAATAGCCATTGCATCCCCAGGCCCAGCAGCAGCGGGGTCGGCATTCGCAACAGGCGAGCGAAGTGGCGGGGTTCCAGGGTCATGCCCATTACCAGCGTCATCAGCGCCAGCATCAGGGGCAGAAACAGGGTGGTCAGCAGCTCGGCCATGGTGGAGTACCGGAAAGAAAGAATGGGGGAATACTACCATGGTGGTATTCCGCCACGCTGATCCCGATCAGCTTCCCGGGCCGCGGCGGTGGATAAATTCCTCCTTGGCCGGATCCCATGTCAGGTAATACCTGAAGGCGGCCTGCCAGGCGGGCAAGGTGATGTCAGCCTGGCTGTCTTCGTATTTGTACCGCGAAGAGCGCAGTTTTACCTCGCGCAGCTTTGAGGCCGGCTCACCCCCTCTATGGTTTCGGATGCCTCAACCATATCAGCCGGCGGCGGTTTCCGCCCGGCATGAACGGCAGCGGCCGTGGGCCTCGATGGACTGGCTGGTGATGGCGAAGCCATGCAGCTCGGCCTGCTGGCGGAAGGCCTGGTTGATGGCCTCGTCATGCAGCTCGATTACCAGGCCGCACCGATCGCAGATCAGCAGCTGCATGGGATGGTGTTCGGCGAAGTGATCGCAGAACAGGAAGGCGTTGAGGGATTCCACCTTGTGCACAAAGCCCTGGGACAACAGAAAGTCCAGGGCCCGGTAGACGGTGGGGGGCTTGGCGCTGGGCTCCAGCTCCTTGAGCCGGTCCAGCAGTTCATAGGCGCTGACCGCGCCCTTGTGTTCGGCCATCAGGGTAAACACATGGCGGCGGGTGGGGGTAAAGCGCACCCCGCGCTGCGCGCATAAACGTTCGGCTTGCTCCAACTGGCGTTGCACGGTCATAGAAAACGGATATCCTGAAGTTCTTTGCGGGCATCTTAGCACAGGCGCAGCCGCCTTGGCTGCGACCGGACGCAAAGTCAGCGAGGAGCCATATGACCGGGGATCTGTTCAAACGCCTCTACGCCGCCCTCTCGCCGGAGCCCAATCCGGCGCTGAGCCCGGCCTTTCAGGCCCGCCAGACGCAGTTGCCCACCCTCTGGCTGCTGGGCAAGACGGGGGCGGGCAAGTCTTCCCTGATCCGGGCCCTGACCGGCGACAGCGCGGTCGAGGTCGGCAACGGCTTTCGTCCCTGTACCCGTACCGCCGCCGGCTACGATTTCCCCGCCGCCCGGCCTGTGCTGCGTTTTCTCGACACCCGTGGCCTGGGCGAGGCGGGTTACGATCCGGCGGAGGACATCCGTGCCTGCCAGGGCCGCAGCCATGCGCTGCTGGCGCTGGTGCGTGCCGACGACCCCGAGCAGGGCGCCCTGCTCAAGGCCCTGGCGGACATCCGTCGCCAGGGGGGCATCGGCCAGTTGCTGGCGGTGCACACCGGCCTTGGGCTGGTGGGCGATCCCCGCCAGCGCGGGCAGGCGGTGGCCCGGCATCAGCAGTTGCTGGAGCAGGCCTGGGGACAGCCCCTGGCCCGGGTCGAGCTGGATCTGGCGTCGGCAGGGGAGGCGCTCGGCCTCGAGGCCTTGCTGGCGCAACTGGCCGACGTGCTGCCGATAGCGCGGCAGCTGCTCGAGCACCGCCAACACCGGGATCGGGAGCAGCACAACTTCGCCCTGTTGCGCCGGGAACTGCTCTGGTACGCGGGCGCCGCCGGCGCCTGCGACGCCCTACCGGCGGTGGGCCTGGTGGCGGTGCCCGGCATCCAGGGCAAGCTGCTGCACAGCCTGGCGGCCCACTACGGCCTGGAGTGGGACCGGCGGCGCTTCGCCGAGTTCGCCGCCGCCCTGGGCGGCGGCTTCGCGCTCCACTACCTGTCCCGCCTGGGTGCGCGCCAGCTGATCAAGTTCATTCCCGTTTACGGCCAGACCCTGGGGGCCACCACCGCCGCCGCCATCAGTTTCGCCACCACCTATGCCCTGGGGCGAGCCGCCTGCAAGTACCTGTATCACCTGAGCCGGGGCGAGGATGTGGTGGCCGGCGACATCAGGGCCAGCTTTGATCAAGCGATGCAGGACATCAGGAGCACGGCCGAACATGAAACCCATCGTCACTAGTTTCCGGCTGCTGCGCCGGCGTCTGCCCGGCCTGCCCTGGTGGCTGCTGCTGGGCGGCGCCCTGCCGGTAGTAGTGCTCAGCCTGCTGGGCGCGCTCTACCTGTTCGAACGCGGCGCCTGGGGCTGGTTTTTGCTGTTGCTGCTGCTGGCCTGCCTGCCTTTACTTTTGCTACGCCGGAAACCGCTGCCGGCCCTGGCGGACTGGCAGCCCGAGCCGGATGGCCAGTGGTCGGCCTTCGAGCGGGAAATCTGGCAGCGGGCGCTGGTGACGGGGCGGGAGCGGCTGGCCCAGGAGCCGGAATGGGCGAGGCTGCGGGAACACGGCCTGGCCCTGTTCCGCCAGGTGGCGGCCGATTACCACCCCGGGGGCAGAGAGGCCGAGCTGGCCTTTACCCTGCCCGAGCTGCTGCTGCTGACCGAGGAGGTGAGCCGGCGCTATCGTCGCTTCCTGCTGGATCATGTGCCCTATGTGGAGCAACTGCGGCTGGACCGGCTGCATGGTCTCTACCGGCAGCGGGGCCGGCTGCGCGCCGCCAGGCGCTGGTACGACGCCTACCGCTGGTTGCGGTTGCTGACCCCCGAGGGCTGGGTGGCGGCGGGCCGGGATCGGATACTGGGCGAGCTGTTCGAGGGCATGAGCGAGCAATTGCAACTGCAGCTCAAGCAGGCCCTGCTGGCGGAGGTGGCGGCGGTGGCCATCGATCTCTACGGCGGCCGCTTCCGGCTTGCCGAGCGGGAGCTGCCGCCGGATCCCCGCCTGGCGGAAGACGAGCGGGATCTGGCCGACGCCCCGGCCCCGCTCAGGGTGTTGCTGGTGGGCCAGCCCAACGCGGGCAAGTCATCCCTGGTCAACGCCCTGCTCGGGCGCACGGTGGCGGAGGTGAGCGCCCTGCCCAGCACCGCGCGCAAGCAGGTCTACCACTACCAATTCGAGGGGATCCCGCTGCTGCACCTGGTCGACACCCCCGGCATCGCCACCCCGGAGGCGAGCGAGGACTGGCTGGTGCGGCAGATGGCGGACAGCGATCTGGTGCTCTGGCTGCTGAAGGCCAACCAGCCGGCCCGGCAGGCGGATCTGGCCCTGAAGCAGGCATTCGAGGCCCATCTCGCCCGACCCGAGCAGCGTGGCCGCCGGGCGCCGGCCCTGCTGGCCCTGGTCAACCAGGTGGATCTGCTGCCCCCGGTCCCGGCCCCGCCCGAGGATCCGGCCAAGGGCACCGCCATTCGGGAAGCGCTGGACTACAACCGCGAGTTGCTGGGCGCGGACGCGGCCCTGGCCCTGAGCCTGGCGCCGGGCCGGCCGCCGCAAGGACTGGAAGCGCTGCTTGATCGGCTGGTCGCCGCCCACGACGACGCCATCCAGACCCAGCTTGGCCGACGCCGGCAGGGGGCTTCAAACCCTGCCCTCAACGAGCAGCTGGCCCGCTTGCGCCGCCTGGGCCGGCAGATGTGGGGCCTGTACCGGGACGGCTGAGGCCTCCCCACGGGCGCGGTTTTGCGCTATACTTCGCCGCTTAATTTTTGTACTGATGACCGGTGCCCATGACGCAAGACTTCCCGACCCGAACCTTCCCCTTCGCCAGCGGCCGCTTCTCCGTCGCCCCCATGCTGGACTGGACCGACCGCCACTGCCGCTATTTCCACCGGCTGATGAGCCGGCATGCCCAGCTCTATACCGAGATGGTCACCACCGGCGCCATACTGCACGGCAAGGGTGACTACCTGGCGTTCAGCCCCGAGGAGCATCCCCTGGTGCTGCAGCTGGGCGGCAGCGATCCGGCGGCCCTGGCCCGGTGCGCTGTGTTGGCCGAGCAGCGCGGCTACGACGAACTCAACCTCAACGTGGGCTGCCCTTCGGATCGGGTGCAAAACGGCATGTTCGGCGCCTGCCTGATGGCCGAGCCGGCCCTGGTGGCCGACTGCGTGGCGGCGATGAAGGCCGAGGTGGCCATTCCGGTCACGGTAAAGACCCGCATCGGCATCGACGAGCAGGACAGCTACGCCTTTCTCTGCACCCTGGTGGAGCAGCTGATCGAGGCGGGCACCGACAGCCTGATAGTGCACGCGCGCAAGGCCTGGCTGAAGGGGTTGAGCCCGCGGGAAAACCGGGAGATCCCCCCCCTCGACTACGAGCGGGTCTACCGGCTAAAGCGGGACTACCCCGGCCTGACCATCGCCATCAACGGCGGCATCAAGAGCCTGGACGAGGCCCGGGGGCACCTCGAACACCTGGACGGCGTCATGCTCGGCCGCGAGGTGTACCAGAATCCCTACCTGCTGGCGCAGGTGGATGCGGCCCTGTTCAACGACGGCCGCGAGGTACCCAGCCGCCACCAGGTGATCCGCAACCTGCTGCCCTACATCGAGCGGGAACTGGGCCGGGGCACCTATCTCGGCAACATCACCCGCCATACCCTGGGCATTTTCCAAGGGCTGCCGGGGGCCCGGGCCTGGCGCCGCCACCTGAGCGAGAATGCCCACAAGCCCGGCGCCGGCACCGAGGTGGTGGAGGCGGCCCTGGCCAAGGTACCGGAGGCCGTGGTCGACTATAGTTAAGGCATCCTCAGCCAACAAAGGAGCCAAGCCCATGGGAAACCACGCCTTGACCATCGAATTTCCGGAATACGTGGACAAGATAGACGAGCTGAAACAGCAGGATGCGGAGTTTGCCCGGATGGCGAACGAGTATCACAAGCTGGACCACCAGATAGCGGGGCTGGAGTCCCGGAACATGCCGGTGGCGGACGAACACTTCGAAGAGCTGAAGATGCAGCGACTGCGGCTGAAGGATCAAATCTACAAGCGGCTGCTCAACGGCCAGGGGTAAGCGAGAGCGGAAAGGTGTCGGTGTGGGCTCCTTTCCGCTTTTTAATCGTCTCTGCCTATCAATTCCATTTTCTAAAACAGTTTCAATCAGCAATTTCCTGTCGGCATACTGGGTCTCAAACAAGACACAATTCCTGATGAGGACGACAGCATGTTGCAAGACAAGACCGGCCAGGCCGTACCCCGGGTAACCTTTCGCACCCGCCAGCACGAGCAGTGGCAGGATGTAACTACGGACGACATCTTCAAGGGCAGGACTGTGGTGGTGTTTTCCCTGCCCGGCGCTTTTACCCCGACCTGCTCCTCCACTCACCTGCCGCGCTACAACGAGCTGGCGCCGGTGTTGTTCGAGAATGGGGTGGACGACATCGTCTGCATCAGCGTCAACGATACCTTCGTGATGAATGCCTGGCTCAAGGAGCAGGAGGCCGAGCATATCCGGGTGATCCCGGACGGCAACGGCGAGTTCACCGAGGGCATGGGCATGCTGGTGGACAAGCAGGATCTGGGCTTCGGCAAGCGCTCCTGGCGCTATTCCATGCTGGTGAAGGACGGCATCATCGATCAGATGTTCATCGAGCCGAACAAGCCGGGTGACCCCTTCGAGGTATCCGACGCCGACACCATGCTGGCCCATATCAATCCCCGGGCGGTCAAGCCCTCGGCCATCACTGTGTTCAGCAAGCCGGGCTGCCCCTTCTGCGCCCGGGCCAAGCAGATGCTGTTCGACCAGGGCTTGCGCTACGAAGAGGTGATCCTGGGCCAGAACGCCACCAGCATCAGCCTGAAGGCGGTGTCGGGCCGGGCCACGGTGCCGCAGATCTTTATCGACGGCCGCCATATCGGCGGCAGCGATGAACTGGCAGAGTATTTAGCATAAGCTAATATAATGGGCGCAGGTCCCTTTTCTTATCCAGCCCCATGGAGAGCCGCCATGAAAGTGATCAAGACCCGGGTCGCCATCATCGGCGCCGGCACCGCCGGCCTCGCCGCCTGGCGCGCTGCCCGTGCCCACCGGCAGGAGGTGGTGCTGATCGAGGGGGGGGCTTACGGCACCACCTGCGCCCGGGTCGGCTGCATGCCCTCCAAGCTGCTGATTGCCGCCGCCGACTGTGCTCATCAGCTGGAGCGGGCCCCGGCCTTCGGCATCCACCCGGGGCAGGTCCAGATCCACGGCCGGGAGGTGATGGCCAGGGTCAGGGGCGAACGGGATCGCTTCGTGGGGCTGGTGAATGACTCGATCGAAACGATTCCCGCCGAACTCCGGCTGAGAGGACAGGCCCGCTTCGTGGACAAGCACAGCCTGATGGTGGACGATCACACCCGTATCGAGGCAGATACCCTGGTGATCGCCACCGGCTCCCGTCCGGTCTTTCCCGCCGACTGGCGCCGGCTTGGCGACCGCCTGGTGGTCAGCGACGAATTGTTCGAGTGGCAACAACTGCCCGGCTCGGTGGCGGTGTTCGGTCCGGGCGTCATCGGCCTGGAGCTGGGCCAGGCCCTGCACCGGCTGGGGGTGAAAACCTGGATGTTCGGCACGGGCGGCCAGGTCGGCCCCCTGACCGATCCCGAAGTGAGGGACTACGCCGCCGGGTGTTTGCGGAAAGCGTTCTTTCTGGATGCGGATGCCCGGGTCGGCCGCATGGAGCGGCAGGGGCAGGGGGTGGAGATCGACTTTCTCGATACCGAGGGAGTGAACCAGCGGATCCGGGTAGATTATGTGCTCGCCGCCACCGGTCGCCGGCCCAATGTGGACGGCCTGGGACTGGAGCGGCTCGGCATGGTGTTGGACGACAGGGGCGTGCCGGTAGCCGATCCCTATACCCTGCAGACCAGCCTACCCCACATCTTCGTGGCCGGCGATGCCAGCAACCAGTTGCCGCTGCTGCATGAGGCCAACGATCAGGGGCGCATCGCCGGTGACAATGCCGGCCGCTTTCCCGAGGTGCGGGCCGGCCTGCGGCACAGCCGGTTGTCGGTGGTGTTTACCGATCCCCAGCTGGCCATGGTGGGCGCCGACTACCGCGAGCTGGAACGGCGTTACGGCGGCTGTGACTGCTTCGCCATCGGCCGGGCCTCCTTCGAGGATCAGGGCCGCAGCCGGGTCATGCTGCGTCACCAGGGGCTGTTGCGCGTCTATGGCGAACAGGGCAGCGGCCTCTTCCTCGGCGCCGAGATGATGGCCCCGGAGGCCGAGCACCTGGCACATCTGCTGGCCTGGGCGCACCAGAGCCGGATGACGGTGGCCCAGATGCTCGCCATGCCCTTCTATCATCCGGTGGTGGAGGAAGGGCTGAGAACCGCCCTGCGCGATCTCCATGCCCGCTTGCATCTGGGGCCAGCCCTCGGCGATCGCTGCATGGAGTGCGGGGTAGGGGACTGAGCCGGACCTTCCTATTTGCCGCCGGATGGGTGACTATTGCTCCCCAAAAGTGACGAATAACGGTGAAAGCGTGAATTTAAGGGATCTCGAATACCTGGTGGCCCTGGCCGAGGAGCGCCATTTCCGCAAGGCGGCGGAAAAATGCTTCGTCAGCCAGCCCACCCTGAGCGGCCAGTTGCGCAAGCTGGAGGACGAACTGGGGGTGCTGCTGATGGAGCGAACCTCCCGCAAGGTGTTGTTCACCCCGGCGGGGGAGGCCATTACCGCCCAGGCCCGGCGGGTGCTGGCGGCCACCAAGGAGCTCAGGGATATCGCCCGCACCTTCACCGAACCCATGTCGGGGGAGCTGCATATCGGGCTGATCCCGACGGTGGGCCCCTATCTGCTGCCCCATATCATTCCCGCCCTCAAGCGGCACTTTCCCGAGCTGCATATCTACCTGTACGAGGCCCAGACCCAGACGCTGCTGAAACAGCTGGCGGACGGTGAGCTGGACTGCCTGATCCTGGCCCAACTCGACAACATGGACAGCTTCGGTGCCCTGCCGCTGTACGAGGAGCCGATGAGGCTGGCCCTGCCGGCGGAGCATCCCTGGGCCGGGCGGGCGCGGATCAGCCTGGGGGAGCTGAAAGGTGAAAAACTGCTGATGCTGGAAGACGGCCACTGCCTGCGGGATCAGGCCCTGGGCTTCTGCTTCGCGGCCGGCATCGGCGAGGATACCCACTTCCAGGCCACCAGCCTGGAAACCCTGCGCAACATGGTGGCGGCGGGCTCGGGACTGACCCTGATCCCCCGGCTCGCCATCGGCTCCCATAACGGCAGCCTGGGCATCAGCTACCTGCCGGTGACGGATCCCGAGCCCAGCCGTACCATCGCCCTGCTGTACCGCATCCATTCGGTGCGCCGGCCCTGCTTCAACGAGATGGCCAAGGTCATCGGCAAGCTGGTCAAGGAGCTGCTGTAGGCGGGCATCAAAAAGGGGCCGGAGTCATACTCCGGCCCCTTTGCTTTCTGGCCCGCGCTGCTCAGAACAGCTCGTCGGTAATGCTGGTGCCGCCGAATTGCTGGCTGTTGCCGGCCCGGCCGTAGCGCCTGGGCTCTGTGCCCGGCACGAAGTATTCCGCCAGGCCCTGGCCATCGGTACGCAGGCCGCTGCCGCTGTCTATGGTCACGGTCACCAGGTTTTCCGGTACCCGCCGCTGTTGTTCCGGATGTTCCTGGAGCGCGACTTTCATATAGTCTATCCAGATGGGCAGGGCGGCGCTGCCGCCGAACTCGCCCCCGGTCACCTGATCCGCGCCCAGGTTGGGGTGGTGGGCGGTGCGGCCCAGGGGACGGCCGAAGTCGTCGAAGCCGACCCAGGCGGTGGCCACCCGGGCGGGGGCATATCCGGAAAACCAGGCATCACGGGAATCGTTGGTGGTGCCGGTCTTGCCGGCGATATCCTTGCGCTCCAGTGCCCGGCCGGCGCGCCAGCCGGTGCCGTTCCAGCGGCGCCCGGCACTGTTGCCGCCCCAGATGGCGGAGCTCAGGGCCTCGGTGATCAGGAAGGCGTTCTCTTCGCTGATCACCCGTTGGCTGTCGGGCTGGGCCTGGTACAGCACCTGGCCCTGGGCGTCCTCGATACGCTGCACCACGAAAGGGGTGACCTTGAGGCCGCCGTTGGCGAAGGTGGCGTAACCGGTCACCATCTCCAGCGGGGTGGCGGAAGGCGAACCCAGTGCCAGGCTCTCGGTGGCCGGAATACTGGCGGTGTCGAAGCCGAAGTCATTCAATCGCTGCATGGCCACCGGAATACCGGTATCGCGCAGCAGGCGGATGGAAACCACGTTCTTGGACCGGGCCAGGGCTTCTCGTACCCGTATTGGGCCGTCATAGACGTTGGGAGAGTTGCGCGGCCGCCAGGAGCTGCCGCTGCCGGCGTCCCAATGATTGATGGGAGCATCGTTGACCATGCTGGCCAGGGTGAAGCCGTTGTCCAGAGCGGCGGAGTAGATGAAGGGCTTGATGTTGGAGCCCATCTGCCGTGCCGCCTGCTCGGAGCGATTGAACTTGTTGAGGCTAAAGTTGAAGCCGCCGACCAGGGCGGTAACGGCACCGCTGGCGGGCTCCAGCGCCACCAGGGCGCCGTTGATCTGCGGCAACTGGGCCAGCATCCAGCCCTCGCCCTGGGGACGGACCCATATCTGTTCGCCGGCCTTGAGGACCTCCCCGGCCTGACGCGGGGCGTTGCCCTGGCGGCTGTCCGAAATATAGCGTCGGGCCCATTTGATGCCATCCCAGTCGAGCCGGATCTCCCCCTTGCCCTTGATGGTGACGGTGGCACTGCGTTCGGCCACGGCGGTGACCACGGCGGGCTCCAGCGGCCAGTAGGAGGGTTGCTCATCGAGGTGCTGCCGGATCTGGTCGGCATTCCAGGAACTGCCCTGCCACAGGCTGGTTTCGGGGCCGCGGTAGCCGTGGCGCAGGTCGTAGGCCAGGAGTCCCTTGATCAGCGCTTCATTGGCGGCACGCTGCTCGCCGGATAGCACGGTGGTGTAGACGTTCAACCCCTGGGTGTAGGCATCCTCGCCGAACATCGAGAGCGCGAACTGATGCGCCATCTCCGCCAGATAGGGCGCGCTGAGGGTGATTTCGGCGCCGTGATAGCGGGCTGCCACCGGCGCGGCCATGGCTTCTTCATACTGGGGGCGGCTGATCTTGCCGGTATCCAGCATTCGTCCCAGCACCACGGCCCGGCGTTCGCCGGCCCGGCGAGGGTTGCTGATCGGGTTGAGCACAGAGGGTGCCTGAGGCAAACCGGCGATCATGGCCATCTCCGCCAGGGTCAGGTCATGCACGCTCTTGCCGTAGTATACCTGGGCGGCGGCGGCCACCCCGTGGGAGCGGTGGCCCAGGGGGATTTTGTTGAGGTAGAGCTCGAGGATCTCGTCCTTGGTCAGCAGGGTCTCGATATGCAGGGCGAGAAAGATTTCCTTCACCTTGCGGATCACCGTTTTTTCCCGGCTGAGGAAGAAATTTCTGGCCACCTGCTGGGTGATGGTACTGGCGCCCTGGCGCTTTTCGCCGGTGCTCAGCCAGACCACCGCCGCCCGGCTGATACCGATGGGGTCTATACCCGGATGTTCGTAAAAGCGGGCGTCCTCGGTGGCGATGAAGGCGTCGATCAACAGCGGTGGCATCTCGGCCACGGCAATGGGGGTGCGTCGCTGTTCCCCGTACTGGGAAATCAGTTCGCCGTCCTGGCTGAAGACACGCATGGGCGTTTCCAGGCGTACATCCTTGAGGGTGGAAACATCCGGTAGTTCCGTTCTGATCTGCTGATACAGCACGAAGATGGCAACCAGGCCACCGATCATCAGAAAGAGGCCGAACAAAAACAGGCGAGAGAGCCACTTGAGCATTGAGTGAGGATCCGATAAATCATTTTTTAACCAACAGCGCTCAAGTATATCCTGTGTCGGCGGTGTTGTTCGAGCGCTTTATTTTTGTACCGCAATAATTTCATCGCCCCGACGGAGTCCGTCTATCCTTACCAAAACCAATAAAAACAAGAGCACGGATACCTATGCTGAGCTTTAGCAGGGGCAGGCGTTTTCGATGGTTGGTAGGAATAGATTTCGGAGCCAGCAGTATTAAGGCCGTGGCCTTAAGAGGAACCCCGGACCACTATTCGCTCGAGGCCGTGGCCAGTATTCCCACCCCCCGGAACAGTATTGTCGACCACCAGCTACTGGATGTGGCCAGGGTGGCGATGGCACTGCGTCAGTTGCGGCGCCAGCTCAACTGCCGTTGCAACCAGGTGGCTACCGCCGTTGCCGGTGGTGGTGTGACCACCAGGCTGATAGCGGTGCCGCGCAACCTCTCGCCGGAAGAGCTGGAAAATCAGGTGTTGCTCGATGCCGAGCAGCACTTCCCCTTCCCGCTGGATGAAATCAGCCTGGACTACGAGAGCCTGGGGCCGAACGCCCAGCATCCCGAACGGGAAAACATTCTGCTCAGCGCCGCCCGCACCGAGACCATCAGCACCCGGGTGAGCGCCCTGCAGCAAGTGGGCTGGCATACCAGGGTGGTGGATATCGGGGTGCATGCCCTGGCCCGGTCGGTCAACGCCTGTCTGGCCGCGATCAAGGCCCACACCAAGACACTGGCGCTGGTGGACATCGGAGCCGAAAATCTGACCTTTGCGATCATGGAAGACGGGGAGGTGATCCACAGCCGGCTGCAAAACTTCGGCGGCGCCCATTTCACCCGGGAGTTATGCAAGTGTGCCGACATGGCGGAAGACAGTGCCGAGCAGGCCAAGATAGATGGCCTTTTGCCCGAGGCGCTGCGCCATGATATCGAGCAGCAACATGTCACCGCCCTGTTGCAGCATATCCGTCGTAATGTCCAGTTGTTCTGCAGCAGTTCCGGCGACAAGTCGCCGGCGGCCCTGTTTCTTAGCGGTGGCGGTAGCCGGTTGCCGGATCTGGCCGGAATCTTGGAGCTGGAGCTGAACATGCCGGTGTTGCAACCAGATTTCGGCCGGTTGTGCGAAGGCCGGTTACCGTCTTGCCCCGATGCCGCCATCTACATGACGGCACTGGGATTGGCGTTGAGGAGCCTGACTTCATGTCCAACATAAACCTGCTGCCCTGGCGGGACATGGCTCGGGACAGACAGAAAAAGCACTTCCTGTTTCTGCTGGTGCTGGCGTCTGTGCTGACGGTGGTGGTGATACTGGCGATCAACATCTGGGTGCACCGGCAAGTCGCGCGACAGCAGGAGCGCAACCGGCTGCTGCAGGTCGAAATATCCCGGCTGGACAGGGAACTGGGTGAGATCGCTCGGCTTAAGGAGCAAAAGGCCCAACTGCTGGAACGAGTGCAGCTGTTCGACAGCGTGCAGCAAAGGCGCAACCTTTCGGTCAGGGTATTCAACCAGTTGCCCGAGCTGGTGCCGCCCGGTGTCTACCTGAGCTCGGTCGACATGACCCGTCACCAGATAGAGCTGGTCGGCAAGACCGAAGCCTATGGCCGGGTGGCCCGCATGATTCGCCAGATCGAAGGCAGCGGCTGGCTGACGGAGCCCAGGATCAGCGCCATTTTTGCCAGCGATACCCAGCCCGTCGCCCTGAGCCAATTTTCCATGTTGTTCCGGATCATCGAGGCGACACCGGACGCGACGCGATGAACTGGCAACGACTCAATGACCTGGATCTGGACAACATCGGCCAATGGCCCGGTGTCGCTAAGATCGCCATGCTCGCATTGGTGTGCGCCCTGTTGGCCGGGGGGCTCGGTTATGCCGTCATCGGGGGCAGCCTGTCCCGGCTGGAGCAGAGCCGGGCTGAGGAACTGCAGCTGAGTACTGCCTTCGAGGAAAAAGCCCGTCTGGCGGCGGGGCTGGGCGCTCACCGGGCGCAATTGGTGGCGCTGCAAGCCCAGCTGGCAGCCCAGTTGCGCAGCTTGCCAACCAGTTTGGAAATAGCTGGCCTGCTCGACGATATCAGTTTCATCGCCACCGATAATGGACTGCGTCTGGAGCGTATCCACTGGGAGGCGGAAAGGCCGGGCGAGTTCGCCACCGAGTTGCCGATGCGCATCATTGTCCGTGGTGATTACCACCGGCTGGGTCACTTCGTCGCCGACATGGCGGCCTTGCCCCGCATCGTCATCATCGACAGTTTCAGCCTGTCCCGTACCGAAGCGGCCCCCCTGAGCCTGAGCATGGTGGCCAAAACCTACCAGTATCACGGTACGGAGGCGCCATGAGAGGTCTCTTCTGGCCGTCTGTGCTGCTGGCCCTGAGCGCCTGCAGCGACGACGACGACCTGGGTCATTATGTGGCGGAGGTGAAGGCGCGCCCGGCAACACCGCCGGCCCCCCTGCCCATCGTGGATAAATATGAGCCGCAAGCCTACCGGCCCGGCTCGGAACGCAGCCCTTTTGTCTCCCCGCAACCGGAGAGCGTCCAGGTCCCCGCACCGGCAGCCAGTGCCTGCACTCAACCGGAGCCGGACGGCAGCGAGCTGGAGCGGCATTCGCTCGATAATCTCTCATTCCGCGGAACACTGGGCGACGGACAGCAGCTGTGGGCATTGCTCCACACCCGGGACGGTATCACCCACAGGATCGGGGTAGGGCAGAAACTGGGGCTGAACCATGGCGAGATTATCGGTATCACCGACCATGACATCATCTTAAAAGAACAGGTCTCCGACGGTGCTGGCTGTTGGATCAGTCGGGAAGCCAGGTTGATGCTGGATCGGGCAGAACAATAAGAACGGCGGGAGTATGGGCTATGACAAGGCAGAGGGCAGGGAAGCTGCTGGCCTGGCTGGTATTCGGCCTGGCCTTGTGTGGACGGAGCTGGGCTGGCGTCGGCCTGGAGCACCTCAGGGTCCGTCCGCTGGCGGATGACGGGCTGGCCGTGGAGCTGGAGTTCGATGCGCCCCCGCCCGCTGTCGTCGACATGATGCGCCATCAGCCGGAGCGGCTGGTGCTCCAGATCCCCGGTGCGGATTCGGCATTACGGGAAAATCTGATTCCCATCGAACGGCAGGGGATCAATGTGGTGGATGTGCGCCGAGTCGGCACCAACCTGGAAGTGGCCTTCGGATTTGACCGGCCCCAGCCCTACCGGCTGCAAACCGAGGGCAGGCGTCTGCGGCTGCTGTTTGGCGCGGAAAGCGACGCCGCTCTGTTGCCACCGGGTGCCACCAACGCCATTACCGGTATCGATTTTCGTCGCGGTCGTGACGGTCAGGGCCTGGTGCTGGTGAGTCTGGCCAGATCCGCTGCGGCCGTGGATATGCAGGTTCGCGACAGCCGGCTGCTCGCCAAATTCCACCAGACCCATATTACCGACGAACTGCTTCGGGTCTTGGATGTCAACGATTTTGCCACCCTGGTCAACCGGATCGGCATTGCCCGGGACGGCGGCAGTGTCCTGCTGACGGTGGATACCAGCGCAGGGTTCGATTACCACTATGAGCAGTCAGAACGGCTCTTCGTGCTGGAGCTGTTCCGGGCCGCGCCGGCGGCCGCCGAAGAGCGCCGGCGTTCCTATGGTGGTAAGCCCATTTCCATGAATTTTCAGGATATTCCGGTGAGAACTGTGCTGCAGTTGATCGCCGACTTCAACAATTTCAACCTGGTGACCACCGACTCGGTTCAGGGCAACATCACCTTGCGCCTCGATGGGGTGCCTTGGGAGCAGGCGCTGGACACCATATTGCGGGTGCGTGGCCTCGATAAGCGGCTGGACGGCACCATACTGCTGGTGGCGCCGGCCACCGAGCTGGCTCAGCAGGAGCAACAGCATCTGGAAAACCGGCAGGCCCAGGGGGTGTCGGGGCCCCTGGTCACGGAGTTTTTGCAGGTGAATTACGCCAAGGCCGCCGATATTCAGCGGCTACTGGCGGGAGAGTGGCCAAGTACAACGAGCCCCGAGTCCGAGGCGGGCCACATCGTCTCGATGACGGGAAGCCGGGGCGGCATGCTGACGGAACGCGGCAGCGTTGCGCTCGATGAAAGGACCAACATACTGATGGTCAAGGATACCCGGGAGAGCATTGACAATGTCCGTCGGCTGCTGAAACGGCTCGATATTCCGGTCAAACAGGTCGTGATAGAGGCTCGTCTGGTCAGTATGAATGAAGGACTGGATGAGGCCTTGGGCATCAGATGGTCTTACTTCGATGCCAATGCCGGCGCGGACAGCAGCCGAAACCTGGGGTTCAACGTCAATCTGCCCATCTCCGATCCGGCGGGCACCCTGGCGCTTCAGGTGGCCCGGCTGTCGGATGGCCGCCTCCTGGATCTTGAACTGCAGGCGCTTGAAAAGGAAAACCATGCCGAGATTATCGCCAGTCCCCGGGTGGCCACCTCCAGCCAGCAACAGGCCGAGATCCGGCAAGGGGTCCAGATTCCCTACACCACTCTTGATCGGGATGGCACGCCCCAAACGGAATTTGCTCCCGCCGAACTCAGCCTGACGGTGACTCCCCTGATTACTCCCGATCGCCGCCTGGTGCTCGACTTGGCGGTGACACAAAACACCGTCGGCGCCCTGGTGCCCGTTGCAGGAGGAGGCCAGGCACCCTCCATCAATACCCAGTCGGTCAAGACCAAGTTGCTGGTCAACAACGGAGAAACCGTCGTGCTCGGTGGTATTTTCCAGCAGATTACCCAGCGCAGCTCAACCAAAATACCCGTACTGGGGGATATTCCCGTGGTCGGAAACCTGTTCAAGAACAGGGAAGATAAAGTAGAAAAGCGCGAGCTGATTATTTTCGTTACGCCACGTATATCGCCTTAAACAACGGGGCCGACTGGGGCTACATCAACCGGGCACCGCCGGCAGGCCCGCCGTGAGGGCAGGCCACTCACTGTTTCAACCTGCTGCGCACATTCGCTGAATGCTCGATCCGGCTGAAACCGCGTGTCCCGGCGAGACAGGCTCGCTCCCTGGGGGGAGGGAGGCAACCGCCGTTGTCGCCGCGCTGCGACTTGCCACTGACCGCACGCAAGAGCGTCCTCTGGGCAATTTTCGGTCGTGCTGGAGAGCCGGCCATGTCGCTGCTGAGCGCTCAGGCTGAGGGGGATGACGGCAAAGCATGGAAGGAAGGGAGGCCTTCTTTGGCTCCGGTTGTGGTCTTGCCCTTGCCAGCGTCCGGCGCAGTTGCGATAATCCGGCGTCCAATTTCAGAAAGTTAAGGTTAGGTTCATCGTCGACCCTGCGGTGTTCGTGGGGCGCATTTGTTTGTGAGAATTTCGTGTAACATGGCTGAGAAACGCAATATCTTCCTAGTAGGGCCTATGGGTGCGGGCAAGAGCACCATCGGTAAATACCTGGCGCAACAACTGCATATGGACTTCTACGACTCCGATCAGGAGATTGAGCGTCGAACCGGTGCCGATATCAGCTGGGTGTTTGATGTAGAGGGTGAAGAAGGCTTCCGCCAGCGCGAAGAAAAGGTGATCAACGACCTGAGCGAATTGCAGGGTATCGTCCTGGCCACCGGTGGTGGCTCGGTCAAGAGCAAGGAAAGCCGCAACCGACTGTCGGCCCGGGGGATAGTGGTCTACCTGGAAACACCGGTGGAGAAGCAACTGGCCCGGGTGCAGAAAGACAAGCGTCGCCCGCTGCTGCAGACCGCGGAGCCGCCCCAGGATGTGCTGGAGCGTCTCGCCGCCGAGCGTAATGAACTCTACCTTGAAATTGCCGATTATGTGGTGCGCACCGACGAACAGAGTGCCAAACTGGTTGCCAATCAAATAGTTGAACTGATCGGCCTGTAACGGGCAGGAGATCCATGGAAAGGTTAACCGTCAATCTGGGGGAACGCAGCTACCCCATTATTATCGCCGAAGGCTGCCTGGCCGAGACCTTGCTGCTGCGTGATGCGGTCAAGGGCAAGAAAGTGCTGGTGATCACCAACGAGGTGATAGCGCCCCTCTACCTGGACCCCCTGAAAAGGGTTCTGGTGCCGCTCGAGGTTGACACCCTGGTGCTGCCCGACGGCGAGCAGTTCAAGACCCTGGAGACCTTTAACCTGGTCATGGGCAAGCTGCTTGAGGGCAACCATGGCCGGGACACCACCCTGATCGCCCTGGGCGGCGGGGTCATCGGCGATCTCACCGGTTTTGCCGCTGCCTGTTACCAGCGTGGCGTGCCCTTTATCCAGGTGCCGACCACCCTGCTGGCCCAGGTCGATTCCTCGGTGGGCGGCAAGACCGCGGTCAACCATCCGCTCGGCAAGAACATGATCGGCGCCTTCTACCAGCCGGAGCTGGTGTTGATAGATACTCTCTGCCTGCAGACCCTGCCCGAGCGCGAATTTGCTGCCGGCCTGGCGGAAGTGATCAAGTACGGCATCATCTGGGATGCGGCCTTCTTCGCCTGGCTGGAGCAGAACGTCCAGCGCCTGCAGCGGCTGGAGGCGGACGCCCTGGCCTATGCCATCCGCCGCTGCTGCGAGATCAAGGCAGAGATGGTGGCCGCCGATGAACGGGAGCACGGAGTTCGTGCCCTGCTCAACCTGGGCCATACTTTCGGCCATGCCATCGAGGCGGAAATGGGCTACGGCAACTGGCTGCATGGCGAGGCGGTGGCGGCAGGCACCATGCAGGCCTGCCACACCGCCCGTCTGCGCGGCGACATGAGCGACGACGAGGTGGCCCGGGTCGAGGCCCTGCTGATCAAGGCTCACCTGCCGATCCAGGGGCCTGCCGAAATGGAGCTGGAACACTATCTGCCCCATATGCTGCGGGATAAGAAGGTTCTGGCCGGCAAGTTGCGGCTGGTGCTGCCGCTTGGCATCGGCCGAGCCCGGGTGGTGGACGATGTCACCGCGCAACAGCTGGCCCAGGTGGTGGTACCGGAACGGCAACAGTGACCGAGGCCGTCGACCTCCCTTTCTCCTCTCAGCAGCAGCTGCTGGCGCGGCTGCTGCATCTTTCCCGCCTCGACACCGATTTTATCCTGCTGACCGGACCCGAAGGCGCCGGTAAGTCCCACCTGGCGGCCAGGCTGGTCGATAGCACGGAGCTGTTGCTGCCGGCGCTGCTCGATGCCGAAGCCCTCGACGCCAATGCCCGCTTCCGGGACGCGCTGCTGACGACCTGGTTTCCCGGTGGTATCTTCGCTGCGGAGGATCCGCTGCCGGCCTCGATGGTACGGTTGTTGGCGGGCAGCCCGGGCAAGCGCTTGCTGGCGGTGGATAACGCCGAGTGGTTGCCGGAGGACCTGCTGTTGGAGCTGGCCCGGCTCCATCGGGAGTTGCCCGCGGGAGCGCGTCCCTTTATGGTATTGCTGGGCGCCGAGCAGTGGGCGGGGGAGACCCGCCGGCTGCTCGAGGGGGAAGCCGGCGGCAAGGTGCTGGAAGTGGAAGTACCACCGCTGACCGTGGAAGACAGACAGGCGCTATGGCAGGCGCTGGGATATCAAGAAACGCACGAAGCCGTGGACGATATCCTTTATCCTGGCGATGTAATGGGCATGATGGAGCCGCAGATGAAAATACCCGGTTATCAACAGCTGCTTGAACAAAAGACAACCAAGATATTGCTGACCGCCCTGATCCTGGTGGTGCTGCTGATCATTATCGTCAGCCTGCTGGGTGGCGATCGGCAAGCCGCGGCGCCCGAGCCGGTGCCGCCATCGCAGCGGGAGTCCCTGCCCGCCGCCCCGGCCGCCTCCCTGACCCTGGGTGAGGAAGTACCGGCCGGGGCGGAACCGCTCCCCACGGATGGCAACACGCCGGTGCGTGACTGGCCGGCCGAGCCGTTGCCCGCCACGCCCGAGATCAGTACCAAGGTTGCCGAAACTCCGGACGACAGCGACAAGGAACGGGTGGTGATCGAAGACGAAGTGGTCAGCCGGCTGATGCAGCGGGGGCAGGAGCCCCAAGCCGCCCCCGCCACCCGACAAACTTCGGCCGCGGCGGTGACGCCGTCTCCGGCGCCCGGCTCCGGTCTTAGCCCCTTGTCGGCGCTGACGCAAAAATCCGCCTCGCGCTATACCCTGCAGCTGATGGCGGGACGTGACCGTGCGGCCTTGGCGCGGCTGGCGACCCGCCATACCCTGACTCCGGCCTGGATTTACCCTCGTACCATCAACGATCAGTCCTGGTTCGTGCTGGTGTTCGGCGATTTCGCCACCCCCGAGCAGGCACGCCAGGCCATCGGCAGCCTGCCGGCCGAGCTGCGGGCGGCCAAACCCTGGCCCAAGCCCTTCGGGCAGGTGCAAAAAGAAGTCAAACCATAGTCATGACCTCGGCTTGCGGTTACAATGCGCGCCCTCTGAGCGGTGCGGCAACGATGACGACTATGACAAAAACTCGGGCATTCCTGAAATGGGCCGGCGGCAAGTATGGCCTGGTGGAGAGCATCAACCGCCGCCTGCCGGAAGGCCGGGTGCTGGTAGAGCCCTTTGTCGGCGCCGGCTCGGTGTTTCTGAATTCCGATTACGACGCCTACCTGCTGGCCGACATCAATGCGGACCTGATCAACCTCTATCAGTTGCTCAAGAACCGGCCCGATGCCTTCATCCGCGATGCCGCCCAACTGTTCACCGCCGCCAACAACGAACGCAGTGTCTACTACGGTTTTCGTGGCGACTTCAACAGGGAGCTGGATGGATATCGCCGTGCCCTGCTGTTCCTCTACCTGAACCGGCACGGTTACAATGGCTTGTGCCGCTACAACCAGAAGGGCGGCTTCAACGTGCCCTTCGGTGCCTACAAGAAGCCCTATTTTCCCGAACGGGAGCTGTGGCGCTTCGCCGAGAAGGCGCAGCGGGCCACCTTCGTGTGCCAGAGCTACGTGGAGGTGTTCGCCGCCGCCCGCGAGGATCAGGTATTCTACTGCGATCCGCCCTATGCGCCTTTGTCCAGCACCGCCAGCTTCACCACCTATGCCGCCAACGGTTTCACCCTGGACGATCAGGCCATACTGGCCCGGCTGGCGCGGGAGACCGCGGCCCGGGGGGTACCGGTATTGATCAGCAACCACGACATCCCCCTCACTCGGGAGCTGTACCGGGAGGCGGAGCTGGACGTGGTGGCGGTCAAGCGCACCATCAGCCGCCACGGCCACAACCGCAAGAAGGTGGACGAGCTGCTGGCGCTCTTTACCCCGGTGGCCCGCGGTTAACGCAGCACCAGTCGTACCACCAGCACCAGCAGCAACACGAACAGCAGTATGGCTACCGCCCCCAGGCCGATATAGGGCCAGGGGCTGCCCCTGAATTGCTGCTGCCGGTTCTGCTCCGACTGAACCCCGAACAGGGCGGCCGCCACCGCCTGCAGCCAGTGTTTCCAGCTCATAGGTCACCTTTTCCGCCAACTTTTGCCAAGCATAGACGCCTCGCTAGAGAATCACCGGGCGCTGGGGTAGAATTGGTGCGTTTTTTGCGCTTAAGGGAACCCCGATGAAAGACTACCTGATTGCCCCCTCCATACTGTCCGCCGATTTCGCCCGCCTGGGCGAGGATGTGACTCGGGTACTGGAGGCGGGAGCCGACGTGGTGCACTTCGACGTGATGGACAATCACTACGTGCCCAACCTGACCATAGGCCCCATGGTCTGCAAGGCCCTGCGCGACTATGGCATTCAGGCTCCCATCGACGTGCATCTGATGGTCAAGCCGGTGGACAGCCTGGTACCCGAGTTCGCCAAGGCCGGGGCTTCCATCATCACCTTCCACCCGGAAGCCTCCGAGCACATCGACCGCACCCTGGGCCTGATCCGGGAGCAGGGCTGCCAGGCCGGCCTGGTGTTCAATCCCTCCACCCCGCTCAGCCACCTGGACTACGTGATGGACAAGGTGGACGTGATCCTGCTGATGTCGGTCAACCCCGGTTTCGGTGGCCAGTCCTTCATCGCTTCCACCCTCGACAAGTTGCGCCAGGCCCGTCGCCGCATCGACGAGAGCGGCCGCTCTATCCGCCTGGAGATCGACGGTGGCGTCAAGGTCGACAATATCCGCGATATCGCCGAGGCCGGTGCCGACATGTTCGTGGCCGGCTCCGCCATCTTCGGCCAGGCCGACTACAAGGCGGTGATCGAGCAGATGCGCAGCGAACTGGCCCAGGCCCATGGCTGAATTCGATCTCGTCCAGTTCGATCTGGATGGCACCCTGATCGACAGCGTGCCTCAACTGGCGCTGGCGGTGAACCGCATGCTGACGACGCTGGGGCATGAACCGGCGGCGGAGCGGGCGGTGCGTCACTGGGTGGGCAACGGCGCCGACATGCTGGTGCGCCGGGCGCTGAGCGACGCTCTTGGTGCCGAGCCCGGGGCCGAGATGCGGCAGGCGGCACGCGCCGCCTTTGATGCGGCCTACGACCAGGTGGCCGACCAGGAGCTGGTGTTCTACCCCGGGGTGCTCACTACCCTGGCGGCCTTGCGCGGCGCGGGTAAACGGCTGGCCATCGTCACCAACAAGCCCTACCGTTTCGTGCCCGCCATCCTGGCGGCGGCCGGACTGAGCGAGCAGTTCGAGCTGGTGCTGGGCGGCGACAGCCTGCCCGAGAAGAAGCCGAGCCCGGTGCCCCTGCTGCACGTCTGCCGCAGCCTGGACGTGGATCCGGCCCGCACCCTGATGGTGGGAGATTCCGAGAACGATGTGCTGGCGGCCAAGGCGGCCGGCATGGCGGTGGTGGGCCTGACCTATGGTTACAACTACGGTCGGGATATCGCGGACAGCGGCCCCGACTGGGTGCTGAGTGACTTTGCCGCCCTCGCCGACATACTGCTAACCGATTGACAGAGAACAGACAACCATGGCTAAACCGATAGTACTCAGCGGCGCCCAGCCCTCGGGCCAGCTGACCATAGGCAACTACATGGGCGCCCTGCGCCAGTGGGTGAAGATGCAGCAGGAGTACGATTGCCTGTACTGCATCGTCGACATGCACGCCATCACCGTCCGCCAGGACCCCAAGGCCCTGCGCTCCGCCTGCCTGGATGCGGCCGCCCTCTACCTGGCCATCGGCCTGGATCCGGAGCAGAGCACCATCTTCATCCAGTCCCACGTGCCGGAGCATGCCGAGCTGGGCTGGGTGCTCAACTGCTACACCCAGTTCGGCGAGCTGTCGCGCATGACCCAGTTCAAGGACAAGTCCAGCCGTTACGCCGAAAACATCAACGCCGGCCTGTTCACCTATCCGGTGCTGATGGCGGCCGACATCCTGCTGTATCAGGCCAACCAGGTGCCGGTGGGGCATGATCAGAAGCAGCACCTGGAGCTGACCCGGGATATCGCCTACCGCTTCAACCAGCTCTACGGCGAGGTGTTCACCGTGCCCGAGCCCTTTATTCCGGAAGAGGGCGCGCGCATCATGAGCCTGCAGGAGCCGACCAAGAAGATGTCCAAGTCGGACGACAACGCCAACAACTTCATCGGTCTGCTGGAAGATCCCAAGAGCATCGCCAAGAAGCTCAAGCGGGCGGTCACCGACTCCGAGGATCCGCCCGTGGTACGCTTCGATGTGGAGCAGAAACCCGGCGTGTCCAACCTGCTGACCCTGATGGCCGGCGCTTCCGGTCGCAGCATCCCCGAGCTGGAGCGACACTTCGAAGGCAAGATGTACGGCCACCTCAAGACCGAAACCGCCGAGGCGGTGCTGGCCATGCTGGAGCCCATCCAGCGCCGTTTCCATGAACTGCGGGAAGACGAGGCCGAGCTGCGCAAGGTGCTGACCCTGGGGGCCGACAAGGCCCGGGTGAAGGCTGTACAGACCCTGGAAAAGGTATATGATGTGATCGGCTTCGTTCCGAAAAGCCGTTGACTGACAAGGAGCCGCATTGGCTCCTTTTTCGATTTTGCCTGATTGGATTCACTCCCTCCTATGACCGAACAACAACCCCTTGATCGGGAGCTTACCGACAAGCTGTACTGGCTGCGCAAGTTCCGCATGGCCAAGAACGAGAAGACCCTGGAACTGATGGTGTCCAAGGCGGTGGACGATCATCATCAGCACGCCGCCGTGGTGGCCGCCATCTACCTCGCCGAATGCCAGCGTGAGCGGGAAATGGCCCAGGGACGTTTCCTGCAGCAATAAGTGTCGCTCGGAGGTGAGTGATCACTCCTTCTGATGTCCTTGTCATGAGCTGACGCAGCGCTGTTCTCTCCGGTTGTCGCTTTCGTCCATTCCGACCCATGATTAGGGTATCTTTCTGGGCCCGGACCATGGGCATCGAGAGAGGAGGGACGAAAATGAAAACCCTGTTCAAAGGTGGTGCCCTGTTGCTGCCCCTGCTGGGAATCTTTGCACTGGGGGCGACGGTGCCCGAGGCCCAGGCTCGCGGGGATGATCGCCGTTACGAGCGACACGGCAAACACCACAAGCATTTCCGGCAGCATCAGCACGATCGGCATTTTCGCGGCGACCACCGGCATTTTCGCGGCGAACGGCGCCATTACTTCCGCTCGCGTGAGCGGGTGGTGGAGCGCCATTACTATCCCAGCCCCCGCCGACATTATTATGCTCCGGGCACCAGCATCTCGGTGGTATTGCCGCTGGGGGCCATCGTTTCCGGCCTGCCGGGGGGCTATATCAGCCTGAACCTGGGGGACGGTCCCTACTATTTCCACGGCGGCAACTACTTCCGTCCCCATCACCGGGGCTATCAGGTGGTGTCGGCACCGCCCGGACATCGCTGGTAACGGCGGTGTGTTAATCGGCCAGCTCCGGCCTGTCCCTGAACTGCTCCAGCGCCTCGGGATTGGCCAGGGCGCCGATGTTTTTCACCGGCTCCCCATGCACCACGTTACGTACCGCCAGCTCGACGATTTTTCCTGACTTGGTTCTGGGAATGTCGTTCACCACCAGGATCCTGGCCGGCACATGGCGGGGCGTGCACTGGCGGCGGATCCGCTCGCGGATGGCGCTTTCCAGCTCCTCGGTCAGCATTTCACCCGGGGCCATCTTCACGAACAGCACTACCCGCACGTCGTTCTGCCAGTGCTGGCCGATCACCACCGAATCCTGGATTTGCTCGAACTGGTTGACCTGGCGGTAGATCTCGGCGGTACCGATGCGTACCCCGCCCGGGTTGAGCACGGTGTCGGAGCGGCCGTAGAACAGCATGCCGCCATGTTCTGTCTGCTCGACGAAATCCCCGTGGTGCCAGACCCCGGGCCAGGTGGCCCAGTAGGCGGCGTGGTAGCGGCTGCCGTCCTCGTCGCCCCAGAACCCCAATGGCCGGTTGGGGAAACTGTTGCAGCACACCAGTTCGCCCCGCCGGCCGACCAGGGGGCGGCCCTGGTCGTCGAATACCCGCACGTCCAACCCCAGGCCGGGGCCCTGGCACTCGCCCCGGTACACCGGGCTGATGGGGTTGCCGAGCACGAAGCAACCGCAGATATCGGTGCCGCCGGAGATGGAGGCCAGCTGCAGATCCCCCTTGATATGGCGATAGACGTAGTCGAATTGCTCCGGCGCCAAGGTGGAGCCGGTGGAGCAGAGGGTGCGCAGGGCGCCGAGATCGTGGCTGTCGGCCGGGTGGATATGCTGCTTCTCCAGCGCCTCCAGGTACTTGGCGGAGGTGCCGAACAGGGTGACCCCCTCCCGCTCGCTCCAGTCCCACAGCACCCGGCCGTCCGGGGCGAAGGGGGAGCCTTCGTACAGCAGCAGGGTGGCGCCGCTGGCCAGGGCGGACACCAGCCAGTTCCACATCATCCAGCCGCAGGTGGTGAAGTAGAGCACCCTATCGCCGGCGCGGACGTCCGAGTGCAGCTGGTGCTCCTTGAGGTGGTTGAGCAGCATGCCGCCGGCACTGTGGACGATGCACTTGGGCTTGCCGGTGGTGCCGGAAGAGTAGAGCACGTAGAGCGGCGCGTTGAAGGGCATGGGGGTATAGCGCGGTGGCTGGCCCCGGTGGCGTTCGAGCAGCTCGGGCCAGTGCAAGGCGCCGTCGTCCGGGCTCAACTGGTGCCGGCCGATATAGGGGATCTGCACCCAGTGACGCACGCTGTCCAGCGCCGCCACTATGTCCCTGGCCTTGGCGCTGGTGTCGTGCAGCTTGCCGTTGTAGCGGTAGCCGTCGGCGCTGAACAGCACCTTGGGCCGGGTCTGGCCGAAGCGGTCGATCACGCTGTCGACCCCGAAGTCCGGCGAGGTGGAAGTCCAGATAGCGCCCAGGGCGGCGGTGGCCAGCATGGCGATCACCGTCTCCGGCAGGTTGGGCAGGTAGCCGGCCACCACGTCGCCGGGGCCGATGCCTTCGGCCTCGAGCCAGGCGCGCAGGGCCGCGACCTGGGCTTCCAGCTCGACCCAGCTCAGCCGCAGGTGTCCCTGGCCCTCGGCCTGGAACAGCAGGGCGTCCTCCCGGGCGAAGGCGTGAGCCTGGGCCAGCAGGTTTTCGGCGAAATTGAGCCTGGCCTCGGGAAACCAGAGATCCTGCTCGGGGCTCTGGCCCCGTTGCAGCAATACTTCGCCCTTATGGCCGATCACGCCGGCGAAGTCCCACAGCCGGCTCCAGAAGTTATCGCTGTTGCGCACCGACCAGGCGTGCAGGGCGGCGAAGTCGTCGATGGCCAGATCCTGCTCCCGGTTCAGTTCGTCGATAAAGCGCCAGAGCCGGCTCTGCTCGATGCGGGCGCGGTCGGGGCGCCAGAGGGGCCCATGATCGGTATTCATCTAGACCTCCTGATGATGGTCGGGATGGGCGGCGGCGAAGGCCTCCAGCCGCTGGCAGGCTTCGTCGATGGCCATCAGCCGCGGGTAGGGCGCGAGATCCAGGCCGAAGCGGCGGGCGTTGTAGAGCTGGGGCACCAGGCAGATATCCGCCAGTCCCGGGGTGTCGCCGCAGCAGAAGATCGAGTCTGTCTCCGTCAACTGCCGCTCCAGGGCGGCCAGGCCCTGCTGCAGCCAGTGGTGGTACCAGGCCAGCTTCTGCCGCTCATCGATGCCGAATTCGCCCACCAGGTATTGCAGCACCCGCAGGTTGTTGAGCGGGTGGATGTCGCAGGCCACCTGCAGGGCCAGGGCGCGGGCCCGGGCGCGGGCGAAGGCTCCGGCGGGCAGCAGCGGCGGGGCGGGGAAGCGTTCGTCCAGGTATTCGATGATGGCCAGGGACTGGCCGAGCAGGCCCTCGCCGGTGTCCAGGCTGGGTACCAGGCCGGTGGGGTTGAGGGTGCGGTAGTCCTCGCCGCGCTGGGCTCCCTCCAGCAGGTTGACGGGGACGGCCTCGAAGGTTTGCCCCTTCAGGTTGAGCGCGATCCGCACCCGGTAGGCGGCGGAGGAGCGGGGATAGTCATAGAGCTTCATGTTTTACCACCCGCTGATCGATGGCGCCGAAGATGGAGTGGCCGGCCTCGTCCAGCATCTCGATGCGCACCCGGTCGCCGAACTTCATAAAGGGGGTTTTGGCCTGGCCCTGGTCGAGGATCTCCAGCATGCGCCGCTCCGCCAGGCAGCAGGAGCCGGTGCTGCGATCCAGGTTGGAGACGGTGCCCGAGCCGATGATGGAGCCGGCGCAGAGTGCCCGGTTGAAGCTGACGTGGGCCACCAGTTGGGCGAAGTCGAAGGTCATGTCGGTACCGGCGTCGGGCTCGCCGAACAGTTCGTCGTTGAGGTGCACCCGCAGCCGGCGGTGGACCTTGTGCTCCCGCCAGTGGTCGCCCAGCTCGTCCGGGGTCACCGCCACCGGCGAGAAGGAGGAGGCGGGCTTGGACTGGAAGAAGCCGAAGCCCTTGGCCAGCTCGTGGGGGATCAGGTTGCGCAGGGAGACGTCGTTGACCAGCATCAGCAGCTTGATATGCTCGCCGGCCCGCTCCGCCGGGGTGCCCATGGGCACGTCGCCGGTGATCACCGCCACCTCGCCCTCGAAGTCGATGCCCCAGGCCTCGTCCGCCAGGCGGATGTCCTCGCGCGGGCCGATAAAACCGTCGGACATGCCCTGGTACATCAGCGGATCCGTCCAGAAGCTGGCCGGCATCTCGGCGCCGCGGGCCTTGCGCACCAGCTCCACGTGGTTGACGTAGGCGCTGCCGTCGGCCCACTGGTAGGCCCGGGGCAGGGGCGAGGCGCAGGCGGCCTGGTCGAAGGGGAAGCTGTCGGCGCAGGCGCCCTCGTTCAACTGCCGGTACAGGGCCTGCAGTCTGGGTTCGGCCTCGGCCCAGTTGTCCAGCGCCGCCTGCAGGCTGGGGGCGATGGCCCCGGCCTTCACCGCCCGGCTCAGATCCCGGGACACCACGATCAGCTGGCCGTCGCGGCCCTGTTTGAGAGAGGCTAGTTTCACAATAATCTCCTTGATATTTTTTGTTCGGCCCTGGGCCTGTCGTGTTTTTACCGGCGTGACCGCTGCCTGGTCATTCCTGCGCAGGCGGGAATCCAGGTGGGCACGCCTTTATCCGATACGGGCTTCCGCCCGGGCGGGAGCGCGCTATTCTGTCTTCCAGCTTCCAGCTTCCAGCTTCCAGCTTCCAGCTTCCAGCTTCCAGCTTCCAGCTATCAGCCCTTCACCTGCCAGGAATTCACATAATCCGGGTTTTCCACCCCCTCGGGCAGCTCGGCCACCTCCAGCGGCAGCCGGGTGTCGATCATCACCGCCACCTCGTCGGTCTCGGTGCGAGCATGCCTGGCGCCGGCGGCAAAGGCCTTGGGATGGGGGCCATGGGTGAAGCCGCAGGGGTGCAGGGTGATCATGCCCGCCTCTATGTTGTCCCGGCTGAAGAAGTTGCCCTTGTGGTAGAAGATGACCTCGTCGTAGTCGTCGTTGTTATGGTAGAAGGGCACCTTGAGCGCGCCCGGATCCGACTCTATGGGCCGGGGCACGAAGGTGCAGATCACGAAGCCGTTGGCGACGAAGGTGGTGTGGGCCGAGGGCGGCAGGTGGTAGCGGTGGCTCATCAGCGGGCGGATGTCGCGCCAGTTGAGGCGGAACACGGTGAGATCGCCCTTCCAGCCCCGGGCGTCCAGCGGGTTGAAGGGAAAGGTGATGCGGTTCATCTGCTCCCGGGCCTTGAGCCGCACCTGCCATTCGCCGGCCTGGGCGCTTTGGGCCCTGAAGGCGTCGTCGATGCGCGGGTATTCCAGCACCGCCGGGTCGAAGATGGCGTGGGCGCCCACCAGGCCGCGCTCGGCGTTCAGGTAGGAGCCGTTGCTGGCCTCTATCATCAGCAGGGTCACCGGCTCCTCGATCTCCAGCCGCCAGGTGGTGGAGCGGGGCAGGATCAGGTAGTCGCCATCGTGAAAGGCCAGCCGGCCGTAGTCGCAGTAGAGCCAGCCCCTGCCCTGGTGCACGAACAGGCATTCATCGCCGTCGCCGTTGCGCACCAGGTGATCCATGGAGCGCTCGCTCTTCCAGAGCCGCACCTTGACGTTGGCGTTGTGCAGCAGGGGGGCGGCGTCCCAGGGGCTCTGGCCCGGCGGCGCCAGCCGGTTGGTGTCGAAGGCGCGGGGGCGCAGGGGGCCTTCCCAGGCGGTCCAGCCGGTGGGGGCGTGCTCATGGTACATATGGGTGGCCGGGCCGAAGAAGCCCTCCTTGCCGATTTCCCGCTCGAAGGTGCCCGCCGGCATGTCGCAGTGGGCCTGGCGCGAGCTGTCGCCCTCGCGGATGGGGAATTGGAACCAGTGACGCATCTGCCTGCTCTCCCTGAGGATATTTGGTTGCATTTGTTACTAATATCCATGGCTGTGATGGATATTTCAAGTATCATTGTTAAAATATAGTAAATTAACCGGGGTTTTTTCGGAGCGGTTCGCTTTTCGCTACGTGTTTCCGGCAGAAAATAGTTACACTGTTGTCCATTTCCGGCCCTAGACCGAAGGATGTGGCGTGGTACAGAAGAAAACCCATTTCGTACTGGACGATTTTGTCCCCTACAAGCTGGTGCTGACCGCCGAACGGGTCGGCAGCCAGCTGGCCGAGCTGTATTCCAGGGAGTTCGGCGTCAGCCGGCCCGAGTGGCGGTTGCTGGCCGCCATCGGCTACCGGGAGCAGGTGATCGCCCGGGATCTGTCGGCCATCAGCAGTATGGACAAGGTCAAGGTATCCCGTGGCCTGCAGGGGCTGGAGGACAAGGGGCTGATACAGCGCACCCCCATGCCGGAGGATCAGCGTGCCGCCCTGGTCAGGCTGACGCCGGAAGGGCAGGAGCTGTACCAGCGCATGGTGCCCCGGGTGCTGGAATGGGAAGCGAACCTGATCGACTGCCTGTCGGCGTCCGAATACCGGGATCTGGTCAACGGCCTGGATCGGCTGCTCAGGCGGCTGGACGAGTTGTAACCCCGCCTGCCTTATACTTGGGGGAGTGCCGTCACCGGAGATTCCCCATGCCCGTCACCGATCGTCCCGTCCTCGACCAGCGGCTGCTCGACGCCCTGGTGCATGGCCTGGCCGGCAGCTCGGGCCAGGCTTTCTTCGAGCAGCTGGTGCGGCAACTGGCGCTGATGCTCGGGGTCAAGGGCGCCTGGGTCACCGAGTGGCGGCCGGCCCGCCGCCGGCTGCGGGCGCTGGCGTTCTGGTTCGACGACCACTATATCGAGGATTACGAATACGATATCGGCGGCACCCCCTGCGAGCCGGTGATCAACCGCTGCGAGCCGACCCTGGTGGCGGAGCGGGTGATCGAGCTCTATCCCCGGGATCCGGATCTGCCGGCCCTGGGCGCGGTCAGTTACCTGGGCCAGCCCCTGCAGGACGCCAACGGGGTGGTGCTCGGCCACCTGGCGGTGCTGGACGACAAGCCCCTGGCGGCCAGTGCGGCCCTGCTCTCGGTGTTCCGGCTGTTCACCGCCCGGGCCTCGGCCGAGCTGGCACGGCTGTGGCGGGATCAGGCCCTGGCCGAGCGGGAAACCCGGCTGCGCGCTCTAGCCGAAGAGGCCCGCCAGCTGCGGGAGGACATAGCTCGGCTGCAGGGCGAGGCGGAGATCCTGGGCGAAAGCCCGCCCATGCGCCGGATGCGGGAGGAGCTGCGGCGGGTGGCGGGGCTCGATACCACTGTGCTTATCTGCGGCGAAACCGGCACCGGCAAGGAACTGGTGGCCAGTGCCCTCCATCGCCAGAGCGGGCGGGCCGCCATGCCCTTTGTCCGGGTCAACTGTGCCGCCATCGCCCCCGGATTGCAGGAGAGTGAATTCTTCGGCCACGAGAAGGGGGCCTTCACCGGCGCCCTGCAGCGCCGGGACGGCCGTTTCAAACAGGCCGACGGCGGCACCCTGTTCCTCGACGAGGTGGGGGAGATGCCGCCGGATCTGCAAGCCAAGCTGCTGCGGGTGCTGCAGGAGGGGGAGTTCGAGCGGGTGGGCGGTGGCCGCACCGAAAAGGTGGACGTGCGCCTGATCGCCGCCACCCACCGGGATCTGGCGGCCATGGTGGCGGAAGGCAGCTTTCGCGAGGATCTCTGGTACCGGCTCAATGTCTTCCCGCTGCGGGTGCCGCCCCTGCGGCAGCGGGGCGACGACATCCTGCTGCTGGCCCGGGCCCTGCTCGCGCGTTTCGCCCGCCGCCATGGCCTGCCCCTGCCGACCCTGACCGAACAGGACGAGCGTCGCCTGCGCGGCTACCCCTGGCCGGGCAATGTGCGCGAGCTGGAAAACGTGCTGGAGCGGGCGCTGATCATCAGCCCGGACGGTCGCCGGCTGGCCCTGGAGCGGGCCCTGCCCGAGGCGTCGCCACCACCTTTGCCCATGGAACCGGACGAAGCCGTCATCCTCACCGCGGCGGAGCTGGCGGCGCTGGAAAAGGCCAACCTGGAGCGGGCCCTGGCCCACTGCCAGGGCAGGATTGCCGGCCCCGACGGCGCCGCCGCCCTGCTCGGCCTGCACCCGAACACCCTGAGTTCCCGCCTCAAGGCCCTTGGCCTGCGCTGATGTCTCCCCCGATCTCGTGCCGGCAGACCCGAATTATCGTGAAACACGAGGTCTCGGGAGTTCCGCTGTGCCAGGATTAAATATCAACCAGTTGATTATAAAGTGAATTCTTCTCCATCAACGGCTGGCACGGGGATTGCGACAGTGAAAGCGAGGCGAGCGCCATCGCCCAACCTGTGCAACCGAGGAGAAATGCCATGAACACCCACAGCCAGATGATCAACGGTCTCGACAAGGACCAGATGATGACCACCATCGCCGCCATCCAGCAGCAGCCGGGCCTGGCCCGCTTCCAGTTCCGGGCCCGCAACCGCTGGGTCAGCGGCGGTGAGAACCGCTCCACCATCCAGGACTTTTACGGTGCCGGCCAGGAGGACGACTCCCGCACCCAGCCCTTCCACTTCACCAACGGCGAGCCGCCGGTGTTGCTGGGGGACAACGAGGGCGCCAACCCGGTGGAATACCTGCTGCATGCCCTGGCCGGCTGTGTGACCACCACCCTGGTGCTGCATGCGGCCGCCCGCGGCATCCGTATTCGCGCCCTGTCCACCGAACTGGAAGGGGATATCGATCTGCATGGCCTGCTCGGCCTGGACGACGGTGTCCCCGCCGGCTACGAGCAGATCACCATCCGCATGAAGGTGGACGCCGACTGCAGCGATCAGGAGCTGGAGGATCTGATGGGCTATGCCCGTCAGCATTCGCCGGTGTGCAACACCGTCTGCCGGCCGGTGCCGGTCAGGCTGGAACGGGTCGCCTGACCCCGAGCTGCCGGGCCCTGTCCGGCCCGGCAGCTACCCCCTTGTGATATATCAAGGGCTTGTCATTACTATACTGCTAGCCTGGCGACAAGGAATTGTGCGCTGCAGCAGGAGGTAGGCGATGAGCCGAAGGATCACGGAAAGCATTCCCCCTTCTTCTCCCCACTGGCATGGCCAGCCGGGCGAGGCGGTGGCGGCCGGGCTGGACAGCCCCGAAGCGGGTCTGAGCCGGGACGAGGCCCGTGCCCGGCTGCATCGTTTCGGGCCCAACCAGTTGCCGGGGGTGGCCCCCACTCCCTGGTGGCGCCGGCTGCTGCGCCAGTTCCACAACCTGCTGATCTACATCCTGCTGGGTGCCGCCGTGCTGGCGGCCCTGATGCAGCACTGGGTCGACACCGGCGTGATCCTGGCGGTGGTGTTGGTCAACGCCATCATCGGCTATATCCAGGAAGGGCGGGCCGAGCAGGCGCTGCAGGCCATCCGCGCCATGTTGTCGGCCAAGGCCACGGTGAGCCGCGACGGCGAGCGGCTGCGGATCGACGCGGTAGAGCTGGTGCCGGGCGACCGGGTCTGGCTGACCGCCGGCGACAAGGTGCCGGCGGATATCCGCCTGTTGAAGGCCAGCCGGTTGCAGGCCCAGGAGGCGGCCCTGACCGGCGAGTCGGTGCCGGTCGCCAAGGACGGGGAGCCGGTGGCGGAGGATGCCGACCTGGGGGACAGGCGCAGCATGCTCTATTCCGGCACCCTGATCACCCAGGGCCAGGGCATGGGGGTGGTGGTGGCCACCGGTGTGTGCACCGAACTCGGCAAGATCAACCGGCTGCTGGCGACGGTGGAGGAGCTGACCACGCCCTTGATCCGGCAGATGAGCGGCTTCGCCAAGACCCTGACCCTGGTCATCCTGAGCCTGGCGATGCTGGTGTTCGTGCTCGGCCTGCTGCGGGGACAGGAGCCCCAGATGCTGTTTATGGCGGTGGTCAGCCTGGCGGTGGCCGCCATCCCCGAAGGCCTGCCCGCCATCCTCACCGTGGCCCTGGCCATCGGCGTCACCCGCATGGCCCGTTGCCGGGCCATCATCCGCCGGCTGCCGGCGGTGGAAACCCTGGGGGCGGTGTCGGTGATCTGCTCAGACAAGACCGGCACCCTGACCCGCAACGAGATGATGGTGGCCAGCCTGGTGCTGGCCGATGCCCGCTACCGGGTGGAGGGCAGCGGCTATGCCCCTGAGGGGGCCCTGTGCCGGTTGGACGGCGTCGGTCATCCCTCCGGCGCCCTGGCGCCCCTGCTGCAGGCCTGCGTGCTGTGCAACGACAGCCGGTTGGTACGGGCCGAGCAGGGCTGGCGGGTGGAGGGGGATCCCATGGAGGGCGCCCTGCTGACCCTGGCGCTCAAGGGCGGGCTGGATCCGGCCGAGCTGCAGCAGCGCTATCCCCGCAGCGGAGAGATCCCCTTCGACTCCCGCTACAAATACATGGCCAGCCGCCATCGGGGGCCCGACGGCAGCCACTTCCTGGTGGTCAAGGGGGCGCCGGACGTGCTGCTGACGCTATGCCGGGAAGAGCACGGCGGCCAGCCCCTGGAGCAGGGCCGCTGGCTGCGGGTCATGGAGGAGATCGCCGCCGGCGGCCAGCGGGTGCTGGGGGTGGCCATCAAGTCGCTGGCGCCCGACGACGCCGAGGGCGAGCTGCAACACCGGCAACTGGAGCTGGGGCTGCGGCTGCTCGGCCTGGTGGGGCTGATGGATCCGCCCCGGGAAGAGGCGATAGCGGCGGTGGCCGAATGCCACCGTGCGGGTATCCAGGTCAAGATGATCACCGGCGATCACGGCATCACCGCCGCGGCCATCGCCGCCCGGCTGGGGCTGCACAACCACGACGAGGTGCTGACCGGACGGGAGCTGGAGCAACTGACCGATGCCGAACTGTGCGAACGGGTGCAGTCGGTGAACGTGTTCGCCCGCACCACGCCGGAGCACAAGCTGCGCCTGGTGCAGGCGCTGCAGGAGCGGGGTGCCGTGGTGGCCATGACCGGCGACGGCGTCAACGACGCCCCGGCGCTCAAGCGGGCCGACGTGGGGGTAGCCATGGGCCAGGGCGGCACCGAGGCGGCCAAGGAAGCCAGCGAGATGGTACTGACCGACGACAATTTCGCCACCATCACCCGGGCGGTGCACGAGGGCCGCACCGTGTACGACAACCTGAAGAAGGCCATCATCTTCCTGCTGCCGGTCAACGGCGGCGAGTCCTTGTCGATCATACTGGCCCTGTTGCTGGCGCTGACCCTGCCCATAGAGCCGCTGCAGATCCTCTGGGTGAACATGGTCAGCTCCATCGGCCTGGCGATGGCCCTGGCCTTCGAGTCCAGCGAGCCCGGGGTCATGCGCCGTCCGCCCCGGGATCCTTGCGCCCCCATCCTGTCCCGCTTCCTGATATGGCGCATACTGCTGGTGTCCTCCCTGTTCACCATCGGTATCTTCGGGGTTTTCCAGTGGTCCCTGGCCGCCGGCCACGAGGTTGGCTACGCCCGTACCCTGGCGGTGAACACCCTGGTGGCCATGGAGGTCTGGTACCTGTTCAGCGTGCGTCGCTTGTACAGCAAGGGTCCGGCCTGGAACGGATGGCGCAGCCTGAGGCCGGCCCTGCTGGCGGTGAGCGTGGTGCTGTTTTTGCAACTGTTCTTTACCTATACCCCCATCATGCAGCTCTGGTTCGGCACTCGCCCCCTGACGGCGGGTCATGTACTGTTGACCATAGGGATCGGCCTGGCGGCCTTCCTGATGCTGGCGCTGGAAAAACGGTTGATCAAGACGGAGGGAAGATGAAGCTGCTGACCCTGGTGCGTCATGCCAAGTCGAGCTGGGACGATCCGTCCCTGGCCGACCTCGACCGGCCCCTGGGCGAACGGGGGCGCAAGGATCTGCCGGTGATGGCGCCTTACGCCGCGGCCCGGTTGCCGCCGGTGGAGCTGCTGCTGTGCAGCCCGGCCCGCCGGACCCGGGACACCGCCCTGGCGTTCGCCGCCGCCCTCGACTACCCCGCCGAACGAATAGCCTTCGAGCCCGGCCTCTACGAAGCGCCTGGTGCCGCCCTGCTGAGGCTGCTGCAACGCCAGTCGGGGGCGGTCGGTCATCTGCTGCTGGTGGGCCATATGCCCGGCCTGGGCGAACTGAGCCGGATGCTGTGCGGCGGGCCGGACGACAAGTTTCCCACCTGCGCCGTGCTGCATATGTGCCTGATGATTGACGGATGGAGCGAACTGCAGGCGGACTGCGGCGAGCTGCTGTGGTACCAGACCCCGAAACGGCTGGGCTGAGCTACACTTGCCTGCGAACGGGCCAAGCCCGCACTCGGAGCCATTGCCATGGGGTTTGAACTGGATCTGCGGCAGTCCCTGGACCAGAGCCTGCGCGCCAATGCCTGCGACCTGCTGGAGCAGGCCGCCGCCGGCTTGCAGGGAGAGTGCGCACAGGACGAGGCGGTGCACGAGGCGCGCAAGAGCATCAAGAAACTGCGCGCCCTGCTGCGCCTGATCGAGTTGCCCCTGGGACGCAGGTTCCGCCCCTGCGACCGCTATTTCCGGGACATCGCCCGTAGCCTCTCGCCCCTGCGCGATGCGGTGGTGCAACGCCAGCTGCTGGAGCAACTGGGACGGCAACAGCCGGAGCTGGCCGAGCTGACCGGCCGGCTGTTGCCGCTGCTGCCGGCGGGAGCCGGGGTAAAAAAGCCGGGCAGGTTGCTCCGCCAGGCGGCGACGGCCCTGCTGGATGGCCGGCAACGGGTAGCCCGGTGGCCGCCGTTCGAGTCGCGTTTCCGTACCCTGGGAGCCGGCTTCCGCACCGTCTACCAGCAGGCCCGGGAGCCGGCCTGGCAACTGCTCGGAAAGGAGCCGGCCGAGCCCTGGCACCAGTGGCGCAAGTGGGTGAAATACCACGGCTACCAGCTGCGGTTGCTGCAACCCCTGGCCCCGGACTGGCTGCAGCCCAGGGCGCAACGGCTCAAGGAGCTGGGGGAATGGCTGGGCGATGAACACGACTTGGGGGTACTGGCCGCCCTGCAATTGCGCCATGTCCCAGAGCTGACGGGAGGACGGGTGATGGCCGTCATCGGCGAGCGGCGCGACCAGCTGCGTCGGCAGGCCCTGCAAGGGGGGCAGGCGCTGTTCGCCGACGAGCCCCGGGAGATGAGCCAGCGCCTCAAGCAGCACTGGCGGCGGGACTAAGGCTCAGTCCAGGGGCAGCACTATGGCGGTCAACTTCCAGCCCAGGCCCCGGCGGCTCAGGATGAACTCGGCCTGCTTGCCGCTGTCGTCGGTCATGGTGACCACGAAATGATTGAGTGAACGATAGCCCATGCGGGCGTCGGAAAAGGGCTTGCGGCGTTCGGTTTTGGGCCCGCCGGCGTCGCCCCCGTTGCCGTTGCCGTTGCCGGCGGGCGGCGGCTCGCGGCGGGGAATACCGGGGGCCGGGGTCTCGCCCCGCATCAACTGCTCTATGCCGGCCGGGGTCACATAGGTATCCACCAGGCCGTCCACCACGGTATTGGCGAGGGCGGCACCCAGGGCGGCCAGGGGATTCTGCCGGATGTCGTCGCCCAGCTCGCGCAGCATGCGCGCGTTCAGCTGATCCTTCAGGCTCTGGCGCACGCTGTCGAACTCCACGTGTTCGGCCAGGGCCCGGCTGTCGCGGTGGTCGGCGGCCTCGCGGATCTGGTAGACGGTGAGCCAGGGGGCGGCCACGCCGTAGCCGAGGGCCAGCACGGCGGCCATGACGAGAACAAGCTTCAGGATACGCATGGGAAGACTCCGATAAAAGCGAGGTGCCAAGGCTGCCTGCAATCGTCGCCGCTGGCAAGACGAAAGCTGAGGAGATGCCAGGCCGGCTCCGCTTCCCGGTGCAGCATAACCGGAGACCGGGTCCATACTTAGAGCTGATCGCAATCACCAAGGAGGCAGCATCATGTTGGAAGCACACGGCATGGCCGTCGAGATGCGCAAGCAGGACGAGCACACCCTGTATCTCACCATCAAGATCTACGGCGACATCGCCTACGACGACTTCAGGGAAATGGAGCAGCAACTCGAGCAGACCCTGGCCACCATGGACAGCCCGAGGATCAGGGCGCTGGTGGATATGATCGACTTCAACCATTGGGAAGCCAAGGCGTTCTGGGAGGATATCCAGTTCACCCGCAAGCACGGCGACGAGTTCGGCAAGCTGGCGATAGTGGGGGTGGATCTGCGGGAGAAGCTGCTGGCGACCCTGGCGGACTGGTTCATGCTGAGCAGCCAGGTACAGTACTTCGAGAGCCTGGAAGAGGCGAGGACCTGGCTGGATCAGGACGAGCCCTGAACGACTTATTTCGTCGCGGTCGGGATCAGCCCGGCTCCGGCCGACGCCGCTGGAGTGTGTCGCCTGGGAGCCGGGCTCCGTGGCCACCACCGGAAGCACTTGAGTTCTGATAAAGAGCTGTCAGAATTCCTGTCCGTCGTCGTTCCTCAATTCAGGGTTCCTCAAAGATGCGCTTTTACAAATCCGGTCTGTCGCTGCTGGCGGCCATGGTGCTTACCGCCTGCTCTTCCAACACCGCCCAGCAGGGAACTCCGCCCGCCGGTATCGAACTGGTTCGCGGCCCCACCCAGATCGCCGGCGGCAACGCCCGTGGATCCGAGGACATCACGGTGCGCACGCCCCACTTTACCTTCGCCATCTCTCCGGCCAGCCAGGGCGCCCTGGTGGACCTGGCGCTGGTGGAAAACGGCGTCTTCGGCAAGGATCGTATCGAATCCCTCGACTTCGTACCGGGGGAAGGGGAGCTCAGCCTGGGCGAGGTCACCATCACCGAACATACCGCCGAGCGGCTGGTGATCGAGCTGAAGCGTCAATGGAACGGCCATACCCTGCTGAGCCGCTACGAGGTCAGCCGCGACCATCCGGGTATCAAGCTCAGCACCCAACTGCAGGCCCCGCCCAAGGAGGCCCTGTTCGCCGGCTACCGACTGCAGCGCAACGAGCCGGCCCAGCCGGGGCCCAGTTATAACGAGATGTCGCGCATGGTGCAGAATCACTGGACCGCGGCCCAGCCCCAGAACCCGCTGGGCGAGTTGTACGAAACCGACGATCTGCGCCGGTCGGGCAAGGCCGGCGAGTTCAGCGCCTGGCTGAGCGCCGGCTCCCTCGGCGGCCTGCTGTCCGACAAGGAGATGTACACCGTCGCCAGCGACCAGGCCAGCCTGGGGCTGTTCGAGCTGAACCCCGCGGCCGGCAGCCTGGACGCCTACCTGTCGGCGATGCGCCAGCGCTGGGACAGGGGAGAACGGGTCTACCTGAGCGCCAGTCCGTTGCTGAAAGACGGACGCCAACAGAGCGCCAAGCTCTATGCCTATACTCCCAAGGGACGGCTCAGCGCCGACTTCGCCGCCGCCGCGGCCAAGGGCCACAGCTTTATCAGCTTCGGCCCCGAGATCTACCCGGTGACCACCAACTTCGGCGGTGTGGCCGCCCCCTACAGCGAAACCCAGGTGGAGTTCCGCTCCGAGGTGGGCCTGGCCAAGGCCGAAGTCTGGCTGGATGGCAAGCAGGTGGCCGGCTGGAATATTAACGGCGCCAAGTGGTTCCGCACCGGCGTGCCGGTGCCCCCCAACCGTACCTGGATGCAGTGGGTGGCGGAAGACAAGCAGGGCAACCGCGCCTATTCCAATCCCATCTGGATCGAGTAAGCGGCTATTGCCGTTGTGAAGGGGCCCGCGGGCCCCTTTTCTATTCGGCCGGCAACGGCAGGGGCGTTTTCGGACTATGTTGAAAGGACGGAGAGCAATCAGGGGCCACCGGGCCGGGAGCCGTCAAGATGGAAAGCTTTTATGTCAGCCATACCCTGGGCTGCACCGATGTCGAGGCGGTGGTGGCCGCCCTGCGGGGGCGCAATGCCTTTGTGACGCCGGCCCACAGGGGATGCGTGGTGGTGCTGGACGAAGAGGCCGAGGGCCAGGAGCCGGAGGTGGTGCTGACGCTCGGCTGCCAACTGTCGGCGGAGCTGGATGTTCCCGTGCTGGCGGCGCTCAATCATGACGACGATATCCTGCTGCTGGCCCTGTGTGAGCGGGGCTGGGTGGTGGACCAGTACAACTCGGCGCCCGAGCTGTTCGAGCCGGATCCGGATGCGGAGCCTGTCGGTCCCCAGGGCGGCAACGCCGGGCGGCTGGCCGAGGCCTTCGCCAGCCCCCAGGTGGACGAGGTGGAACGCATACTGCGTCGTCCCTCGGGAGACGCCGGTTATCTGTTCGCCTACGAGCGGCACTTCGAATTGGTAAAGGCCCTGGGGATTTCCGAATATGGGGTCAACACCGGCTACAAGTACCTGGCCGCCGGGGAGTTCCCCGCCGGGCTGGAGGCGGACCGCTTGATCCGGGTGCGGGCCGGCGAGAGTCAATACAATGATAATGATTCGCTTTAATGGCGTGTCCTGATCCGGTAGGCTAGCGACTTTCCTTTCCTGCGCGGAGTCTGTTTCATGTCTAGCTCGTCCAGCTTTCAGGCGCTGGGGCGCCTGTTGCGCTATGCCCGGGGCTATCGCAGCCGCATCATCGCCGCCACCTGCTGCTCCATCCTCAACAAACTGTTCGATATCGCCCCCGAGATCCTGATCGGTATCGCCATCGACGTGGTGGTCAACCAGGAGCAGAGCTTCGTGGCCCGGCTTGGCTTCGTCACCCCCAAGGAGCAGATCCTGGTGCTGGGCGTACTCACCTTCTTTATCTGGGCCGGCGAGTCGCTGTTCGAATACCTCTACCAGATCCTGTGGCGCAACCTGGCCCAGCGGTTGCAATCGGATCTGCGCCAGGACGCCTACGAGCACGTGCAGCGGCTGGATATGGGCTTTTTCGAGTCCAAAAGCTCGGGCCAGCTGGTGTCCATCATGAACGATGACGTCAACCAGCTGGAGCGCTTCCTCGACGGCGGCGCCAACAGCCTGATCCAGGTGTTCGTCACCGTGGTGGCGGTGGGCGCCGTGTTCATGGTGCTGTCGCCGCAGATCGCCCTGCTGGCCTTCACCCCCATCCCGCTCATCATCTGGGGCGCCTTCTACTTCCAGCGCAAGGCCGGTCCGGTGTACGCCGAGGTGCGCGAGAAGGTGGGCGATCTGGCCGGGCGGCTGTCCAACAACCTGGGCGGCATCGCCACCATCAAGAGCTTCACCGCCGAGGCCCGCGAAGCCGAGCGGCTGCGTCAGAGCAGCGAGGCCTATGTGGAGGCCAACCGCGCGGCCATCCGCATCAGCTCGGCCTTTATCCCCATCATCCGTATGGCGATACTGGTGGGCTTTCTGGCCACTTTTATCCTCGGCGGCCTCAAGACCCTGGACGGCTCGCTCAACGTGGGCGCCTACGGGGTGCTGGTGTTCCTCACCCAGCGGCTGCTGTGGCCGCTCACCGGCCTGGCCCAGGTGATCGATCTGTTCGAGCGGGCCATGGCCAGCACCCGGCGTATCCTGGATCTGCTGACCACCCCGGTGCAGGTGCAGGACGGCGGCGAAGGGCTGACGACACCGGTGAAAGGCGAGGTACGCTTCAAGGGCCTGAGCTTCCATTATCCCTCCAGCCGGGTGGGGGTGAACGACATCGACCTGACCGTGGCGGCGGGCTCCACCCTCGCCCTGGTGGGGGCCACCGGCTCCGGCAAGTCCACCCTGATCAAGCTGCTGCTGCGCTTCTACCAGCCGGATCAAGGTGATATCTATCTGGATGGCAAGCCGCTGGCGCGGCTGGACATGCAGGCTCTGCGCCGTAATATCGGCCTGGTCAGCCAGGAGGTGTTCCTGTTCGAGGGCAGCATCCGCGACAACATCGCCTACGGTCGCCCCGAGGCGAGCGAAGAAGAGGTGATCGCCGCCGCCCGGGTGGCGGAGGCCTGGGAATTTATCGAGCGGCTGCCCCAGGGACTGGATACCCCGGTGGGCGAGCGGGGTGTGCGGCTGTCCGGCGGCCAGCGCCAACGGCTGTCCCTGGCCCGGGCCCTGCTCAAGGATCCGCCGGTGCTGATCCTGGACGAGGCCACCAGCGCGGTGGACAACGAGACCGAGGCCGCCATCCAGCGCTCGTTGCGCAAGATTGCCCACGGCCGCACCGTGATCATGATCGCCCACCGGCTGTCCACCATAGTCCACGCCGACAACATAGTGGTGGTCGACCAGGGCCGCATCGCCGAGCAGGGCCGCCATGCCGAGCTGCTGGCCAGGGACGGCCTCTACGCCGCCCAGTGGCGGGTGCAGACCGGCGAGGTGACGGAAGAGCAGGAAACGGTGTTTGCCTGAGCCGAGCCAGCCCGCCGGTGGCTGGAGCGCGGGCGGCCTGCCCGCGCCTTACCCCAGGGCGGTGTCCAGCAGCATCATCAGCACAAAGCCGAGCATCAGGCCGTTGGTGGCCCACAGCTCGTGGCCCTGGCGGTGGGATTCGGGGATCAGCTCGTGGCTGATCACGAACAGCATGGCACCCGCCGACAGCGCCAGCCCCCAGGGCAGCAGCAGGGGCGAGCCGACCAGCACCGAGGCACCCAGCATGGCCATCACCGGCTCCACCAGCCCGGACAGCATGCCCACCGTCAGGGCGAAACGGCGGCGGTAGCCGAGGGCCAGCAAGGCCATGGCCACCACGAAGCCTTCGGGGATATCCTGAATGGCGATGCCGGTGGCCAGGGCGCTGGCCGCCACCCCGTCGCCTCCGGTGAAGGCGGCGCCGATGGCCATGCCCTCGGGGATGTTGTGCAGCGCTATCGCCAGCACGAACAACCAGCCGCGCTTGAGCCGTTCCGAACCGACCCCGTCTGAGCCCTTGATAAAGTGCTCGTGGGGCACACAACGCTCCAGCACCAGCATGACGGCGCCGCCCAGCAGCACCGCCAGGGCCACGGTGCCGGCGGCGTGCCAGTTGCCTGCGCCCTGCTCTGCCAGTACGTCCAGCGCCGGGACGATCAGCGAGAAGATGCTGGCGGCCAGCATGACGCCGGCGCCGAAGCCGAGCACGCCGTCGAGCAGGCGGCCGGCCAGGCGGCGGGAAAACAGGGCGGGCAGGGTGCCCGCCGCGGTGGCACCGGCGGCGAGCAGACCGGCGAAAAAGGCCTGGCGCACCAGGAGTTCCTGGCGCATCACCTCCACCCAGTGCAGTACCACCAGCCCGGCGCCGGCCAGCACCAGGGCGAGACCCAGCCAGGTGCGTGGCCGCCATCCCCCGCTTAGCGGCGTGTCCTGAGGCCTGACGGAGGGGGCGCTCATGGCAGGGCCTCGTAGCGGCGGGCCACCTCGGCCCAGTTCACCACCCGGAAGAAGGCGGCGATATAGTCGGGCCGCTTGTTCTGGTACTTCAGGTAATAGGCGTGCTCCCACACATCCAGTCCCAGTATGGGCGTCAGTCCGTCCATCAGCGGGCTGTCCTGATTGGCGCTGCTGGTCACCGACAGCCGGCCGTCCGCGTCCGCCACCAGCCAGGCCCAGCCGCTGCCGAAGCGGCTCACCGCCGCCTGCACGAACTGCTGCCGGAACGCCTCGACACCGCCGAAGTCATGGGCGATGGCCTCGGCCAGCCGGCCGGCCGGTTCGCCGCCGCCCTCGGGGGACATCACCCGCCAGAACAGGGAGTGGTTGGCGTGGCCGCCGCCGTGGTTGCGCACCGCCGTCTGCAGGCTGGAGGGCAGGGCGGTTATCTCCCTCAGCAGCCGCTCCAGCGGCCAGTCGGCATAGGGCGTGCCCTCGACGGCGGCGTTCAGGCCGTTGACATAGGCCTGGTGGTGGCGGCCGTGGTGGATCTCCATGGTCAGGGCGTCCAGGTGGGGCTCCAGGGCGTCGTAGGGGTAGGGCAGGGCGGGAAGCGGAAACGTCATGAATTTTATCCCATTCAAATGGGAATTATTTTTATTTGCATTTGATGAAAAGGCAAGTCATATTTATCCGCCTCAACACCGACCGCCTCAACATCGACGATGGGAAGGAAGATGGAGCTGCTGGAACAATGGAAAAGCTGGATCACCCAGGCCAACCGGGCCTTCGCCCACGATCGGTTCGAACTGGCCTGCGGCTGTTACCAGCAGGCGCTGACGCTGCTGGCCGCGCACTGGCCCCCGGACGGGCGGGAAGAGCCTGTGGCCGGTGAGCTAGACTCCGAGTCGCTGATCGTCTGCCTGTCGATCAGCGTGCGGAGCCTGGCCGAGACCTATGCCCGGCAGGGGCGCCGGCGGCGCTGCCTCGGCCTGCTGCGGCGCACCCTGCGCCAGTTGTCGGCGTGGCAGCAGCGGCAGCCGTTGCCGATGGCGGTGGATGCGGCGCTGTTGCGCGAGTGTGGCCGGCTGTGGCGCGAACTGTGCCGGCTCGAACAGGCCCAGGCGGCGCTGGGCCGTTATCCAGCGGATCGACACCCGGTGGATCGCCACCCGGTGGATCGCCACCCGGTACGGCTACACTAAGGGGGTGTAACCCAGCCGGAGACGGCCTAATGAAACACCTTTTCCTGCTATTGGGCGTGCTGCTGGCCTTCGGGCCCGGGGCGCAGGAGGCGGCGTCCGGGCCCGCCGCCATCCGCGAGTGGCCGGTGCCCTGGGCCGGCACCCGGCCGCGGGATCCCTTCGTGGCGCCGGACGGGCGGGTCTGGTTCTGCGGCCAGGCGGGCAACTACCTGGGGGTGTTCGAGCCTGGCACCGGGCAGTTCCGGCGCATCGAGCTGGAGCCGGGCACCCATCCCCACAACCTGGTGGTGGACGAGGCCGGGCTGGTCTGGTACGCCGGCAACCGCAATGCCCGCATTGGCCGGCTGGATCCGGCGAGCGGGGAGATAGTCACCTTCCCCATGCCCGATCCGCAGGTGCGCGATCCCCACACCCTGGCGCTGGATGGACGGGGCGGGATCTGGTTTACCGCCCAGGGCAGCAACAGGGTGGGCCGGCTGGACATGGCCAGCGGCAACATCGCCCTGGTGAGGGTGCCGACCCCCAACGCTCGCCCCTATGGCATCAAGCTGGATGGCCAGGGCCGGCCCTGGGTGGCTCTGTTCGGCACCAACAAGCTGGCCTGGATCGACCCGCGGACGCTGGCGCCGACCGAAGTGACTCTGCCCCGGGAGCAGGCCCGGGTGCGCCGGCTGGAGATCGCCGCCAACGGCGACGTCTGGTACCTGGACTTCGCCGGCGGCCTGATCGGCCGTTACCGGCCGGCAGAGGGCGGGTTCGACGAGTGGCCCATTCCCGGCACGGGACGGGCCCAACCCTACGGCTCCGGCATGGACCAACGCGGGCGACTGTGGCTGGTGGACGTGGGTTCCCGCCCGGTGCGGCTGCTGGGTTTCGACACCGCCGAAGAGCGCTTCCTGCCGGCGGTGTCGATTCCCAGCGAGGGCGGAGCGGTGCGCCATATGTACTACCACGCCGGGAGCGACAGCCTCTGGTTCGGCACCGATGCCAATACCCTGGGCCAGGCCCGGCTGGCGCCCTAGCGCCAGAGAAGACAATCGATACAGCGGGCCTCTCCCAGACCCGGCTTTTTGTCTGCTTGGCAAACCAGCAGCAGGAAAGCAGCCTCGTTATCCCGACCCGCATGTTCTCCGGCAGGCTCCTATTGGAGCCTGTTGCGATCCGGCTACACTAAGAAGGCGTTTTCCGTGGGAGAGAGGTAACCATGAAGATCCTGTATCCATTGCTGGGATTGTGGCTGTTGCTGACCGCCGTGGCGCAGGAAGCCCCCGTGTCATCCCCCCACATCCAGGAATGGCAGGTGCCCTGGCCCGGAACCCGTCCCCGGGATCCTTTCGTGGCGCCGGATGGACGGGTCTGGTTCAGCGGCCAGTTGGGCAACTACCTGGCGGTGTTCGATCCCGATACCGACACCTTTGCGCGGATCGAGCTGGAATCGGGCACCTATCCCAATGGCGTGGCGGTGGACGGCGCCGGCAGGGTCTGGTACGCGGGCAACCGCAATGCCCGCCTCGGCCGGCTGGATCCGGCGAGCGGGGAGATCGCCACCTTTACTATCCGCAACCCCGCGGTGCGCGATCCCTACACCCTGGCGCTGGACGGAGGAGGCAAGCTCTGGTTTACCGCGCCCGAAAGCAACCGGGTAGGCCGGCTGGATACGGGCAATGGAGCGCTGGAGCTGATACGGGTGCCCACCGTCAACGCCCGGCCCTACGACATCAAGCTGGACGGCCAGGGAAGGCCCTGGGTGTCGCTGTTCGGCACCAACAAGCTGGCCTGGATAGATCCCGAGACCCTGGCGCTGACCGAAGTGACCCTGCCAAGGCCCAGGGCACGGGTGCGGCGGCTGGCAGTGGCCGGCAACGGTGACGTCTGGTACCTGGATTTCGCCGGTGGCCTCGTCGGCCGTTATCGGCCGTCGTCGGGAAGCTTCGATGAATGGCCTGTCCCCGGCGAAGGACGGGCCCGGCCCTACGGCGCGGCGCTGGACGGCGGGGGCCGGCTGTGGCTGGCGGATCAGGGCGGCCGGACCATGCGCCTGCTGAGCTTCGACACCCAAGGCGAGCGTTTCCTGCACGAGCTGGCGCTGCCCAGCCCCAGTGGCGCCGTGCGCCACCTGCATTACCACGCGCCCAGCGACAGCCTTTGGTTCGCCACCGACGCCAACACCCTGGGCCAGATCCGGCTGGCGCCCTAGCGCTAAGGCGGCATCAGCAACACGACACCGGACCGGTTTCTTATTCCGCGCACCAATTTCAAGCAAAATGAAACCGGTTTCATTTTGCTGTTAGGGTGGGCCCAAGGTCGGCCGGTTGCGACAACGGATCCGGCCGGCCCGGATCATTCCAGGCGAGGATCCCAGCATGACAGCATTTCCTGTGGGGCGCGGCCAGCGCCGCCTACCAGGTGGAGGGCGGCCACGACGCCGACGGCAAGGGACCGTCCATCTGGGATGTCTACGCCCACCTGCCCGGCACCACCCATGGAGGCACCAATGGCGATCTGGCGGCGGCTCACTACCATCGCTTCCGGGAGGACGTGGCGCCGATGGCGGACAGGGGCTGACCAGCTATCGCTTTTCCATCGCCTGGACCCGGCTGTTTCCGCAGGGGCACGGCGCCCACCCGCCCGGGGTGCGCGACCCGGACCGGGCGCTGCAGGCCTGCCACCATGTGTTCCTGGCCCATGCCCGGGCGGTACAGTGCTTTCGCGAACTCAGCTGGCTCAACGGCTACCAGAAGCAGTACGGTTTCGTCTACATCGACCGGGACAACCACCTGGCCCGGCAGCGCAAGAAGAGCTTCTTCTGGTACCAGGAGGTGATAAGATCCCGCGGCGCCGGCCTGCAACAGGGTTGAGCTACAAGGCAAGGGTTCGAGCCGGAGCTGTTTTGTCATGCCCGCGAAGGCGGGCATCCAGGAGGCGGCATAGGGCGTGGAACAGGTTTCAGCTCCCGTCGCTGTCCCATGGACCCCCGCCTTCGCGGAGGGGACGGCTGCCCCATTAAGACCTGACACCCTGGCGCCGTTTTTCCCTTACTCTTTTCCGATAACAGCAATGGCCACCATGACCGATGTATGCAAACTGGCCGGGGTTTCCAAGGCCACGGCCTCAAGGGTGCTGAACGGAACCACCCAGGTGAAGGAGTCCACCCGCCGGGCGGTGTTCGACGCCATCGACCAGCTCGGCTACCGGCCCAACAGCCTGGCCGACCGGCGCTGCGATGCCATCGTGCTGTACAGCCGCTTTATGTCCGAATCGCAGCTCGCCGGGCTCAAGGCCGGGCTCGCCATTCCGCTGGTGGTGATCAACCGGGAGCTGCCGGCAGAACTGGGGCCCAGCGTCTGCTTCGAACAGGCCGGCGCCGCCCGACTGATGGTGAACCACCTGATCGGCCTGGGCCACCGGCGCATCGCCTGCATCACCATCCCCATCCGGGCCCCCACCGGCCAGGCCAGGCTCGAGGGCTACCGGGCCGCGCTCGGGGCACACAACATTGCTCTTGATCCGCAACTGATCGAGCACGGCGACAGCCATCTCGAAGGCGGTTACCTGGCCTGCCGGCGGCTGCTCGAGCGGGGAGCCAAGTTCCGTGCCCTGTTCGCCTTCAACGACGACATGGCGGTGGGGACGCTCAGGGCGCTGCACGAGGCCGGCATCCGGGTGCCGGAACAGGTATCGCTGGCCGGTTTCGACAACGAGCCCATGTCGGCCTACAGCCGGCCGCCGCTCACCACGGTGGAGCTGCCGTCCAGGCCATGACCCGGCACGCCATGCAATTGGCGCTGGCACTGGCCGAGGGCCGCCCGGCTTCGGTCCCGGCGCGCTTCCGGGGGCGGCTGATCCTGCGGGCGTCGGTGACGGCGCCGAACACCGGCGATTAAACCAACCACGAGGAGCACAGCATGATTGAAGCGGTTATTTTCGATATGGACGGGGTCATCGTCGACTCCGAACCCCTGTGGCTGCAGGCCAAGCGGGAGGCGGGAGCCCGTTTCGGCTTTACCGTCACCGAGGAGGACGGCGCCCAGACCGTGGGCCTGCGCATCGACGAGATCAGCCAGCGCTGGGTGCGCACCAAGGGGTTGGAACCGGCCTGTGCCGATGCCCTGACCGAGGCCATGATCGAGCAGGTGATCGCACAGGTGCGGCGGCTGGACGAACCCATGGCCGGGGTGCGCGACACCCTGGGGTGGCTGGCTCGCTCCCCGCTCAAGGTGGGGCTGGCCTCTTCCTCGCCGCTGCGGCTGATCGACACCGTGCTCGAACACTTCGGGCTGGCCGGCCACTTCCAGGTGCGGGTATCCGCCGAACACCTGCCGCTCGGCAAGCCCCATCCCCAGGTCTACCTGGAAGCGGCCGCCGCCCTGGGCGTGCTGCCCCAGCACTGCCTGGCCATCGAGGATTCGGTCAACGGCGTCATCGCCGCCAAGGCCGCCCAGATGACGGCGCTGTGCGTGCCCGAGCCAGCCCTGTACCGGGATCGGCGCTTCGGCATTGCCGATCTCAAGCTGGCCTCCCTGACCGATTTCGACTGCCCCCAGTTGCGCCGCCTGCTGGAGCTGTGAGGGGGAGCCGGGGTGGCCGGTGTTCCGACCTGGGGCGTTCGGGGCCGGGACTGGCGCCGGATGAACCGCGTTAAAAATAACACCTGTTCTTATTAACACTACGTTATTTAAATAAAATCAGTAACTTAGCTTTTATTTAAATTTGAAAAGGGGAGCCGGCACGTCTATCATTGCCAACGGAATCCATGGGGAGAAGGTTATGAAAGGCGACAAAAAAGTCATCGAGTACCTGAACCAGGTACTGAGCATCGAGCTCACCTCCATCAACCAGTATTTCCTGCACGCCCGCATGTTCAAGAACTGGGGCCTGCATGAACTGGACGAGCGCGAGTACAAGAAGTCCATCAAGGACATGAAGCAGGCCGACAAGCTGATCGAACGCATCCTGTTCCTCGAAGGCCTGCCCAACCTGCAGCACCTCAACCGGTTGTACATCGGCGAGACCACCGAGGAGATGCTGCGCTGCGATCGGCAACAGCTGGAGGAGCAACTGGTGGTGCTGAAGGACGCCATCGCCTATTGCGAGTCGGTGCAGGACTACGTGTCCCGCGAGTTGCTCACCGGGATCGAGGAATACGAGGAAGGCTACCTGGACTGGATCGATACCCAACTTGATCTTGTCGCCAAGGTCGGCATCGAAAACTACCAACAGTCGCAAATGTAAGGGGAGCCCCGGATGAAAGGTAACAGCAAGATTATTGCAGCACTGAACGAGCTGCTGGCCGGCGAGCTGAGCGCCATGGATCAGTATTTTATCCACTCCCGCATGTACGACGACTGGGGTCTGAAGAAGCTGTTCGAGCGCATCGACCACGAGTTCGAGGACGAGAAAGGCCACGCCGCCAAGCTGATCGAGCGCATCCTGTTCCTGGAAGGCACCCCCGACATGGTGACCCGGGTGCCGCTCAATATCGGCAAGGACGTGCCTGCCATGCTCCAGAGCGATCTGAACCTGGAATACAAGGTGATAGAGGATCTGCGCAGGATCATGGCCCTGTGCGAGCAGGAGCGGGACTACCAGACCCGAGATATGCTGCTGCAACTGCTGGAAGACACTGAGCACGACCACACCCACTGGCTGGAGCAGCAACTGGGGTTAATCGACAAGATCGGCCTGCCCAACTACCTCCAGTCCCAGATGGGCTGAGCCCGGCGTTAGCGGGTACAGGCAAGGGACCCCTCCGGGCCGGATCGACGCAAGTCGATCCGGCTTTTTTGCGTCGGGCCCGTCTTAACGGTCCCGACACCGGTGTCGAGGCCTGGTCGAATACATTCAATCCTACGAGGCGGGGCGAGGGGCGGTCGTCCTCATTTCCCGCCCAGCAAGGATCCCAGCAGGCCCCGGGCGATGCGCCGGCCCAGCTGGCTGCCGAGGCTGCGCAGGGTGCTCTTGGCGATGCTTTCCAGCAAGGAATCCCGGTTGCCGGACCGGTGGGGGGCCGGCCGGGCCTGCTCCTCCTGCTCCCGTTGTTGTTGCGCCACCCTGGCCGCGAGCAGCTCGAACGCCGACTCCCTGTCCAGCTGCTGCTCGTAGCGCCCGGCCAGCGGTGAGGCGCTACGTCTGGCGGCTCTCTCCTCCGCGTTCAGCGGACCGATACGCGACTCGGGCGGACAGATCAGGGTGATCTCCACCGCCGTGGGCGCGCCCTTTTCGTCCAGCACCGACACCAGCGCCTCGCCCACGCCCAGGGTGGTGATGGCGGCCTGGGTATCGAAGGCCGGGTTGGCCCTGAAGGTACGGGCCGCGGCCTTGACCGCCTTTTCATCCCGCGGGGTGAAGGCGCGCAGGGCGTGCTGGACGCGGTTGCCGAGCTGGCCCAGTACGGTGTCGGGAATATCGAGCGGACTCTGGCTGATAAAGTACACACCCACCCCCTTGGAGCGGATCAGCCGCACCAGCTGTTCGATTTTTTCCAGCAGTGGCCTGGGGGCCGAGTTGAACAGCAGATGGGCCTCGTCGAAGAAGAACACCAGCACCGGCTGCGCCGGGTCGCCGACCTCCGGCAGGTTTTCAAACAACTCGCTCAGCAGCCAGAGCAGGAAGGTGGCGTAGAGCCGGGGGGTCTGCATCAGCCGGGTGGCGTCGAGAATGCTGACCACCCCCTGGCCGGAAAAGTCCCTCTGCATCAGGTCCCGCAGGTTGAGCGACGGCTCGCCGAAGAAATGTTCGGCACCTTCCTGCTCCAGTACCAGCAAACGGCGCTGGATGGCACCCAGGCTGGCGCTGGAGAGGTTGCCGTAGTCCCGGCTCAGGCGCTTGCCGTTTGCCGCCACCCAACCGAGCAGGGCGCGCAGATCCTTGAGATCGAGCAGCAGCAGGCCCTCGTCGTCGGCAATACGGAAGCAGCCGTAGAGCACCCCGGTCTGGGTGTCGTTGAGTTCCATGATATTGGCCAGCAACAGCGGCCCCAGCTCCGAGATGGTGGCGCGCAGCGGGTGCCCGGCCGCGCCGAACAGATCCCAGAACAGGGTGGGGCAGGGGCGGGGCTGGTAGTCCGCCACCCCCAACTGCGCCAGCCGCTCGGCAATCTTGCCGCCGGGGTCGGCGGAGGCGGCCAGGCCGGACAAATCGCCCTTGACGTCGGCCATGAACACCGGGGTGCCGGCGCGGGAAAACCCCTCCGCCAGGGTCTGCAGGGTAACCGTCTTGCCGGTGCCGGTGGCACCGGTGATCAGCCCGTGGCGGTTGGCCATGGGGAGGTGCAGGGAGATGGCTTGCCCTTCCCGGGTGCCGCCGAGCGGGAGTTGAGAACTGGTCATGGTGCTGGCCCTGATGGCGATGATGATTGCCACAAGCTTAGCCGATGGGCTCAAAAAAGCCCGGCGGCAGCCGGGCTTGGGAAAGAGAACGGAGCGGTGTTTCAGTCCAGGGTCTCGAGGCTCTTCTGGTAGCTGTCGAAGGTCTTGGTCACCGAGGCGGCGGGGCCGCCGGTCAGCTTGCTCACCAGTACGATGGCGATGGAGGCGAAGATGAAACCGGGGACGATTTCGTAGAGATCGAAGATGCCGCCGGAGATCTGCTTCCACACCACCACTGTGATGCCGCCCACCAGCACCCCGGCCAGGGCGCCGTTGCGGTTCATGTCGCGCCAGTACAGGCTGAACAGCAGGGCGGGGCCGAAGGCGGCGCCGAAGCCGGCCCAGGCGTAGGACACCAGGCCCAGCACTGTGCTGTCCGGGTTGAAGGCCAGCACCAGGGCGACGATGGACAGGGCGATCACCGCGAAGCGGCCCACGTTGACGATGCTCTCGGAGCTGGCGTTGGGGTTGAACACCCGCTTGTAGAAGTCTTCCGCCAGGGCGGAGGAGGACACCAGCAGCTGGGAGTCGGCGGTGCTCATGATGGCGGCGAGGATGGCGGCCAGCAGGATACCGGCGATCACCGGGTGGAAGATGGTGTTGACCAGCACCATGAAGATGGTTTCCGGATCGGCCAGCTCGCCGCCCTGGGCGTTTTGCACAAACAGCAGGCCGACCAGGCCCACCATCACGGCACCGGCCATGGACAGGAAGCTCCAGGTCACGGCGATGCGGCGGGCGGTGGTGATGTCCTTGTTGCTGCGGGTGGCCTTGAAGCGCGCCAGGATATGGGGCTGGCCGAAGTAGCCCAGGCCCCAGGCGGCCAGCGAGATGATGGCGATGGCCGACAGCGGCTCGCCCTTCACGTCGTTCCACAGGGTCAGCAGCTCGGGGTTGAGGTTGTGCAGGTCGCTGCCCAGCTGGCCGAAGCCCCCTTCCATGGCGGCGATGGGCACGAACAGCAGGGCGGCGGCCATCAGCAGGCCTTGCACCAGATCGGTCCAGGACACGGCCAGGAAGCCGCCGAACAGGGTATAGGAGACGATGCACAGGGTGCCGACGACCACCGCGATGCTGTAGTCCAGGCCGAACACGGTCTCGAACAGCTTGCCGCCGGCCACCAGGCCGGAGCTGGTATAGAACAGGAAGAACAGCAGGATGAAGAACGCCGAGATGCTCTGCAGCAGCTTGGAGTTGTCCTCGAAGCGGCGGGACAGGTACTCGGGAATGGTGAGGGCGTTGTCGGTTTCTATGGTGTAGGTACGCAGCCGCTTGGCACAGAACAGCCAGTTGGCCCAGGTGCCCAGCAGCAGGCCGCCGGCCAGCCACAGGGACTCGATGCCGGCGGCGTAGGCGTAGCCGGGCAGGCCCAGCAGCAGCCAGCCGCTCATGTCGGAGGCGCCGGCGGAAATGGCGGAAGGCCAGGGCCCCAGGGAACGGCCACCGAGGAAGTAGTCGGCCGAATTGGCCGTGCGCTTGTAGGCGTAATAGCCGATGGCCATCATGCCGATAAGGTACACGATAAAGGTGCCGGTGATGGCAAAGTTGGATTCAATCATTCCCTGTTCCTCCAGGATGGATTCCTGTTCTTTCTGTTACATTGCAGTGTGGGATTGGCCATGGGGCTGGGCCGCCATGGTTAAGCTTTTGTTACTTAACAAGGATAGTAGGGGGAACGACAGCCCGGGTCTTTTGCTTTTCTGCGTTATTTTTTAGGAAAACTCCGCCGCTGCCGAAAGGGTGATCAGCGGTGCAGCTTGCGGTAGCGGGAAGGAGAAAGGTCGAAACGGCTCGAGAACACCTGGGTGAACAGGCTCTGGCTGGAAAAGCCGCAGTGCTGGGCGATATAGGCCAGGCTGTGCTGGCTGAAGGCCAGCATCTTCTTGGCCTCGCTCAGCCGCTTTTCCAGCACATACTGGTAGGGGGACAGCCCGGTCTGCTCCTTGAACAACAGGTGGAACTGGCTTTCCCCGAGGAAGGCGCAGCCGGCCAGCTGGGCCACGGTGATCTTGCGGCCCAGGTGCTGGGCGATATAGGCGTCGATCACTTCCAGGTTGAGGCGCTTGGCGCGGGGCTGCACCCGTGGAAACGCCATGTGCCGGTGCAGGGCGCACATCAGGGTGTGGGCGCAGGCCTGGCCGAGCAGGTGATCGTCCGGGTTGGCGCGCATCTCCTCGCTCAGCACCGACACCAGTTGCTGGGCCTGGGGATGCAGCTGAAAGTAACGGGGACGTTCGAACAGGCCGTGCATCCGCTCCTGCTGCGCCGGCAGGGCCGGCGTGGGGCTGAGCGACAGGTTGATCACCAGTATCCTGTTGGAGCCCAGGCCGCCGAAGGCATGATCCAGCTCGGAAGACACCAGGCAGCCCTGGCCCGGCCCCATCAGGCTGCCGTTGCCGCCGAGCTCGAACTCGGTCCGGCCGTTCAGGCCTATCACTATCTGGTTGTAGTGATGCTGGTGCTGGGCCATTTCCGTGGGTAATGCCATGATTTCAAAAGGTTTAAAAGCAGGCATGGGACTTTCCTTCGCGGTTGGAGGGCGGTCGGCGTTGATAACGGCACCAATTGTACACCCGAAGCCGCCCGGGCTCCATGGTACCGGGGGCATGGCGGCTGCGGCACGTGCCCAGCGCTATCCCAACCTTTCCACCAGAAAGTCCACCAGCAAGCGTACCTTGGGAGAAAGATGGCGGTTGTGGGGATAGAGCACCCAGATGCCGTCGTCCGGCAGCCGGTACTGGTCCAGCAGGCTGACCAGCTCGCCCCGGGCCAGTTCTTCCTGCACATAGTAATCGGGCAGCTGTGCTATGCCGAGGCCCTTGAGGGCGGCGTCCTTCAGCGCCAGTCCCGAGTTGCAGTGCCAACCGCTGCCCAGGCGGAAGGCCCTGGGCTGGCCCTGCTCGACGAAACGCCAGTGATCCACGGTGCCGGCCAGGCATCTGTGCCGGCTCAGGTCGGCCAGGGTGACGGGAGTGCCCTGGCTGGCGAGATAGGCGGGGGAGGCGCACAGATACTGGGTGCGCCGGGCCAGTTTGCGGCACATCAGGGTCGAGGAATCGAGCCGGCCCAGGCGGATGGCCAGGTCGAAACCTTCCTGCACCAGATCCACCGTCTGGTTGGTGAGCACCAGGTCCAGTTCCAGCGCCGGGTGCAGCAGCAGGAAGTCGTTGACCAGGGGAGCTAGGAAGCGCTCACCGTAATAGACCGGGGCCGTGATGCGCAGCCGGCCCACCGGCCGGCCTTCCATCGCCGTCACCATGCGCTCGGCCTCGGCCAGTTCGTCCAGCACCTTGCGGGTATGGCGGTAGTAGAGCTGGCCCACCTCGGTGAGCCGCAGCTTGCGAGTGGTGCGATACAGCAGCTTGGCGCCCAGCCGGTCTTCCAGCTGGCTGATGCGCCGGCTGACATGGGCCACCGACACCTCCAGCCGCCGGGCGGCGGCGGTGAAACTGTCGGTTTCCACCACGCAGATGAATTCGTTGATACCGTCCCAGGTGGTCATTATTACTCAGCTGTAAAAATCATTTGCTCTGAAGGTCATTATCACGACTCGGCGGTGTAATACAATCAGGAAAGTGTTGGCGCGTTCTCGCCCCCGCCAGGGAGCGGGAAACACCGGCAGAGTTGTAGGGTCGACTTCAGTCGACCGGCTGATGGCCCATTGACATGGGCCCGAGGGGCAGCGCCCGTTTTATCCAAAAGGAGCCAAGCATGGACATGATCAAGACCCGCGCCGCCGTGGCCTGGGAGCCGGGCAAGCCGCTCAGCATCGAAGAAGTGGATCTGATGCCACCCCAGAAGGGCGAGGTGCTGGTGCGCATCGTCGCCACCGGCGTCTGCCACACCGACGCCTACACCCTGTCCGGCGACGACGCCGAAGGGGTGTTCCCGGCCATCCTCGGCCACGAGGGTGCGGGCATAGTGGAAGCGGTGGGCGAGGGCGTGACCAGCCTGGCCGTGGGCGACCACGTGATCCCGCTGTACACCGCCGAATGCGGCGAGTGCAAGTTCTGCAAATCCGGCAAGACCAACCTGTGCCAGGCGGTGCGCGCCACCCAGGGCAAGGGCCTGATGCCCGACGGAACCACCCGTTTCTCCAAGGACGGCCAGCCCATCTACCACTACATGGGCTGCTCCACCTTCTCCGAATATACCGTGGTGCCGGAGATCTCCCTGGCCAAGATCAGCCCGGAAGCCCCGCTGGAAAAGGTGTGCCTGCTGGGCTGCGGCGTGACCACCGGCATGGGTGCGGTGAAGAACACCGCCAAGGTGCAGCCGGGTGACACCGTCGCCGTGTTCGGCCTGGGCGGCATCGGCCTGGCGGTGATCATCGGCGCCGTGCAGGCCAAGGCCGGGCGCATCATCGCCGTCGACATCAACGAAGACAAGTTCGAGATCGCCAAAAAGCTGGGTGCCACCGACTGCGTCAACCCCAGCAAGTTCGACAAGCCGATCCAGGACGTGATCGTCGACATGACCGATGGCGGCGTGGACTTCTCCTTCGAATGCATCGGCAACGTCAAGGTGATGCGCTCGGCCCTGGAGTGCTGCCACAAGGGCTGGGGCGAGTCGGTGATCATCGGCGTGGCTCCGGCGGGCGCCGAGATTTCCACCCGTCCCTTCCAGCTGGTGACCGGCCGGGTCTGGCGCGGCAGCGCCTTCGGCGGCGTGAAGGGACGCTCCCAGCTGCCCGGCATCGTCGAGCAGTACCTGAACGGCGAGTTCGAGCTGGACACCTTCATCACCCACACTATGGGCCTGGACGACATCAACCACGCCTTCGATCTGATGCACGAAGGCAAGTCCATCCGCTCGGTGATCCTGTACAACAAATAAGGGGATGGCGGGCCTGTAGGGCTGAATTTATTCGACCGCCTTCAACCTCGGTGTTGGCGGCCGTTGAAACGGGCCCTGCTCATCCGTTCCGGCGGGAATCCATGTCATCGGCGCCGTGCAGTGGCATGGGCCCCGCCTTCGCGGGGGCGGCGGGAAAAACCGGACCGACTTGTAGGGTCGAATTGATTCGACCGGATAGGGCTCCGCGGCTGACTGGTCCAATGAAGTGGCCCTTGCAGCCCGATCTGCCCCGCCATTCCCGCGAAGGCGGGAATCCAGGGCTGGCAGCCCCGGGCTTTCTCGTTGTCAGGCTCCGCACGGGAGCAATCAGACGAACAACCAAGGATTGACCATGCAACTCGTACAAGAACAAAAATGCTTCGGCGGTCGCCAAATCCGCTACCGGCATGACGCCCAAAGCCTCAACTGCAGCATGCAGTTTTCCGTGTTCCTGCCGCCCCAGGCGGAGCAGGGGCCGGTGCCGGCATTGTACTGGCTGTCGGGCCTCACCTGCACCGACGAGAACTTTGCCACCAAGGCCGGTGCCCAGCGGGTGGCCGCCGAGCTCGGGCTGGCGCTGATCATCCCCGACACCAGCCCGCGCGGCGAAGGGGTGCCGGACGACGGCGACGGCGCCTACGATCTGGGCCTGGGCGCCGGCTTCTATGTGAATGCCACCCAGGCGCCCTGGAGCCGGCACTACCGCATGTACGACTATGTGCTGAACGAGCTGCCGGCGCTGGTGGAGGCCGAGTTGCCGGTCGACGGCCGGCGCGCCATCAGCGGCCACTCCATGGGCGGCCACGGTGCCCTGGTGCTGGCCCTGCGCCATCCGGCGCGCTTCGTCTCGGTGTCGGCCTTCGCGCCCATCAGCAACCCGGTGGACTGTCCCTGGGGACGGAAAGCCTTCACCGCCTACCTGGGCGGGGATGAAAGCGCCTGGGCACAGTACGACGCCAGCCTGCTGCTCAGGGAAAAAGGCTGCCCGCTGCCGATGCTGGTGGATCAGGGCGAGGCGGACAACTTCCTCGCCGAGCAGCTCAAACCCGAGGCCCTGCAGGCCGCCGCCGATACGGCCGGCGCCGATCTCAGCCTGCGACTGCAACCGGGCTACGATCACAGCTACTACTTCATCGCCAGTTTTATCGAGGAGCACCTGCGCTTCCACGCCCGCCATCTGGCCGGCCGCTAGTTATCCCTGTCCCCGGTGCATAAAGAGCCGGAACAGGGCGGCTCACTCCGTTGCTCCTGGCCGGTGGGCGTCGTGGTTCCCGGGGCTACCTGCCCGGGGCTGCCTGGCGGGTGGCTCCGCGCATACCCTGTTGCGGCCGCCTCGTTTGGCCTTGAACAGGTTTTCATCGGCCCGTTCAAAGGCGTCCATCAGGCTTTCCTCCGGCTGTATCTCCACCACCCCGAAGCTGGCGGACAACCGCTGTTCGATGTTGGCCAGGTACTGCTCCTGCAGCAACCGGCGCAACCGTTCCGAGGTGTCGAGCGCCTGGTCGAGCGCGATACCCGGCAACAGCAGCATGAACTCGTCGCCGCCGAAACGGCCGAACAAATCGGACTGCCTCAGTACCGGCCGGATACTGTCGGCAATCGTTGCCAGGGTGGTATCCCCCATCGTATGGCCATATCGATCGTTGATCTGTTTGAAATGATCGATGTCAAACACCAGGAGCGAAACGGGCTGGTGGTAACGCCGGGCCTGTTCCCGTTTTTGCTCTCCGCATTCGAAGAAGTACAGCCTGCTGCTGATGCCGGTCAAGCCGTCCTGGTGGGCCCATGCCTTCAGTTGCCTGTTGTGGGCGGCTAGCACGGGCACCGCCAGGCCGAAATAGGCGCTGGCGGCGATCACGCAAATGGCAAACTGGTACACCAGGGCCGGCTCCATCAGCCCCAGTAGCGCGACCCCGATGGCCGTCAGGGCACTGAAGATGGCCAGACTCAGGGCGGTGCGAAAGGCGCTTTCGGTATAGACGATCCACATCTGCGGAATGATCAGGAAAAAGATCGCGAAGGCGACCTCGGGCTCGCGGAACCTGTCGGCCAGCAGCAGCGTCAGGCTGAGCAGCGAGGCGCTGAGCAGCAGTTTGAGCAGGTAGGCGTAACGGCCCCGGCCCGAGCGACGGAAATCCAGGCCGCCCAGCCGGGTTTCCAGGGAGGGGTAGCGCCAGCAGAGCAGGCCGATGAACAGCGGGGTTAACACTATGACCCCGGCCATGTCGCCTATCCACCAAGGCAACCAGATGCCCGAGGCTTCGTCGGCCGTGATCAGGCCGGTGATGGCAAGCACCTGGGTGCCGAGCAGGGCGGCGAGCAACGCCGACAGCGAACCGAGGAGCAGAAAACCCAGGATGAACCTGGGGAGGGCATCGGCGGTGGTGTTCTTGAACATCCGTCTGAGCAGGGCGGCGCCGCCCCAGTAGGAGAGGCTGTGGGCCAGGGCGAACAGCAGCCCCGAGTAGGCCAGCTGCAGCCAGGGTTGCTGAGTGCCGTACATGGCATCCACCCAGAAGGTGGCGACGAAGCCGCACAGCGCTATGACGGGCAGGGCGTGCAGGCCCATGACCAGGAAGGCGGCGAAGCTCAGGCCGGCGGGAGGAAACCAGATGCTGGCATGGGGGGCATACTCCATCAGGACGGCGAGGCGCCACAACACCAGCCAGCTACCGCCGAGCAGCAGGCTGTGCACCATGTTCCCGGTGTCCAGCCATTGCCTGGCACCGAGTTTGTCCAGCAGTGTATCGGCCTTGCCCAGGGTCCGAAAATTGCTCATCAACATACCTCATGACTGGATCCGGCGGCCGCGTCTTCCCCGCGACATGCGAGGGATCGCCTCGCGCAACCGGATGGCCCTATCCCTGGCCCGCCTTGCCCGTGATCGGGCTGGGTTATCATCCATGGTAGGATGTAAATGGAACTGGGCCCACTTTATCACCATGGGTCAGCCTGTGCGGCTTATTTTTGTGGGCGGGACCGTCGGCATGATGGCGCTTGGGGTGTTAACCGGTCGTTGCTTTTTCGGCGGCTGGCGGAATCAGGCCGGGGGATGATGCGAGGCTGCCCGCAATACGGTTCCTGCCCCGGTGCTTGGCCCGGTAGAGGGCGGCATCGGCCCTGTTGTAGAGGGTATTGAAGTCATCCCCGTCGACCAGTTCGGTGACGCCGGCGCTGATGGTGACCGAGACCCGCTGTCCTGCTGTCGGGACTGGGGTGGCCGCAATCCGCAGTCGTAATCGTTCGCCCACTTCCATCGCCTCGGCCGCGGGGGTATTGGGAAGCAGGGCGGCGAACTCCTCGCCGCCGAGCCGGGCGAACAGATCGCTGGTGCGCAAGGTCTCCCGGCTGATCTCGGCCACGGCTTTAAGCACCTCATCGCCCGCACCGTGGCCGTAATTGTCGTTGACACGCTTGAAGTTATCGAGATCGAGCAGCAGCACCGACAGTGGCTGCTGGTAGCGCCGGGCCCGGCCGAGCTCCTGCTGGGCCTCGGTCACGAAGCAGCCCCGGTTCATGGCCCCGGTCAGGGAGTCCGTCGTCGCCAGGGTTTTCAGCTCGTTGCGCGTGCGCTCTTCGGCAATCACAGTTCCCACCCAGCGGGCCAGCAGGCGCAGGAACTCCTTGTCGCTGCGGTCGAAGGGACGGGAGTGGGGCCGTGCCGAGGAGAAATTCAGGGTGCCGTAGACGGCGCCGTTGACCCTGATAGGGATGCCGAAATAGGCTTCCAGCCGGAAACTGTCGAAGCAGGGATGGCCGGCATATTCGGAGTCGCTCATGTGCTCTATGGTCACCAGATCCCTGGTCCCGAGCGTGATCGAACAATAGGTCTGGGCCAGCACGAATTCATCCCCGTCCTTCAGTGTCGCCGCCGGCGGCACGCAGCAGCACTCGACCCTGTAGCGGTCACCGGACACCTGGCTGACGATGCCGAACTCCACCCCCAGGTGACGGCAGCCGAGCTCCAACGCCCGATGCAGCCGGGTGGAAAGCGTTTCGTCCTGCCGGGTGGCGATGTCGTTCAGGATCCGCAGGCTGTCGTTGACATACCGCAGCCGCCGCTGCTGCTCCAGCAGCCGGTGTTTGAACTGGCGCTGCAGTTGCAGCGAGCGGGCCAGCCAGCCCGCCCCCGCCAGCAGCAGCAGCGAGACCAGCCCGGCCCCCAGGCGATAGCGGAGCCAGCGCCGCTCATGGTCGGCGAACACCTCCTCGACAGCCTTGGTCACCGCCACCACCATGGGATAGCCGGGCAACCGGCGGTAGCTGACGAATCTGGTGATGCCGTCCACGGCGCTGTCGGCCTGGTAGAGGCCGGCGGCCGGGGCGCCGGGCTGAAGGAAGGGCCGGTCGGGCGGCACCCGGGTGCCGATGGTGCCGGTATCCAGTTTGAAGTCGCTGCCCCGGGCCCGGAAGACCCCATCGGTACCGACCAGGGAGATGGAGCCGTTTCGGCCCAGATCGACCGAGCTGAAAAAACGGGAAAAGTAATCCGTGCTCAGGGAAATGACCAGCACGCCTTCGAAACCGTCGGCGCCGGCCAGGAGCGGGCGGGTCATCTGGATGCTGTAGTGGCCCGACACCCGGCCCAGTATCGGTTTGCTGATAAACAGGCTGTCCTCCCGGCCGTCGCGATGGACCTGGAAATGCTCGCGATCGCCGAGATCCATCCTCGGGGCACCGGGGTCCAGGCTGGAATAGGCGAGCAGGCCGTCGGCCCCGATCACCGCGATCTGCACCAGCAGGGCTTTATCGTAGATGGACTGAATGATGGGGACCATGGCGTCGAAGTGGGGCCGCCCCTGGCGCCAGGCCTGTCGCAGCAGCAACAGGACGGCATCGACATCATGAAAGGTGCGCACCACATGCTCCTCGAAGGTGCGGGCCAGGTTGGCCGCCTCGTTGCGGGCGTCGCGTTTCACCGCGACACGATTGCGGTCCTGCTCGAGCAGCAGGGCAAACCAGAGGGCGGCGACCAGTACGGCTGCCAACACCGGTACGGCCAGGGGGGGAAGGGCGCGGGGAAGGCGCGAGCGAGCGGGATCGAACATGAGTGGCGCTGCCTGTGTCCATGGCAGGGCTGAGCCCTGAGCGAGGGCGCCGATATTACCCCGCTCCGGGTGATATTGCCATGACTTGTATCGGGTTTATCAGGGGCTCGGCCACGCAGTCACGTCAATCGACAGGCCTCAGGCCATGGTTTCCGGGGGCAGTGGCTGGCGCGGCTTTTTCCGGTGCCGGGCGCGCCAGGCCACAAAGCCGGTGCCCAGGGCCAGGGCGTAGCCCGCCTCCGGCCCGAGCGAGAGCAGCACCCCCAGGCAGAGCAGGCTGGCCAGGGCCGCCAGGGCGCGCCAGGGGCCGGTGAGCAGCCTGACTCCCGCCACCATGGCGAGCAGGTAGACCAGGATGAAGTTGCCGTTGGCGTAGCGGATCAGGGTATCCAGCGGCAGCCGGAACAGCCAGGCGGCCAGCACGCAGAGGGCGCAGACGCCGATCACCCAGGCCAGGGCGCGCAGCGGTGCGCCGTTGCGGTTGAGGCGGGCGAGGCTCGCGGGCAGCTTGCCCTCGTCCGCCAGGCTCCACAGCAGCCGGGCGAAGCCCTGGATATAGATATTGATGCTGGCGAAGCAGGCCAGGTAGCCCACCAGCGCCGCCGCCCAGCGCCCGCCCTCGCCGAACAGCCGGGCCATCAGGGTGGGGATGGAGGTGGTGTTGGCCAGCTCATCACCGAATACCCCGAAGCGGAGCACCGCCAGGGCACAGCCCAGGTACACCAGCCCGGCCAGCAGCACCCCGAACAGCAGCGCCAGGGGAAAGTCCCGCCGGGGATTTTTGAATTCTTCCCCCATATGAGTAAAGGCTTCCAGCCCCACGAAGCACCAGAACATCACTCCCAGGGCGGCGGGCAGCAGGCCCCATTGCACCTGGGCGAGGGGCGGCAGGACGGGCGGGGCCGCCAGCAGGCCGCCGGCCCACCAGATGGCCAGCAACAGCAACACTATGCTCAGGGCGATCAGCACCTGTACCAGGCCCGAGGCCCGGGCCTTGCGGCTGCCGAGCAGCAGGATGAGCCCCAGGGTGCCGAGCTGCACCAGCAGATCGCCGCCGGCGGAAAGGTCGAACAGGGCGTGCCAGAAGCCGGCGGTGAGGGTGAGGGCGGCGGGAAGGCCGACCGGCAACACCGCCAGGAACAGGAAGGCGGCCAGTTTTTCCATGGGCGCGCCCAGGCCCCGGCCGATCAGGTGCGGCGCGCCGCCGGCGTGGGGAAAGCACTGGCCCAGGCGGGCGAAGCTGAATGCCACCGGCAGCACTAGCAGTATCAGCCCCAGCCAGGCCCACAGCGAGCCCGGGCCGGCGATGCTGGCGGCCACCGCCGGCACCACGAAGATGCCGGTGCCGAGCAATGAGGTGGCCATCATGCCGGTGCCATGGGCCAGCCCCAGTTCCTTGTTCAAACGTGCCATTTTAGTTTCGATTCCGTGCCTGAGAATTCTGATATATTAGCGCCCACGCATCAGATTCCGACGCTGCAAAACGCCGTTTGCCGGCGGCAGTTCGTCGCTTTGTGCCGCCGTTTCGCCGGCGGTGGGAGAAAGGCCTCGGGTGGACAAATTCGATCGACAGATAGTGGCCCTGCTGGCGGCCAATGCCCGCATGGCGGTGGCGAGCATCGCCCGCGAGGTGAGCTTGTCCCGCTCGGCGGTGTCCGAGCGCATCCGCCAGCTGGAGGAGCGGGGCATCATCCGCGGCTATCACGCCCGCATCGGCGGGGGCGGCGGTGCCGTGCGCGCCTATTTCGAGCTGCATTACCAGGTACACCGCTGCGAGCAGTACGCCGCCCTGCTGCGCGCCATTCCCGAGGTGAAGCTGTGCTACACCATCAGCGGCGAGACCGACATGCTGGTGTATGTGGAGGCGGCCTCCATGGCCCGGCTGGACGAGGTGCGCGGCCAGATCGAGAACATGCCCAATATCAAAACGGTGAAAACCCACATGATCTTGTCCGAGCTTATCAACAACCTGGGGTGAGCATGCAGATATACAAGGCCCACTGGCTGGCGCCCTGGTTCAACCATCCCTTCCTGGCCACCGAGCTGACCGCGGACGGCCTGGTGCTGCACCTGAAGCGCGAGCGCCACGGGCTCGGCTGGCACGAGCTGAGCGCGCCGCCCCGGCTGGAGGAGGCCCGCCGCCTGTACCGGCTGCGGCTGTTCTGCACCCAGGGCGACATCGAGCTGGGCTGGCTGCCCCGGGCGGTGGCCGAGCCCCTGGCCGAGGCGGTCACCCTGGGCTGGTACCGATATCATGCGAACCGGGTACTGCCCCTGGCGGAGCAATGCCTGGGACTGCTGGAAGCCGGCTACCTGCGCCATTCCCGCTGGCGGCGGCTGAAGGCGCTGGTGGCCGGGGAGGCGGTGGACTGGTCCGCCTGTCCGCCGCCCGCGTCGCTGGACGACCGGGGCCGGGCGGCGTTCGAGCTGGTGGCCACGCTGCAGGCGGCGGACGAGGCCTGGTGGGAGCAGTGCTGCCAGGATTATTGCCGGCAGGCCCTGGCCGAGCACGGCGCCCTGTTCGACGGCCTGGAAGCCCATCCGCTGACCCCGGCCCAGCGCCTGGCCTGCGTGGTGGACGAAGACCACAACCTGGTGCTGGCCGGGGCCGGCTGCGGCAAGACCAGCGTGATGGCGGCGCGGGCCGCCTTTCTGCTGGCGTCGTGCCAGGCCCGGGCCGACGAACTGCTGCTGCTGGCCTTCGGCAACGAGGCGGCGGCGGAAATGGCCGAGCGGCTGGCGCGCCGGCCCGAGACCATTCCGGTCAAGGTCAGCACCTTTCATGCCCTGGGGCTGATGATACTGTCCCGGGTGGAGGGGCGCACCCCGCCCCTGAGCCCGCTGGCCCAGGACGAGCGGGCCCGCCAGGGCGCCTTCGCCGCCTGGCTGGAGCAGTTCGGGCAGGAGGATCCGGCCTACGGCGAGCGGCTGCTCGACTGGCTGCGCCGCCACCGCTTCCAGGTGGTGCCCCGGCCGGATTTCATGCGGCTGGCGCGGGAGTGGGCACCGCTGGTGGCGGCGCTTAAGCTCTATGGCGAGCCGGATCCCTTCGAACTGACCCCGGAGCAGGACGAACAACTGGCCCTGGTGCGGCCGCTGCTGCACCGTTACCAGGCGCAGCTGCGCGAGCGGGGCGACATCGACTTCGACGACATGATCGAAAAGGCCAGCGATTATGTGCGCCAGGGCCGGTTCGAGGTGCCCTGGCGCCATGTGCTGGTGGACGAGTTCCAGGACATTTCCGTGCCCCGGGCCGAACTGCTCAAGGCCCTGCGCGACGCGGCACCCGGACTTTCCCTGTTCTGCGTGGGGGACGACTGGCAGGCCATCTACCGCTTCAGCGGCGCCGATGTGTCGCTGACCACCCGCTTTGCGGACCACTTCGGCGCCAGCCGGATCACCGTCCTGGACCAGACCTTCCGCTTCAACAACCGTATCGAGCAGGTGGCCAGCCGCTTCGTGACCCGCAACCCCGGCCAGTTGCCCAAAACCCTGGGTACCCACAAACGCAGCGAGGGACCCTGCGTGCACGTGCTGCCGGTGGCGCACGACAGCCAGATGGACGCGGTGACCCGGCTGCTGGGGCAGATCGCGGCCCAGCGGCCGGACGCCTCCGTCTACCTGCTGGCCCGCTTCCGTTTCAGCCTGCCGGACGAGTCCCAGCTGGCGGGCTGGCGCCGGCGTTTCCCGGATCTCCGGCTGGAGGCCCAGACCCTGCACGGCGCCAAGGGCAAGGAGGCGGACTGCGTGATCCTGCTGGGCCTGGTGCGGGGACGTTACGGCTTTCCCCCCGACAAGAGCGGCCCCAGCCTGCTGGAGCTGCTGCTGCCGGAGGAGGAAGCCTTCCCCCATGCCGAGGAGCGCCGGTTGTTCTATGTGGGGCTGACCCGGGCCCGGGATCAGGTGTTCCTGCTGGCCGACCGGCAGATCCCCTCGGTGTTCGTCAAGGAGCTGCTCGACGGCGGCTACCCCGGCGTCAGCCGCTGGGGCTAGGGCAACAAGAGGCTGGAGCCGGTCCGGCGGTTTTGTTAATCTTTTTTACATGAAAATTTATGCATTCCGGGAGGGAAAGTGCCCAGTATCAAACGAAGGGAAATCCAGCGTATCGTCGGTATCATTTCCCGCGCCATCCTGGAGCAGCGGCTGGCGCCGGGCACCCGGCTGGTGGAAACCCGGCTGTCCGAGGCGCTGGGCGCCAACCGCAACCATGTGCGCGCCGCCCTGCTGGAGCTCAGCCATCAGGGGCTGGTGGCCATCGCCGCCAACCGGGGGGCCACCGTGGCCTGTCCCAGCCAGCAGGAGGCGGCCGAGGTGTTCGCCATGCGCCGCATCCTGGAAGAAGAAGCGGTGGCCCTGGCCGCCCGGGGCGAGCGGCGGGGTGAGCTGGCCCCGCTCAGGGCGCTGATAGAAGAAGAGCGGCGGGCGGTCGAGGAGGGCCGGCGGCCGGCGGCGGTGGACTGCGCCGCCCGCTTTCACGTGGAGCTGGCCAGGCTCGGCGGCAACCGCCTGCTGGTGGAGGTGCTGGAACGGATGATCGCCAAGACCTCGCTTATCGTCAGCATGTATCAGAAGGACAGAAACGCCCACCACTGCCATTGTGAAGAGCACGGCAGGCTGCTGGATCTGGTGGCGGCGGGGGAGGCCGACACGGCCGCCCTGTCCATGCGCCGCCACCTGGAACACCTGGAGGCCAGCCTGGAGCTGACCGAGGAAGAAGAGCAAGGCCTGGATCTGGCGGCGCTGTTCGCCGAACTGCAAACCGAGGCGGAAGCCGGCCCGCGCTGAGCCGGTGCGGGGGGCTTGGTCCATTTCCTCCTTAATACCCCCATTTCCAACTTGCCATTACTTCTGGCCTGTCCTTTGACACAATAATATTTTAAAAATCAGTCATGTTAGACATGATCCGCTTTAGTCGGCAGGCAAATGCTGATGCTTGCAGTTGAGTTCCTTGCTGGTGGAGTGCGGGCGGGCTGCCCGCGCTCCATTCGGTAACCTTATGCCCATCGGTACGGGTTTGAATACCTAAAGGTGCGGCGACACAAGGGGCATCGAGCCGGCTGTTTTTTTAAACTGAATGGTGCTTCAGGATCCGGCTTCACTGGATACGCCGGCCAGCCTGGCCGGCGTGTTGCCTATGGCCGGCTCAGCGGAAAGCTGGGCGGGAAGATCTCCGCCAGCGGCGGATGGCGGTGGCAGCGCTCCGGGTAGCTGGTCATGAACCGCTCGAACTGGCGCTGGGCCTGGTGGTGCAGTTCCTGCACATCCAGCCCGGCCTTGACCAGTTGGCCGTCCCATACCACCTTGTCGCCGTTGACGATTACTCCCTTGATATCCCGGCCGTTACCGTTGATCACCATGGTGGTGATGGGATCGAACACCTGACCGGTGTGGATGCGGTCGAAGTCGAACACCATGATATCGGCCCTGGAGCCCGGGCAGAGCCGGCCGATGTCCTCCCGCCCCAGGGCCCGGGCGCCGCCCAGGGTGGCCATGTTGTAGTAATCGGCGGAGGAGGCGGCGGTGATGTCGTTGCTTTCCACCCGGCTCAGGATGGCGCCGATATGCATGTTCTGGATCATGTCCGGCGGAAAGGTATCCGTGCCCAGACTGAGGTTGATGCCGGCCTGCCGGAACTGGCGCACGCCATGGAAATACTTGCTGTGGCGACCGGCCACTATGGGGCAGATCACCGCATTGGCTCCGGCCTGCCCCAGCAGTGCCAGCTCCCGCTCCACCTTTTCCGGTGTGCTGTGCTTGCCGCCCAGGTATTGCAGATGGGGCAGCAGCAGGCGGTGATCCAGCAGGCCGTTTTCGGCCATCAATTCCACCGACGACATGCCATTGTGCAGCTCATGCACCATGTCCAGCTCAAATTGCCCCTGACAGCTGTGCAACCGTACCGGGCAGTCCAGTGCACGCATGGCGCTGGCGGTCTGGCGCAGCAGCTCCGGGGTGCAGCCCTCTATCCGGTCCGGCGCCAGCATGCCCCTGATGGTGTCGCCGTGGCGGCCCTGCAGTTCTTCCACGTAGCGCACCGCCTGCTCCAGTCCCTGCAACCCCCGTTGTTCGTCGAAACGCATGTCGAGGCTGCCGTCCGGGTTGACCACGCCGTAGCCCGACATATAGGCCGGCCCCAGGTAGGCGCGCACGCCCAGGCTCTCGGCGATGTCGGCGGCGCGGCGGAACTCGTCGGCGGTTTCGGCCCACTCCCGGTACAGGATGGAAGTGATGGGAGCGATGGTGGTGATGCCGTTCAGCAGCAACTGGCTGAAGGCGTAGCGCTTGTTGAAGTCGAGTTCGGCGTCGCTGTAGGTCTCGCGTCGCTGCCAGTCGCCGGCGGGCAGCCGGCCCTTCTGCCAGCCCGGCTGGTGATCGAAGGCCAGTACGGTGGAGTCCAGGTCGGCCACCGCGTCCAGGTCGATAAAGCCGGGGCCGAGCAGGGCATTGCCCATGTCCTGGGTCTCGTCGACCTGGCCCTGGTAGCCATGGCCGACGAACAGCACGCTGTCGCCGCGGTAGACCAGCTCGCCCTGCTCGTAGATATGGTGGCCACCGTCCTTGAAGCCGATCACGTAGCGGGCGGTCATTTTGATGGTTTTCATGGGGTTAAACTCCGTCGGTATATAGTGTTAACTAGCTGTTCCGAATAGTAGATCACTGCCGACAGCGACCGGGGGCTGCTAAGCAGACCCTTCGTGCCAGGGATGGCGCGACGGAGCCCCCAGGGGGCGAGCTTGCTCGCCGTGATGAGCAGTTTCGGCCTGACCGAGCATCCAGTGAATGCTCGCAGCAGGCCGAAGCTGCGAGTATCACGACTTACGGCGTGTCTGCGTGCGGTGCCCGGTCGATGTAGCGCTATTTGGATCAGTTATTTAAGTGGTCAGAACAGGCATTCGCCCCGGTCGGCCACCAGCCGGCCGGCCTTGAACACGGTGCGCTCCCGCGGCGGCTCGGCGATCACCTCGGCCACCGCCTGTCCTGCCAGCAGCACCAGATCCGCCCGGCAGCCCACTTCCAGGCCGTAGTCCGTCAGCCCCATCACCTCGGCACCGCCCCGGGTGATGGCGTGCAACGCCTGAGCCAGCTCCCGGTCCTGGCGCCAGCGGTATTTCAGCCCCATCAGCATGGCCCGCTGCAGCATGTCGCCGTTGCCATAGGGGCTCCAGGTGTCGCGGATGCCGTCGTTGCCGGCGGTGACCCTGACCCCGGAGGCGCGCAGTTTTTCATAGGGTGGCACCTGGCGATTGGCGGGGGCCGTGGTGGCGATGGCGATGTCCGCCTCGGCCAGCCCGGCGATCAGCCGATCCTGGTAGCCGGGATCCACCTCGCCCAGGCAGAAGGCGTGGCTGATGGTGACCTTGCCCTGCATGCCCAGGGCGCGGGTGCGCTCTGTCATCAGCTCCACCGAGAAGGCGCCCAGCTCCCCCGGCTCGTGCAGGTGCAGATCCACCCCCTTGCCGTATTTGGCGGCGAGATCGAACACGGCGTCGAGATGGGCCACCGGATTGCGCTCGAAGCTGGACGGATCGATGCCGCCCACATAATCGGCGCCCAGTTTGATCGCCTCTTCCATCAATGCCCGGGTACCGGGCCGGCCCAGCAGGCCGCTCTGGGGAAAGCAGACCGTCTCTATGTAAATCTGCTCGGCCAGGGCGTCCCGGGTGGCCAGCACCCCTTCCATATGGCGCAGGCCGATTTCCGTGTCCACGTCGATATGGGTGCGGATATGGGTGGTGCCCAGGCGAATCGCCTGGCGGGCGATGCGCTCGGACTGGCGCCGGCTGTCGAACGCCTGTTCACGCCGGAAGCGACGCTCGTTATCGATGATGGCGGGCAACTCCCGGGGCACTTCGTTGACATACCAGTCCATGCCCCACAGGGATTTGTCGATATGGGCGTGGCCGTCGATAAAGCCGGGCAGGGCCAGGCGGTGGCCGCCTTCGACCACTTGGGCACCGGGCGGCGGCGTGATATGGGGTTCGATACGGCCGATGCGGCCCTGCTCGATCAGCAAGTCCCGGCTTTGCTGTTGGCCGTTGAGGCGTACCTGCCGGATGAGGGTGGTCGTCATGGTTGCTCCCTGTTGGTCCTATCGAAGGCGGACCCCTTGTGTTTGAGTGAGGGCAGCGATCCGCTGCCCGGGACTGGACTCATCTTACCGAGTGGTAACTTTGTGTTTTTTGATTGATATCACATGGTGTGTAAATTGTTAGCAATTTTATATTGATTTGTTAATAGGTGCAAAGCTAACGTACAGACAAAGTCCGGTGTGGCCAGTGCGGCCCCCGGACTGCCAGGCCGGCCAAGCCGGTGTTTTTCACTCACAGGGAAGGTAGTAGATGATGAAACTCAAGACGGTAGCAGCCTGCCTGATGGCGGCTTCGTGCAGCCTGATGGCACAACCGGCGATGGCGGAAAAGGTGGTGCGCTGGGCCCAGCAGTCGGATATCCCCACCCTGGACCCTTACGCCTTCGCCTCGACCCCGGCCCTGGCGTTCCAGAACCATATCTATGAAGGCCTGGTGCAATGGAACGAGCAACTGGAGATGGAAGGGGCCCTGGCCACCCGTTGGGAGCAACGGGACGACACCACCCTGCGCTTCTACCTGCGTGAAGGGGTCCGCTTCCACAACGGTAACGACTTCAATGCCGACGACGTGGTCGCCTCCATCGCCCGGGTCACCCACCCGGACTCCGGCATCCGCGGCAACGCCTCTTCCATCAAGGAGGCGGTGAAGGTGGACGAGTACACCGTCGATATCCGGCTGAGCTCCAAATCTCCCATCGCCCTCAACGAGCTGAGCGGCATCCTGATGATGGACAAGGAATGGATGGAAGAGCACCGGGCGCTGGAGCCCACCAGCATGAGCAAGGGCACCGAAGGCTACGCCACCAACAACACCAACGGCACCGGCCCCTTCCGGCTGGAAAGCCGCCGGCGTGACGCCGAGATGGTGCTGGTGAAGCATGCGGACTGGTGGAACGGCGACCAGGCGCAGCACAATATCGATCGCATCATCTACAAGCCGGTGTCATCCGACGCTACCCGCCTGGCCGGCATCCTGGCCGGGGAGTTCGATCTGGTGAGCGACGTCCCCCTGCAGGACCTGCCCCGGCTGGAGAAGGAAAAGCGCGTGGAGGTCATGGTCCGGCCCTCGCTGCGGGTGATCTTCCTGTCCCTGAACATGGCCGATGAGCTGAACGCGGGCAATGTGGACGGCAAGAACCCGCTCCAGGACCGGCGGGTGCGGGAGGCCATGCACATGGCGATCGACCGGGAGGCGATCGTCAAGAAGATCATGCGCGGCATGACCGACGTGGCCAACACCTTCGTGGCCCCGGCCATCGCCGGCTTCGACGCCGAACGCGGGGTCGGACTCGGCTACGATCCCGAGCGGGCCAAGGCGCTGCTGGCCGAGGCCGGCTACCCGAAGGGCTTCAAGCTGGCCTTCGACTGTGAGCAGGGCTACTACCTCAATGCGGAGCAATGGTGCCAGGCGGTGCAGCGCTACTGGGCGCGGATCGGCATCGACAGCAGCCTCAATGTGCATCCGCGCAGCGTCTATTCCCAGATCCGCGACAACGGCCGTACCGACGTGGCGGTACTGGGGTGGGCCAACCTGCCCCTGTACGATGCCTACAGCATCAACCAGCAACTGCTCCACTCCCGCGACGGCGGCATCTACGGCGCCTTCAATATCCCCCGCTTCAAGAACGACACCATAGACCGGCTGATCGAGCAGTCCAACACCGAGCTGGATCAGCAGGTCCGGACCGATCTGATGGGTGAGGTGCTGGCGCTGGCCCAGCAGGAACTGCCTTTCCTGCCCCTGCATTTCGAGCCGGTGGCCTGGGCGACCTCCGACAAGCTGTCGATCACCCAGAACCCGGACAACGTGGTACGGCTCTGGTACGCCAGCCTGAACTAGGACAAGGGGGCCCGCGGGCCCTCGTTTCCCATCAAAGGAGTGAACTATGTTGGCTTTTATTATCCAGCGCCTGATCCAGGCCTGCGGGCTGATGCTGTCGGTGGCCCTGATCGCCTTCGTGATGTTCCAGTTCGTCGGCGATCCGGTCGACAACATGCTGCCCGAGAGCGCCACCCAACTGGAGCGGGAAGAGCTGCGGGAAAAGCTGGGGCTTAACGATTCCGTCATTACCCAGTACGCCCGCTTCGTGGGCAACATCGCCCAGGGCGATTTCGGCATTTCCTACTACAACAAGATGGAAGTGCTCAACCTGATCACCGAGCGGCTGCCCGCCACCCTGGAGCTGGTGTTCGTCGCCGTGATCATCTCCCTGGCGGTGGGATTGCCGGCGGGGGTCTGGGTCTCGCTGTCGCGCAACAAGTGGCTCACCAGCCTGGTGCAGACCATTTCCCTGGTCGGGGTGTCGCTGCCCAGCTTTATCGCCGGCATCGCCCTTATCATCATCTTCTCCGTCTGGCTGGGCTGGCTGCCGTCCCACGGCCGGGGCGAGGTGATGGATCTCGGCTGGTGGAGCACCGGATTGTTCAGCAAGTCGGGCTGGGCCTCCATCATACTGCCGGCCCTGTCCCTGGCGCTGTTCATGATCACCATGATCATGCGCCTGGTGCGCAGCGAGATGAAGGAAGTGCTGCGCACCGACTACATCAAGTTCGCCAAGGCCCGCGGCATCCGCCGGCGCAGCATCAACTACGGCCATGCCCTGCGCAACTCCCTGCTGCCGGTGATCACCATCGTCGGCCTGCAGATCGGGGGGCTGATCGCCTTCGCCGTGGTCACCGAGACGGTGTTCCAGTGGCCGGGCATGGGGCTGTTGTTTATCCAGGCGGTGAACTACGTGGATATACCGGTGATTTCCGCCTATCTGGTGTTCATCTCCCTGATCTTCATCTGCATCAACACCCTGGTCGACATCCTCTACCGGGTGATAGATCCGCGCATGAAATCCAGCAACCATTAAGGACGAGGTAACCCATGGATATCGATACCGTCTCCAAACCGGCACCGGCCGCCGAGGGCAAGGCGTCCCGGCCCGGCTATGTGACGCGCCTGTGGCAGTGCTGGCTGGCCTTCGTGGACAGCGATCTGTGCTACAACTTCCGCACTTCCCGGCTGACGGTGGTGGCCACGGCGGTGCTGGCGCTGCTGCTGTTCGCCGGCATCTGCGCGCCTTTGCTGTCCCACTACAACCCCTTCGACATGGCCGCCTTCGATCTGATGGACTCGGAGCTGCCCCCGGCCTGGGTGGAAAGCGGCGAGGCCCGCTTCTGGCTGGGCACCGACATCCAGGGGCGGGACGTCTACTCGCTGATCCTCTACGGCCTGCGGGTGTCCCTGATCGTCGGCTTTATCAGCGTGCTCTGCGCTATGGCCCTGGGCGTGACCCTGGGGGTGGTCAGCGGCTATTTCGGCGGCACCGTCGACGCCCTGATCATGCGCCTGGCGGACGCCATGCTGAGCTTTCCCACCATCATGTTCGCCCTGTTGGTGAGCGGCGCGGCCCGGGGCCTGCTGCCCCAGGAGATGCACGAGCAGATGGCGGTGTACATCATCGTCATCTCCATCACCCTCACCGGCTGGATGCAGTACGCCCGCACCGTGCGCGGCTGCACCCTGCTGGAAGGCCACAAGGAATACGTGCAGGCCGCCAAGGTCATGGGCAGCGGCAACCTGCGCATCATGTTCCTGCACATACTGCCGAACGTGCTGAGCCCGGTGCTGGTGCTGGCCACCCTGCACCTGGCGCTGGCGGTGCTCACCGAGGCCACCCTGTCCTTCCTCGGGGTGGGCATGCCGCCCAACCAGCCGTCCCTCGGCACCCTGATCAACGAGGGCAACAAGTACCTGTTCTCCGGCCAGTGGTGGGTGGTGGTGTTCCCCTCCCTGGTGCTGGTGGTGCTGGCGCTGTCGGTCAACCTGGTGGGCGACTGGCTGCGCGACGCCCTCAACCCCAAGCTGCGTTAAGGAGCACAACATGGCGAATGGAAGCAACAACAGTGGCGAGGTGGTGCTGCAGGTCGAGGATCTGTGCATCGAATTCAGCCATCGCAAGGGCAACCTCAAGGCGATCCAGCAGGTGTCCTTCGAGATGCGGGCGGGCGAAATCCTCGGGGTGGTGGGCGAGTCGGGGGCCGGCAAGTCCCTCACCGGCTCGGCCATCACCGGCCTGCTCGAGCCGCCGGGACGGATCGCCTCGGGGCAGATCCGTCTCTACGGCCAGCGCATCGACGATCTGGACGAGGAGCGGCGCCGGCTGCTGCGCGGCAAGGAGATCGGGGCCATCTTCCAGGATCCCCTGACCAGCCTGAACCCGGTGATGACGGTGGGCAAGCAGCTGATCGAGACCATCCAGACCCACCTGCCTTTGTCCTACCAGGCGGCGCGGGACAAGGCGCTGAAGCTGATGCAGGAAGTGGGCATACCGGCGGCGGAGCAGCGCATCGATCAGTATCCGCACCAGTTTTCCGGCGGCATGCGCCAGCGCATCGTGATCGCCCTGGCGCTGTGCGTCGAGCCCAGGGTGATCATCGCCGACGAGCCGACCACGGCCCTGGACGTGTCGGTGCAGGCCCAGGTGCTGCAGCTGCTTAGGCGGCTGTGCAAGCAGCACCGGGCCTCGGTGATGCTGGTGACCCACGACATGGGGGTGATCGCCGAGATCTGCGATCGGGTGGCGGTGATGTACGCCGGCCGGTTGGTGGAAATCGGCCCGGTCGAGGCGGTGCTCAAGGCGCCGTACCACCCCTATACCGCCGGGCTGATGGCCTCCATCCCCCGCATCGGGGTGCGCGAGCCCAGGCTGTCCCAGATCCCCGGCGCCATGCCCCGGCTCAACGCCATCCCCCCGGGCTGCGCCTTCAATCCGCGCTGCCCGCACAGCGGGGCCGAATGCCGGCAGCAGGCGCCGGTGCTGGAAAAAGTGGGGGACTCCCGGGTCGCCTGTTTGAAAGTCAAGCAAGAGGAGCTGGCATGATGAGCGAGATGATCACCGGGACCGAGCTGGTAGAGGTACGCAACCTGCATATCAAGTTCGATATTTCCAGGCCCTTTATCCATCGCCTGCTGAACCGGGCGGAAAAAACCTATGTGCACGCGGTGCGCGGCATCGACTTCCAGATCCGCAGGGGCGAAACCTTCAGCCTGGTGGGGGAGTCCGGCTGTGGCAAGTCGACGGTGGCCCGGCTGCTGTCGGGCCTGTACCGGCCGACCGAGGGCGACATCAGCTACCAGGGCACCCGGCTGGCGACGGCCAGCCGCGAGCAGCGCCAGTATATCCGCCGCCGCTGCCAGATGATCTTCCAGGATCCCTTCGCCAGCCTCAATCCGCGCTGGAAGGTGGAGCGCATCGTGGCCGAGCCGCTGGTGCTGTTCGGCATGATCAACGGCCGGGAGCAAGGCCGGCACCGGGTGGGGCAACTGCTGGAGCAGGTGGGGCTGGCGGCCTCGGACATGGACAAGTTCCCCCACGAGTTCTCCGGCGGCCAGCGCCAGCGCATCTCCATCGCCCGGGCCCTGGCCGGTGAGCCCGAGTTTCTGATCTGCGACGAGCCCACCTCGGCCCTGGACGTGTCGGTGCAGGCCCAGGTGCTCAACCTGATGAAGGATCTGCAGCAGGAGCTGGGCCTGACCTACCTCTTTATCAGCCACGACATGTCGGTGGTGTCCCACTTCTCCGACCGGGTCGGCATCATGTACCTGGGCCGGCTGGTGGAGGTGGGCACGGTGGAGGAGGTGTTCAACCGGCCCCGCCATCCCTATACCCGCATGCTGATGGACGCCATTCCCAGCATGGAGGTGATCCACAAGGAGCGGACCCCGGTCACCGGCGAGGTGCCCAACCCGATTTCGCCTCCTTCGGGTTGCGCCTTCCACCCGCGCTGCCGCTTCGCCACCGAGCAGTGCAGGCAGGCCGCCCCGGCGGCGCGGGAGTTCAGCGCCACCCAGCAGGTGGCCTGCCACCATCCCCTCAGCCTGGGCTGAGCCGGAACCCCGGCTGGTGAAGCGGTCGATTGAAATCGGCCCTGCGGCTTGTGGCCGCCGGGCCGGCTTTATTTCGAGCCTGTCAGCCCAGCGGCAACACCGTGGTGTGCTTGAGTTTGTCGAGCAGGATATTGGAGCGGATGTTGGACACCGTCTTCAGGTTGAGCAGCTGGTGCATCATAAAGTCGGACAGGCTCTTGAGATCGGTGGCCACCACCTTCAGCATGTAGTCGGCGTCGCCGGTGACGCTCCAGCATTCCAGCACCTGGGGAAAGTGCTGGATGGCCTGGTGGAATTCGTCGGCGATGCGCTCGCCGTGCTTGCCCAGGGTCACGCTGATCAGCGCGGTCACGTGCAGCCCTATCTTCTCCGGGTCCACCTGGGCCACGTATTTCTGCACCACCCCCAGCTCTTCCAGCTTCTGCCGCCGGCGCTGGCACTGGGACGGGGAGAGGTGGATGAGTTCCGACAGCTCCACGTTGCTCAGCCGGCCATTCTCCTGCAGCGCCTGCAGCAGGCGGGCGTCCTGGCGGTCCAGTTCGATTTCGTGCGCCTTTCTCACGGTGATCCCTTCTTTGATGCAACATTCACGCAAAAAACTAAACTTTAATGTAACAAGTTGCAAACAAAATGTGTGGGCATTGCCTTATGCTGTTTCCATTGCATTTAAGCATGAATCAATGGAACAAGGCGATTAAGGAGAATAATCATGATGTCTGAAGCGATTTCACCGGGAAAATCCTCTTTGTGGGACAACCCCCTGGGCACCGACGGCTTCGAGTTCGTGGAGTACGCCTCCAGCGAGCCGGAACAGCTGGCGCAACTGTTCGAGCGGCTGGGCTTTGTCGCCGTCGCCCGTCACCGCAGCAAGAACGTGACCCTCTACCGTCAGGGGGACATCAACTTCATCCTCAACGCCGAGCCCAACAGCCAGGCGGAGCAGTTCGCCCGCGTCCACGGTCCCTGCGCCAACGCCATGGCGTTCCGGGTGAAGGACGCGGCCCGGGCCATCAAGCAGCTGGCCGCCAACGGCGCCAGGGTGGTGGCCTCCGGCGCCGGTCCCATGGAGCTGCAGATCCCGGCCATCGAGGGCATCGGTGGCTCCCTCATCTACCTGGTGGACCGCTACGGCGAGCAGAGCATCTACGACGTGGACTTCCGCCCCATCCCGGGTGTGGATCAGCACCCCAAGGGGGTGGGCCTGACCTACATCGACCACCTCACCCACAACGTGGCCATGGGCAACATGAACCTCTGGGCCGGTTTCTACGAGAAGCACTTCAACTTCCGCGAGATCCGCTACTTCGACATCGAGGGCAAGCTCACCGGGCTCAAGTCCCGGGCCATGACCAGCCCCTGCGGCAAGATCCGCATCCCGATCAACGAGTCGTCCGACGAGAAGAGCCAGATCGAGGAATTCCTGCACCAGTACAAGGGCGAGGGCATCCAGCATATCGCCCTGGGCACCGACGACATCTACCGCACGGTGGAAACCCTGCGTGACGGTGGCATGAGCTTCATGACCACCCCCGACACCTACTACGAGAAGCTGGACGCCCGCCTGCCCGGTCATGGCGAGGACGTGGCCCGGCTGCGCAGGGACCATATCCTGATGGACGGCGCCCCCACCCAGGGCCAGGGACTCCTGCTGCAGATCTTCACCGACACCGTGATCGGCCCGATCTTCTTCGAAATTATCCAGCGCAAGGGCAATGAAGGCTTCGGCGAGGGCAATTTCCAGGCATTGTTTGAATCCATTGAGGAGGATCAGATCCGTCGCGGTGTGCTGAAGGCCGAATAATCTACATTTTTTTACCACAGCCATTTTTTCAATCGGGAAGATGGTGGCAAAATAGCAGGACATACTGTCAGCCAAACTTTACACCTTTAGCTGGGGTGGCTGGCGTTGTCCTAACAGCTAAAGGAGGAGAAGCTGTGTCTGTGGTGGCAACCAATGTTCAGGGTAAAGAGCGCGCCGGGGTGACCCCGGCGCTGTGGTCCAGCCGTTTTGCCTTTATCATGGCGGCGGTGGGCTCGGCGGTGGGGCTGGGCAATATCTGGAAATTCCCCTATATCACCGGTGAAAACGGTGGCGGTGCCTTCGTGCTGGTGTATCTGCTCTGCATCGCCATCATCGGCATCCCCATCATGATGGCGGAAGTCATGCTGGGCCGGCGCGGCGGCAAGAGCCCCATCGGCACCATGGGCGCGGTGGCGGCGGCCGAAGGGCGTAGCCGGAGCTGGGCCGGTATCGGCATCATGGCCACCCTGGCGGCCTTTTTGATCCTCTCCTTCTACAGCGTCATCGCCGGTTGGACCATGCCCTATATCGTGGAGGCGGCCAAGGGCGGCTTTGCCGGCATAGCGGCGGAGGACTCCGGCGCCCTGTTCGGCGGCCTGCTGGCCTCGCCGGGCCAGTTGCTGCTGTGGCACACGGTATTCATGGGGCTGACGGTGCTGGTGTCCGCCGGCGGCGTGCGTCATGGCCTGGAGCGGGCGGTCACCAAGCTGATGCCGGCGCTGTTCGTGCTGCTGCTGATCCTGGTGGGCTACGCCATGACCACCGGTCACTTCGGCGCGGCGGTATCCTTCCTGTTCAAGCCCGACTTCTCCAGCCTGACCGCCGAATCCATTCTGGTGGCCCTGGGCCATGCCTTCTTCACCCTGAGCCTGGCCAGCGGTGCCATGATGGCCTACGGCGCCTACCTCAACAAGGAGGTGTCCATCGCCCGCACCAGCTTCACCGTGGCCATTCTGGATACGGGGGTGGCGTTGCTGGCGGGACTGGCCATCTTCCCGGTGGTGTTCGCCCACGGCCTGCAGCCGGGCGAGGGCCCGGGGCTTATCTTCGTGACCCTGCCGGTGGCCTTCGGCCAGATGCCGGGCGGCGGCTTCTTCGCCACCCTGTTCTTCGTGCTGCTGCTGTTCGCGGCCTGGACCTCCTCCATCTCCATGCTGGAATCCCTGGTGCGCTTCCTGGAAGAGAAGGGCATAGGGCGGGTCAAGGCGGCGGTGGGCGGCGGCCTGGCGGCCTGGCTGGTGGGCATCACCACCGTGCTGTCGCTGAACCTGTGGGCCGACTTCGCCCCCCTGGCCATGTTCGAACGCTTCGAGGGCAAGACCCTGTTCGATCTCTACGACTACCTCACCGCCAACATCATGATGCCGCTCGGCGCCCTGCTGACCGCCATCTTCGTGGGCTGGGTGATGAAACCGGAACATTCCCGGGACGAGCTGGGCGGCCAGTGGCATGCCCTCTGGCATGGGGTGGTGCGCTACGTCACCCCCATCGGCGTGCTGGTGATCTTCTACTTCAACCTGTTCTGACCTTGCGGGCTTCGACCGAAGCCATGAGATAGCGGGCGGGTACCGTTAAGCAGAGCCTCTTTCCTTACGGCGAGGCTGCGTACGGTGCCCGGCCGGTATGCACATTACTTGACTTCTCCCTGATGCTGATTGATGGCCTTTGCCGGTCAGGGATCCCTATTGCCTGTAAAACGGAGTAATCAACGGATGAAAGCACTGCTTACCCAATTCGAGCGGAAAAACCCGGAAATCGTGTTCGAGTGGCACGACAGCGAGACCGAGGCCAAGGGCTGGGTGGTGATCAACTCCCTGCGCGGCGGGGCGGCCGGCGGCGGCACCCGCATGCGCAAGGGACTGGATCGCCACGAGGTGGAATCCCTGGCCAAGACCATGGAGGTGAAGTTCGCGGTGTCGGGCCCGGCCATCGGCGGCGCCAAGTCGGGCATCGACTTCGATCCGGCCGACCCGCGCCGGGACGGGGTGCTGGCGCGCTGGTTCCGGGCGGTGGCGCCGTTGTTGAAAAGCTATTACGGCACCGGCGGCGATCTCAACGTGTGCGAGGTGAAGGACGTGGTGCCCCTGACCGAGCGCCACGGCATCTGGCATCCCCAGGAGGGGGTGGTCAACGGCCATTTCACCCCCTCGGTGAGCGAGCAAATCCAGAAGCTGGGCCAGCTGCGCCTGGGCGTGGCCAAGGTGGTGGAGGACGGCCGCTACAGCCCGGAGCCGCAGCGCAAGTACAAGGTGGCGGACCTCATCACCGGCTGGGGCCTGGCCGAGTCGGTGCGCCACTACTACGGCCTCTACGGCGGGCAACTCGCCGGCAAGCGGGTCATGGTACAGGGCTTCGGCAACGTGGGGGCGGCGGCGGCCTACTACCTGGCCCAGGAAGGGGCCCGCATCGTCGGCATCATGGATGCCGGCGGTGGCGTGGTGGCGCCCGAGGGGCTGTCCTTCGAGCAGGTGACGGCGCTTTACCTGGGCCGCCAGGACAACCGGCTGGCGGGCCCCGGGGTGGTCGGTTTCGAGCAGGCCCAGGCCGCCTTCTGGCAGCTCGGGGCCGAGGTGTTCCTGCCCTGCGCCGCCTCCCGCCTGGTCAGTGCCGAGCACCTGGCGGCCCTGGCGGACAACGGCGTGGAGCTCATCGCCTGCGGCGCCAACGTGCCCTTCAGGGATCAGGAGATCTTCTACGGCCCCGTCTACCAGCAGGCGGACGAGCGGCTCAGTGTGATCCCGGATTTCATCGGCAACTGCGGCATGGCCCGGGCCTTCGCCTTCCTGATGGAGACCGAGCAGGAGATCTCCGACGAGGCCATCTTCCGGGACGTGTCCGAGCGCATCCGCCATGCCCTGCAGCGGGTGCACAACCACCGCAGCCGCACCACCGGCATCGCCGCCAGCGCCCTGGAGCTGACCCTGAAGGAGCTGATGGGGGAGTAGTCATTCAGGCTGCTGAGCAAGCTTTTTCTTTCTCTGTTGTCACTCCCGCGAAGGCGGGAGTCCAGTGCAATATGTCATGGATCTCCGCCTTCGCGGAGATGACGATAGTTAAACTGCATCGATAAAGAGGAACATCCGGCGAAAAACAGAGGGTATACTTTGTCAACAAGCTTCCCGCTTCCCGCTTCCCGCTTCCAGCTTCCAGCTTACAACCCGTACCGCTCGATCTTTTTCAGCAGGCCCTGGCGCGACAGCCCCAGGGCCTGGGCGGCATGGGTGCGGTTGTTGTCGTGGCGGGCCAGGGCCTCGGTGATCAGCGCTATCTCCAGGGCCCGCACCTGGGCCTCCAGGCTGTCGCCGGCGGCGGCCGGGGCCGGGCCGGGTTTGGCGTCCGGGTAGAGCAGGGCGATGTCCTCCAGGCGGATGACGCCGCCCCGGGCGATGGCGGCCACGCTGTCCAGCGCGCTTTTCAGCTCGCGCACATTGCCCGGCCAACTGCGGTGGATAAACCAGTTGAAGGCCTCGGTGTCCGGCCGCAGCGGCGGCTGGCCCCGGGCCTGCAGTTCGAGGAAGTGGCCGACCAGCAGCGGGATGTCCTCCGGGCGCTCGTCCAGGGGCCGGGTCTCTATGGTCACCCCCTTGATGCGGTAGTAGAGATCCTCGCGGAACTCGCCCCGGCTCACCTTGTCCGGCAGGCTCGCATTGGTGGCGGAGACCACCCGCACGTCGATGGTTTCCAGGCTGCGCCCGCCCACCGGGTAGAAACTGCCTTCCTGCAGCACCCGCAGCAGCTTGACCTGCATCGCCAGCGGCATTTCGCCGATTTCGTCGAGGAAGAGGGTGCCGCCGTCGGCCAGCTTGAGCAGGCCGTCCCGGGCCTTGTCGGCGCCGGTGAAGGCGCCCCTGGTGTGGCCGAACAGCTCGCTTTCGAGCAGCTCGGCGGGAATGGCGCCGCAGTGCACCGAAATGAAGGGCCCCTGGGCGCGCTGGCTGAGATCGTGGATGGCGCGGGAGATCACCTCCTTGCCGGTGCCCGAGGGGCCGGTCACCAGCACCCGCACATCGGTGGGAGCGATGCGTTGCACCAGGGCGCGGATATTCTCCATGGAAGGGGAGGCGCCGATCAGGCTGGCGAGCGGCGGTTTGCGGCTCTGCCTCAGGCTGTTCAGCTCGCGCACCAGTTGATGCTTGGTGAGGGCCCGGCGCACCACCACCGCCAGCATGTCCGGATCGATGGGCTTGGCCAGAAAGTCCCAGGCGCCCTGACTCAGGGCTTCCAGTGCCAGCTCCCGTTCGCCGTGGCCGGTGAGGATGATCACCGGCCGGTCGATAAACTGGGGCAGGGCCGCCAGGGTATGGCGGGGATCGAAACGGGGCGGCAGCGACAGATCGAGCAGGATGAGATCGGCGTCGAACTGCTGCAGTTTACCGCGTAGTTCGTTGAGATCGGCGCCGGTTTCCAACTGGTAACCCTCGGCCTCCAGCCACTGGGCGCAGAGGGTGCGGAAGGCGGGTTCGTCGTCGACCAGCAGGATGCGCGGGGTCATGAGCGCTTCTCCTCGGGAAAATACAGTTCGAAGGTCACCGGCCAGCCCAGATCCTGGCGGTGGCGGATCTGGCCGCCGTGGGCGTCCATGATGCGCTGGACGATGGCCAGCCCCAGGCCGCTGCCGCCGCTGCGCTTGCCGACGAAGGGGCGGAACAGCCGCTCGCCGAGCTCGGGATCGATCAGGGGACCGTTATTGTGCACCCGTACCAGGCCGGGCCCGTCCCCCGCCTCGACGAGGATGTGCCCGCCGGGCCGGTTACGCACGAAGGCCAGGGCGTTGTCCACCAGGTTGACCACCACCTGCTGCAAGCGGTAAGGGTCGGCCCACAGCCGGTAGTCGGCGGGAAGCCGGTGCTCGAAGGTGGTGCCCTGCCAGTCGAACTGGGGCCTGAGGCTGTCGAGCAGGGCGGCGAGGGGAATGGCCTGGCACTGCACCTGGATTCGGCCGGAATAGGCCAGCATGTCCGAGATCAGCCGATCGGCGCGTTTCAGCTGGGCCTGGATCATCTCCTTGCGGCTGGCGTCCAGGCCGGCGGTGGCCATGGAAATGATGTTGAGCGGGTTGCGCAGCTCATGGGCCATGGCCGCCGACAGGCCGCCCAGCTCCACCAGGTGTTGCTCCGACAGCCGCCGGCGCTCGGCTTCCGCCAGCTGCAGGGAGCGCTCCAGCAGGCCGCAGCGGGTGGCCAGCAGGGAGGCGAACACCTCCGCCGCCAGGCGCAGGCCCGGGGTCACGTCCTCGAAGCCCTGCAGCCGCGCCTGCCAGCCCTGGGGCTGGTGCCGGCAGTGGATACAGGGATCGGCGGGCAAGGCGTCGGCCTGCTCGCCTTCCGGCGCAAGATGAATGACCACCGGCTGGCCCATCTGGCGCGAAATCAGCCCCGCCGCCGCCGTGGTGAGTCCGTGCCAGCTGCTGGCTTCGCCCAGGCGACGTTGCCAGGTGGCGAGCAACTGCTCGTCGAGCCGGCTGCCCGGGTAGATCAGCCGCTCCACCAGTTTGCTCACCGGCTGGTACAGGGCCAGGGCCAGCATCAGCAGCAGCATGGAATAGAGCCACAGTTGCCACTTGGGCACGTTGGCCAGGGCCTGCATGCCGAACTGGCCGGCCATGGCGCTGAGCAGGGCGATCAGCCCCATCACCAGCGCCGTCATCAGGGTCCACAGCAGGGCCCGGTTGGCCCAGGCATTGACTTCCAGCATCTGGTAGCGCACCACGCCGTAGACCAGCAGCACCACGTAGCTGGGCAGCAGCAGCATGGGCCAGGGATACCAGTAGAGGCCGAGGGAGGGAAAGATAAAGCTGGTGGCCAGCAGTAGGCCCCAGGCGCCGGCGGCGAACATGGCGGCGATGGAGCGGCGGCGGTTGCCGCTGTGGATGCGCAGTCCCCACAGCAACAGGGCATGGGCCAGCACCCCGATGACGATGGTGTAGGCGATGTTGAACCAGCCGATGTCCAGGAACACGAAGTAGTGGGCGAAGGGGCCGAAGGCGATGACGCCGCCGCCTTCCAGCCAGAGGCTGGCCAGCATCACCGCCAGGGCGGCCAGGTAGAGCAGGCTCCGGCCGCGGGCCAGGCGATCGAGCCAGGGGCGGCGGCCCGCGCCCTGGTTGACGAAGCCGACGGCGAAGTCGAGGAAGAAGGTGGGCATCAGCGGGTTGGCCAGGATCAGGGCGATGCCGAGCCGCTCCCAGCCGTGGAACACCGCCACGTGGCCGGCGCACCAGAGCGCCATCATCACGCCGAAGCCCGCCAGCGCCTTCATGCTGCGCCGGCGGCGGGCGCGCCAGTACAGCCAGGCGGACACCAGCAGGGCACAGCCGCTGGTGAGGATCATCATCACTTCGAAGGCGACATCCGGCGACATCGGCGGGCTCCCGGGTGTAAAAAAGGTTTACAGTTTACCGGCGAAAGACTGTAAACCTTGTTGTCGGTTTGGGCAAGTTTTTGCCGGTTTTTTGATCCAGCACAAGGCAGCTCAAGGTGTTGGGCGTGCTGGCACGGTTTCTGCTTTATGGGAATATCAACCCAGCGAGTGAGCAACAATAATGAACATGACCGCCTTACTGATTGAATTCTCCGCTATTTTTATTGTCCTGCTGTTAGCGACCCTGCCGGCCGCCATCAACCGCTATCGCCGTTAAGGAGGACTCATGGAGCTCGATGCCGCCCTGCTGTCGCGGATTCAGTTCGCGTTTACCGTCAGTTTCCACATCATCTTCCCGGCCATCACCATCGGCCTGGCCACCGCCATCGCCATCTGGGAAGGACTCTGGCTGAAGACCCGCAACCCGTTGTATTTCCAGCTGGCCAAGTTCTGGATCAAGCCCTTCGCCATCACCTTCGGCATGGGGGTGGTCAGCGGCATAGTGCTGTCCTACGAGTTCGGCACCAACTTCTCCCGCTTCTCGGAGCTCACCGGCCCGGTGCTGGGTCCGCTGATGGCCTACGAGGTACTGACCGCCTTCTTCCTGGAGGCGGGTTTTCTCGGGGTCATGCTGTTCGGCTGGCAGCGGGTGAGCGAGAAGCTGCACTTTTTCGCCACCTGCGTGGTGGCGGTGGGCACCTGGATTTCCGCCTTCTGGATCATCGTGGCCAACTCCTGGATGCAGACCCCAAGCGGCTACGAGATAGTGGACGGCCGCTTCGAGGTGGCCAGCTGGCTGGAGGTGGTGTTCAACCCCTCCATGCCCTACCGGCTGGTGCACATGCTGCTGGCGGCCATGCTCAGCGCCACCTTCGTGATCGGCGGCGTCAGCGCCTGGTACCTGCGCAACAACCGGGAGCCGGCCTTCGCCCGCAAGGGCCTGTCGATGGCGTTGTGGGCGGCACTGATCCTGGCGCCGGTGCAGGCGCTGGTGGGCGATTTCCACGGCCTCAATGTCAAGGAGCACCAGCCCGTCAAGCTGGCGGCGATGGAGGGCATCTGGCCCGAGCGGGAGGCCGGCGCACCGCTGCTGCTGTTCGCGGTACCGGACATGGAAAACGAGACCAACCGCTTCGAAATCGCCATTCCCAAGCTGGCGTCACTGATCCTCACCCACGAGTGGGACGGCGAGCTGCAGGGGCTCAAGTCGGTGCCCGCCGATGAACGACCCAACGTGCCACTGGTGTTCTATTCGTTCCGGCTGATGGTGGGCCTGGGCGTGCTGATGATAGGTATAGCCCTGTGGGGCCTCTGGCTGCGCCGGGGCGGACGGCTCTATCAACACCGGCCCTTCCTCGCCCTGATGAACCTGATGATCCCCTCGGGGGTGCTGGCCACCCTGGCCGGCTGGTACGTGGTGGAGATCGGCCGCCAGCCCTGGCTGGTGCAGGGGCTGGTACGCACCATGGAGGTGGTGTCGCCGCTGCCGGCGGAGCGGGTGCTGTTCTCGCTCACCCTGTTCGTGGCGACCTACGGCCTGCTGTTCTGCGTTTATCTGTATTTCATGGCCAAGCTGGTGCGCAAGGGGCCGCCGGACATGGCGCACCTGGAGCAGCACCTGATCGGCATCGACGCCCCCGGCTACGCCCTGGCCTGGGTGAAGCAACTGAAACACGACAAGGCGGAGGCATAAGATGGATCTGGCATTGTTCTACTACCTGCTGCTGGGCTTTGCGGTACTGATGTACGTGGTGCTCGACGGCTTCGATCTCGGCCTCGGCATCCTCTATCCCTGGTTTCGGAGCGTGGCGGAGCGGGATCACATGATGCGCTCCATCTCCCACGTGTGGGACGGCAACGAAACCTGGCTGGTGTTCGGCGGCGTGGTGCTGTTCGCCGCCTTTCCCGCCGCCTACGCGGGCATACTGGCGACCCTGTACACGCCCATCATCATCATGCTGATCGGGCTCATCTTCCGCGGCGTGGCCTTCGAGTACCGGTTCAAGTCGCACCGCTCCAAGCCCTGGTGGGATCTGTCCTTCTTCCTCGGCTCCACCGTCGCCACCTTCTGCCAGGGCGCCATCCTCGGCGCCGTGGTGCAGGGGGTGGAGGCCGGCCCCGGCGAACTGGGCGCGCTGGAGTGGCTGTCGCCGTTCAGCATCTTCACCGGCTTCGCGCTGATGGTGGCCTATGCCCTGCTGGCCTGCTGCTACCTGGTGATGAAGAGCCGGGATGACATCATGGCCCGCGCCGCCCACCTCGGCCGCCAACTGGTGCTGGCGATCATGGCGATACTGGTGGTGGTGAGCCTGTGGACGGTGCTGGCCAATACCGAGGTGCGCACACGCTGGTTCGACGGCCTCAACTTCCTGTTGCTGCTGCCCCTGCCGTTGCTGAGCGCCCTGTTCGGCTGGCTGCTGTACCGGGATCTGGACGGCCAGCCCCACGAGACCCGGCCCTTCTGGCTGGCGGTGGGGCTGTTCCTCCTGGGCTTTATCGGCCTGGTGGTGGGGCTCTTCCCCTATCTTATCCCGCACCAGCTGACCCTGTGGGACGCCCGGGCGCCGGATTCCAGCCTGCTGTTCCTGCTGCCGGGCATCTTTATCTTCCTGCCGCTGATCTGCGCCTACACCCTCTGGGGCTACCGCATCTTCTCCGGCAAGGTCGAGGATTTCGAGGAGGGTTACTGATGGGCGGCAAGAGCGGCTGGCTGTGGTTCGCCGGCCTTTACCTGGGCGGGGTGCTCACCCTGACCCTGCTCGGCCTGGTGATCAAGCTGGCGCTGGGGATCTGAATGACAAGGCTTCTGCGGAAGCCTTGTTCTTTTTTATCGGCGTCGGCGGTTTCCGTACCGGCGTTAAAGTCCCGGGCCGGGCTGCCGACAACCCCTTGTCGAGGCCCGCCCATCCGCCGGCGGCCGAGGACGATAACGAGCCCCCACAGCCAACGGACAACCATGATCGAGCAGCCCCTTCCCGATGTTTCCGCCCTCTTCCCCCAGCATGATTCCTGCCTTCGGGCCTCGGCGGGTTTCACCTCCCTCGCCGAGCTGGCGGCCCAGCTGCTGGACGTGTCGCAGGTGGTGATCTGTCCGCCGGTGGGGGAGCCTCCCTGGGGATGGAGCGGCGCCCCGCCGTGCGCCGAGGCCCTGTCACTCTGTGCGTTGCTCGCGGCCGAAGGGCGGTGGCTGGCGCTGGCGGATGCCCGCGAGGAGGCTTGCCTGGCCGGCCACCCCCTGGTTTGCGGCGAGCCGGGGATCCGCTTCGTGGCCGCCGTGCCCCTGAGCCTTGAGCCGGGGCGGTTCCTCGGCAGCCTCTGCGTGTTCGACTCGGCGTCCAGAAGGCTGGATGAGGCCGGTCGTCGCCGGCTCCAGTTGCTCGGCCAGCAGGCGGAGCAACTGCTGCTGCTGGCCGAGCAGCGCCGGCTCAGCGATGATCGGCTGGCCCGCTACCAGGCCATCACCCAGGGAGCCGCCGCCGGCATAGTGCGCATCGATGGCCGCGGCCTCATCCAGGAGATCAACGACTATGCCCTGGCCCTGCTCGGTTACCGGCGGGACGAATTGCTGGGCCGCAATGTCAGCTGCATGATGCCGGCCCGCTGGGCCCGCCACCACGACGGTTATATCCGCGACTATCTCCGCGGCGGCGATGCCAGGGTGATCGGCACGGGGCGCAAGGTGGCGGCCCGGCACAAGGCCGGGCACCAGGTGCCGGTGCACCTGGCGGTGAGCGAAGTGGCGGACACCGGAGGGGCGGGGCGGCGGGAGTTTATCGGCATTCTTACCGATCTGACCGAGATCCATCAGGCGGAGCAGCGCGAGCGCCAGGCCCGGGCCCAGGCCGAACGGGCCAGCCGGGCCAAGACCGAGTTTCTTTCTTCCATGAGCCATGAACTGCGCACCCCGCTCAACGCCATCATGGGCTTTGCCCAGCTGCTGCAGAGCAATACGCGCATGCCGCTCGGCGAGCGGCAGCGGCGGCAGGTAGAGCAGATCTACAAGAGCGGCGGCCATCTGCTCACGCTGATCGACGAAGTACTGGATCTGGCCAGCATAGAGACGGGGCGGCTGCGGATGTCGCTCGAGGCCGTCCATCCCGGCGAGGCGGTGCACGAGGCCTGCGCCATACTGGCGCCGCTGGCCCAGCAGCAGGGCATCAGCAGCCTCGACGTGGCGCCGGAGCTGGACTCGGCCGGGCCGGTGCGGGCCGATTACACCCGGCTCAAGCAGGTGCTGATCAACCTGGTCTCCAACGCCATCAAGTACAACCGGCCGCGCGGGCGGGTGTGGGTCGGATGCCGCCCCGAGCCGGATGCCCTGTGCATCCTGGTGCGCGACTCCGGCTTCGGCATAGCGCCGCACCATCTGGATCAGCTGTTCCAGCCTTTTAACCGGCTGGGTGCCGAGCAGGGGGCCATCGAGGGTACCGGTGTGGGCCTGGCGCTGACCAAGAGCATAGTGGAACAGATGGGAGGAAACATCGGCCTCGACAACAGCCCGGGCGACGGTTGTGAGTTCTGGTTCCGCCTGCCCTGGGCGACGCCGCCGACGGGCCCGGCCACCGCCGGGCGGATGCGCACCCTGCTCTATGTGGCGGCGTCTCCGGCGGGGCAGCAGCGGATGCAGGAGCAGCTGGGGGAGCTGGACGGCACGCAGCTGCTGTGCCTGCCCTCGGCCGAACTGGCCTTCGAGCTGGCCTGCTCCTCGCCTCCGGATCTGATCCTGATGGATCTCGGGCTGCCCGGCATGGGCAGCCTGGCGGCGGCCCGCCTGTTCGGCCGGCATCCGCTCACCAGCGCCATTCCGCTGGTGGCCCTGTCGGACGGGACCTCGCAGGAAGAGGCCGAGCAGGCCGTGAGGGCGGGGTTCAGCGACTGTCTGGTCCCGCCCCTCGAGGCCCGGCAGTGGCCGGTGCTGCTGGCGCGGCTGATGGAGTCGCAACGCTGATGCCGGAGACGAGCCCGACCTATCACGACGCCGACATCCTGGTGCTGGATGACAACCCGGTCAATGTGGAGCTGCTGGTCAGCCTGCTCGAGGACCATGGTTATCATCGGGTGCGTGGTGAAACCGACTCGCGCCGGCTGGAGACATTGCTCCATGCCCGCCTGCCCGATCTGCTGCTGCTCGATATCCGCATGCCCCACCTGGACGGCTACCGGGTGCTGGAGCTGCTGAAGGCGCGCTGGCCGGCCCAGGCGCCACCGGTGATAGTGCTGAGTGCCCAGAGCGATGCCGATACCCGGCTGCGGGCGTTGCACCTCGGGGCCCGGGACTTTCTTACCAAGCCCTTCGACCAGTTCGAGGTGCTGCAGCGCATCCACAACGTGCTGGAGGTTCACTTTCTGCTGCGCCAGCGCAGCAGCCGGGCCGCGCTGCTGGAAGAGCTGGTGGACCAGCGCACCGCCCAGCTGCATCGGCTGTCCCTGACCGATCCGGTCACCGAGCGGCCCAACCGCCGGGCGCTGCTGGAGCGGCTGCAGCAGCAGGTGGCACAGGCCGGGCAGGGCACTCTGTACTTTATCGCCCTGGAAGGGATGGACGATATCGCCCGGCTGCACGGCTACGGCGTGGCCGAAGCCCTGAGCCGGGCGGTGGGAGAGCGGCTGCAGCAGTATCTCGGCCGGAGCGGCGCCGTGTTCGGGGTCTGGAGCAGCAACGAGTGGCTGGTGCTGGAGTTCGGTGTCCCCGGCGGCTTTGCCGGCCGGGCCGCCGCCCTGGTGGAGCTGATCACCCGGGGCTTCGAGGTGGAGCAACTGCTGCTGCACCTGGGCGGACGGGTAGGGGTGAGCCATACCGGTTTCGAGTACGGCTCGGCGGAGCGCCTGGTCCGGCTGGCCTCGATGGCGCTGCCGGCGGAAAACAACGGCTGGCAGTGCTACCGGCCGGAACTGGAGCAGCAACTGCTGACCCTGAACCGTTACCGCCAGGCCCTGCGGGCCGCCGCCGACCACCGGGAGCTGTTCCTGGTGTACCAGCCCAAGGTGGAGCTGCGCGGCGGCCGGATCGTGGGAGCCGAAGCCCTGCTGCGCTGGATCAATCCCGAACTCGGCTTTATCTCGCCGGCGGATTTCATTCCCATCGCCGAGGCCAGCGGCGAGATACTGCGCCTGGGCGACTGGGTGATCGACGCCGCCATCCGCCAGCTCGAACGATGGCTGGCGCAGGAGCTGGTGGCGCCGGACTTCCGCTTGGCGGTGAACGTGGCCACCCTGCAGCTGATGCAGCCGGGCTTTGCCGATCGGCTGATCACCCGGTTACGGCAGAGCCGCCTGCCGCGCGGGGCGCTCGAGGTGGAGGTGACCGAGTCGGGACTGATGCGGAACGTGGAGCTGGCCCTGACCCAGTTGCGCCAGTTGGCCGCCCAGGGCATCAGCATCGCCATCGACGACTTCGGCACCGGTTATTCCTCCCTGGCCTACCTCAAGTCGATGCCGGTGTCGGTGTTGAAGATAGATCAGGCCTTCGTCAACCAGATGGACACCGACAGCCAGGACCGGCGCCTGGCGGAGACCGTGATCCACCTGGCCCGCAACCTGGGGTGCGCCACGGTGGCGGAAGGGGTGGAGCGGCCCGAGCATATCGAGTTGCTGCGGGAGATGGGGTGCATGATGGTACAGGGCTACTGGTATTCGCCGCCGCTGAAACCCGAAGCCTTTATCGCCTACTATCGCCAGCACCATGCCGGCGGTGCGGACTGAGCGAGCCCGGACCGGAGCCGGGCAATGGCCCCGGCGCCGGTCCGGGGGGGCTTATGCCAGCCAGAAGCCGGCGGCGAGCAGCGCCGCCAGGGTGAGGGCGCCACCGAACAGCGCATAGGGCAGCTGGGTCAGTGCGTGATCCATGGTGTCACAGCCGGCGCCCTGGGCGGACAGCACGGTGGAGTCGCTGAAGAAGCAGGCGTGGCTGCCGAAGGCCGAGGCCGAAAGCAGGGCCCCCACCACCAGCGGCATGGGCACGTTCATGGCCTGGGCCAGGGGTACCACTATCGGCAGCGAGATCACGAACACCCCCCAGCTGGAGGCGGTACTGAACACCACCAGCGCCATCACCAGGAACACCACCGCGGGCAGCAGCGCCGGGGTGAGCAGGGGGGTGACGGTGTCGATGATGTACTGGGTCATGCCCAGCTGATCGTTCACTTCCTTCAGGATAAAGCCGGCGCAGACGGTGGCGAGCGGGTACAGCATTACCTTGAAGCCGTCGAGGGTGGCCTCCACCTGCTGCTGGAACGACAGCAGCCGCTGCACCGAGTAGAGCAGCATGGTGCAGCCCAGCGCCACCAGCACCCCTTTCAGCAGGTCGATTTCGTACCAGACGCTGGCGAACACCAGCACCCCCATGGGCAGCAGGAAGTTGAGCAGGCCGAGCCAGGCGGGAGTGCTGCGGGGCGGCTGGCTTTCTTCCTGGTCTTCCCAGCCGGTCGGCACCGGCTGGCCGGCGCGGGCGCGGGCTTCCGCCTGCTTCATGGCGCCCAGATCCGGCAGCCGGTTGCCGGCCACCAGCACCACCACCAGCAGCGCGGCCCAGCCGTAGAGCATGTAGGGAATGCTGTCGATATAGAGCGACATGCCCCGGCCACCTTCGGCGGCGCCGGAGTCCTCCAGCAGGGAGGCGAAGAACACCGCCCAGGTCGAGACCGGCACCAGGATACAGATGGGCGCGGCGGTGGAGTCCACTATATAGGCCAGCTTCTCCCGGGAGATCTGGTAGCTGTCGGTGATCTTCTTCATGGAGGAGGAGACGGCGAGGGAGTTGAGGTAGTCGTCGATAAACACCACCAGCCCCAGGCCGACGGTGCCGAACATGGCGCCGCGGGGAGACTTGATCAGCCGGGTCATGAAGTTGCCGAAGCTGTGCACGCCGCCGCCCCGGGCCAGCAGGTTGATGAGCCCGCCCATCATGCCGCACACCAGGATCAGCCAGGCGATGGTCTCGTCCATCATCACCGCCAGGGTGACGTCCGCCAGCGGCGTCACCAGGTCGGTGGGATCGATCAGCAGCAGCCCGAGCAGGGCGCCCGCCAGCAGGGATTCCACCGTCTTGCGGGTGAGCACCGCCATGGTGATCACCAGGGCGGCCGGCAGCAGGCTGAGCACGCCGTAGTCGCTGCCGGCCTCGTGGGTGAAGCCGAGCCAGGCAAAGCCCAGCGCCGCCGCCAGGGCCACCGCCAGTCCACGCCACAGCGGCGGCCATTTTTCGGAGGGTTCGAGTACCAGGGTATCGTCTCGTTGCATCGGTATTGTCCTTGGTCGAGGGGCCGGCGATGGCGCCGGTCATGTCCCTATGGTTTTCCTACGGCGGCCGCGGCCGCCTTCCCAAAATCCGGCGCCATCGCCACCCGGTCGAAGCCGGGCGTCATGCCGCCGGAAAATCGCGGTGATGCCGACTCAGGCGTTTTTAAGCATCCACTCCAGTTCGATATCGGAGATGCGCCGCTCGAACTCCAGCAGCTCGTCGTTCTTGCAGATGCGGTAGACCTCGATGAACTCCTCCCCCAGGTAGCGCTTGAGCGGCTGGCTTTCGGCCAGCACCTGCAGCGCCTCGCTCTGGCGGGTGGGGAAGGGCAGCCCTTCCTGCTCCAGGCCGTTGCCCACCACCGGCGCCGGCAGCGGCAGGGTGTTGTCCAGGCCGTGCAGCAGGCCGGCGAGGATGACCGCCACCACCAGGTAGGGGTTGGCGTCGGACCCGGCCACCCGGTACTCGATGCGGCGGGCGTCGTCGTCGCCGCAGGGGATGCGCAGGGCCACCGTCCTGTTGTTGTGGCCCCAGGAGGCCTGGGTGGGCACGTACATGCCGGGCTGGAAGCGGCGGAAGGAGTTCATGTTGGGGGCCAGCAACGCCATGCTGTCGGGCATCAGATCCAACATGCCGGACAGGGCCAGATGCAGCAGGGCCGAGTCTTCGCCCTCTTCGTCCACGAACAGGTTGTCGCCCTGGTCGTCGACCACGCTGATGTGCACGTGCAGGCCGCTGCCCGCATGCTCCTCGTAGGGTTTGGCCATAAAGGTGGCGTCCATCTCGTGCTGCTCCGCCACCAGCTTGATCAGCCGCTTCAGCGCCAGGGCCTGGTCGCAGGCAGCGAGCACGTCGTCGGTATGATTGAGGTTGATCTCGAACTGGCCCGGCGCCGCCTCGGCCACGGCGCCGTCGGCGGGCAGCCCCTGCCGGATGGCCAGGTTGTCGATGTCGGCCAGGATCTCGGCGAAGTTGTTGAGGTTGTCCACCGAGTACACCTGGCTGTAGGTGTCCCGCTTCTGGGTGAGCGGCGAGCAGGGCGGCTGCAGCCGGCCGCTCTCGTCCCGTTCCCGGTCCACCAGGTAGAACTCCAGCTCCAGCGCCACCACCGGCCGCAGGCCCCGGGCCTTGACCTTTTCCCACACCCGGGCCAGCACGTTGCGCGGCTCGAGCGGGAAGGGCTGCTCGTCCTCGGTGACCATGGTCAGCAGTAGCTGGGCCACGGTATCCGGATCGCAGGCCGAGGGCACCAGGGTATCGGCGATGGGGAAGCAGGGCAGATCCGGCTCGCCGATGTCCTGGCCGATGCCGGTTTCCTCCACCACGTTGCCGCGAAAGTCCATGGCGAACACCGAGCCCGGGAAGAAGCAGCCCGCTTCCAGCTTGTCCAGGGCGCTCACCGGCAGCCGCTTTCCGCGGAAGATGCCGTTGAGGTCGGTGAGCAGCACGTCCACATACTGGGTATCGGGATAGCGGGCCAGGTAGTCGGCCACCTCCCGCTCGAAGTCGCTCGGCGCCAGGGGTTCGACCTGGGCCAGGGGGTTTAACATTTCCATCTCTGCTTGCATGATTGCACCGCCATGTGACCGTTAAAAATACTTACCATGAGAAACATAAATTCGTTTATTTTGTTTTTCAAGTGTTAAATATTATTGAGTGGTAAATCTCCGTGTGCTAGGTTTTAACTATATATTTGACAAAAGTAGCCCACCAATGGTTTTTTGTTCAGGATTTAGAGCATGAGTGAGGAAACACGGATGGTGCATATATTTAACAAGCCTGTGGTCGGCATCATCATGTGCCGGCAACAGCTGGGGCCGCATCCGGCGATGACGCTGCAGGAGAAATACCTCAACGCCGTGCAGGCCGCGGGCCTGCTGCCCTTTCCCCTGGCCCAGGGGCTGGGCGACGACGAACAGGGCCTGGAGCAGGCCCTGGCCATGCTCGACGGCCTGCTGCTGACCGGCAGCTACAGCAACATGGAGCCCCATCACTACGGCGAAAGCGGGGAAGAGCCGCTCAACGATCCGGGGCGGGATCGCCTGAGCCTGCGGCTCATCGCCGCCGCGGGTGAGCGCCGACTGCCCCTGTTCGGCATCTGCCGCGGCTTCCAGGAGATGGTGGTGGCCAGCGGCGGCACCCTGCACCGGCGCCTGCACGACACCGGCCTGTTCGACGAACACCGGGAAGACAAGCAGCAGCCCCTGGCGCGGCAGTACGCCCCGGCCCACGACATCCTTCCCGAAGCGGGTGGCCTGCTGGCCCGGCTGGCCGGCCCCGGCCGCCAGCCGGTGAACTCCCTGCACATGCAGGGGGTGAAGGCGCTGGGCGCGGCGGCGCGGGTCGAGGCGCGGGCGCCGGACGGACTCATAGAGGCCATCAGCCTGACTGATCAGCCTTTCGCCCTGGGGGTGCAGTGGCATCCGGAGTGGCTGAGCCGGGACAACGCCCTGTCCCGCGCCCTGTTCGACGGCTTTGCCGAGGCCTGCCGCCACTACCGGGCGGCGAGGGAGGCGGGATGAGCGAGGCGCGCAATACCGACCTGGCCCCGGGCAGCCGGCTGGCGGCCATCCGCCAGCGGCTGGGCCTGAGCCAGCGCAAGGTGGCGGAGCTGTCCGGCCTGACCCACGGCGCCATCTGCACCATAGAGCAGGACAAGGTCAGCCCGGCGGTGAGCAGCCTGCAGAAGCTGCTCAAGGTGTACGGCATGTCGCTGTCGGAGTTTTTCGCCGAGCCGGTGCCCGCCAAGCGCAACAAGGTGGTGATCGAGCCCGAGGAGCTGATCGAGATCGGCAGCCGGGGCGTGTCCTTCAAATTGGTGCACAACGGCAACCGCAAGCGGGCCCTGGGCTTTCTGATCGAAACCTACGCCCCCGGCGCCAGCACCGGCGGCCACCTCAAGCACCAGGGGGAAGAGGTCGGCACCGTGCTCGAAGGGGAGATAGAGCTGACGGTGGACGGCGAATGCCACCGGCTCCGGGCCGGACAGAGCTACGTGATCGACACCGGCCTGCCCCATACTTTTACCAATGTTTCGGATCGGGAGTGCCGCATCATCAGCGCACACACCCCACCCAACCTGTAAGGAACGCGGAGAACATCATGGACTACAAAGACAAGGCCCATTGGCAGGCCAAGGCGGCACAACTGCGCATCGAATCCCGGCTCTTTATCGCCGGCGAATACCGGGAAGCGGAAGGGGGCGAGCGCTTCGAGGTGATCAACCCGGCCACCGACCGGGTCCTGGTCGAGGCCAGCCGGGCCCAGGAGCGGGACGTCAACACGGCGGTGGCGGTGGCCCGCACCAGCTTCGAATCCGGCGTCTGGGCCGAGGCGGCGCCGGCCGAGCGCAAGCGGGTGCTGCTGCGCCTGGCCGACTTGATGGAGGTCCACCGGGAAGAGCTGGCGTTGCTCGAGACCCTGGATACCGGCAAGCCGATCCGCCACAGCCTGCGGGATGACATCCCCGGCGCCATCCGCGCCATCCGGTGGTATGCCGAGGCGGTGGACAAGGTGTACGGCGAAATCGCCCCCACCGGGCCCGAGGCGCTGGCGCTGATCAGCCGCGAGCCCATCGGGGTGGTGGCGGCCATAGTGCCCTGGAACTTCCCGCTGCTGCTGGCCTGCTGGAAGCTGGGGCCGGCGCTGGCGGCGGGCAACTCCGTGATCCTCAAGCCGTCGGAGAAGTCGCCGCTCAGCGCCATCCGCCTCGGAGCCCTGGCCAGGGAGGCGGGCCTGCCCGACGGGGTGCTCAACGTATTGCCCGGCTTCGGCCACGAGGCGGGCAAGGCCCTGGCTCTGCACCAGGACGTGGACTGCCTCACCTTCACCGGCTCCACCGGGGTGGGCCGGCTGCTGATGGAATACGCCGGCCGCTCCAACATGAAGCGGGTGTGGCTGGAGGCGGGCGGCAAGAGCGCCAACCTGGTGTTTGCCGACTGCCCGGATCTGGCCAAGGCGGCCCGGGCCTCCGCCGCCGGCATTTTCTACAACCAGGGCCAGGTGTGCATCGCCGGTACCCGGCTGCTGGTGGAGGCGAGCATCAAGGACGCCTTCCTGGCCGAGCTGAAGAAAGCCGCCGAAGCGTTCAAGCCGATGGATCCGCTGGATCCCGAGTCCACCATGGGGACACTTATCGACAGCGATCACCACGGCAGCGTGTGTCGCTACATCGCCGAAGGGTTGGAGGAAGGCGCCGTACTCGGCCTGGACGGCCGGGAGCAGGCGGGCAACTTCATGGGGCCGACGGTGCTGGAGCAGGTGAGCCCGCACATGACGGTGGCCAGGGAGGAAATCTTCGGCCCGGTGCTGGCGGTAACCAGCTTCGACAGCGAGGAAGAAGCGGTGCGGCTGGCCAACGACAGCAAGTACGGCCTGGGGGCCGGGGTCTGGACCTCGGATCTGGGCCGGGCCCACCGGCTGGCGCGCAAACTCAGGGCCGGCTCGGTGTTTATCAACAACTACAACGACGGCGACATGACGGTGCCCTTCGGCGGCGTCAAGCAGAGCGGCAACGGCCGGGACAAGTCCCTGCACGCCCTGGAAAAATTCACCGAACTCAAGACCACCTGGCTGGCGCTGGATTAAGGGAGAGGTTTTAAATGGAACATGTAAACAGCTACTACGCCGCCTCGGCCAACCGGCACGAGCCCTGGCCGCAACTGACCGAAGACATCCGCTGCGACGTCTGCGTGGTGGGCGGCGGCTACACCGGCCTCTCTACCGCCCTCTTCCTCGTCGAGGCGGGCTTCGACGTGGTGCTGCTGGAAGCCAGCCGCATCGGCTTCGGCGCCAGCGGCCGCAACGGCGGCCAGATAGTCAACTCCTACAGCCGGGACATCGACGTGATCGAGGCCCGCTACGGCCAGGACACCGCCCGCATGCTGGGCAGCATGATGTTCGAGGGGGGCGACATCATCCGCAGCCGCATCGAGCAGTACGGCATCGACTGCGACTTCCGCCCCGGCGGCATCTTCGCCGCCCTCAACCCGCGCCAGTTGCACGAGCTGGAAAGCCAGAAGGCCAACTGGGAGCGCTACGGCCACCGGCAGCTCGAGCTGCTGGACGAACGGCGGGTACGGGAGGAGATCGGCACCGAGGCCTACGTGGGCGCCCTGCTCGACCATAGGGGCGGCCATATCCACCCGCTCAACCTGGCCCTGGGCGAGGCCGAAGCCATCCGCAAACTGGGCGGGCGCATCTTCGAGCAGTCGGCGGTGACCCAGATCCAGTATGGCGATCCGGCGGTGGCCAAAACGGCGGGCGGCAGCGTGACCGCCAATTTCCTGGTGCTGGCCGGCAACGCCTATCTCGGCAATCTGGAGCCCAAGCTGGCGGCCAAGGCCATGCCCTGCGGCACCCAGATAGTGACCACAGAGCCCCTGAGCGAGGAGCAGGCGGCGAGCCTGATCCCCCGCCACTACTGCGTGGAGGACTGCAACTACCTGCTGGATTATTACCGCCTCACCGGTGACAACCGGCTGCTGTACGGCGGCGGCGTGGTCTACGGCGCCCGGGATCCGGACGATATCGAGCGACTGGTCATGCCCAAACTGCTGAAGACCTTCCCCCAGCTCAAGGGGGTGAAGGTAGACTACCGCTGGAGCGGCAACTTCCTGCTGACCCTGTCGCGCCTGCCTCAGTTCGGGCGGCTGGAGTCGAACGTCTACTATATGCAGGGCTACAGCGGCCACGGCGTGACCTGCACCCACCTGGCGGGACGGCTGCTGTCCGAGGTGCTCAAGGGCCAGGCCGAGCGCTTCGACGCCTTCGCCCGCCTGCCGCACCTGCCCTTCTTCGGCGGCCGCCGCTTCCAGGTGCCCTTTACCGCCATGGGCGCCGTCTACTACAGCCTGCGCGACAAGCTGGGGGTGTGACCGGAGCCGGAAGCCTGAAGCGGGAAGAAAGGGGCTCCCTCCTTTGTTTAATGGTGGTCACCTCCGCACAGGCGGAGGTCCACCTGGCGTGCTGCTTCTGTCCATTCAATGGACCATGCCGAACCGGTGCCGGTTTTGGTCGAATAAATTCGACCCTTGCCGCCGGCTACGCCGGGCCTGTTGTAGGGTCCACTTCAGAGGGCCATCCCACCCACGGTGCCGGTTTTGGGTCAGGGAGTGGGTCTTTCCGCCATCATCGGGTATAGTGTTAGAGTTATTACTCAACTCATGGTCGCAACCGGGATGCGCCTGCCCTGAGCCGGGACGGCTTTTTCTTATCCTGTGAGGCTATAGATGAATCGACTGACTTCCCTTACCCTGCTGTCATCCCTGTCCCTGGTTGCCCTGAGCGGCTGCGCCGGGCCGGACAACCCGCAACAGACCCTGACCGGCACCGAGTGGCAGGTGCGGGATCTGAACGGCATGGACGTAAGCGGCGAGCTGCCCGGCAGCATCGGCCAGGCCGTCGGCACCCTCAACTTCGGCGACGACGGCCGGCTTTATGGCCGTGCCTTCTGCAACGGTTTCCATGGCGGCTACCGGCTCAAGGGCGACCAACTCGAGACCACCGGCATGGCCAGCACCATGATGATGTGCACACCGGCACAGATGGAGCGGGAGCAGGCCATGCTGGATATCCTCGGCAACGGCCGGCGCATCGAGTTCAATCCGGCTGGCGAGCTGGTGATCCATGCCGAGGACGGCCGCACCCTGACCGCCCGGTAAATATCAAAAGGAGTCGGGGTCAATTTTAAAAATTGACCCCGACTCCTACTCCTTTATCTCTTCCAGCATCCAGCATCCAGCATCCAGCTTCCAGCTTCCAGCTCCCGGCTTTCAGCCTTCCAGCAGGGTATCGGTCCTGGCGGCCATGATAAAGTCGTTGCGGTGCAGGCCGTTGATGGCGTGGGTCCACCAGGTGACGGTGACCTTGCCCCATTCCAGGGTGATGGTGGGGTGGTGGAATTCGCTCTCGGCCAGCTCCGCCACCTTGTCGGCGAAGGCCCAGGCCAGCTTGAAGTTCTTGAATTTGTATTCCCGCTCCAGCTGCAGCACCCCTTCCCGCGCCACCGGCGTCCAGTCGGGAATGTCCTTCATCAGGGCCGCCAGCTCTTCGTCGCTGACCCTGGGGGCATCGGCGCGGCAGGCTTCGCAGTGTTGTTGGGCAAGTGCGGTCATGTTCACTCCTTAACTGGCTTGTTGTTGTTTGGGCGGAAAGGTGGGGGCGAACAGCCCCAGGGCCTTGGCCTCGTTCACCCTGGCCATGATGTCCATCTCGGCGATATGGAACAGCTCGTCGATGGAGTCGATCACGTAGTAGATGGGCTGCATTATGTCGATGCGATAGGGGGTGCGCAGCACATCCAGGATATCGAAGGGGCGGAACTCCGGCACCGGGGACTCGAAGGCATAGCGGGTCTCGCCGGGGGAGGAGAGGATGCCGCCGCCGTAGATGCGCCGTCCTGCCGGGGTGTTGAGCAGGCCGAACTCCACGGTAAACCAGTACAGCCGGGCCAGGAAACCCCTGTCCTGGGGGCTGGCTTCCCGCCCCAGCTGGCCGTAGGTATGGGTAAAGCGGGCGAAGGCCGGGTTGGTGAGCAGGGCGCAGTGGCCGAAGATCTCGTGGAAGATGTCCGGCTCCTGCAGGTAGTCCAGCTCCTGCCGGCTGCGGATAAAGGTGGCCACCGGAAACTGTTTGCTGGCCAGCAGCGCGAAGAAGCGGTCGAAGGAGATCAGCGCCGGCACCCGGCTCACCTGCCAGCCGGTGGCGGGCTCCAGTATCCGGTTGATGTCGTCGAGCTGGGGGATGCGGTCCCGGGGCAGTTCCAGCCGGGCCAGGCCGTCCATGTATTCGTCGCAGGCGCGGCCGGCCACGCAGGCCAGCTGGCGTTCGATCAGGGTCTGCCAGATGGCATTTTCTTCGGTACTGTAATGGATGATGCCGTCCGGCCCCGGCTCCCGGGCCACATATTGGGTCGCTTTCATCTTGCTCCCTCCTCAAGCGGTGTCGGCTTTCTAATCTAGAGAGCCCGCTCATTATTTAGAAGCGGCGGTTCTGCCTTGGGTTCAGTACTCCTGTAACAATAAGTTTACATCAACCGGTCACATCCACCCCGGCCAGCCGGACCTGGAACACCTGGGCCAGGTAGGCCAGGTAGCCGGCGTCCTCGCACATGGCCTTGCCCGGGCTGTCGGACAGCTTGGCCACCGGCTGGCCGTTACAGGCGGTCATCTTGATCACGATATTGAGCGGCACCGGATCCGTCACGTCGTTGGTCAGGTGGGTGCCGATGCCGAAGGCCATGGCGCAGTCGTCCCGGAAGCGGTGATGGATCTCCAGCGCCCGGGCCATGGTCAGGCTGTCGCTGTAGACCAGGGTCTTGCCGCGCGGATCTATCTTCATGCGGCGGTAGTGGGCCAAGGCCTTCTCGGTCCAGAGCATGGGATCGCCCGAGTCCTGGCGCAGGCCGTCGAACAGCTTGGCGAAGTAGAGATCGAAGTCGCGCAGGAAGGCGTCCATGCCCACCACGTCGGTCAGGGCGTAACCCAGGCGGCCGCGGTATTCGTGCACCCAGGCTTCCAGCGCCGCCTTCTGGCTGTCGATAAGCCGTGGCCCCAGGGCCTGAAAGGCCTGCAGGAACTCGTGGGCCATGGTGCCCACCGGCCGGAGGCCCAGGCGGCGGGCCAGATCCAGGTTGCTGGTGCCGGCGAACTGCACCGGCAGCTGTTGGCCGAGCCGGCTCACCACTTCCTCCTGCCAGCGGCGGGAGAAGCGGCGCCGGGTGCCGAAATCGGAGAAACGGAAGCTGGCGGGGGCCGCGGCCGCCAGGGCTATCTTCTGCTGCAGCCGTTCCCGGGCCTGGTGCCAGTCGGGGGCGGGATAGTGCCGGCGGCAATAGACTTCGCAGATGATGGCCAAGAGCGGCACTTCGAACAGTATGGTGTGCAGCCAGGGGCCCTTGATATGCAGCTCGAGCCTGCCCCGCTCGCAGCCCAGCTCGATAAAGCGCCGATCCAGCCGGAACAGGCGGAGGAAGTGGATGAAGTCGGGCTTGATGTAGTCGAGCCCGGCCAGGTAGCCGAGTTCTTCCTCGTCGAGCCGGAGCCGGCACAGGTGATCGATCTCGGCGTCTATCGCATCGAGGCAGCCGCTGAAGTCGATGCCCGGGGTGCGGCAGCGGAAGCGGTATTCCACCGGCGCCGCCGGATGCTGATGCAGCACCGCCTGCATCATGGTGTATTTGTACAGGTCGGTGTCGAGCAGGGAGCGGATCACGGGCTCAGTCATCGGCCTGCTCCAACTGGCCGGCATCGTGCACGAAATGGGCGCCCAGCTGGATCATCTCGGCGATGGCGTGGCGGCTGCTCTCGTCGGCCACGCCGCGGATGGCGGAGCGGTTGACCACCACGGTGAAGCCGGCGGCCAGCAGCTGTAGCACCGTCTTGCGCACGCAGTAGTCGGTGGCCAGGCCCCCCACCAGCACGGTGCTCACCTCGTTGCAGCGCAGAAACTCGACCAGGCCGGTGCTCTGACGCTCGGCCAGGTCATGGTAGCAGGCGCCGTAGGGATGCATGTCCGGCTCCACCCCCTTCCACACGAAGAAATCGTAGTCGGCGGGGTGAGGCAGGCCGGCCAGCAGTTCGAAGCCGCGGGTGCCGGGCACCGCGTGGCGGGGCCAGCGGATATCCATGTTCCTGGCGCCTTCTATCGGAGTGAAGGGCGGTGCCTGCTCGGTAGCGAGCCACCGGGCCCGGGGCGAGTGGGCGTCCTTGGAGCCGAGGCGGTAGCCTGCGAAGGCGGCCTGGCGGTTGAGCTCGTCGGCGATCTGGTCGCCCTCGGGCACCGGCAGCTCGTCCGGGCAGGCCGGGGTAAAGGTGTACTGGGCGTCGACGTCCAGGCTGGCGACGCGGTGTTTGGCGGGTAATTTCATGCTCCACCTCCTATGGTTAAGTATGGGCCCGAGGGGGCCGGTGTAGCACTCTGTTAATATTGTTTTGATTGAGTCTAAAGGTGATTTGGTTCAGTATCGCCCCATCCGGGGGCTCTCCCCCCATTATCAGCCAAAGGTGAACAAGATGAGCGACAGCCACCAGCAAAACTACCAGCGTTTTATCGATGAAGTGAAAGCCAACCGGGTGATGTGGGGGCTGCGCTTCGGGGACGAGTGGGTGGTCTGCGACTCCACCGAGTTCGAAGACACCGAGGTGATGCCGGTCTGGTCCACCGAGGACGAGGCCAGGGCCCAGTGCCTGGAGGAATGGGCCGACTACGAGCCCTTCGAAATCAGCCTGGCCGAATTCCTGGAGATCTGGGTGGAAGACCTGTCCGAAGACGGCGTGCGCATCGGACCCAACTGGGACGAGGAGCTGGACGGCGTCGAGCTCGACGTGCTGGAGCTGGTCAAGGCCCTGGCCTGAGGACCCTTATTTTCTTCCTTGAACAAGAAGCAGGCTGCTGACAAACCTTCGTATTACTCTGTGGTCACTCCCGCGAAGGCGGGAGTCCAGTGCACTATGCCATGGATCTCCGCCTTCGCGGAGATGACCAGGGTTAAAACGGCTGCGAGAAAGGGAAATATCTGGCGAAAAACAGGAGCTGGACTTTGTCATCAAGCTGAAGGGCCCTATTTGGGCCCTTTTCTTTTTCCGGCCGGTCACCCCTGGCCGCTCTTGTGGTAGATCCGCTCGGGCCGGCCCCGGCTGCCGTAGTGCAGGCGGATCTGCAGCCGCTCTTCCGACTCCAGGTATTCCAGGTAGCGGCGGGCCGAGATCTGGGCGAAGGGCATCAGCTGCATGCCGCCCAGTTGCGGCCCGCCCTGCCAGGATGCGGTTGCGGTATTGAGTTTCTTCACGGACATCGTCTCCGGTTGGGGATTGCGACCATGCAATCGAGGCCGGCGACTGTACCCAAAATCCCTTTTTAACGCTTTGGCAACCCCTGCAAGGTGAAATAAAAACATTTTGCACTTAAAGCACACGGGCTCGGCGTGGCGGTACGACGCGGTGAGCCTCCTGGCGAGTGCCCCCACCCGCGGCCCCCGGTCGATGTAGCACTATTAGGATCGGTTATTTAAATAGCTGTTCCGAATAGTAGATCACTGTCGGCAACGACCGGGTTCCGCTAAGCAGACCCTCCGCGCCAGGGATGGCGCGGCGGAGCCCCCAGGGATGGGTTCACGGCGTGTCTGCGTGCGGGGCCCGGTCGATGTAGCACTATTAGGATCAGTTATTTAAATCATGTCCAAACAATACGACCATGTTTTTATCAGGGTTATCCCTTATTGGGTAATCCTGGTCGCCTTGTCGGTTTTTATCCATTCGTCGGCGGAAAAATGACAGGAATTGTTTTTGGCACTTTCCATCCCGACTATCAATATGGGCAAAAAATTACGGTTCTGCTACGGAATGAAAGAGGCATTCCAGGCTGCCCGGCATCGAGTGTGATGCCATGCAAAAAAAATAGTGATTTTTCATGTGTAAGCTGACACTTATCTTTTTTTTATGCTAATTGTTAATACGCACTGTGGATCGGCGTTACCTTTTACTGGAGGCCGATCTTAACGATAAGAAAAATATTGCAAGGATGATTTTTCAGGGGGCACCTAACACCCACACTTATTCCTTTTATATTGACTCGGCACTCTATGCCATCGCCAATTCCATGGGCCTGGCAGGGAATTATTTTCTCGCATTTCGGGTGCCCGGGTTTAATTAACAGGCCACAGTTTTTGTTTTTTCCGGCTTTTTTGCCGGTGGGCTCCTGCACGCTTTTTTAGGCGGTCGGGGGAAAGCATGTCCGGGAGGCAGAGATGAAAAATGCTGAAGCTGAAATAGTGCCGGGCGCGCGCGAGGCGACGACGGTGCTGTATCTTGTCGCCCTGGCGCCCGTCTTGGTGGCGGTGGCCGCCGGCTTGCCGCTGCTGTGGCTCACCGACTTCTCCACTCCCGCCCTGCTGGTGTCCGTGCTGTTGTGTCTGGCATCGGCCGGGCTGGGGCATTACTGCAAACTCAGCCTGGCCAGGCGGGCCGACGGCCGGGCCGAGGCGGTGGCGCCGCCTCCCCCGGAGCCGGCCGATGGCCCGGCCCTGGCCCAGGCGGTGCTGCCGATACTGGGGCGGCATATCGAGACCGCCCGCGGCCAGACCGAAGAGGCCATCGCCGAGCTGACCGGCCAGTTTTCCTCCCTGGTCCAGCGGCTCACCCTGCTGGTGGGAACCTCCGGCGACTCCATCGCCCGGGGCGAGGACGACATGAAGGCGGTGACCCGGTCCAGCGAGCAGGCCCTGGCGGAGATAGTATCTTCCCTGCGCGCCGCCCAGCAGCGGCACAGGGCCATGCTCGACGAGGTTCGGGTGCTGACCGGCTATACCGAAGAGCTGCAGAAGATGGCGGCGGAGGTGGACGCCATCGCCGGCCAGACCAACCTGCTGGCGCTCAATGCCGCCATAGAGGCGGCCCGGGCGGGGGACGCCGGCCGGGGCTTCGCGGTGGTGGCCGACGAGGTGCGCAGCCTGTCCATCCGCTCCAGCGCCACCAGCAAGAGCATGGCCGACAAGGTCAACGTCATCAACCAGGCCATCCTCGATACCTTCAGCGACAGCGAGCAGGCCAGCGCCGAGGACGACAGGGAGCTGGCCCAGACGGAAGCCGCCCTGCGTGCCGTCTTGAGCCTGTTTGGCGGCACCGCCGAGGGCCTGACCCGGGCGGTGGACAGCACCCGTACCGAAGGCGAAGAGGTGCGGGGCGAGATAGAGCAGATGCTGGTGTCGCTGCAGTTCCAGGACAGGACCAGCCAGATACTGCGCCAGGTGTGCGACAACCTGGAGGAATTCGGGCGGACCCTGATGCAGGTGGGGGAGCCCATCGACGTGGATGCCTGGCTGGCGCGCATGACCCGCAGCTACGCCATGCTGGAGCAGCACCTCAATCACCAGGGCCAGGCCGCCGAGCGCCAGGGCCAGTCGGACATTACCTTCTTCTAGGGGAGTACACTCATGGCCAAGACCATCATGATCGTCGACGACTCCGCCTCCTTGCGGCAGGTGGTCAGCATCGCCCTCAAGGGGGCCGGTTACGACACCATCGAAGCCTGCGACGGCCGGGACGCCCTGGCCAAGCTCAATGGCGGCAAGGTGCACCTCATCATCAGCGACGTCAACATGCCCAACATGGACGGCATCAGCTTTCTGAAGGAAGTCAAGCGCCACCCCGGCTACAAGTTCACCCCGGTGATCATGCTCACCACCGAGTCCCAGGCGGAGAAGAAGGCCGAGGGCCAGGCGGCGGGGGCCAAGGCCTGGGTGGTCAAGCCGTTCCAGCCCCAGCAGATGCTGGCGGCGGTCGCCAAGCTGGTCATGCCCTAGGGAGGAAGACAGATGCAGTTAATGGCCGAAACCCGGGAGCAGGGAGTGCTGTTGCGACTGGAGGGGGAGCTGACCATTTACACCGCCGCCGCCGTCAAGTCGCAGCTGGCGCCCTATCTGGCCGGGCCACAACAGCTGGGCCTGGATCTGGCGGGGGTCAGCGAGCTGGACAGCGCCGGTTTGCAACTGCTGCTGCTGGCCAAGCGGGAGCTCGACCGCCAGGGCGGGGCCCTGTCCCTGCTCTGGCACAGCCAGGCGGTGCTGGAGGCGCTGGAGCTGTGCCGGCTGAACGCCCACTTCGGCGATCCCCAGTGGCTGCCGGGTGATCCGAGCGCCTGAGCCCCTTATGGCAAGGAGAAGGAATTACAGATGAGCATCAACCTTGATCAGGTACTGCACACCTTTATCGACGAGGCCAGGGAGCTGCTGCAAGAGATGGAGAGCGGCCTGCTGGGGCTGGAGCAGGAGGCCGGCGCCGAGGTGCTGGACGCCATCTTCCGCGCCGCCCACACCATCAAGGGCTCGGCCGGGCTGTTCGGCCTCGACCCCATCGTCGACTTCACCCACGTGGTGGAGGACGTGCTGGACCGGCTGCGGGAGGGCAGGCTGGCCGCCGACGCCGGGCTGGTGACGTTGTTGCTGGCCGGGCGGGATCATATCGAGCAGCTGGTGGACGGGGTGGCGCGGGGCGAACCGCCGGCCGACGATACCCTGGAGCGGGGTCGGGCCCTGCTGGCACGGTTGCAGGCCTTCCGCGGCGGCGTTCCGGCGCCGGTGGCGACGGACGGCCCGGTGTCCCGCCAGCCTTGCGAGGAAGGGAGCGAGGCGGCGGCGAACCTCTGGCACCTGTCCCTGCGCTTCGGCCCCGAGGTGCTGCGCAACGGCATGGATCCCCTGTCTTTCCTGCGCTACCTGGGCACCATGGGGCGCATCCTCTCGCTGACCACCCTGAGCGACGCCATGCCGGCGGCGGCGGAGATGGATCCCGAATCCTGCTATCTGGGGTTCGAGCTCGACTTCCAGTCGGAGGCGGACAAGGCGGCCATCGCCGAGGTGTTCGACTTCGTCCGCGACGACTGCGAGCTGCAGATACTGCCGCACCACGGCAAGGTGTCCGAGTATATCGCGCTGATCCAGTCGCTGCCGGAGGACGACGCCCTGCTGGGGGAGATACTGGTGGCGAGCGGGGCCCTGACCCGGCAGGAGCTGGAGCAGGGACTGGCGGAGCAGGCCGCCGCCGAGGCGGCGCCGGCCCCCCGGCTGGGGGAAGTGCTGGTGGGGCAGCAGGCGGTGGCGCCGGTGCTGGTGCAGGCCGCCCTGGAGAAGCAGAGCCAGGGCCGGGAGCAGAAGAAAAAGGAAAGCCGCTACATCCGGGTCCAGGCCGACAAGCTGGACGAACTGATCAACCTGGTGGGCGAGCTGGTGATCGCCGGCGCCGGGGTCAAGCTGCTGGCCCAGCGCGCCCAGAACACCGCCCTGCAGGAGGCGGCCTCGCTGGTGTCCGAGCTGATGGAGGAGATCCGCGACGGGGCCCTGCGCCTGCGCATGGTGCCGATCGGCGATACCTTCAACCGTTTCCAGCGGGTGGTGCACGACGTCAGCCAGGAGCTGGGCAAGGACATCGCCCTGCACATCAGCGGCGCCGACACCGAGCTGGACAAGACGGTGATCGAGAAGATAGGCGATCCCCTGATGCACCTGCTGCGCAACGCCATGGACCACGGCATAGAGACGCCGGCGGCACGGCTGGCGGCGGGCAAGCCGGCCACCGGCAACCTCCGGCTCAATGCCTTCCACGACGCCGGCAGCATCGTCATCGAGATCGCCGACGACGGGGCCGGCCTCGACCGGGATCGTATCCTGCAAAAAGCCATGGAGCGGGAACTGGTCCCGCCGGGGACCAGCCTGAGCGAGCAGGACATCTACCAGCTCATCTTCGAGCCCGGCTTTTCCACCGCCGACACGGTGACCAACCTGTCGGGCCGGGGCGTGGGCATGGACGTGGTCCGCCGCAACATACTGGCGTTGCGGGGGCGCATCGATCTGGACAGCCGGCCGGGCCAGGGCACCCGGGTCCGCATCCGCCTGCCGCTGACCCTGGCGATCATCGACGGCTTCCTGGTGGGCGTGGGCGGCGAGCGCTACGTGGTGCCGCTGGACACGGTGCAGGAGTGCATCGAACTGAGCGAGGCGGATCGCCGGCTGGCCCGGGAACACAGCTACCTCAACCTGCGCGGCGAGGTGCTGCCGCTGATCAAGCTCGGCGAGCACTTCGGCCTGGCGGCGGCGAAGGGACGGCGCGAAAACGTGGTGGTGGTGCAGTGCGCCGGGCAGAAGGCGGGGCTGGTGGTGGACGAACTGCTGGGGGAACACCAGACGGTGATCAAGCCCCTGGGCAAGCTGTTCGGCGCCCTGCGGGGCATCGGCGGCTCGACCATACTGGGCGACGGCTCCGTGGCCCTGATCCTCGACGTATCAACCTTTGTGCAAGCAATGATTTCCCGGGAGGGGCGGGCCCTGTCCGCCTAGACGCCGGGGCGGAATTCATCCGTCAGTATCCATACTTAAGGAGTGCGCCATGTTTAAAGGAATGAGAGTCGCCACCAAGCTGGCCCTGGGCTTCGGCCTGGTGATCGCCATGCTGCTGCTGGTGTCCCTGGTCGGCATCAGCCGGATGCAGCAGCTCAACCAGGCCCAGCAACTGATCGTCGAGGATCTCTGGCCCAAGACCAAGCGGGCCAACGATGTGATCGACAAGGCCAACGCCATCGCCATCGCCCTGCGCAACATGATGCTGACCCTGGATCTGCGGGAACGGCAGCAGCAGCACGAGCAGATCCTGGAGTTTCGCCGGCAGATCGCCGCCGATCTCGATAGCTTGCAGCAAAGTATCCATTCCGAGCAGGGCATCGAACTGCTGCGGGTGCTGGGTGAGCAGCGGCAGCGCTATATCGCCGGCCAGGAGCGGTTGCTTGAGCTGATCGAGGGGGACAACCCGGGCGCGGCCCAGCGCTACCTGCAGAACGAACTGCGCCCCGTGCTCCGCGGTTACCAGGACAGCGTGGTCGCCCTGATCGAGTACCAGGGCGATCTGCTCGAGGCCTCCGGTCGCGAGGCCCACCGGACCTACGAGCAGGCCCGGCTGCTGATGCTGCTGTCCGCGGGCGCCGCCTTGCTGGCCGCGCTGCTGGCCGGCTGGCTGATCACCCGCAACCTGCTGCGCCAGCTGGGCGGCGAGCCGGATTATGCCGCCGCCGTCGCCGGCCGGATCGCCCAGGGGGATCTGTCGGTGGACATCGCCCTGCGCCGGGGCGACAGCACCAGCCTGCTGGCCGTGATGAAGGACATGGTGGATAGACTGTCCCAGATCATCGGCGAGGTGCGCACCGCCGCCGACAACCTGGCCAGCGCCTCCGAGGAGGTGAGCGCCACCGCCCAGTCCATGAGCCAGGGGGCCAGCGAGCAGGCGGCGGGAGTGGAGCAGACCAGCGCCTCCGTCGAGCAGATGAGCGCCAGCATCAACCAGAACACCGACAACGCCCGGGTCACCGACGGCATGGCCAGCAAGGCGGCGCGGGAAGCGGCCGAGGGCGGCGAGGCGGTGCAGCAGACGGTGGCGGCGATGAAGCAGATAGCCCAGCGCATCGGCATCATCGACGACATCGCCTACCAGACCAACCTGCTGGCGCTGAACGCGGCCATCGAGGCGGCGCGGGCCGGGGAGCACGGCAAGGGCTTCGCGGTGGTGGCGACCGAGGTGCGCAAGCTGGCGGAACGCAGCCAGGTGGCGGCCCAGGAGATCGGCGAGCTGTCCGACAGCAGCGTGGCCCTGGCGGAGAAGGCGGGGCGGCTGCTGGAGGAGATGGTGCCGGCCATCGACAAGACCTCGGATCTGGTGCAGGAGATCAGCGCGGCCTCGAGCGAGCAGGCCACGGGGGCGGCGCAGATCAACACCGCCATGAGCCAGCTGAGCCAGGTGACCCAGCAGAGCGCCTCCAGCAGCGAAGAGCTGGCGGCGACGGCGGAGGAGATGAGCAGCCAGGCGGAGCAGCTGCAGCAGGCGATGAGCTTCTTCACCCTGGTCGCCGGGGCCGCCGTCAAACGGGAGAGCCGGGTGGCGGCCGTCAAGGGGAAAGCGGCCAGGCCGCCCCAGCCGGAGCCGGATCTGGACGAGGGCGAACTGGAGCCCGGCTTCACCCGCTTCTAGGCACGGGCCGGGCGCCCCGGCGCCCGGCATCGGGGAACACAGTGGCAGGGCCCCGAAGAGGGCCCTGGTGCAGGAGGAAAACCAATGAATGCATTAGTGGCGACAGAGCCCAAGGTCGACGGCGAGGCCCAGTACCTGACCTTCGTGTTGGGAGGCGAGATGTTCGCCATGGACATCCTCGGCATCAAGGAGATCATCGAGTATGGCAACCTTACCACGGTACCCATGATGCCCGCCTTCGTGCGCGGCGTCATCAACCTGAGGGGGGCCGTGGTGCCGGTGGTGGATCTGGCGGTGCGCTTCGGCCGGCCGTCCACCCCGGTCAACAAGCGCAGCTGCATCGTCATCCTAGAAGTCCATGGCGAGGAGGGCGTGCAGGACATCGGCGTGCTGGTGGACGCGGTGTCGGCGGTGCTCAGCATAGCGGCGGCCGACATCGAGCCGGCCCCGAGCTTCGGGGGCGGCATCCGGGCGGATTTCATCGGCGGCATGGCCAAGGTGGACGGCCGTTTCGTGATAGTGCTCAGCGTCGAGCGGGTGCTGTCGGTGGAGGAGATGGCGCAGCTGTCCCAGGCCGGCGACGGCCGGGCCCCGGTCAGGGAGGGAGAATTCGTCCAGTAATCATCACCCCACATGGCTCGGCACTGCCAACACCCAAACCAATAACAATAACGGCGGGCACGCTCCCGGAGGGCGCCGCCCGGCACGGCCCGACGCCGTGCCCGGGAAGCGGCGCCGTCGTTCCGGCGGAGAGCCCCGGCGGCACAAGGAAACCCTATGTTTCAATTACGGATAAAAACCCTGTTCATGGGCCTGACCCTCGCCTCGCTCGGCATGCTGCTGCTGACCCTGGCGGCGGTCAACCGCTATCAGGCGGCGGTGGAGCGGGTGGCCGAGGCCAAGGATCGGCAGTACCAGTCCTACCTGCTGGCCGATGAGCTGCGGCAAAGTTCGGACGATCTGACCCGTTTGGCCCGGACCTATGTGGTCACCGGCGACAGCCGCTTCGAGCAGCAGTACTGGCAGGTGGTGGCCATCCGCAACGGCGAACAACCCAGGCCGGAGGCCTACCACCGGATTTACTGGGACTTTGTGGCGGCGGGAGACGCCAGGCCCCGGCCGGACACCCCGGCGGTGCCGCTCGCCGAGCTGATGCGCCGGGCCGGCTTCACCGAGCAGGAATTCGACCTGCTGGCCGACGCCAACGCCAAGTCCGCCGCCCTGGTGGAGACGGAGGCGGTGGCCATGCAGGCGGTGAAGGATCATGCCGGCGGCGCCCTCGGGGCGGTGAGCCCCGAGCAGGCCCGGCGGATGCTGCACGATGCGGCCTACCACCGGGAAAAGGCCAATATCCAGCGCTCCATCGACGACTTCTTCGTGCTGATGGAAAACCGCACCGCCAGCCTGGTGGCGACGGCCCTGGCCGACAAGGACAGGGCCTTTTCCTGGGTGCTGAGCAGCATGGCCGGTACCTTGCTGGTACTGGGGCTGGTGCTCTGGTTCGTGTACCGCCGCCTGGCCGGCTCCCTGGCCGTGGCGGTGCAGGCGGCCGAGCGGCTGGCGGAGGGGGATCTGAGCCGGCCCATCCGGATCCGCTCCCGGGACGAGGTGGGCCTGCTGCTGGCGGCCATGGGCCGGATGCAGGACCGGCTGACCCGGATCATCGGCGAGGTGCGCGGCGCCGCCGACAACCTGGCCAGCGCCGCCGAGGAGGTGAGCGCCACCGCCCAGTCCATGAGCCAGGCGGCCAGCGAGCAGGCGGCGGGGGTGGAAGAGACCGGCGCCTCCATCGAGCAGATGAGTGCCAGCATCAACCAGAACACCGACAACGCCCGGATCACCGACGGCATGGCCAGCAAGGCGGCGCGGGAGGCGGCCGAGGGCGGCGAGGCGGTGCAGCAGACGGTGGCGGCGATGCAGCAGATAGCCCAGCGCATCGGCATCATCGACGACATCGCCTACCAGACCAACCTGCTGGCGCTGAACGCGGCCATCGAGGCGGCGCGGGCCGGGGAGCACGGCAAGGGCTTCGCGGTGGTGGCGACCGAGGTGCGCAAGCTGGCGGAACGCAGCCAGGTGGCGGCCCGGGAGATCGGGGAGCTGTCCGACGGCAGCGTGGCCCTGGCGGAGAAGGCGGGGCGGCTGCTGGAGGAGATGGTGCCGGCCATCGGCAAGACCTCGGATCTGGTGCAGGAGATCAGCGCGGCCTCGAGCGAACAGGCCACGGGGGCGGCGCAGATCAACACCGCCATGAGCCAGCTGAGCCAGGTGACCCAGCAGAACGCGGCCAGCAGCGAGGAGCTGGCGGCGACGGCGGAGGAGATGAGCAGCCAGGCGGAGCAGCTGCAGCAGGCGATGGGCTTCTTCACCCTGGCCGCCGCCACCGGTACGCCGGTCGCGGCCGGGCGAAGAGCGGGCGCCTTCGATGACAAGGCCGAGCCCGGTTTCGTTTGATTCCGGGCCGAGGGAGCTTGACCCATGCAGATACCGTCGTTGCAGGATGAGGAGTTCCAGCTGTTCCGGCGCTGGCTGTACCGCAGCGCCGGGATCAACCTGTCCCCCGGCAAGAAGGCGCTGGTGGCGGGGCGGCTGGGCAAGCGGCTGCGCCACCACGGCCTGGGCAGCTACGGCGACTACTTCCGGCTGATCATGGCGGAGCGGAGCGGGGGCGAGCTGCAGACGGCGCTGGACCTGCTGACCACCAACGAAACCTATTTCTTCCGGGAGCCCCGGCACTTCGACTTTCTGCGCCAGCAGGTGCTGCCCGCGCTCGGCAGGGGCCGCGCGGTTAGGCTGTGGAGCGCGGCCTGCTCGTCCGGGGAAGAGCCCTACAGCCTGGCCATGACCCTGGCCGAGGCGCTGGGGGCCGGGCCCTGGGAGCTCGTCGCCTCCGACATCAGCAGCCGGGTGCTGGCGCAGGCCGGACGCGGCCAGTATCCCCTGAGCCGGGCGCAACACATCGATACCCGCCTGCTGCACAAATACTGCCTGAAAGGGGTGGGGGAGCAGGAGGGCAGTTTCCTGGTCGAGCGGCGGCTGCGGCAGCGGATCCGCTTTATGCAGATCAACCTCAACCAGCGCCTGCCCGAGATCGGCGATTTCGATGTTATCTTCCTGCGCAACGTGATGATCTACTTCGATCTCGACACCAAACGCCAGGTGGTGGAGCGGCTCCTGCCCCGGCTGAGGCCGGGCGGCTACTTTATCGTCAGCCATGCGGAGAGCCTGAACGGGGTGTCCGAGGCGCTCCGGCTGGTGCAGCCGTCCATCTACCGCAAGCCATGACAGCGGGCGAGGTCGAGGAGGTGCTACTGCAGCCCGGCCAGTTCCATTTCGGCGGCCCGGCCACCCGCATCCGCACCCTGCTCGGCTCCTGCGTCGCCATGGTGTTGTGGCACCCCCGCCGGCGGATCGGGGGCATGTGCCACTACCTGCTGCCGGCGGGGGGCCGGGAGGGAAGCCGGCCCGACGGCCGTTACGGCGAGGACGCCATGGCCCTGTTCCGGGCGGCGGCCCGGCAGTACGGCACCGGGCTGGAGGAGTATCAGTGCAAGCTGTTCGGCGGTGGCAACATGTTCGGCGCGCCGGCGCCCGCCCGCCTCGACGTGGCCCGGCAGAACGTGGCGGCGGCCCTCCGGCTGGTGCGCGAGCACCGCCTGCGGCTGGTGGCCCAGAGCCTGGGCCGCAGCGGCCACCGCAAGGTGGTGTTCGAGGTGTGGAGCGGGGTGGTCTGGGTGAGCCACAGTCCCCTGAAGGGAGCGGAGGAACAAGGATAAGATGAAAAAAATCAAGGTATTGCTGGTAGACGACTCGGCGGTGATGCGCCAGGTGCTGGTGGCGCTGCTGGAGCGGGAGCCGGACATGCAGGTGCTGGGCACGGCCTCGGATCCGCTCTTCGCCCTGGACAAGATGGCGCGGGACTGGCCCGACGTGATAGTGCTGGATGTGGAGATGCCGCGCATGGACGGCATCACCTTCCTGAAGAAGATCATGGCCGAGCGGCCCACCCCGGTGGTGATCTGCTCGTCCCTGACCGAGCAGGGGGCCGAAACCACGTTGCAGGCCCTGGCCGCCGGCGCCGTGGAGATCATCACCAAGCCCAGGGTGGGGCTGAAGCAGTTTCTGCAGGACTCGTCCGCCGCCCTGGTCGGGGCGGTGCGCGCCGCGGCCCAGGCCAGGGTCGGCCGGCTGACGGCGCGCGCCCCCTTGCCGGTGCCGCCCAGGCTGGGGGCGGATGCCATGGCGGAGCCGCCGGGCAGCCAGGCCATGGTGCAGACCACGGAGCGCATCGTGGCCATCGGCACCTCCACCGGCGGCACCCAGGCTCTGGAGCGGGTGCTGACGGCGCTGCCCCGGGTGTGCCCGGGGCTGGTGATAGTGCAGCACATGCCGGAGAAGTTCACCGCCTCGTTCGCCGCCCGCCTGAACCAGCTGTGCCGGCTGGAGGTGCGGGAAGCCCGCCACCAGGACCGGGTGCTGCCGGGGCTGGCGCTGATCGCCCCCGGCGGCCGGCACATGCAGCTCAGGCGCAGCGGCGCCTACTACCAGGTGGAGGTGCTGGACGGACCGCCGGTGAACCGGCACAAGCCCTCGGTGGACGTGCTGTTCCGCTCGGTGGCCAAGTTTGCCGGTAAAAACGCCACCGGCATCATCATGACCGGCATGGGCGACGATGGCGCCCGGGGACTGAAGGAGATGGCCCAGGCCGGGGCCGAGACCCTGGCCCAGGACGAGGCCTCCTGCGTGGTGTTCGGCATGCCCAGGGAGGCCATCGCCCTGGGGGCGGTGGAGCGGGTGGTGTCGCTCGAGCGGATACCGGCGGAGATCATGCGCCACGCGGCCCGGCGCTAGGGGCCGGCCTTGTCCGGCGGCGGGCGCTGTGGCTTAATGCCCTTCCGTTTCGCAGATCCCGGCCCCGTTATGACCCTTTCCCCCTACGCCGCCTACCTCGCCGCCCTGGACGCGGGCTTTAAGGACGATGCCGCCCAGCGCCGGGCCGCCGAATGGCTGGAGCAGTGCCAGCGCCGGCTGCATGCCGGCGAGCGGGATATCGGCGGCGTTTACCTGTGGGGGCCGGTGGGGCGGGGCAAGACCTGGCTGATGGACCTGTTCCATCGCGGCCTGTCGGTGCCGGCCCGGCGCCTGCACTTTCATCACTTTATGCGCTGGGTGCACCGGCGGCTGTTCCAGCTGACCGGCACCGAGGATCCGCTGGCGCAACTGGCGGCGGAGCTGGCCGCCGAGGTGAGGGTGCTGTGCCTGGACGAGCTGTTCGTGAGCGACATCGGCGACGCCATGCTGCTCGGCCGCCTGCTGCAACAGCTGTTCGCCGAAGGGCTGGTGCTGGTGACCACCTCCAACCAGCCGCCCGAAGGGCTCTACGCCGAGGGCTTCAACCGGGATCGCTTCCTGCCGGCGGTGGCGGCCATGGCAGAGCGGATGCGGGTGGTGGCGGTGGACGGCGGCGAGGATCACCGGCTGCACCCGGGGGCGCCCAGGCAACGCTACTGGGTGAACGACCCCCAGGCCCTGGCGACCCTGTTCGCCGAGCTGGCGCCGGCGGGCGGCGGCCGCGACTCCTTGCCGCTGGGCCACCGGCAGATAGCGGTGCAGGGGCGGAGCGAGGCCGTGCTCTGGTGCCGCTATGCGGACCTGTGCGAACAGCCGCTGGCGGCGCCGGACTTTATCGAGCTGTGCGACCGCTTCCGCCATATCCTGCTGGGCGGGGTGCCCCGCCTGAGCGGCGGCCGGCGGCAAGGCGCCATTGCCCGCGGCACCGAGGACGGCGCGACCCAGGTCGCCGCCGGCGAGCGCCAACTGCCGCCCCTGTCCCGCCAGGACGACGGCGCGCGCCGCTTTATCGCCCTGGTGGACGAATGCTACGACAGGGGCATACCACTCTGGCTGGAGGCCGAAGTGCCGCCGGAGGAACTTTACCGGGACGGCGCCCTGGCCTTTCCCTTCCGCCGCACCCTGAGCCGGCTGCGGGAAATGCAGCTGGCCCGGTTCGGGGGCTGAGGCCGGTTGGGCCGCCGGCAGTGGCGGCTGGCATCGCCGGCCAAGGCTCATGGCGCGGCTCAACGACACCGGGAAAACACAGGAAGCGTTGAACAACGCCTGCCTGAAAGCCCGGGGCTTATATGCATTGCGTGATGGAGGGAGCAGGCTTCACCATGCCAAGTGAAACGCCCCGTGGGACCTGCATGCCGGTGTTGTGGGGGCAGCACGTGCGATGTACTTCGTCGTCTTGTTTTGGGAGCTCACTCCATCTCTCCTTCATCCGGATCTTCGTCACCGATGGTTCCGACAAACAGCAGTTCCTCCCGGGTTTGGTCATCCGAGAAACGAATATCCCAGCGCTTCTCCATGAATTTCAGCAACCGAATCCCTCGCTCGCGTATCTCATCGGGACCCCAGTCCTCACAATGGGATACCTCGATTTCTGAGTGCGAGCCGTCCGCATAGCCGTTGCGGAGCTTGGTGCCATCGTTGTTGTACTTGGGCTTCTTCTTTTCAGCGAAGGCGTCGTTCTGCAGCGAAGAGTTGATTGCAGAGGAGAGAAGCAATAAGTTCCCGAGGCTATTCCGATACGCATCTCGATCTCGCTTACGAATGCTTTTGAAGGCCGGATTCCATAACTCCGTCTCGGATTGCGGATAAATATGCTCTATGGAGATTTTGTCTTTCGGCGTCTTGAGCAAATCCGTCCAGTCGACCTTCTTCTGCCGGCTGTTGGATAGCAGTCCCAATTCGTACTCGTAGAGAAAATACCGCAATCCGGGCCAGCCATAGTAGCCTAAGCCGTTCTCGAATCTCTTCTTTAACAACAGATAAAAATCGTCTGTCGCAAAATGGCCCATGTCCGTGAACGTAAAGCTCATCCGATTCCGCAGGCGTTCCTGCAGCTCCGTCAGATCCATGTCGCCACGGTCGATTGCGCGGACAGCATTACTGAATTCTGAGCTGCGATAATTTGAACGGGTTTGGGTCAGCCGGAACACGACGAATAAAAACCGCTCGATCTCCTTGAAGATGCCGATACGCTGGTTGGGATCATCACATTTCTTCAGAATTGCCATCAGTAACGGGCGGAAATATGCCATGCCCAGCCGATTTAGGCGCTGAATCCACTCGATCTCTTCCCGTGTCAGGCCGCTAGACATGTCTGGGTAGAATGTGCGGAACCAGTGAACCGAAGATGCCTTAAGGCTCTTGACGTAGTCGCGAATCTCACTCGGGCTCAACTCGGCCACTATCATCGACTCGACTGTATCGACCTCGTCCAGCCCATTCTCGTCGTCCGCTTCCAGATCCGCCTCTGATGTTTGTTCCTCGGCATCCTCCAGTTCCACCAGCTGGACGATCTTCCGGTGAATGCGCTGCGGTGTGAACTGCTCCTCTAGCAGGAACTTGATGTAGTCTCGCCCTGTTTGCCGCGAGAACTTGAAGTACATCATCCAGTGAGCCCTTAGAAAGTCGTCATCATTGAGCGGCTTTGACTTATTGCGCCCCAACTGGAAGTAGACCTCTTTCCAGGCATCGTTGATTAGGTCTCTGAGATCTCGGCGTTCTGCGGGGTCCAGTTCCGCATCTGTATATAGGGTTGTGAGGTAGATCAATCGGTTCTTGAGCAGTTCCAAGTCCGACAGCGTCTTGCCGCGGTTGTTCATCGTCTCGAAGGCGACAAACACGTCGAACTCGTCCTTGATAATGTACTCGTTGAACAGGAATCGCTTGGTCAGCGTGCGGTACAAGTTCTGAAGGCCATTGATCCCTTCCTCCTCGTGATATGCCCGGAGCTGCTCTTTGAAGTACCGTTTTCCATTGCTGAGGTTCAGCGTGTAGAACGTCTCAAGCACCGTGCCGCTGCCGTCTTCGCCTAGAATGCGGTAGCGCATATACTCGTAACTGGGATTGTCGACCGTGTAGCCGAACTTGTAGGTGCGAAACGCGTTGCTAGCCGGTTTCACCTCGAAAAGGAATTTTCTTTCGACAGCGGCGATGCTGAGTGTGTCGGTCAGGTAGATCGCGTCGTCCGCCAGCCCTTTGTTCTCTGGCAAGCCCCGGAGCAACTCGATGAAGACTTGCAGAAACAGCGTAAAGGTTGTCAGCCGCTGTTGACCATCGACGATGTGGTACAGCTTGTACGAATGATCGTCGACCAGCCAAAACTCCTTGTCTTTCTCCTGAATGTCGGTGGACGGAATCTCCTTCAGAGTCAGTACGCCGGTGTAGTGGGAGCGCCCAACGGGCAGGTTGATCAGATCTTCCCAGAAGGCGTCCAATTGCTCGCGGCCCCAGGCGTACCCGCGCTGGTAGTCGGGGATACGAAACAGCTTTTCCTTGAACAGGCTGTCTAGTGGTTTTGGTTCGTCCATCTCAATTCTCTGTTGATTAGAGTTGCTTGACGAGCAGCGGCTTCTCTAAGTAGTTGCATTTATCGAGGTGTGTCCGTGAAAGTGGGTGAGGTCCACAGGCCACTGTAGCCCTGTTTTAGCGATCTTTCTCGTTGCGTGTTCCTTTCACTTTATTTGCGATAGGAGCTTGGGGTTTTTGATGAGATTTCTTACACCATGCGCATGATCTTCATTGAATACATTGCCTTTGCACCATTCGCCTACCGTTGCGATGTTGACCTTGGCGACCTTAGGGCGAACGCTCCACGTTACCTGAAATGGAGAGCCCTGTTCGTTGTAACCTGGGCCAGTTGTAGAGCCACGGTACTGAATAGGTTTGCCTGTGTTGCCAGGAATGTTTAGTGCCTGCTGAAAGCCATCTTTCTCGCCGTATGCTGTTAGTTCACCAAAATCCAGTGCGTCAGAGTCATTCACAAGAACATATACTTGTGCTTCCACGCGCAGTTGAGGGTTTTTGATTTCTTCGCTAAGGCATGCACCTAAGGTTGGACCCGGTAGAATTTGGGCAGATGAGTGAACGTAGTGAATCTCAATGGTGTCGCCAGGATGCAGGCTGCCATGTTCACTCGGGCAAACCTCCTGATCAATCGGTGCCAACTCAGAACTACTCAGTTTTCCAGAATAAGTGAATCCAGTGAGATAACCGTGGCCATCACCATCGCCCGCGTATTTCGTGAATTCCCCGCCCCGGTGTTCCGCATTTTTATGAAAGTGAATATTGCAAAGATTCATCTGGGTGTAAGCCGGCGCGGTCCCGAATGCAACAGTGTTGCTGCCAGTGGCTGAATCAATATCGCGTGGTGATTGAGGACCAAAACCTTTTCCTTCGGTGTTTTTCGCGAGGTTTGAACGTTGCTGCTCAATCAATGCTTCGGGAACGCCGCCAGAATAGCTATCCTTAGCAAGAACATTGAAATGTACGGCCGTTGCCGCAGCCAGGGAAAAAAGCATTCTTGCTTTCATGGTTTCACTCCTGATGGTGGTATATTTCGTTGAGAAATAGATGGTGTTTAGTATTGGTTTTATTAACTTGATGCTCAAAGCAACGGCAAGTTACTCTTAAATGCATTATTGTATTCTTATTTCGCGAACTTTAATGCTCGTGCTGGCAACTCTACTGGAATGTTTATCTATTTGGTAACCGTCATCTTTATTTAGCCAGAGTTTACTCTGATAAACCGCTGCGGTTTCAGGATCAAAAATGAAGCATCCACTGCTGCAAGGAATATAAACAACCCAATGAAAATTACCATTAGATTCCAAATTAACACCTAATAATGATGCAGTAGATGACAAGTCTAGATCGTCAAAAGTGGTCACAAATGATTCAATTCCATAATGGCTTAGCAGTTTAACTAATTGCTCTGGTTGTGTCCTAAAGACACGTTTCCTAGCCGACCAACAAAGAAGATCTGATGCTTTTCTTTTAACTGCTTGATAATCAAGCTCTAGCATTGCAGAGAGACATGCTAGACCACAGCCTGTTGTATCTTCCTGTTCGTTATACGCATAACTTACCTACAAAATATAACGATCAGCGTAACCGGCGCCCAACTGAGCGCAGCGCAGTTGGGCGTCCGAATTGACACTGTGGTTAGGCCGATTCCGCACGATCGCCTCCTTCCGATACATCGGGTCTGCCACTGACGGAGATCATTGTCCATGTGCCATCCTGCTTGAGATAGACCTCACTCCATCTGCCAGTGACGTTGATAGGCTCCGCGCCTTGAGGAACGACCATAGCGGAGTAGGAATAGTGAACGATGCCGACTTTCCCCTCATAAACTTGAACACTCAGAGGATGGAGTTCGTACTCACGCAATTCAGGAGAATCACCGGATATCGAGAGAACTGCTGCATCTCGGTCATGCGGAAGCAAGGCGGTCATATCCCAGCCTACATATTCAGGATGGAGTGTGGAGCGGATTCGGCCCTCATCTCTTCTCTGCGCTAATACCCAGAGGTCAGTCACGTGTTCCCACAGTTCGCGTTGTTCTTGGGAAAAGTCGACAATGGGCAGTTGAACCGTCATGTTCTCACCTCTCTAGGTTATTAACCTGGTGGCAGTTTACATCTGCCAGGACAGCCCCGAAAGCCGCATGGTTACTGGGCTGAGGACTGATCGAAATTGCCGCCGGGTTAATATCTAAATAACTGTTCCGAATGGTAGATCACTGCCGGCAGCGACGGGGTTCCGCTAAGCAGACCCTCTGCGCCAGGGATGGCGCGGCGGAGCCCCCAGGGATGGGTTTACGGCGTGTCTGCGTGCGGGACCCGGTCGGTGTAGCACTATTAGGATCACTTATTTAGGTGTGTCCGTGAAAGCGGGTGAGATCCACGCCGCAATCACGCGCTTGTTGCTTGGTTATGCTGTACTGGACGGTCACTTACCAGTCGCCCATACAGTGCCGAGTCAGAGACGATGCCGTTGACTTCCCAGCGCTGCCTTAGCAGACCCTCTCGGGAAAACCCTAGTTTCTCTAGCGCTTTCGCTGAAGATTGGTTGTCTGGGTCGATCTCTGCTTCAATTCGCCGAAGTCCTAATGAATTGAATCCGTACTGAATCAACGCCTCTCCCGCCTCGCGAATGTAACCCCTTCCCCAACAAGAACGACCCAAACCAAAGCCGATCTCGGCACGTTTTGATTCTTTGTCGTAGCTAAACAACATACACTTTCCAGCCAGCTCGCCTGTAGACTTCAGATACACGCCGAGTACAAGCGACTCTTGACGCTGCATCGCACCGTTAGCCTCATTAATGAAGTCAAGAGAGTCCTGAATTGTTGCCCAAGGTGCAGTATTCCAATACCGCATGACCTCAGGATCAGAGAAAATTTCGAACAGGCTATCCGAGTCATTAATTGATAAAGGCTTAAGTGATAATCGCTCGGTTTCAATAATTGGGAAAAATAACTCTTTCGACATTCAGTCCTCCATTTTTGCGTATAAAGCCGCATTCACCGGTTTGTCCGGTACAATACTTTATTAGGCTCACACTCATTGCTTTGACGAATTTCCTTTGCGAAATTAAGCAGAAATGACTTAATTTGTGACTCATGCTCAGGCAAACGTAGCAGCGCTTCAATTTCTTTCGGAGACTTGCCGATGAGGGGTATACGCAAAAACAGATGTTCAAGAAAATTGTTGCTTACTGTCGAAAGAACCAGCCTGAGCGAAACCAGCATATCATCTCCCCGAGGGGATGCATGTGCCAAAGCGATGGGTTTTCCGATAATTTCGAAACGAGAAACCATCCAGTCGATAGCATTTTTTAGGCCACCAGGAATGGATCTGACATATTCAGGGCTTGAGATAAGTATACCGTCGCAGGTAGAGACCATCTCTATGAATTCTTGCACCTCTGTTGGCGTCGCTTCTCCTTCAGAGTCAGGCGAGAAAACTGGCAACGCATTTAGTCTGTGGAAAATCAACAATTCAGTGCCTGTAGGAGTAAGGTTTTTCATCACTCTTAGCAAAGCAGTATTTGTGGACGCTTCGCGTGTACTACCCGAGATGGCTAGTATTTTCAAGTTATCCTCCTTGCAGCCGCCTAACACTCTACTCACCGGGAAATAGCAAGCGCCAGCAAATTATTTTTCCGGTGCAGTAACTTGCGAAGTTTCGGCATCCCATACTTCAAATTTATTGTCACGTACGACAATTGCTTGAGTGTTGCTAATTGGACAAAGATCTATTTCCCCTTCATAACTAGAGATGATGCTCTCAACTGACTCTTTGAATGGAAAGTTTGTATGATGAGGAACCGGATAAAAATCAATCATGTCTAATGATGAAAACGTACCAATGTTCGGCGCGGCAGTGAAATCATCCATGTCTTTTACATACTCAATATTGCATGAAAGCACAATGGAGCCGGCAGACTCTCCAATATATATTTTTCCTGAGTTTATGTGTTCTGATATTATTTTATCTGCACCTGTTCTTTTCAGCTCTTGAAGCAAAAAGAAAGTGTTGCCGCCAGTAACATAGATGTAATCATTTTTTTGAATCGTGCTTTCTATTTCTTCTTTTGTTGCCGTTGAAATTTCAAGCTCGTCAACAATTAGCCCGCGTTTCTCAAGGGCCTTTTTTCCAGCATCTACATAAAACTTCACCTCTTCGACAAGGCTCGCCGTTGGTATGAATGTAACAGTTTTTCCTGCACATTTTTCCTCGGCGAACTTCACGAATAAATCTGCTACATCCACGAAAGATGAAGCTAAAAACATCTTTTTCACTAAATCTCCTTACTGCCCGAGTACTTCGGGAATTCAGATAATAAGTGCAACACTCATGGGTGAACGGCGGGAGGTAGCCAACTGCTGGTAGTGGTATGCTTCTCATCGCCAAAATCAAAGCAGTACTACCATGAGCTACCAACAGTTGACTGAAGGCCAACGATACCAGATTTCCGTGCTCCTTGTAGAAGGACTTTCACACTCCAGGATTGCTCAGCGGGTTGGCGTACATCGCTCGACCATCTCCCGAGAGCTCAGGAGAAACCGCCATCGGGGTGACTATGTGCCGGCGCAGGCACATCAGCAGACATTGATACGACGGGCCAAGGCCAGGAAGTATCAGGTTGATAGCGATACTCAGCAGCTCGTTGAACTGCTGCTGAGCCGGCAATGGAGCCCTGAGCAGATCAGTGCCATCGCCAAGCGCATTGGCAAGGAGGAGCCTTGTCAGACTTGAATACACGAATGCCGCCCGGCAATGACGTGACTCAGCGTCATGACCCGAAGCCAGCCTTTAGCCACGATCTGTTCGAGCGCGTCTTGCAGCGGGCAAACCTGCAAACTGCATGGGCCCGCGTTCGAGCCAACAAGGGGGCGCCGGGTATCGATGGCATGACCATCGAGGCGTTCCCCGCCTGGGCGTGTCGACAGTACTGCTAAAAGTCTCTAAATCAGCAACGTAGATTGTCCCCCCGACCCGCATGACCTTTTCTTGAAGGTGACGAAACCTGAAAGGAAAAGCATCATGCAAAGCCGAGAGGACTTTCACATGATAAAGCAACTTCGTGCTCAGGGGGCACACATTGTGGACATCGCTCACCGGATTGGCTGTTCCGAGCGGACCGTGCGCCGTTACCTGGCCTTGCCGGCACCACCCACCGCTAAACCGCGGACCCCTCGGGGCAGCAAGCTCGATCCCTTCAAGCCGTACATCGATGCGCTGCTGGGCCAGGACATCTGGAATGCAGAGGTCATCCGTCAGTTGCTGCTGGAACGGGGATATGATGGCTGTATCACCCTGATCCGCCGTTACATCCAACCCAGGCGCAGCCTTCGGGCCTGCAAGCAAACGGTGCGCTATGAAACCATTCCGGGAGAGCAGCTCCAGCATGACTGGGGGCAGCTCCGCACCGAAATGGCGGGCCGACTCTGCACGGTCAACTTCGCGGTCAATGTCCTTGGCTATTCCCGCCACTTCCACGTCTGGGCCGGACCCAGCCAGGACGCGGAGCACACCTACGAGTCCCTGGTTCAGGCCTTCCGGTACTTCGGGGGAGTGCCCAACCGTGTGCTGGTCGACAACCAGAAGGCCGCCGTGCTTCGACATGACAGTGGCGGCCGGGTGACCTTCAATCCAGGCTTCCTGGCGCTGGCGAACCATTATGGCTTTACCGCCAGGGCATGCCGGCCACAGCGGCCTCGAACCAAGGGCAAGACCGAACGGATGGTGGGCTATGTGAAGCACCACTTCTTCCAACGCTATCGCCGTTTCGACAGCTACGCTCATCTGAATCAACTGCTGGAGCAGTGGCTGAACAGCTATGCCAGCCAGCGGATACTGCGCCAGTTCCAGCAGTCTCCGGCCCAGCGTTTCGCAGAGGAACGCCACTCACTCAAGCCTCGACCGGCAACGGACTTCGATACCCGTTATTACGACATCCGCCATGTCGGCTGGGATGCCTACATCGACGTGCGTGGCAATCGCTACAGCGTGCCGGCCGAGTGTTGCGGCCAACGGGTGACCATCCGCATCAGCCTGGACGGTGAACTCACCATCTACGATATCCGGGGACAAGAGGTCGCCCGCCACCGGATGAGCGATCGGAAACAGGGTTGGCAAACGGTGGCCGAGCATCACGAACCGCTGTGGCAGGAGGTGATGCCCGTGCAACAGCGGAGCCTGGCCGTGTATGAGGAGGTGCTGAGATGAACCTGGCCCAACTGCTCGACCGGCTCAAGATGGAGCACCTGCAAGCCTCCCTGGACTCCCTGTGTGAACACGCCAGCAAGAAGGAGCTGAACTACCGGGAATTCCTGGAGCAGGCCTTGGCCCAGGAATGGGGTGGCCGTCACCAAAAAGGCCTGGATACGCGCCTCAAGCAGGCCCGCCTCCCTTGGATCAAAACCCTGGAGCAGTTCGACTTCAGCTTCCAGCCGAGCATTGACCGCAAACTGGTGCGGGAACTCTCCGGCCTGGGGTTCGTGGAACGCAATGAGAACGTGATCCTGCTGGGACCACCGGGGGTGGGTAAAACCCACTTGGCGGTCGCCCTTGGCGTCAAGGCCGCCGAAGCAGGCCACCGCGTGCTGTTCATGACATTGGATCGCTTGGTGAGCACCCTGGTCAAAGCCCGGCAGGAAAACCGACTGGACCGGCAACTCCAGCAACTGACTTACCCGAAGGTACTGGTGCTCGACGAGATAGGCTACCTGCCGATGACCCGGGAGGAAGCCAGCCTGTTCTTCCGGTTGATCAATCGGCGCTATGAGCGGGCCAGCACCATCCTGACGTCGAACAAGAGCTTTATGGACTGGGGCGAGGTGTTCGGAGATCAGGTCATCGCCACGGCGATCCTCGACCGACTCCTGCACCACTCAACGACGCTGAACATCAAGGGGGAAAGCTACCGGCTTAAAGACAAACGTAAGGCCGGTCTCGTTCCCGGAACACTCCCACGACAGGAGGATACTGACGATACCGAAGCTCAACAACCGGACACTGAACACTGATGAAAACCGGACAATCTATGTTGATGAAAAGCGGTCAAACTGGGGTGTTGTTGACAGGCCAAATCCGGTCACTGGAAAAGCGGGGTCACCGAACTGGAAACCGGTCGGTATCGACCGTCTCCGGTTCGACGGGTGGAGATCGACAAACCGGATGGCGGCAAACGCCAACTGGGGATCCCCACCGTTATCGACCGCGTGATCCAGCAGGCCATCGCCCAGGTTCTCACGCCCATTTTCGATCCCGGCTTCTCGGAGCACAGCTTTGGATTCCGCCCGGGTCGCAATGGGCAGCAGGCGGTGAAGCAGGTGCAGGGCATCATCAAGGAAGGACGGCGCTTCGCCGTGGATGTTGACCTGTCGACGTTCTTCGACCGGGTCAATCACGACCTACTGATGTCCTGTCTTGGCCGCAAGATCCAGGATAAACGTGTACTGGATCTGATTGGCCGCTACCTGCGAGCCGGAGTTGCCGACAACCAGCGCCATCACGAGAGTCGAGAAGGGGTGCCACAGGGTGGACCACTGTCTCCCCTGCTGGCCAACATCATGCTCGATCCGCTGGACAAAGAGCTGGAGAAACGCGGCCACCGGTTCGCCCGCTATGCCGACGACGTTACCATTCTGGTGAAGAGCCGGCGTGCCGGCGAGCGGGTGCTGCGCAGTATCGGTCACTTCCTGCAACACCGTCTGAAACTGGTGGTCAACCCAACCAAAAGCCGTGTCGTTAACATCACTGAAAGCCAGTTCCTGGGGTTTACCTTCCGGGCCGGACGCATTCAGTGGCACCCAAAAACCCTGCTGAAGTTCAAGCAGCAGGTTCGACGGTTAACGAACCGCAACTGGGGCGTATCGATGCGTTATCGGTTGTTCAACGTCAGCCAGTACCTGCGGGGCTGGATAAACTATTTTGGCATCGCCAACTGCTATCAGCTCTGCGTCGATCTGGATAACTGGATCCGGCGTCGGGTACGGATGGCGTACTGGCGTCAGTGGCGCAAGCCACGTACCAAGGTACGGCAACTGGTGAAACTCGGCGTACGCGTACAGTCGGCGGTGGCGTGTGGCATCACCAGCAAAGGCCCATGGCGCAGTTCAAAGACACCGGGAATACAGGAAGCGCTGAACAACGCCTACCTGAAAGCCAGGGTTTGTATGCGTTGCGTGATGGATGGATCAAGCTTCACCATTCCAAGTGAAACGCCCTGTGCGGACCCGCATGCAGGGTGTTGTGGGGGCTGAGGGGTAGAAACCCTCGGCTACCCGATTAACTCTTTGCCGACAGCATTGTCACGTACTGCCAAATTTCATCTTTAGAGCGGTCTAACTCATTCAATATTTTCTCAATACGTCCTTGGTGCTTCCTCACTGGCTTGTATATAATCTCTCCATTGTCTTTACTGGTCACTAGAAAATCATTTGCAATCATGTGTTGAATGATTTTCCTGAGGCTTTTTTTGTTTACGCCAGCCAAGCCTTTTGTCAGTGTGTGTTCCAAACGACCATTACCAGCTTGCCTGTAAACTTTAATCAATATGGAAACCAGCATAGTTTGTTCATCAGTCAACCCAGATTTTTTTATAGCTGTGAGCGTATCTATTGATTCATAGTTTAATACTTCGCAATTTTCAATCCAAGCTGGAACACCGCCGTTTGAAGAAACACCTAACAGCCTATCAATGCAAGAGTTCTTTATCAAAACACTCTCTGGATCTATTTTTCCGAGGGTTATTGATTCGAAAATTCCGTCCAAAAACTTGATATTCCTAAGATTGGCACGCTCAAAATTTAGGTCCCCGAAATGGGGTTCCACGAATTCGAATCCTTCAAAATCAATCTCATCAATTTCTATTTGATTTAATGCTGACAAAACATCAGAAATAGACACTTTGTTAGGCTTGTTTCTCTGCATTGACTGCTGTGCATATGTTATAAACAAGCTTGTTAGATTTTTCTTTTCTATCTCACGAGACAGAATAGATACACCGAGTTTTCGGAGTGGATTTAACCATTTTAGGTTAGAAAGACTTCGATCTGAAGAACTAATTCTATTAACCAGATCTAATGCTCGCAAACCATCAAGAACAAAGTCGTCGACGAAATTCCTATCCCCGGTCTCAGAACTAACTCTCCCAAGCCCAGGAAGCCGTTGCAGCATCACTATTGATTGCTCATTCGGATAACTTCCAGTAACGTCGAAAAATATATCAACGACCTCTGATTCGGTTATAGGGCCAACATTCTGTGCTCTTTCTCGCGCAAGACTGGCCAGTCTCAATAGGACGTTCTTCACGGTATCAGGATCTAAAATCGGGTGAATTCTGGAATCCCTTTCACACATTGCGTCTATAAAATTATACCAAAACTCTATTTCATCGCCATTTGAAGAATTAAATAAATCAGATATTTTATCATTATCTAGAGAGGCAATTGTTTTTAGGATTAGAGGCTTTCTTGGAAGCCAGCTTGGAAGGTTGACATTTATATCATTTAACTCTAGATACTTATGAAACTCCTCATAACTGAATTCAGTTTTACATCTTGCGATTACGGACTGATCCTCTCTTACCCCCAACGCAGTCATCATTTCTTTGTTACTATTAAAGTAATGTTCTCTTCCCGACACCAAAAAGCCAGCGCCTGAGTTGGATAGTAAGTCTTTTACGCCCTGAAGCGCGTGCCTTCTGATGCTTTCAAGCTTTTTCTTGTCTTCACTCCAAGGCCGGGATCCTAGCTCATCAAACCCATCTAGAAGAAAGCAGATCCTTTTTCCATTAAAAGCCTTTACGACACTATCAGTTTCACTTTCGCCAATACCCAAGTGATTAAAGTGCCGTCTAATTATTTCCACTGAATTCTCAAGGCCCCAAGTTTCTTTAAGATCAATAGCAATAGGGTATAGCAATGTTTCATCAACCCTTCGTGCCAAAATATTGAAAACCTCGCGGAAACAGCGGCTTTTTCCAGTACCATAATCCCCCAAAAGAATTACTTTTTTACCATCTATAATTCGTTGAGCAATTTCCTCGGCATTTGCTTCAGCGGAGTTTATAATTTCATAGCCCACTGGCGTATATACAGCTTCGTCATTTTCGCCTGTAATAGGATCTACAGCACTACCAAAAGTTTTGTTGGATCTAACATGTTTATATGTATCGAAATCGAAGAATTTTTTTCTGAAGTCGGAAAAAGAGAGAACTTCGATGTAGTTTTCTTTTCCAGCGTCCTTCATTCCTTGAGTAGGCTGGAAATCACAAACAATATAAGGTCTCACCATTATATTGTTAGCCATCATCTTTGTTCTTATTACTTGTATTCTTGCAATATCGCCCCTTATTTTATCTAAGGAGTTATTCTCTGTGACCTCTACTACTACCTTTTCAATTTCGCTTAGGGTGAGAACACAGTCAAAATTTACTCCTGCCAATCGATCAGGTTCTGCTTTCCTACTCCAAATATACTGAGCGTATTGTTTTACTTCTTCTTCGAGTTTTTTCCAGCTAGACATTCTTCACCTAAGTAACTGATTACTGATTTTGGAGGAGTTAACGCTGCCAACAGCGGCCGAGCGTAGCGAGGTCCACGCGGTGCTGCTTGGCTTTGTTAGCTTTAATTATTGAATTCCCAATATAGCGCTTTTTAATTCTGTAGCTAATCGCATGACTTCAGATACTTCACCAAATGCCCAAACTACAGTTGCGGTTAAAATTACTGGCTGTATGAGGATGAAAGCGACAACACCAAAAGCTTCAAAAGCGAACTTCGCTTTATTGCCAGAATCCCAGGAGCCTTTTAAATGTGCAATAATATCGAAATCAAATTTTTTTAAGGCAATCACTTCGTAGGTTGTAAGAAGTGATAGCGCCACAACCATTAAAATAAGAACTATTAGTACTTCCATAATGGATCACCTTACACCGATAAGCTGACAATTGTATATTGACCTAGCTCGATAACCCTCATTTACCCAATTCAAGAAATTGCCAATAACGCTATGATTTTACTGAACATTTACCGGAAATCGCGTTTTCTTGAAAGGATAAAACAAGCCTTCTCGATAACCGCTTATTCTGGGCATGAGTGCTTTCGAGAGTTAATCGTAACCTGTTGAATAATAAAAATAATATTTTCTTTTTCTGCTGCCAATCAAGACGTCCGACGAGTGAAAGCGTGCCGGGTCAGTGGTGGCTGCCCATTATAACTGTGTGTAAATACAGTGTTTGTGGTCGTATGGAGCCGCTCGGTTTTATTGAGCCGATCCGGCAAAAGCTCGGATTGCGGCGGTACGGCCACGCTACCGCCCTGATGTTCCAGGCCATCATTCCCTGCCACCACGGTTTCCATACAGAAACCATTCTGTACACTGGACGGGAATGGGGCAATTGCAAAAAGGCATAAAGGCCGTGCAAAACGCCCGAGTGGTGTATTTTTGAACGAAACGCTGCCGGCAGGCGCCATCCCGGTTGCAAACCATAGGGTGCTCCAGGAGCATTTGGTTAAATAGCTGATCCTAATAGTGCTACATCGACCGGATCCCGCACGCAGACTCGCCGTGAACCCATCCCTGGGGGCTCCGCCGCGCCATCCTTGGCGCGGAGGGTCTGCTTAGCGGACCCCTGTCGCTGCCGGTCGTGAGCTACCATCCGGAACAGTTATTTAAAGCAGGAGCCGGGTGAGGTTGGACACCGGGTGGATAGATGCGAGAATACGGTTTCTTCGTGCGTGCCGTTGCGGTCCCGGGTTTGGGGGTAAATGAAATTACGGCCGGCAAAGCGATAATTGACTGTTTTTATTCATTTAAATCAAATAGATAAGCTAAATATGCTGTTGATGATCGACAACTACGACTCCTTTACCTGGAACCTGGTGCAGTACTTCGGTGAGCTGGGGCAGGAGGTGGTGGTGCGCCGCAACGACGAGATCGCCCTGGACGAGATCGCCGCGCTGGCGCCGCGGGGGCTGGTGATCTCGCCCGGGCCCTGCACGCCCAACGAGGCGGGGGTGTCGCTGGCGGCCATCAGCCGGTTTGCCGGCGTCATCCCCATCCTCGGCGTCTGCCTGGGGCACCAGGCCATCGCCCAGGCCTTCGGCGGGCGGGTGGTGCGCGCCCGCCGGGTGATGCACGGCAAAACTTCCCCCATCCGCCATACCGGCCGGGGCCTGTTCAAGGGTCTGCCGGATCCGCTCACCGTCACCCGTTACCATTCCCTGGTGGTGGAGCCCGAGAGCCTGCCCGATGGCTTCGAACTCACCGCCTGGACCGAAACCGGCGAGGGGCGGGTGGACGAGATCATGGCCATGCAGCATCGCCGCCTGCCGCTGTACAGCGTGCAGTTCCACCCCGAGAGCATCCTCACCCAGGGCGGCCACCGCCTGCTGCAGAACTTCCTCGAACTTATCTGAGTCCTTCCCTGGCGCCGTCCGCGGGCCATTAGAAATCCTGTTGCCGGCCCCGACTATTAGTTTTACTTATCGGGGCTATCAGTGTTTTTCGTTCGTCAGCCACGCCCGGAGCGGGAATAATGCGGTTTCCGCCTGTCGGGCCGGCCGCGTCAAAAATTTTTTCGGCTGCCCTTTTATGCAGCCCGGCCGCTGGGCCGGGGCCCGGATCGGCGGTTTTGATGCGAGCTTATGCAATATAAATGACTATATTTTTCCTTTTATCAGAATAAGTGACTAATATTTTCGGTGGTTGTAGAGACAAGTCACCATTGTTTTGCAATAATGCTCGCGTGTTTACATGGATTTAACTTTTATCGCAGAGCAAGCTGCGGTATCTGGAGGAGATAAGCATGTCTGATATGGCAGTCACCCGCGAATTGTTCGACCAGGTTATGGTACCCAACTACGCCCCCGCCCAGGTGATCCCGGTGCGCGGCCAGGGTGCCCGGCTGTGGGACCAGCAGGGTCGGGAATACATCGACTTCGCCGGCGGTATTGCGGTCAACTGTCTCGGCCACTGCCACCCGGCGCTGGTGTCCGCGCTCAAGGAGCAGGGCGAGAAGCTCTGGCACCTGAGCAACGTGTTGACCAACGAGCCGGCGCTGCGCCTGGCCAAGAAACTGGTGGACGCCACCTTCGCCGAGAAGGTGTACTTCTGCAACTCCGGCGCCGAGGCCAACGAGGCGGCCCTCAAGCTGGCCCGCCGTTACGCCATCGACAACTTCGGCCCGGAAAAGACCCAGATCATCGCCTTTACCCAGGGTTTCCACGGCCGCACCTTCTTCACCGTGTCGGTGGGTGGCCAGGCCGTCTATTCCGACGGTTTCGGTCCCAAGCCGGCCGACATCGACCACGTGCCCTACAACGATCTGGCCGCGCTCAAGGCGCTGATCTCCGATCGCACCTGTGCCGTGGTGATGGAGCCGCTGCAGGGCGAGGGCGGCATCATCAGCCCGGAGCCGGCCTTCGTGCAGGCGGTGCGCGAGCTGTGCGACCAGCACAACGCCCTGCTGGTGTTCGATGAAGTCCAAACCGGCGTGGGCCGCACCGGCGCCCTCTATGCCTATATGGATCTGGGCGTGACCCCCGATATCCTCACCAGCGCCAAGGCCCTGGGCGGCGGTTTCCCCATCGGCGCCATGCTCACCACCAGCAAGATCGCCGCGGCCTTCAAGGTGGGCACCCACGGCTCTACCTACGGCGGCAACCCCCTGGCCTGTGCGGTGGCCGAGGCGGCCTTCGACACCGTCAACACCGAATCGGTGCTGAAGGGCGTGAAGGAGCGCGAGGCCTGGTACCGTGAAGGGCTGGACGCCATCAACACCAAGTACGGCTGCTTCAAGGAAGTGCGCGGCAAGGGCCTGCTGCTCGGCTGCGTGATGAACGAGCAGTTCCAGGGCCGGGCCCGCGACTTCCTGCTGGCGGCCATGGAAGAGCAGCTGATGGTGCTGATCGCCGGTGCCAACGTGGTGCGTTTCGCCCCTTCCCTGGTGATCACCAAGGAAGAAGTGGCCGAAGGCCTGGCCCGCTTCGAGCGCGCCGTGGCCAAGGTTGTGAACGGCTAAGTCATCCCGGCGACAGCCATCAGGGCGGGGCAGGGTTGCCTCGTCCTGGTCGCCAACTTTGTAATAAGGAGTTCTGCATGTTGGTGATTCGCCCCATCGAGCAGAGAGATTTCCCCACCCTCAAGCAGATCGCCATTGAATCCGGCCACGGTTTTACCTCGCTGCCGGTCAACGATGAGCTGTTGCAAAACAAGATCGATCATTCCATGGCCTCCTTCGCCAGCCGGCCGGCGGGCAAGGGCGAGTGCCTCTATTTCTTTGTGGCGGAAGACAGCGACACCGGCGAGGTGCTGGGCACCACCGCCCTGGACGCGGCCGTGGGCCTGTCTTCCCCCTTCTATACCTACCTGCTGGGCAAGCAGGTACACAGCTCGCGCAAGCTCGGCATCTACAACGTGGTCGAGACCCTGACTCTGACCAACGACTACACCGGGGTCAGCGAGCTGTGCACCCTGTTCCTGCGCGAAAAGGCGCGGGAAGGGCTGAACAGCCGGCTGTTGTCCAAGTGCCGTTTTCTGTTCCTGGCCGAGTTTTCCGAGCTGTTCGACCATCGCATCCTGGCCGAAATGCGCGGCGTGTCCGACGAGCGGGGCAACAGCCCGTTCTGGAGCTGGCTGCAGGAGCACTTTTTCTCCATGGACTTCCCCACCGTGGATTACCTCACCGGCATCGGCCAGAAGGGCTTTATCGCCGACCTGATGCCCAAGTACCCGATCTACGTCAACCTGCTGTCCCAGCAGGCGCGGGCGGTGATCGGCAAGACCCACGACAAGACCCGGCCGGCCCTGCGCCTGCTGGAGGAAGAAGGCTTCGCCTGGCGCGGCTATGTGGACATCTTCGACGCCGGCCCCAGTGTGGAATGCGATCTCAAGCACATCCGCACCGTGCGCAACAGCCGGCGGCTGACGGTGCAAACCGGCCAGCCGGTACACGCCGGCAAGTTCCTGATCAGCAACACCCGCTTCGATGGTTTCCGGGCCCTGATCGGCGATATGGCAGTCAATGAAGAAAAAGCCCAGGCGGTGCTGTCCCCCGAGATGGCCCGCTTGCTCAAGGTGGAAGACGGCGACAGCGTCCGGGTAGTGGAGATGTAAGGCAATGACTGAAGCAGTGCAATATATCAATGGTCAATGGCTGGCGGGGGAGGGCGAACCCTTCGCCTCCCTGGATCCGGCCAAGAATGAAGTGATCTGGCACGGCGCGGCCGCCGGCCCCGAGCAGGTGGCCGCCGCCATCGCCGCCGCCCGCGAGGCGTCCCTGGCCTGGGCCGAGCGTCCGGTCGAGGAGCGGCTGGCCATCGCCAAGCGCTATGCCGAGCTGCTCAACGAGCACAAGGAAGAGCTGGCCCGGGTGATCGCCCGGGAAACCGGCAAGCCCCAGTGGGAAACCCTCACCGAGGTGGCGGCCATGGTCGGCAAGGTCGGCATCTCCGAAAAGGCCTACTTCGAGCGCACCGGCACGGTGGAAAACCCCATGCCCGGCGCCCGCGCCTTCGTGCGCCACAAGCCCCACGGCGTGGTGGCGGTGTTCGGCCCCTACAACTTCCCCGGCCACCTGCCCAACGGCCACATAGTGCCGGCGCTGATCGCCGGCAATACCGTGGTGTTCAAGCCTTCCGAGCTGACCCCCATGGTGGCCCAGGAGATGGTCAGGCTGTGGGCGCAGGCCGGCCTGCCCGCCGGGGTGCTCAACCTGGTGCAGGGCGAGGTGGCCACCGGCAAGGCGCTGGCGGCCCATCCGGGCATCGACGGCCTGTTTTTCACCGGCTCCTCCCGCACCGGCAACCTGCTGCACAGCCAGTTCTCCGGCCAGCCGGGCAAGATCCTGGCGCTGGAGATGGGCGGCAACAACCCCCTGGTGGTGACCCGGGTGGAAGACGTGGACGCCGCCGTGCACACCATTATCCAGTCCGCCTTCATTACCTCCGGCCAGCGCTGCACCTGCTCGCGCCGCCTGCTGCTGCCGCAAGGCGAGGCCGGTGACCGCATCCTGGCGCGGCTGGTGGCGGTGACCAAGGCCATCCGGGTCGGCCGGTACGACGCGGATCCCCAGCCCTTCATGGGCTCGATGATCTCCGAAAAGGCGGCCAAGGCCATGGTGGCGGCCCAGGCCCATCTGCTGGCCCTGGGCGGCGAGTCGCTGCTGATGCTCAAGCACCTGCAGGCCGGCACCGGCCTGGTGTCGCCGGGCATCATCGACGTTACCGCCATCCATGATCTGCCCGACGAGGAATACTTCGGCCCGCTGCTGCAGGTGATCCGCTACGGCGAGCTGCCCGAGGCCCTGGCCATCGCCAACCACACCCGCTACGGGCTGTCGGCCGGCCTGCTGTCGGACCATCAGGAAGACTGGGACTATTTCTTCCGCCGCATCCGCGCCGGCATCGTCAACTGGAACAAGCCGATCACCGGCGCCTCCAGCGCCGCCCCCTTCGGCGGCATCGGCGAGAGCGGCAACCACAGGGCCAGCGCCTACTATGCGGCGGACTACTGCGCCTACCCGGTGGCCTCGGTGGAAGACGACAGGGTGACCATGCCGGCCAGCCTGTCGCCCGGGCTGCAGTTTTAACGGTCGACGGCCGCTGTCGTCGTCATGCCCGCGCAGGCGGGCATCCAGGGCCATGGGCACAGTGCTGACCGGCGTTGCCTCAACGCCATGGACCCCCGCCTTGGCGGGGGAGACGACAAGATAGCGGGGGCGGCGGCAAGAAAATACGGGTTGCGGGCCGATGGCGGACGGGCCACCAGCGCCGTTCGCTGCCGGCACTCGGGCCCCGGCCTTGGCCGGGGTGGGGGAGGAGACAAGGCCGCCTTGCGTTCTCAGCCGGGTGGCAACAAGGTACTGACCGGCCGGACAAGATGCCCGGCCGCTCGGATTGCGTGAAATAGGGATGACCCCACAACAAGGAAAAAAGAGCATGCACACTTCGGTGAATGAACTGTTCAACGCCCTGTGGCAGGACTATCTGAAGATGACCCCCAGCGCCCTGGAGATCCACGAGCTGCTGGGCGGCGGCAAGGCCATCATCAACGACCACGTGGCGTTTCGCACCTTCCGCCATCCCAAGCTGGGGCTGGAGAAGCTGGCCGCCCACTTCCTGGCGCTGGGCTACGAGCAGAAGGGCGAGTACCATTTCGAGGCCAAGAAGCTCTACGCCCGCCACTACGAGCATCCCCTCGATGCCACCGCGCCCAAGGTGTTTATCAGCGAACTGCTGCTGGAGCAGTGCTCCCCCGGGCTGCAGCGCATCGTCGCCGGCCTGATCGACCAGGTGGACGAGGGCCTGCCCGCCCAGACCGGTTTTCTCTATTCCGGCGCGCCCTGGAAGGTCTCTTATGAAGACTACAAGACCCTGCTGGAAGAGAGCGAATACGCGGCCTGGCTGGCGGCCTACGGCTTTAGGGCCAACCACTTCACCGTCAGCGTCAACGAGCTGGACGGCTTCGACAGCCTGGAGGCGGTGAACAGCGCGCTCAAGAACGCGGGCTTCCGGCTCAACACCGCGGGCGGCGAGATCAAGGGCTCGCCCGAGGTGCTGCTGGAGCAGTCCTCCACCATGGCCGACACCGCCATCGTCGAGTTCAGCGACGGCAAGGCCGAGCTGCCGAGCTGCTTCTACGAGTTCGCCCTGCGCTATGCCCAGCCCGACGGCAAGCTCTACACCGGCTTCGTCGCCGCCTCGGCGGACAAGATCTTCGAAAGTACCAACGTCAATGGATAACAGCGGGGAGCCGGACTCCCCGCCGCTTGCCCACAACAAGAAGTGCCCTTTCGGTAACTGATTGCCGATACCTTCACAGGGATGGCGCCACGGCGCCATCCCTGCTTTTTTTATCAGAAACTGAGCTGTACTTCGGCCCACCACTGGCGTCCCGGCTCCGAGATCCGGTCGGTCTGCGGATTGATCCCGACGAAGTCGTTTTCCTGCTTGTTGATGAACTCGCTGTAGCCCTTGTCGAACAGGTTGTCGATGCCCGTTGCCAGTTTCACCCGGGAGTTGAGCCGCCAGCCAGCGTTCACCGAAAACACGGTAAAGCCGGAAGAAGGCCCCAGATCCTGGCCGATGATGTTGCCCTGGCCTTCGGCAAAGCGATGCTGGCCGGCGACGTTGCGCATCAGCAGGGCCAGCTCGTGCTCTCCGTTATCGAAGCCGAGGGCGGTGTTGAGCTCGAGCGGCGGGGTCTGGCCGAGGGGGCGATCGTCGCTGGTGTTCTGGCCATGGGTGTAGGCCAGGCTGGAGCCGAGCGACCAATCGGAGCTGAATTGCCAGCGGATTTCCGCCTCGCCGCCCAGGCGGCGGGCATCGATATTGCGGGCCTTGGCGGGATCCAGGTTGTCGACCAGGATGAAATCATCCACATGGCCGGCAAACAGCGACAACGAGCCGCTCAGCCGGCCATTCCGGTACAGCAGGCCGGCATCCAGCTGGTGGTTGGTCTCGGTGGCCAGGGCGCCGTTGCGGTTGCGCTCCCAGAAGTCCGGTGCCCGCTCGGCCTGGCCGTAGCCGGCGTACCAGGTCCAGGCCTGCTGCCGGTGCTCGAGGCGCACAAAGCCCGCGTGCAACCGGTAATCCTGCTGCTTGAGGGGGTTATCGATGGTGAGCTGCTCGAAGCGGGCCCGGGTATGATCGAGGCGCAGGCCGCCGATCAGTTGCTGCCTTTCGTTCAGTTGCCAGTTGTTTTCCACGAAAACGCCGTGGTTTTCGAATGACTGGGTATCCAGGTAAGGCTTGGACTGATAGTCGTCGGCGGCCGCCGCCGTCATGCCCATTCCCATGCGCGAGCGGTGGTCGTCCTGCATCCAGTCCACCCCCAGCTGGGTCTGGTGGTGGCCCAGGTTGAACTCGGCCAGCAGCCGGGCGGTGTCGGTGGTTCGCTCGGGGTTCATCGCCTTGTACATGCCGCTGACCGGGCGCAGGCTGTAGTTGTCCATCACGTGGTCGATCAGGCTGTGGCCGTATTGCAGCTGCAGCTTGCCGAGCCAGGGAGTGAGGGCCTGGCGTTCGAGCCGGATGCCCCAGGCGTCCCGGTCGAACTGGCTGCCGTCCATCGCCCGGTCGGCGTAGGCGGCCTCGCCCCGGCTGCGGTCGTAGGACACTTCCAGCAGGCTCAGTTCGTCCGGGGTCAGCCCCAGCTGCAGGCTCTGGCTGCGCTTGTCGTAGGCCGAATGCACCCGGTCGCCGTCGCCGTCCCGGTAGTCGTCGGCCTGGTTGTGGTTGGCGTTGAGGCGCAGGTAGCCGAGCTCATTACCCGCATCGAGATCCGCGAAGGCATCCAGACGGTCGGCGCTGCCGGTGGTCAGGCCGGCGTCCAGGTTGAGCTCCCCTTCGCCGTAATAGCGGGGATGGCGCAGAAACTGCACCGAGCCGGCCACCAGGCCGGGGCCCTGGGTGACCGTCTGCGGCCCCTTGGTGATCACCACCTCGTCATAGGCTCGGGGGAACAGATAGGCGGTGGGCGGATCCATGCGCCCGCCGCAGCCGCCGAGTACATAGCTGTTGTCGCTGGTAATGGCGAGCCGGGAGCCGCCCAGGCCGCGAAACAGCGGATCGCCCGCCATGCCGCCCTTGCGGGTGATGCTCATGTTGGGCACCGTTTTCAGCAGGCCGGCGCCGTCGGCGGCCGGGATCGGCTGCACCGGCGACTGGGGATCCAGGCTCAACAGGTTGGGGCTGACCAGCGGCGAGGCGGTAACGATGATGCTGGTGGCGGTGCTGAGCGATGGCTGGTCTTCGGCGACATCCTGCCCCTGGGCACTGTTCAACGTGAGCAGGGGCAGGGCGAGGGGAAAGAGATAGTGATGTTTCATGGAGATTGCCGTTAGCTTCTTGGTGGATGGCCTGGTTGCGGCGTTAAAAAGGAGGACTGCAGCCAGGCAAGCACTGGCTGCAGCCATGGCCGCAACTGAGCAAGCAAGGGCGCGGCCATGGCCCAGACTCTACGGCCAGGGCGGAAGGGCGACAATGCGGCATATTGTCGCAGGCGCGGGCTTGATGTCCGTCAATGGCCGTGCGGGGCGACGGTGGCACAATGCCCCATTTCGAGGGAATGTGATGGAACCCGACAAGGCCAGCGGGCAGGGCGGCCCCCTGTTCAGCCAGTTGCCCTTCGTGCAGACCATGCGCTGGCTGTTCTGGCTGGCGCTGACCGCCTCCCTGTGGCTGACCGACCACCTCCTGCTGCCGGTGCTCGGCCCCGAGTTGTGGCTGGTGCTGCTGGCACTCGGCCTGACCAACGGCGCCGGCAGCCTGCTGTGCCGGCGCGCTCCCGGATGGGCGGGGCTCAGGGAGGCGGGCCTGTTGCTCGATATCCTGGTGCTGACCCTGGTGGTGGCCTTCAGCGGCGGAGTGATGAACCCGGTGGCTTCCCTTTACCTGTTTCCGTTGCTGATCGCGGCCCTGACCTGTGCCGCTGCCTTCGCCTGGTTGCTGGTGGCCATCGCCACCGCCTGCTACCTGTCGCTGTTCCACTGGTACCGGCCGCTGGCCATCGCCGGCCATGAGCATCACGGCCTGCCGGCGGAGCCCCTGTTCAATCTGCACCTGCTCGGCATGTGGTTGACCTTCGGCCTGTCGGCGGTCTTGATCACGGCGGCGGTGTCCTGGCTGATCCGCCGCCTGGCCGACAAGGAAAGCCAGTTGCAGCAGGCCTACCAGAACCAGCAACAACAGGAGCGCTTCCTGCTGCTGGGCATGGAATCCGCTTCGGTGGCCCATCAGCTGTCGACCCCGCTCAGCAACCTGTTTCTCCTGGCCGAGGAGCTGGAGCAGGAGTCGGCGTTGTCGGAGGAGGGCCGGAAGCAACTGGATACCCTCAACCGGCAACTGCTGCTCTGCCGGGATGTGCTCTGGCAGCTCAGGCACAGGGCCGAGCCGTTGTCCGGGCCGGTGTGGCTGTTCGACAGCCTGCGCGGTTACCTGGCGCGCTGGGCCAACCTGAGGCCCGATGTGCGTTGCCGATGGTACGATGAAGCACTGGCAGGGGATTATCTGGTGTGGCTGGAGGAGCCCTTCTGGGCGGCCTTGTTCAATATCCTGGACAATGCCGCGGACGCGGGCGAAAACTGGGTTGAACTCTACACCACCGTGATCGACGGTGGCCTGCTGGACATCGGCATTCATAATCGTCAGGGCCATCTGAGCGACGAGCAGCTGCGGCGTGCCGGGCTGAACCAGCAGGACTCGGCCAAGCCAACGGGGCTGGGCATGGGCGTGTGGCTGGCCCATGCCACCTTTTCCCGGCTGAATGGCAGCCTGACCTTGCGCAATCATGCCGAGGGCGGCGTCTATGCCCGTATCCGCATGCCGTTACGGCTGGCCGGAGAGGACGGCGCCGGCGAGTGTTCGGCCATCAACGCGGGAGGCGCGCATGCGGCATTTTCTGCTGGTGGATGACAACCCGACCTTCGCCGCCTTGCTCAAAAAAAGCTTCGGTCGCCGTGGCCTGACCTTGTCCTGGGCCGCAGACGGCACGGCCGCCCTGGCCCGCGCGCCTGGGTCCGACGGCATTATCCTCGACCTGAACCTGGAAGGAGAAAGCGGCCTGCAGCTGTTGCCTGCCCTGCGCCGGCAATTTCCCCGGATCCCCATCGTGGTGTTGACCGGTTACGCCAGCATCAGTACCGCCGTTGCCGCCGTCAAGCTGGGCGCCACCCAGTATCTGCCGAAGCCGGCGGATGTGGAGACCATCCTCGCGGCCTTCAACGAGCCCGGGCAACCGGCGGCGGCCGCAGAGGAGCTGGTCGCCTTTCAGCCTTCGGTGCGCAAGCAGTCCTGGGAATATGTGCAGTTTGTGCTGCAGCAGCACGGCGGCAATATTTCGGCGGCGTCCCGGGCCCTGGGGATGCACAGGCGTACCTTACAACGCATGTTGCAAAAAAAGCCCATGGCCCGTTAAAGTCACAACGGTTATCCGCATATCAACGAGGGAGCACGAGAGATGAAACTGGCATTTATCGGACTGGGGGTCATGGGCTTTCCCATGGCCGGGCATTTGCAACAGGCGGGCCATGAGGTCTGTGTCTACAATCGCAACCCGCAGAAGGCGGGCGACTGGGTGGCGCGCCATGGCGGCACCAGTGCGGCCACGCCCGCGGAGGCGGCCCGGGGCGCCGACATGGTGATGGTCTGCGTGGGCAACGATGACGACGTGCGCGCCGTGGTCTGCGGCGAGGAGGGGGTGCTGGCCGGTATCCAGGCCGGCGCCCTGCTCATCGATCACACCACCACCTCGGCGGAGCTGGCGGAAGAGCTGGCCCGCCAGGCCGCCGCGGTCGGCGCGCGCTTTATCGACGCCCCCGTCTCCGGCGGCCAGCTGGGGGCGGAAAACGGCACTCTCACCGTGATGATCGGCGGTGACGAGGCGGACGTGGCCGAGGCGGCGCCGGTGCTGGCCGCCTACGGCAAGAAGGTGACCCGGCTGGGCCCGGTGGGTGCCGGTCAGCGTTGCAAGATGGTCAACCAGATCTGTGTGATCGGGGCGGTGCAGGGCATTGCCGAGGGGCTGATGATCGCCAAGAAGGCCGGGCTCGATATCCCCACCCTGATCGAGGTGCTGGCCGGCGGCGCGGCCCAGAGCTGGCAGTTGCAGAACCGGGCCCAGACCATGGCGGAGGGCAAGTTCGATTTCGGCTTCGCCGCCCAGTGGATGCACAAGGATTTGGGGATCTGCCTGGAGGAAGCCAAGCACCAGGGACTCAAGCTGCCGCTCACCGAGCATGTGTACCAGGTCTACGAGAAGCTGCTGGCCGAGGGCTTCGGCCGCTGCGACTCCACCGTGGTGATCAAGGATCTGGAGTCCTGACAACCTGAGCCGGGCCGTCCCCTGCCAGGGGAGGCCCGGTAACGCGGCAGATTTTGCCTGTGGCGGGGCGCCGGGACTTGGCAGTCGTGGGGCGGGTCGGCTATGCTGAGTTCGTCCCCAGGCCAGTCGCCACGGGCATTTTCCCATGCGGTTATGTGATGTTTTCCGCAGTTTCCGAACAAAACAACGGCACTTGATATTTGGCTTCAAGACAAAGGCTTTGCTTGAGCCCGAAATTTGAATAGAGTGGGCAACCGCTTAATGCCAAGTGAGAAAGGATCCCCTATGAATAAGACTCAGCTTGTCGATGCAATCGCCGCCAAGGCGGACTTGAGCAAGGCTCAGGCCAAGGCAGCACTGGAAGAAGTACTCAGCGGTATCACCCAAAGCCTGAAGGAAGGTGATCCGGTACAGCTGGTCGGCTTCGGCACTTTCAAGGTAAATCATCGCGCCGCCCGTACCGGTCGCAACCCGCAAACCGGTAAGGAAATCGAGATTGCGGCGGCCAACGTGCCCAGTTTCGTGGCCGGTAAAGCCCTGAAAGACGCCGTCAAATAACGGTTCCCAAACCCGGCGGAGCCGGGTTTTTTTTCGCCTTCACTTGCTCCTTTGATTGTCCGGTTGTTATAACTGAACCAAGTCTGTTCCCGTTTCAGGGAGGCTGTTATGGAAGTTAATGCGATTCGACAGGTGGCAACCCCGTGGGCCGGTGCCCGGGGGCTGGCCACGGGGCTGATGCTGACCGAGCTGCATCAGGATGTATGGAATGGCAGCCTGATGCTGTCGATGGGCATGCCCACCGACATCGACACGCCGCCTCGGGTTGTCTACCGGCTGGTATTCGAGCATCTGTTCGGCTACCGGGTACTGGAGGGGAGCGATGTACTGGACTTTATCGATGATGATGAGCAGGATATCGATGCCCAGGTGCAGCTTATCACCCCGTCCCGATTCTTAACCTGGTTTCACCAGCAGACCCACGGCACTCACCTGGACGAGGATATCCAGCATTACCGTATTTCCAGTTGGGATTTTTGTGTGGATGTACTGGCGGCCCAGGCGCCCCTGGTACAGCGTAAACAGGAGTGATATGAAGGGGTTTATCCTGGTTGCCCACGGCAGTCGGCGGGCGGCCGCCAACGACGAAATTGCCGCTTTCTCCCATGCCCTCGCCGAAGTTATGAGCGACAAGTTTGCGCTTGTCGGCCATGGCTTCTGGGAGCTGGCCGAGCCTAGCCTGGAGCAGGCCATCGACAGCCAGGTGGCGGCCGGCGCCCGCGACATCCGGCTGTTTCCCTATTTCCTGGCCCAGGGCAAGCACGTGGTCAAAGACCTGCCTTCGGTGCTGGAGCAAAAGCGCAAACAGTATCCGTCCGTCACCATCACCCTGTTGCCCCATCTGGGCGCCTTGCCCGGCTTCGCCGGCTGGTTGGGCGAGCAGCTGTAAGGACGACAGGGGCGCGGCTCGCCATGCCGCGTTTCACGGCCGCCACCCTGGGCGCTCGGGTTACCCGTTAAGCCATTCCAGTTTCCAGCTCGCCTGGGGATCCAGGGCCAGCGCCGCCGTCAGTCGCGGCAGTAACTGACTCAGTTGCTGCTCCAGCTTCCAGGGCGGATTGAGCACCACCATGCCGGAGCCGTGCATGCCGAAGTCGTCGGCCTGCCGGCCGACACCGAGTTCGGCGCACAGCACCTGCTCGAAGCCGCAGCGGGCCAGGGCCTGCTTGAGGCCGGTGCTGCGATCCACCTGCTTCGCCAGCAGCGGATACCAGACCGCATAGATGCCGATGGGCCAGCGCTTGTGCGCCTTGGCCAGGGTGTCGGCCACCCGGTGGTAGTCTTCCTTCAGCTCGTAGGGCGGGTCGATCAGCACCAGGCCGCGTCGGGGGGTGGGCGGCAGCAGCCCGACCAGGCCCTCGAAGCCGTCGCGGTGGTGGATGGCGACCCCGTCCCGGCGCAGGTTCTGGCGCAGGTTGTCCACCTCGTTGTTGTGCAGTTCCATCAGCACCAGCCGGTCCTGCGGACGCTGAAAATGTTCCGCCACCTTGGGCGAGCCCGGGTAATAGTCGAGCCTGTCGCCGTCGTTCATGGCCTGGATGGCGGCGAAGTAGCCGGCCAGCGCCGGCCATTGCTCCCGCTGCTGCCACAGGGGGGCAATGCCGCCCAGATATTCCGCCTTTTTCTGGGTCCATTCGTGAGCCAGGGCGTAGCCGCCGGCGCCGGCGTGGGTGTCGATATAGCAAAAGCCCTTGTCCTTGGCACAGAGGGCCTCGAGGATCAGGGACTGGACGGCGTGTTTCAGCACGTCGGCATGGTTGCCGGCGTGAAAGGCATGGCGATAGCTCAGCATGAAATGGGTCCTAGCCTGCGAGTTTCAGTTGCCACAGGGGCGCATCGGCCACCTGCAACCGGGTGAGGTAATCGAGCAGGGCACCGCTGCCGGGCGCGGGCGGGTGCCGCTCCAGCACCTGCAGCAGCTCCTGCTGCTGCCAGCGCTCCAGCTCCAGCTCGTGCTGCAACAGCTGACCGTAGTCGTCTTCGTCGAGCCGTTCCTTCAGCCATCGGCGCAGTTGCCGCCACTGGCCGAACAGGCCCCGACGGGCCTCGAGCAGTGGCAGGAACAGGGCCGGATCCGTGGCCAGCCCCAGTTCTTCCAGCAGCAACAGCAGCAACAGCAGATTGACGTTGGCACCGTGCTCCTCCTGCAACTGCAGGCAGGCCTGGGCCACGCCGGGACGGCCGTAGTGTTGTTCGCTGAATTGCCACAGCTCGTCGGCGCCGATCATGACTGCTCCAGCTCCTCCAGTTGCTCCTGCAACGCCAGCCATTCGGCCTCGGCGTCCGCCAGCTGTTGCTGAAGGGGGCTTTGCTCCTTCAGCAGTTGCTGCAGCCGGGCCTTGTGCTCGGCCTGGTAGATGTCCGGCTCGGCCAGTTGCCGCTCGATGTCGGCCAGTTGCTGCTGGCAGCGTTCCATTTGGCTTTCCAGCCTGGTGATGGCCTTGCGCAGGGGCTGGGTCTGCTGGCGCAGCTCGGCCTGGCGGCGCTTTTCCGCCTTGCGCCCCTGGGCGGAGTTGTCGCCGGCCGGGGCCTGTTGCTCCGGCTGCTCGGCCTTGTCCTGCTCCACCAGCCACTGGTGGTAGTCGTCCAGGTCGCCGTCGAAGGGTTGTACCCGGCCGCCGTCCACCAGGTAGAACTCGTCGGTGGTGGCGCGCAGCAGGTGGCGGTCGTGGGACACGATCACCATGGCGCCTTCGAATTCCTGCAGCGCCAGGGTGAGCGCCTCGCGCATGTCCAGATCCAGGTGGTTGGTGGGCTCGTCCAGCAGCAGCAGGTTGGGCTTCTGGTAGACGATCAGCGCCAGCACCAGCCGGGCCTTTTCGCCGCCGGAGAAGGGGCCGACCGGCTCCTTCACCTTGTCGCCGCGAAAGTCGAAGCCGCCCAGGTAGTCGCGCAGGCTCTGCTCGCTGGCCTTGGGATCGAGCCGGGCCAGGTGGGTGAGCGGCGATTCCTCCGGGTGCAGGCTCTCCAGCTGGTGCTGGGCAAAGTAGCCCAGCGCCACGCCCCTGCTCGCTTCCAGCTTGCCCGAGAGCGGGGTCAGCTCGCCCGCCAGCAGCTTGATAAAGGTGGACTTGCCGGCGCCGTTGCGCCCCAGCAGGCCGATGCGCGAGCCGGGTACCAGGTTGAGCTTGATCGCCGACAGCACCGCCTGGCCGCCGTAGCCGGCGGCCAGCTTTTCCATGGCGATCAGCGGCACCGGCAGGCTGGCCGGCGGACGGAAGTGGAAGCTGAACGGCGAGTCCACGTGGGCGGGCAGGATGCGCTCCATCCGCTCCATGGCCTTGAGCCGGCTCTGGGCCTGTTTGGCCTTGCTCGCCTTGTAGCGGAAGCGATCCACGTAGCTCTGCATGTGGCTGAGTGCGCGCTGCTGTTTTTCAAACATGGACTGCTGCAGTGCCAGCTGCTCGGCGCGCATGCGCTCGAAGTCCGAGTAGTTGCCGGTGTATTCGTTGAGCCGGTTGTTCTCGATATGGATGATGCGGCCGACCACGGCGTCGAGAAAGTCCCGGTCGTGGGAGATCAGGATCAGGGTGCCGGGGTAGCTTTTCAGCCAGCGCTCCAGCCAGATCACCGCGTCCAGGTCCAGGTGGTTGGTGGGTTCGTCCAGCAGCAGCAGGTCGGAGCGGCAGATCAGCGCCTGGGCCAGGTTTAGGCGCATGCGCCAGCCGCCGGAAAAGGCGCTCACCGGGCGGGACTGGGCGGCGTTGTCAAAGCCCAGGCCGTGCAGCAGGCCGGCGGCGCGGGCGTGGATATGGTAGCCGCCGTGGGTCTCGAGCCGGCCGTGCAGCTCGGCGATGGCAATGCCGTCGTGGCGGGCCTCGGCCTGTTCCAGCTCCCGGCACAGCCGGCGGTATTCCAGGTCGCCGTCGATCACGTAGTCGAGCGCCGAGCAGCCCAGGGCCGGGGTTTCCTGGGCCACGCTGGCCAGCTGCCAGTCGGCGGGCAGGGCAAACTGGCCGCTGTCGATGCCGAGCTCGCCCTTGAACAGGGCGAACAGGCTGGACTTGCCGCAGCCGTTCTTGCCCACCAGGCCGACCTTCTGGCCGCCGTGGATGGTGGCGCTGGCATCTTTCAACAGGGGGCGGCCGCCCCGGAGCAATTCAATCTGGCAGAGGGTGATCATGGTGGCCCGGCATCCAACAAAAAGCGTATTTTAGCCGGTTTTGCCACCCGGATGACAGGGGGCGCCCAGCCAATGGCGGCAATCCTGCTCGAACTGCGGCAGGGAGGCGAAGCCGTACCGGGCCAGCAGGCCTTCCCAGTCCGCGCTCTTGGGCAGATCCCGCAGGATGAACAACAGGGCGGCCTGGCGGCGCCAGCTGTCGGCATCGCAGCCGAAACGCCGGCGAAAGGCGGTTTCTTCCTCGTCGGTCAGCAGGAAACCGGTCGGGTCCGCGGCCATCTTCTGGTGCAGGGGCGGCTGGGCGTCGAAGGGCAGCAGGTCGTGGGGCAGCAACTCGTCGTACAGCGACCGGCACAGCCGGCCCTGGGCGCCCTGCCAGTCCCGCTCGCCCTGCCAGCCGGCCAGCTTGTCGGCGATGGCCAGCAGCAGGGGGGAAGGGGTGAGCCGGCCGCTGCCCCCGGGCTGTGCCAGGCGGGGGGACAGCGCCACCCGGCTCAGCCGGCTGGCGGCGAAGCCATGCCAGGCGAAGAGGGTGTCGGCGGCGAGAAAGGCGGCCTCGCCGGTCGCCAGCGGATAATAGTGGCGGCCCAGTTGGATCAGGCCACAGCCCTGGTGCACCAGCAGCAACTGGCCCTTGAGGTGGCGCTGGCGCTTGCCCGGCAGCAGATGGGAATGAGGGTGCAACTGGTGATGGATACTGTAATAGGTGGCGGTGAGCATTGTAGTCGGTTCGATTTTGGCGGAGAATCCGGGACAGAGTGGTAACGAGGAGTTCGGTCGTGGAAACCCGTCGCAAAAAGCGTTTTATCGCCGGTGCCGTCTGCCCCCAGTGTCAGTCGATGGACACCATGATGCTGTATATGGAGCACGGTGTCGAGAAAGTCGAGTGTGTCCGTTGTGGCCATCACCAGAGCCAGGCCGGCGAAGAGGTGAAGGCGGCAGGCAGCGGCGAGCTGATCGGAGTGTTCAAGCCGGAGTAAGGCGATAAAACCACGCCAGTTGCGCGTACTTTACGCAGTCGTACGAAACAGCTCTTCCCAGCTTTACCTCCTCTGGGCTAGACTGGCATCGGCGGAACAAGTGTTTTATTCCCTGTGCTATCTTGAATTCTGCCAGCCATGGCCCCTCCGGGGCCATCTTCATTCTGCCCGCGCCGCATTTCCAGCGTATCCGCCATCATGTATGCTATGGCGACATTCACGAACAGGGCCATTCCCATGAAAGTATCCCAAGACACTGTGGTGACGCTGGATTTTACCGTTACCAATGCCAACGGTGACATTCTCGACTCTACCGAAGGCAAGCAGCCGCTGCAGTACCTGCACGGCACCGGCTACCTGGTGGCCGGGCTGGAAGCGGTGCTGACCGACAAGGTGGTTGGCGAAGATTTCGAGGTGACCCTGACGCCGGATCAGGCTTACGGCGATTACGACGAGGCCCTGGTGCAGTCCGTGCCCGGCGAGCTGTTCGACGGCATGGAAGTGTCCGAAGGCGATACCTTCGTGGCCGAGACCGATGACGGCCATCGTCCGGTGACCATCGTCGAGGTGGCGGAAGAGTATGTGAAGGTGGACGGCAACCATCCGCTGGCCGGCATGACCCTGAGTTTCAAGGGCGTGGTGCGCGAAGTGCGCGCCGCCACCGAGGAAGAGCTGGCCCACGGCCATGTGCATGGCGAGCACGACCATCACCACGATCACCACGAGCATGACGGCGGCTGCTGCGGCCACCATCACTGAGCCGGGTTCGGCATCAAAAAGGCGCTGCGGCGCCTTTTTTGCTGCCCTCATCCCTCACCTCAGTAATGGGGCGGCGGCGTCTCTTCCGCCTGACTGGCGATCTGGCTGGGCTGCAGCTCCTTGAACTTCTTCACCAGCAGGCTGAGCTGGGTCTTGAGCCGGGCGATTTCGGCGCCCTGGGCGGTGATCTCCTGGTTGAGCTGGTCGATGGTGTCGTCCTGGAAAGCCAGCCGGGTTTCCAGCTGTTCCAGGCGGTGGCAGTATTCTTCATTCATTGTCTGGTTCTCTCTGTACTGAGGGCCCAGGTTTCTCCCAGGCCGGCGGAGCTGATGCTGTAGACACGCTCCTGGTCGGCGAAGGCCACGCCGTACACCAGGGCACTGGCCGGCCTGAGCCGGGTGTGCAGTCCCACCCGCCAGCTCTGCAGTAGACGGCCGTCGTCCAGCTGCCACAGATCCAGGCGGCGGGCGGTGCCGCCGGTGAGCAGGCGGTTGTGCTCCGGATCCAGGTGGGCACTGACGAAGGTCTGCCCCCGGTGAGGCACCTGCAGGCTGGCCAGGGGCTCGCCGGAGGGCAGCCGGCGCACGATGCCGCCGCCCTGGGTATCGGCGCTGAAGGCGTGGCGGCCTTCCCGGTCCAGGCGCGCCAGGCTGACGCTGTGGGGATGCTGCCAGCGGCTGAGGATGGCGGCATCCTCGGTTTGCCAGAGCAGCACCTGGCCGTCGTGGCTGGCGCTCAGGGCGTAACGGCCGTTGGCGGACAGATCCACCGCATTGATCCTGTCCTCATGGCCCATAAACAGCAGCCGACGGCCGCTGTGCAGGTCGACGTATTCCACCTCGCCGCTCTGGTAGCCGAGCAGCAGACTACGGCCCGCGTCCGCCAGGGCCAGGCTGCGCAGGGTGTGGTTGAGTTGGTAAAAGCCCAGGTTGCGGCCGTTTTGCAGTGACCACAGGGCCACTGTGTCTTCGGTGGCGGTGGCCGCGGCTCGACCGTCGGATGAGATGGCAAGCAGCACTATATCCTGGGGCGAAGCGCCCTGATACCAGTGGTAGAGCGGCTCCGCATCGCCTTGTTGCCATACCTGTACCGGACTGGGACCGGTGGAGATCAGGGTAAAGCGGCCGTCGGTGCTGGTTTCCGCCGCCAGCACTGTGCCTTCGGCATAACGGCTCTGGTGCAGGGGGGTATCCCCGCCCTCGCAACCGCTCAGCAGCAGAAGCGTGACGCACAGCATGGCGGTCAGCAGGCTTATCGGCATTTTTGTCGGCTTGGGCTTTCGCATCGGCAAGTTGAAACGTTAGTATAGGTCTTGAGTTATAAGCATCTCATTTTCCATGGGGTTTTTCCCCTGTTCTGGAGTCAATAATGAAAAAACTGTTGCAAGTCAGCTTGCTGGCCTCCGCCGTCATGGTGGGTCTGAGTGGTTGTAAGGAAGAGCAGGCGACGGCACCCGCCCCGGCGGCCGAGTCGGCGCCGGCCCTGACCAGCTTCGAGGATAAATCCGCTTATGCCATCGGCTTGTCGATGGGCCGCTACATCGGCTCCACCCTGGAAAAGCAGCAGGAGCTGGGCGTCAACCTGAACAACGACATCATACTGCAAGGGGTGAAGGACGGCTTTACCGACCAGGGAAGCATGACCGACGAGGAAGTCCAGAGCGCGCTGATGGCCTACGACGAGCATATCAACGAACTCATCGAAACCCAGTCCAAGGAACAGGCGGCGGCCACCCTGGAAGAAGGCAAGAGCTTCCTGGAAGAAAACGCCAAGCGCGAAGGCGTGCAGGTGACCGAGTCCGGCCTGCAGTATGAGGTGCTGAACGAAGGAGACGGCGACAAGCCGGTGGCGGAAGACGTGGTCACCGTGCACTATGTGGGTACCCTGGTGGACGGCACCCAGTTCGACAGTTCCATCGATCGGGGCGAGCCGGCGAGCTTCCCGCTCAACCAGGTGATCCCGGGCTGGACCGAGGGCGTGCAACTGATGCCGGTGGGCGCCAAGTACAAGCTGTTCATCCCGTCCGAGCTGGCCTACGGCGAGTCCGGTGCCGGCACCATTCCCGGCAATGCCGTGCTGATCTTCGAAGTCGAGCTGCTGGATATCGAGCGGGACGAAAAGCCCGAGGCCGAGACCCAGGAATAATCTCCCGGCGCCCCCGGGCGCTCGGTTCAACAGAGCAACTGCCGCCAGCCCTCCGGGTCTTGCAGCAGTTGCTCTTTTTGTTTTCTGGTCAGTCGCTTGAGTCGGTATTCCAGCTTCAGGGCGGTGTTCTTGTCGGCCACCGCCAGCTGCCAGGCCAGCATGGCCGGCCGGCGGGCCCAGACATAGCGGGAGGCCTGACTCCGCTGCCGGTTATGCTCCCGGCACCGGCGCTCGGGATCCAGGGTGATGCCGGCATAGAGGCTGTGATCCCGGCAGCGCAGCAGGTAAACAAACCAGGTGTCGGCGCCGGATCCCGGGGCGGTCTCGATTTCATCCATTACAATTAGCCGGTCAATGACAACAAAACGGGATCATAGCGGGGTTACCCATGAATAGGAACGACAGCGGCGCGGCCTTGCTGCTCGGCGGCCTGATTGCCCTCGGGCTGGTATGGGGCGGCAGTTATCTGAAGGACGCGGTATACATCTGGAAACAGGCGGACCGGGTGGTGGCGGTCAAGGGGCTGGCGGAGCGGGAAGTGCCGGCCGATCTGGCGCTGTGGCCACTGAGCTTCTCGGTGTCGGCCGACAGCCTGGCCGAATTGTACGGCGCCATCGATGCGGACAGCACCAAGATCACCGCCTTCCTGCGGCAGGCGGGGTTCGGGGAGGGAGAGCTGAACTTTGCCGCCCCGGTGGTGCAGGATCTCTGGGCCCATCAGTACGGTGACCAGCGTCCGCCCCAGCGCTACCGGGCCGATGCGGTGCTGCTGGTGCGCAGCCGGCAGGTGGAGCTGGTCAAGCAGGCCCAGCCGGCCACCGCCACCCTGGTCAGCCAGGGGGTGCTGCTGACCCAGCATTACGAACACAAGACCCGCTATGTGTTTACCGGCCTGAACGACATCAAGCCGCAGATGATCGCCGACGCCACCGCCAATGCCCGGGAGGCCGCCCTGCAGTTTGCCAAGGATGCGAATGCCCGGGTCGGCGCCATCCGTTCGGCCCAGCAGGGTTACTTCTCGGTGGCGGACCTGGATCCCTACACCCCGGAGATCAAGCAGGTGCGGGTGGTGACCAGTGTCGAATACCTGCTGGAGTGATTCAGTCGGCTGTCGTCGCGTCCAGGGCGATGGTCAGCACCTGCGGGGGGTAGCAGAGGCCGGTGGTGCAGCCCTGGTAACGGAACTCGACCCGGCCGACGTCGCCCGTCGAACGCAGCGGCACCTGCAGCCGCAACTCCTGGTGGTAGACCTGGCTCTGGCCGAAGTACTCGTCCTGGTGCGGCCTGCCCTCGGGCAGGGTCCAGTCGCCGAGCTCGGCCTGCTCCGCCGACAGCGCCAGGCGGTGGCGGTAGAGGTAGTAGCCGGGGGCGATGTCTACCGTCAGCGTCAGCCGCCCGTCCGCCTGCCGGTGACTGACGACAAAGGCCTGCTCCACCGGCAGAAAGGAGGGAGCGGCGGGGGCGGCTTTGGTCAGGCCCAGCCGTTCGAGCAGGCCGGCCTGGGCCGGCGCCAGGGGCAGGGTAAAGGCCAGCAGCAGTGCAGGGATACGCAGCAACATGGTGTTCCTTGTTGAAGGGGCCGGAGCCGGCCCGTCGGGGCCATCATAGCCGGAACCGCCCCCGGTCGCTTGACCTGGGTCATGAATCGGCGGTCGGGGCCGGGTCCGAGGCTTTCACTATAACGTCCTGCTGGGGTAAGGTCACCGCTGCGGGACGTTTGAAAACGGGCATCGTCGTCCCCATATGCTAGGTTTGACCCGTAACAACGCCCAAACGGCGCGAGCAGAGGTAACAGTGGGTAAAGTATTCTTGCTATTGGTCGGCGCCATCTTGCTGGAGATTTTCGTGTTTATCGAGGTGGGCTCGGCCATCGGCGCCTGGAGCACCCTGGCGCTGATCGTGCTCACCGCCGTGGTCGGCATCGGCCTGGTCCGCATTCAGGGCATCCAGACCCTGATGGAGGCCCAGCACAAGATCAACCGGGGCGAGCCGCCGGCGCGGGAGATGGTGTCGGGCATGATGCTGGCGCTGAGCGGCGTGCTGCTGCTGCTGCCGGGCTTCGTGTCGGATCTGGCCGGCCTGCTGCTGCTGCTGCCCCCGGTCAGGGTGGCCCTGGCGGAGCGCTTCCTGAGCCGGGCCCATGTGCGCGGCCACAAGGGTCATACCTTCAGTGCCGAGTATCATTATCACAGCGAGGTCCGCCGGCCCGAGGAGCGGCTGCGGGACCACAGCCCCGGCAGCACCTTCGACGGCGAATACGAGCGCAAGGACGACAACAAGTAGTCCTCCCGCCGGCGCCCGCCTGGCCGTCTCCGTCAGCCCAGCTTGGGGCTCTTCTCCGCCAGCGGATGGTTGATCCGCCAGGGGAAGCGCTGCCAGGCGAACAGGCAGGCCAGCAGTCCGGCCAGGATGTTGGCCAGCAGCATGCCGGCAAACAGTCCCGCTTCCCCGGCCCAGCCCGCGCCCAGCCAGGCCAGGGGCAGCAGCAGCCCGAACAGGCGGATGCCGTTCAGCAGCAGGGAAATGGCGGAGACCCGCAGGCCGTTCAGGGCCGAGGCCAGCAGCATGAAGCAGCCCTGCAACCCGTAGCCCAAAGGCACCAGCCGCAGGTAGAACTCCAGGTGCCGGGCGACCTCGGGGCTGTCGGTGAACAGCCGGGCCGCCAGCGGCGCCAGCAGCCACAGAACCCCGAACACCAGCAATTGAAACCCCACCGCGAAGCGCATCGCCAGCAGCAGGGCCTGGCGGCTGCGCTCATGCAGGCCGGCGCCGGTGTTCTGGGAGATAAAGGGCGCCAGCACCGAGCTCAGCGCCATCATCACTATCATCACCAGGGCTTCGATGCGGGAGGCGGCGCCATAGGCGGCCACCACTTGGGTCCCCAGCCCCGCCAGTATGGTGAGCAGCAGGGCGGTGGCGACGGGATTGAGCATATTGGTAAAGGAGGCGGGAATGGCCACATGCAGCAACTGGCGCCAATGTCCCGGCAACTGGCGCAGGGCGGTCAGGGGCCACACCAGCAGCCGCTCGCGCCGGCGCAGCAGGTAAAGCCCCACTACCATGGCCATCAGCCAGGAGCAGGCCGAGGCGATGGCGGCCCCCCGGATGCCCAGCGCCGGGAAGGGGCCCAGGCCGAAGATCAGCAGGGGATCGAGCAGGCCGTTGACCAGGCCGGCCACCGTCATCACCAGGCTGGGGGTGTGGGTATCGCCGGTGGCGCGGATGGCGGCGTTGCCGACCATGGGCAGCACCAGCAGGGGCACCGTCAGGTACCAGATCAGCATGTAGTCGCGGATCAGCGGCAACAGCTCGTCGCCGGCACCGAGCCAGCGGAACAGGGGGGTGATGGTGGCGGCGCCCAGGATCGCCAGCAGGCTGACCAGCAGCAGGGCCAGCAGCAGGCCGTGGCTGGTGAACTGGGCGGCCAGGCCCTGGTTGCCGGCGCCCAGGGCCTGGCCCAGGCTGGCCGACAGGCCGGCACCCAGCCCCATGGCCAGGGAGATCACCATGAAGGTCACCGGAAAGGTGAAGCTCACCGCCGCCAGGGCGTCGGTGCCCAGCAGGCCGATGAAGAAGGTGTCCACCAGGTTGAAGGCCTGGATGGCGACGATGCCGAGTGCCATCGGGCCCGTCATCCTGACCAGTTGCGGGCCTATGGGGGCGGTGAGCAGGGAGTTGTGTCTTGCCACTGAGCATCTCTTGATCTGGGGAGCCGGCGTCGCCGGCAGCGGTGGCCATGATAACGCCCGGGCGCTTTCTTTAAAAAATTTTTGTGTTTTGCCCTTGAAGGCCGAAAAACCGCTCCCATATAGAAGGTCAACGGAACAGTTTGCGGCCTCGGCCGTTTATCTAACTAAGGTAACAACACTCATTGGGAGAGTTATCGATGAACATTCGTCCATTGCACGATCGCGTCATTATCAAACGTATTGAAGCCGAGTCAAAATCTGCCGGCGGTATTGTTCTGACCGGCTCTGCCGCCGAGAAATCCACTCGTGGCGAAGTGCTGGCCGTTGGTAATGGCCGCGTACTGGACAACGGTGAAGTGAAGGCCATGTCCGTCAAGGTCGGTGACAAGGTGATCTTCAACGAAGGTTTTGGTGTGAAAACCGAGAAGCTGGATGGCCAGGAAGTCCTGATCCTGTCCGAAAACGACATTCTGGCTATCGTCGAAGAATAATCCGGTTCATCAACTTTTTAAGGAAGATAAACAATGGCAGCTAAAGACGTAAAATTTGGTAACGACGCCCGCGTAAAAATGCTGAAAGGCGTGAACATCCTGGCCGATGCCGTCAAGGTGACCCTGGGCCCGAAAGGCCGCAACGTGGTGCTGGACAAGTCCTTCGGCGCCCCCAACATCACCAAGGACGGCGTGTCCGTGGCCAAGGAAATCGAGCTGGAAGACAAGTTCGAGAACATGGGCGCCCAGATGGTGAAGGAAGTGGCCTCCAAGGCCAACGACGAGGCCGGTGACGGCACCACCACCGCCACCGTGCTGGCCCAGTCCATCGTCAACGAAGGCCTGAAGGCCGTGGCCGCCGGCATGAACCCCATGGATCTGAAGCGCGGCATCGACAAGGCCGTGATCAAGGCGGTGGAAGAGCTGAAGGCCCTGTCCGTGCCCTGCAAGGACACCAAGGCCATCGCCCAGGTGGGTACCATCTCCGCCAACTCCGATGAGAAGGTCGGCCAGCTGATCGCCGAAGCCATGGAAAAAGTGGGCACCGACGGTGTCATCACCGTGGAAGAAGGCCAGGGCCTGGAAGACGAGCTGGACGTGGTGGAAGGCATGCAGTTCGACCGCGGCTACCTGTCTCCCTACTTCATCAACAAGCAGGAAACCGGCACCGTCGAGCTGGACGACCCCTTCATCCTGCTGGTCGACAAGAAGATCTCCAACATCCGTGAATTGCTGCCGGTGCTGGAAGGCGTGGCCAAGCAATCCAAGCCCCTGCTGATCGTGGCCGAGGACGTGGAAGGCGAAGCCCTGGCCACCCTGGTGGTGAACAACATGCGCGGCATCGTGAAAGTGGCCGGCGTCAAGGCCCCGGGCTTCGGCGACCGCCGCAAGGCCATGCTGCAGGACATCGCCATCCTCACCGGCGGTACCGTGATCTCCGAAGAGGTGGGCCTGGAGCTGGAAAAAGCCACCCTGGAAGACCTGGGCCGCGCCAAGCGCGTGGTGATCACCAAGGACAACACCACCATCATCGATGGCGTGGGCGAAGTCGAGGCCATCAACGCCCGTGTGGCGCAGATCCGTCAGCAGATCGAAGAGTCCAGCTCCGACTACGACAAAGAGAAGCTGCAGGAGCGGGTGGCCAAGCTGGCCGGCGGCGTGGCCGTGATCAAGGTGGGTGCCGCCACCGAAGTGGAAATGAAAGAGAAGAAGGCCCGCGTCGACGACGCCCTGCACGCGACCCGTGCCGCGGTGGAAGAAGGCGTGGTGCCCGGTGGCGGTGTGGCCCTGGTGCGTGCCGCCGCCAAACTGGGTGGCCTGACCGGTGACAACGAAGACCAGAACGTGGGTATCAAGGTCGCCCTGCGCGCCATGGAAGCCCCGCTGCGCCAGATCGTCAGCAACGCCGGCGAAGAAGCGTCCGTGGTGGTGTCCAAGATCAAGGCCAGCGAAGGCAACTTCGGTTACAACGCCGGCAACGACACCTACGGCGACATGCTGGAGATGGGTATCCTGGATCCGACCAAGGTGACCCGCTCCGCCCTGCAGTTCGCCGCCTCCGTGGCCGGCCTGATGATCACCACCGAAGCCATGGTGACCGAGCTGCCGAAAGACGCCGCTCCGGCCATGCCGGACATGGGCGGCATGGGTGGCATGGGCGGCATGATGTAATGCGACGAGAGTCGCGCAGGTAGCTAGCCTGGCTGGGTTACACCCGTAGTGACCACTAACTTTTAAGTGGTGGTCACCACCCTTTCCAGCAGAAAATAGCATTTGAGAAAACCCGATATTCGGGCTTGTTTCCAGGCCCGAATATCGGTACTCCGTAAGGAGTTCCGAATTCAGGTATGGGTGATGAGCCTGTATCCCCGCATTACGCGAATGATACACGTTGAAGCAGTCTCGAAGTTTGAGGTTGTGAGGTAACGGGAATATCCGTGTCTATCAAAAGCTAAGCACCTGCCGGTGTGAAGCTGTGTTCGATGATTGTTCCACGCGATACTCGGTCAAAAGTAACTTGGCCGGTGGGTGAGCGGAACCTGTTGTGCAACCAACAGTAGCCTAGGGATAGTGCGTCACTGGTAACGGTGGGGTGCGAAGCTTCCTGACAATGTACTCCCCGCAAGGGTTCGGTTTACATCGCGAGGTGTGCCGGAGATTTCGCCAGTAGCAGGCGGATGAGAGGCTAGGCTGGGTCATATGGTCAACATACGTGAACTGCTAACAAGCACCGTCAGCCGCAATGAGCGCAAGCTACTGACGCGCTCTGACCAAAAGGTACAAGGCTGGCTATCCCTCTTACATCTGGGGATACGTTGCCATCAAGCCTTCGGTGTATTGGCAGGACCTAAGTGACTCGTGTCATCGGCACGGAACTCGGAAACCCCGTATTTTCGCCCCGGTTTAACGACGAGGGGCAGGCGAAGAGCAATCGACGCTGTTGGAGGTGCGGGTTTGGGAGGTCGGAAAAAGCGAAGGCCGTTCTGTAATGGAGCGGATAGGGGGTTAAAGGTTCCTCCACCGGAAACGGGAGCCCACGTCCGACAGGTCTTTAATCGTGTGAAGGCGTGTAAAGCGCCCACAGTGACATGAAAGGTGGCGAAGCGGCCTAGAACCGACTTCGCCTGAACCCTTGCGGGAGCAGATTTCACTCCCGCAAGGGATTGATCCATCTGTTTCTCGCTCGGGGCTTTCATAAACAAAGCACTGAGGAGAATAGCAAGATGAGTACTGAAGTTCATGTACCTGCATTTTCCCACCCGGCTGAAAGCTGGCACACCATTGACTGGTATGCCGTGCACAGACAGGTGAGGGGGCTACAGGTACGAATCGCGAAGGCGACAAAAGAGCAGCGCTGGCGCAGGGTGAAAGTCCTGCAACGGATGCTGACTCGCTCGTTTGCGGCCAAGGCATTGGCCGTCAGGCGAGTCACCGAAAACCGGGGCAAGAAAACGCCCGGTGTTGATGGCGAGTTGTGGAGTACGCCCGAGGCAAAGTGGAAGGCCATCGGCCGGTTGGTCAGGACTGGGTATCGTCCGAAACCGCTGCGTCGAATCTATATTCCCAAAGCGAATGGCAAACGCCGGCCGCTGGGAATACCGACCATGCTGGACCGGGCCATGCAGGCGCTATATCTGCTGGCTCTGGAACCGGTGTCGGAAACGACGGCCGACCGCAACAGCTATGGCTTCCGACCGATGCGTTCAACGGCGGACGCGATTGAGCAATTGTTCGTCAATCTCAGTCGTGGCAATTCCGCGCAGTGGGTGCTGGAAGGAGACATCAAGGGCTGCTTTGACAACATCAGTCATGACTGGTTGCTTGCCAACATACCGTTGGACAAACAGGTACTCGGGAAATGGCTGAAAGCGGGCTTTATGGAGTCCAACCGTCTGTATCCGACCGAGGCAGGAACCCCGCAAGGGGGGATCATCTCGCCGGTGTTGGCCAACATGGCGCTGGATGGACTGGAGGCGGTGCTCGAATCCCGGTTCGGGAAGAAGAACACCAAGGCCAGTTACAAGACCAAGGTCAACTACGTGCGCTATGCGGACGACTTCGTGATCACCGGTATCTCGCAAGAGCTGCTGGAAAGCGAGGTCAAGCCTCTGGTCGAAGCCTTTATGGCGGAGCGGGGGTTAACGCTGTCACCGGAAAAAACGGTGATCACGCATATCACGGACGGGTTCGATTTTCTGGGGCAGAATCTGCGCAAGTATCACGGCAAGCTGTTAATCAAGCCGAGCAAGAAGAACTTGCGCGCTCACCTACAGAAGTTCAGACACATCGTCAGAGGCAACCTGACGGCTGAACAGGGCAACCTGATACGTCAGCTCAACCCGGTACTCCGGGGCTGGGCCAACTATCACCGCCATGTGGTCGCCAAGGAAACCTTCGGCTATGTGGACTACCGAGTCTGGAAACTGCTCTGGCGCTGGTGCCGTCGCAGGCACAAAAACCGCTACAAACGCTGGGTGATAGGCAGGTACCTTCACACGGTGGGCGGGCAGCGCTGGGTGTTCCAGAGTGTTGATGCCGAGGGCAGGCCGGTACGGCTGTTCAAAAGCAAAGACATTCCGATCAAGCGGCACATCAAGATCAAGGCGGAGGCCAATCCCTATGATCGCGACTTCGAGCTGTACTTCGAACAGCGGCTGGTCAAGCGCTGGAAGGAGAACAAGTTTACGCTCGACAAGGTTCGCAGGATTTGGGAGCGCCAAAGCTACCGATGTCTCGTCTGCAAGCAGCTGTTCAAGGATAAGGATGACTGGGATATCCATCATGTTATCCGGAAAACAGACGGTGGCGGGGACAACATCGGGAACCTGGTGATGTTGCATATCAACTGTCATATGCAACTGCATCATGGCAAAGGTGACAAGTCGCTGGCTCCTGTCTGAACAGGGGCTTATAAAGGCTTGAGCCGTATGCGGGGAAACTCGCACGTACGGTTCTTAGGGGGCGGCGGTGCAGTAATGCGCTGCTGCTACCCGACACGCCTGACCCTCTGTCATCGAAAGCGACCGGGCCCCTGTGGCCCGGTTTTTATTTCCGGTACCGGGAAATATCGGTTTCTTGTCTCCAGAGCCAAATTACACTTCAGATTGACAAGTAGATTTGGGTATTATGTTTCCTTGTCTTTTTTGGGTCCTTTTGAGTCTTTATGGCTCTGGTACGGACCCGCCCTGCGGTAGCGCCGCAGTGGCCAGTCCCCTGGGCTTAGGGAGGAGCGGTAATGAAACTCATAGGCTTGGTACTGATGCTGTTGATGTCCTGGCAAGGGAAGGCGGCGGAGCCGGTGGTGCTGACCATCGTCGGTAATATCCAGCTCGACGGACAGCAGCATGAACGGCTGGATTATACCCTGAGCGAGCTGCAGGCCCTGCCTCAGGCCGATATCACCACCGTCCATCCCTGGGTGCAGGAGCCGCGTACCTACCGGGGACCGGATCTGGTACTGCTGCTGGAGAGGCTGTTCGCACATGTCAGGGTCAGTACCCTCTACCTGGAAGCGCTCAACGGGTTCAGCGTCGCCGTCGACTGGCAGAAAGTGGCGCCCTTTTATCCCATCCTGGCCTGGCAAGAGAACGACAAGGCGATGAGCCGGCGGGACAAGGGCCCCCTGTGGCTGATGCTGCCCTTCGACCAGGTGCCCGAGCTGCAGCAGGCGGACTTTCTGCACTTCATGGCCTGGCAATTGCGGCAGATCCGCGTACACACAGAGCCCAGGTGAGTCATCCCTTGCTGCCCTACGTCGGCGCTGAGACCGAATACGGCCGGGTTCACCCCTTCAAGGTGGCCGCCGCCCTGCTGCTGCTGGTCGCCATGCTCAGCTTCGCCGGCGGCGCCACCCACACCCTGATCGGCATTCGCCAGCACAATACCCTGCTGGAGCAACGCACCTACGAGGTACCCTGGTCGCTGATGCAGCTGCAGCTGGAAATGGGCCGTTTTCTGGACGCCGTGCGCCTGCTGCATGCCGGCGCCATCCGCCGTGACGAACTGATGCTGCGTTACGACCTGCTCTGGAGCCGTACGCCGGTGCTGCTCAGCAGCCAGTTCAAAGACACCCTCAGCGAGCGGCCCGATCTGTGGCTGCTGATCCAGCAGATAGAGTCCCGGGTGCGAGGATTGGAGCAGCAGGTGCAGGCCCTGGCTCCCGGCGCGCCCGACTACCAGTCGATCCTGGCAGAGCTGAGCCCCTACCTGGAGCCCCTGTCCCGCACCGTCACTGCCACCATGCACGGCAATGTGCGTTTCTACGCCGAATATGACCAGGCCTACCGGCTGATGGGGAAGCGACTCTATATCCAGATCGTCGGCCTCTTTATCACCGCCACCCTGTTGTTGTTACTGCTGCTGCGGGAGCTGTGGCGGTACCGGGCCCAGCAATTGCGGGACCCGCTGACCGGTTTGCCCAACCGTTTCGCCCTGCAGCGGCGAATGGCACCCATGATCGAGCAGGGCACCCCCTTCAGCGTGACCGTGCTGGAGCTGGAAGACTTTACCCAGCACCACCACCGATTCGGCTTCGAAGTGGCCGATCGTCTGCTGCAGGCGTTCAGCCAGCGCCTGCAGCAGAGTTTGCAGCCTCATGAGTTTATCGCCCAGTTCGGGCGGGAAGGGGTGGTGGTGCTGGCCCGGGGCGTGGTGGAGCTGGAAGAGGTCAGGGCCCAGCTGTCCCGTTTCCGTCAGGTATTGATGGATAGAGAGTCAATTGATGCTCATGACTTCTACATGGTGCCGGTGATCGGCGTGGTGCTCTATCCGGCGGATGGGGATAACCTGGTAGAGCTGCTGGCACGCGGCGAACTGGCGCTGGAGTTGTGCAAGCGGGACCGGTTGCCCTATGTGATCTTCGATCCTTCCCTGCTGAAGGAAATGTCGCGCCGGCAACGGCTGGCACGGGATCTGCCGGCGGCCCTGGAGAGCAACAGCCTGGGGCCCAGCTTCCAGCCGCTGGCCGAGCTCCGCAGCGGAGACTGCCTCGGCCTGCAAACCCTGCTGCATTGGCACCACCCGGGCTTCGGCATGATATCGTCCGCCGAATTGCTGCGGGTCACCGAACAATTCCAGCTGTCGGAGCGGGTGTTCCTGTGGGCGCTGAAAAATGCCTGCGGCCATCTGCGGCGCTGGCAGGAACTGGACGAGCCGCACCTCTTCGTCAGCCTGAGTGTCCCTCCCTCCCTGTTTGGGGCCGGTCTGGAACGGCGTATCCTGCCGGTGCTGGAGCAGCATGGTCTGGAGGCCGACAGCCTGGTGCTGGATCTCGATGAAAACATGGTAATGAAGGATCCTTTTGAGGCCCTTTCTGTCATGGAGGCGCTACATGCGGCCGGTATTCGCATGACCCTGGCCGACTTCGGCAGCGGCTGCTCGTCCTGGGGCTCCCTGTCGCGGATGCCGGTCAGCTGGCTCAAGCTGGATCCGACCTTCTGCAGCGGCATAGAGCGGCCGGGCGAGGCCCGCCAGCAGCTGGAAATCCTGTTTGGTCTGGGACGGTTGTTGCAACGCCCCTTGATTTGCTGCGGCGTGGATCAGGAGGCGGAGCTCAGGGTGCTCCGCGGCATGGAAGGGGAATTGCTGGTGCAGGGCGACTGGGTCGGGGCGCCGCTGGCGGCGGTCGAGGTTCCGGGCTGGCTCAAGCGTCGCCAGCCCTGAGGGCCGGCGACGCCTCTTCTCAGGACAGACGGAGGAACTGTCCCAGGGTATCGGCCAGCACATGGATCTTGTGCACCATGCGTCCCAGCAGCGCCTGGTATTCTTCGTCCGCACTCATCTCCAGCAGCTCCAGCTCTTCCGCCAGCTCCGCCACATAGGGCATGAAGTGGTCCGCATGGGTGGTGAACTGGCTGTCTTCGCGCAGTACGGCGCTGAACTTGGCCTGGCCGCGGGTGCGCAGCTCGGCCAGTTTCTTGTCGGCGTCGATGGCCTGGTGGTAGAGCTCTTTGAGGGTGTCGTGCAGCTTGGCGGTGACGGAGTCGTGCATCGGGGTTCCTTAACAGGGTTCAAGACCGAGATCTAACGGGGTTTTGCTGGTTTCGCCGCCGACTTCCCGCACCAGCCGGGGCACCAGGAAGCCGGGCAGCCGGGCCAGCAGCTGGGCCATGAGTGCCCTGGCCCGCTCGTCGCCGACCGCGAAGTGGGCCGCGCCCTGTACCCTGTCGAGCTGGTGCAGGTAATAGGGCAGGACGCCGGCCTCGAACAGCCGTTCCGAAAGCGCCTCGAGGCGGTCGGCATCGTCGTTGACCCCGGCCAGCAGCACGCTCTGGTTGAGCAGGGTAATGCCGGCCCGGCGCCAGTCCTGCAGGGCGTCGGCCAGGATGTCGTCCACCTCGTTGGCGTGGTTGACGTGCAGTACCAGCACCGCCTGCAGCCGGCTGCGGGCGAGACGGGCTTTAAGGGATTCGGTCAGGCGGGCCGGGATCACCACCGGCAGCCGGCTGTGAATGCGCAGCCGCCGCAAGTGGGGGATGGCCTCCAGGGCGTCGAGCAGGGTGGCGAGCTGCTCGTCCTTGGCCATCAGCGGATCGCCGCCGGAGAGGATCACCTCGTTGATGCCGGGATCGGCGGCGACATAGTCCAGCGCCTCGCGCCAGCCTTCCCGCCCCGGGCTGTTATCGGCATAGGGAAAATGGCGGCGAAAGCAGTAGCGGCAATTGATCGCGCAGCCGCCACGCAGCACCAGCAGCACCCGGGAGCGATACTTGTGCAGCAGGCCGGGCAGGGCGCTATCGTGCTCGTCGAGCGGATCGGCGACGAAGCCGGGCACCTCGGCGAACTCCTCGCCCAGGGGCAACACCTGGCGCAGCAGGGGATCCCGGGGATCGCCCGGGCGCATCTTGTCGGCGAAGGGGCGGGGGACGCGCATCGGGAACAGCCGGCGGGCCGGAAAGCCGGCTTGCCAGGGCTCCGGGTCTATCCCCAGGTAATCGAGCAGCTGTTCGGGCGAGGTAAAGGCCCGGGCAAGTTCTTTTTGCCAGTTAATATGTAAATCGCCCCCGTTTAGGGGTATCATTGCCGGCATTTTCTGCAACTCTGTCAAATTCACGAGGGTAAAATGGCCTCTTATAGTACCAACGAATTCCGCTCCGGCCTAAAGATTATGCTGGACGGCGAGCCTTGCGCCATTATCGAGAACGAATTCGTCAAGCCCGGCAAGGGCCAGGCCTTCAACCGCGTTAAAATCCGCCGCCTGCTGAACGGCAAGGTGCTGGAAAAGACCTTCAAGTCCGGCGACAGCGTGGAAGCGGCCGACGTCATGGACATGGAGCTGGCCTATCTGTACAACGACGGCGAGTTCTACCACTTCATGAACAACGACACCTTCGAGCAGCTGGCCGCCGACGACAAGGCGGTGGGTGATGCCAAGCTGTGGCTGAAGGAGCAGGACGTCTGCATCCTGACCCTGTGGAACGGCTCCCCCATCTCCGTGACCCCGCCCAACTTCGTGGAGCTGGAAGTGGTGGAAACCGATCCGGGCCTGAAGGGCGACACCGCCGGCACCGGCGGCAAGCCCGCCACCCTGAGCACCGGCGCCGTGGTGCGGGTGCCCCTGTTCATCCAGATCGGCGAAGTGCTGAAGGTCGACACCCGCTCCGGCGAGTACGTGTCCCGGGTGAAGTAAGCTTTGTTCCCGATGTAAAAACGGCGCCCCGGGGGCGCCGTTTTTGTTTATTCCTTGCCGTAGACGTTGTTTTCCTGCTCCCGCACCCGGATAAAGGTGGTGCGCTTGGTCAGCTCCTTCAGCCGCTGGGCGCCCACATAGGTGCAGGTGGAGCGCACGCCGCCGAGGATGTCCTGCACCGTCTCCTCCACCGGCCCGCGGTAGGGCAGTTCCACCGTTTTGCCTTCCGCCGCCCGGTACTTGGCCACGCCGCCGGCGTGCTTTTCCATGGCGCTGGAAGAACTCATGCCGTAGAACGTCATGAAGGCCCGGCCGTCCCGCTCGATGATCTCGCCGCCGCACTCCTCGTGGGCCGCCAGCATGCCGCCCAGCATCACGAAGTCGGCGCCGCCGCCGAAGGCCTTGGCCACGTCGCCCGGGCAGGTGCAGCCGCCGTCGCCGATGATCTGGCCACCCAGGCCGTGGGCGGCGTCGGCGCACTCGATGATGGCCGACAGCTGGGGATAACCGACCCCGGTCTTGACCCGGGTGGTGCACACCGAACCCGGCCCTATGCCCACCTTGACGATGTCGGCGCCGGAGAGGATCAGCTCCTCCACCATTTCACCGGTGACCACGTTGCCGGCGATGATGGTGTGGCCCGGGCACTGGCTGCGCACCCGGCTGACGAAGGAGGTGAAGTGCTCGCTGTAACCGTTGGCCACGTCGATGCAGATAAAGCCGAGCTCGCCGGACAGGGCCAGGATCTGCTGCAGCTTCTCGAAGTCCTTGTCGGAGGTGCCGGTGGAGACGATGACGTGCCTGAGCAGATCGGCGCCGGTCTCCGCCACGAAGGCCCGCCACTCGTCGACCGAGTAATGCTTGTGGACCGCCGTCAGCATATCGTGGCGGGCCAGGGCCCGGGCCATGGCGAAGGTGCCGACGGTATCCATGTTGGCGGCGATGACCGGCACCCCGGACCAGCGCCGACCCGAATGCTTAAAGGTGAATTCCCGGTTCAGTTCGACCTGGGAACGGCTGTTGAGGGTGGAGCGCTTGGGGCGAAACAGCACATCCCTAAAGCCCAGTTTCAAGTCTTCTTCGATACGCATGGTGTAACCTCGATAAGTGACAGGCACAAAAAAACCGGGGGTTTTTTAGGCCCCCGGTTTTCAGCATTCTAGTCCGGGTTATTTTTTTTGCAACTATCCTGACCCAGAATTCAACAATTAATTTCATTTGAAGATTAATGTTCCACTCCCGTTCTTGACCCGAAAAACTGACTTTTTGGTACAAAATGGCTTTGCCGACACCGTTTTTTTCCTATAATCAGCCACTTCCAGCCGTCCTCCAGAAGACGGCATCCACACACGCAATCGTTTGCCCGGCGTCACCCGACGTTCATCATTAAAGGAGAAACCAGCAGTGGCCGAGCCCCGCTTCCATTATCCCTGGTACAAGAAAGAAGACACCGACGCCTTTTTCGCCCTGTTCCAGAACAATGTCGCCAACTTCGTGATCATCACCATCACCATGCTGGGCATGGGCTTCCCCCGGGAGCTGGTGTTCGGGCAGGTGATACCGGGCGCCGCCATCGCCGTACTGGTGGGCAATTTCTATTATGCCTACACCGCCAACCGCCTGGCCCACCGCGAGCGGCGCACCGATGTGACCGCCCTGTCCTATGGCATCAGTACGCCGGTGATGTTCGTGTTCCTGTTCGGGGTGCTGCTGCCGGCCAAGACCATGACCGGGGATCCTGTTCTGGCCTGGAAGATCGCGGTGGGCGCCTGCTTCCTCAGCGGCCTGCTGGAGGTGCTGGTCAGCCTGGTGGGCCGCTGGGTGCAGCGCAACCTGCCCCGGGCGGCCATGCTGGGGGCGGTGGCCGGGGTGGCCCTGACCTTTATCGCCGGCGAGATGATGTTCAAGACCCTGGAGATGCCGGTGGTCGGCCTGTTCGTGCTGGCGGTGATCATCATCGGCATCGTCGGCCGGGTGGTGCTGCCCTTCCGCATGCCCGCCTCCCTGTTCGCCATCCTGTTCGGTACCCTGCTGGCCTATCTGCTGGGGGAAAGCGACAGCGCCAAGATTGCCGAGGGGCTGTCACACTTCGGCTTCTATCCCGTGCTGCCCAGCATGGCGGCCTTCGACGGCATCGGCTACCTCTTGGGCTCCATGATCGGCATCCTCACCGTGGTGCTGCCCATCACCCTCTACAACGCCATCGAGACCATGAACAACGTGGAGGCGATGGAAGCGGCCGGCGACAAGTACGATGTGCGCGAGTGCCAGGCGGTGGACGGCGTGGGGACCATGATCGGCGCCCTGTTCGGCGGCCTGTTCCCGACCACCGTCTATATCGCCACCGTCGGCGCCAAGTGGATGAAGGCCGGCCGTGGCTACAGCATCCTCAACGGGGTCGTCTACCTGCTGGCGGCCATGTTCGGCCTGATCGCGGTGATCTCGGCGCTGATCCCCGTGGCGGTGGTGGCCCCCATACTGGTGTTCGTGGGCATGTCCATGGTGTCCACCGCCTTCCAGACCAACGCCAGGAAATACTATCCGGCGGTGGCCCTGGCCATGCTGCCCTACTTCGCCAACTACGTGATGACCCGTTTCAACAACGCCGCCGGCGAGGTGGTCAGCCGTATTTCCGACGGCATAGTGCCCCTGGGCCAGGGCGCCATGTTCACCGCCATGATGCTGGGTGCCATCACCGTCTGCGTGATCGATGGCGCCTTCAAGCGGGCCATGGCCTTCGCCCTGTGCAGCGCCGGCTTCTCCTTCGTCGGGCTGATGCACGCGCCCAAACTCGGCTTCTATGCGGCGCCGGACTACGTACTGGGCTACCTGGTGATGGCGCTGTTGTTCGCCTGGTACGCTTTTTTCGGCGCAGTGAAGCGGGACGACCCCGTGATGGGCGAAGACTGAGCGGGAATAACGACTCGAGGGCGCTGCGGCGTCCTTTTATTTTGCTCAAAATTACGCCATGCTGTTAGCATCCTGACGGGGAGGCGCTGCTCATGTTCGAGATACTGGGGCTGGATCATCTGGTGCTGCGGGTGCGGCAGCCGGAGCGGATGCTGGATTTCTACTGCCGGGTCCTGGGCTGTACCCTGGAGCGGGAAAAAATCGACATCGGCCTCTACCAGTTGCGCGCCGGTGCCCAACTGATCGATTTGGTGGACATCCGGGGTCCCCTGGGGGGCGACGGGGAAGCGGCGGATCAGTGCAAGGCCAACATGGATCACTTCTGCCTGCGGATCAGTCCCTTCGAGCCCGATGCCCTGCGGCTCTACCTGGAGTGCAACGGGGTGATCTGCGAAGAGCCGCAACTGCGCTACGGGGCCGAGGGCGAGGGGCCTTCGGTCTATGTGTTCGATCCCGAGGGCAACCAGGTCGAGCTGAAAGGGCCCGTCTAGGCTGGCAAGCGCCGCCGTTAGCGGTAAAATGCCCATTTTTGGCACCGAACCCATGACTAGCATCCCCTGGCCGCCCACGGCTTCCCTCGCTTTTCTGCAACAACGGGCCCGATTGCTGGCCGCCATCCGCCGCTTCTTTGCCGAGCGGGAGGTGCTGGAGGTGGATACGCCCACCCTGGCCAGCGCCGGCGTGACCGATGTGCACCTGGACAACTTCGTCACCCGCTTCGTCGGCCCCGGCATGGCCCGGGGACTGGATCTCTACCTGCAGACCTCGCCGGAATTCCATATGAAGCGGTTGCTGGCGGCGGGCAGCGGCCCCATCTACCAGATCTGCAAGGCCTACCGCAACGAGGAATCCGGTCGTCTGCACAATCCCGAGTTCACCATGCTGGAATGGTACCGGCCCGGTTTCGATCACCATGGGTTGATGGACGAAATGGCGGCCCTGCTGCAGCTGGTGCTGGATTGCGGCGTTCCCGAACGACTGAGCTACCGGCAGGCCTTTTTGGCCACCCTGGGGGTCTGCCCGCTGAGCGCTTCCCTCGACGAGCTGCGCCGGGCCGGCCAGGATCTCGGCGCCGACGATCTCATCGCCCGGGAGGAGGACAGGGACACCCTGCTGCAGTTGCTGTTCGCCCTCGGAGTGGAGCCGCGCATCGGCCAAGTGGTGCCCTGTTTCGTCTACCACTTCCCCGCCAGCCAGGCGGCCCTGGCGCGCATCAGCCCGCAAGATCCGCGGGTGGCGGAGCGATTCGAGGTCTATTTCAAGGGCATCGAACTGGCCAACGGTTTTCATGAGCTGAGCGATGCCGCCGAACAGCGGCGCCGTTTCGAGCAGGACAACCGGCTGCGCCGCGGCCGCGGGCTGCCCGAGCGGCCGGTGGACGAATACCTGCTCGCCGCCCTGCAGGCCGGCCTGCCCGACTGCGCCGGGGTCGCCCTGGGGGTGGACCGGCTGATCATGCTGGCGCTGGGGGCTTCGCGGCTGGAGCAGGTGCTCGCCTTTCCGGTCACCCGCGCCTGAGTCAGTCCCGGGGCGGATAGTTGGCCAGCAGCTCTGCCACCTGCTGCTCGATGCGCCGGCTGCGTTCGGCGCCTTTTATGCGCTCGGCGGGAAAAGCGCGCGGATGCTTGCTGCTCCACAGCATCTTTCCGCCGGGCTGCTCCAGCCACAGCTTGAGCTTGAGTTCGCGCACGGCGCCGTAGACCCGCTCCTCGTCGTGCCAGAAGGCGTCGTGACGGCTGAACATGTGGGGCATGGTGGTCAGCAGCCGGGTTTCTTCCAACAACTGATAGTTCAGCCAGAGCGAAGCCTGCTCGGGCTCCACCAGGCGCAGTCCGCGCCCCGGCAGCAAAGCCTGGGCCGAGGCGGTGATGCGGGCGCCGTCCAGCGACTGGCTGTCCGCCGTGGGCGCCAGGGCGACGGTGGTGAAACGGTTGAAATCGGTGCCTTCGGCGTAGTCGTAGGGCGCGGCGCAGCCGCTCAACAGCAGGGCAACAAGCAGTAGGCGTAGCATGGGCGATCTCCGGCCGGGGGATTATTAATTAGACCCGGCCAGGAGGAGAAAAATGCAAGCAGCCATGGCCGTCATGAGGGTATTTCTCACGGCAGGATGTCCCTGGCCAGCTCGATCAGCGCCATGCGCGCGGGATGATCGCCCCTGTCCTTGTGCCAGGCGAAATAGAAGAAGCGGCTGAGGGAGAGCGCGGGCACCGGCAACGCCACCAGGCTGCCCGCGGCCAGCTCGTCGGCCACGCTCAGGCGCGACACGCAGCTGAGCCAGGGGCGGGATTGCAGCAGCCGCTTGATGGTGGGCAGGTGCGGGTATTCCTGGCGGATCCGCAAGGGGCCCAGCCGGCCGGCCAGGGCCTGTTCGAAGGTGTCCCGGGTACCGGAGCCGGATTCACGCAGTATCCAGTCGCACTCGGCCAGTTGTTCCAGGCTCACCTCGGGCTCCCGGGCCAGAGGATGCTCGTGCTGGCACACGATCACCAGCTCATCCCGGCACCAGGGCTCGAGCCGGAGCCATTTTTCCTGGGCGTGGGCTTCGATCAGCGCCATCTCCAGCCGTCCCTGATACAGCTGCTGCAGCAGGCTGTGGGTGTTGTCCACCGCCAGGCCGAGGTCGAGCTGGGGATAGCGGCGGGCGAGCCGCTCGACCAGCTCCGGCAGCCAGTGATCCGCTATGGTGCGGCTGGCGCCCAGGCGCAGCCGGCCGGCGATGGGGCTCTGGCCCTTGAAGCCCTGTTCGATAAGGTAGCTCTCGGCCAGCATCTTCTGGGCCCGGGGCAGCAGCCACTGGCCCCAGGCGTTGAGGCTGAGCCGGCGGCCGACCCGGTCGAACAGGGGGTGGTTGAGCTGGCGCTCCAGCTCCTGCAGCGACATGGTGGCCGCCGACTGGGTCATGGCCAGCTGCTCGGCGGCCCGGCTCAGGCTGCCGTTTTCCGCCACGCTCACGAACAGCCGCAGCTGCTTGAGGGTAAAGTTCATCCCAGGGCGCCCAATGCCAGCATGATGGCGAACAGCAGCACCAGGCCGAAGGCGCCCACCGCCAGGCCGGTGCGCAGCATGTCCCTGGTGGTGATGAGGCCGGTGGCGTAGGCCAGGGCGTTGGGCGGGGTGCTCACCGGCAGTATCATGCCCAGCGAGCAGGACAGGGCCACCAGCACCAGGGCGCTGTCCAGGCCGTAGTCGGCCATGCCCTGGTAGCCGGTGGCCACGGCGGCGGTGATCGGCAGTATCAGGTTGGCGGTGGCGGTGTTGGACATGACGTTGGCCAACAGAAAGCACACCAGCAGCAGGCTGAGCAGTATGGCGGCGCCGGGCAGCTGCTCAAGCGGCAGCGACAGGGCCAGCTTGCGGGCCAGCCCCGACTGTTCCAGCGCCAGCCCCAGGGCGATGCCCCCCGCCACCAGCCAGAGTACGTCCCAGTTGATCTTCTGCAGATCCGCCGGGGTGATGATGCCGGTCAGGCTGAACACCACCAGGGGGATCATGGCCACCACATAGCTGTTCATGCCGTGCCAGAAGGAGCTGAGCCACAGCACTATGGTCAGGGCGAAGGTGGCGTAGAGCAGGTAAGCCCGGGGACTGCGCACGAACTGGCTGCTCAGGGTCAGGCACAGGCCCAGTCCGGTGGCGGGGTAGAGTCGGAGCAACAGGCGCCAGGCGGCGACCAGCATCACCAGCACCAGCGGCACGGCGAAGGCCATCCAGGTCAGGAAGTCGATGGGATCGGCCATGTACTGCAGGGCGATGGCGTTGGGCGGGGTGCCGATGGGGGTACCGATGCCGCCCAGGTTGGCGGCGACGGGAATGGCCAGCAGCAGGCCGCGGGTGGACGGCGCCTGCAGTCCCAGGCTGGCGAACACCGGCCCCATGATGGTGAGCATCATCAGGGTGGTGGCGGTGTTGGACATGAACATGGAGAACAGCGCCGTGATCAGCATGACGCCCAGCATCAGCCGGTCGTGGCTGGCCATGAAGGGGCGCAGCAGATAGTTGGCCAGGTTGGTGTCGAGCCGGTACTTGGCCGCCCCCAGGGCCAGGGCGAAGCCGCCCAGGAAGAGGATGATGATGGGGGAGGCGAAGCTGCCCATGATGGCCTGGTAGGGCAGCAGCTCGCCCAGGGGCTGGCCGGCGTCTTCCCGCAGAAACCAGACGGCGGCCTGATCCGATACCGTGACCAGCAGCAGGCCGATGATCAGCAGGGAGGTAGCGAACACCGGCACCGGTTCCAGCACCCACAGCAGGGCGGCGAGCAGGAAGATGGCCAGCAGCCGTTGCTCGACCAGGCTGGGATCCGGCAGCGGCAGCAGCTCGGCCGGCAGGTTCAGTACCAGCAGGGGCAGCAGCAGGGCGATCGGTAGTTTAAGCCGGTTTGGCATCATGACCTCGCACGGGCGCGTTGATGGGCTGCTCGCTGATCAGGCGGATATCCACCTGCTGGTGCGGGATCTGGATCCGGTGCCGGCGCAGCCGGGCCAGCAGCAGGTTGTGCAGCTCGTGGGTCATGGGCATGCGATGGCTCATGTCCTCCACATAGACCCTCACCTCGTACACCAGGGCCGAGTCGGTCAACTCTATCAGGAACACCTCGGGGATGGGGTTGTCCAGGATCAGGCCGCACTCCTGTATCGCCTCGTGGGTCAACCGCTGCACCAGCTCGATGTCCGCATCCAGCCGCACCCGCACCAGCAGCTTGACCCGGGTGATGGCGTCGGACAGGGACCAGTTGACGAACTGCTCGGTGATAAAGGCCTTGTTGGGCACGATGATCTCGCGGCGGTCCCAGTCCACTATGGTGGTGGCCCGGGTCTTGATCTTGGAGATGGTGCCGGTGAGCTCGCGGATGGTGACGGTGTCGCCGATACGGATCGGCTTCTCGAACAGGATGATCAGGCCGGACACGAAGTTGGCGAAGATCTCCTGCAGACCGAAGCCCAGGCCTACCGACAGGGCGGCCACCAGCCACTGGGTCTTGGACCAGTCGATGCCGAGCATGGCGAAGGTGGTGAAGGCGCCGACCATCAGCACCAGGTACTTGGAGATGGTGGTGATGGCGAAGCCGGTGCCGGGCGACAGGTTGAGGTGCTGCAGTAGGCTGAGCTCCATCAGGCCGGGCAGGTTGCGGGCGGTGATCCAGGTGAGCACCACCACGAACAGGGCGATCACCAGATCCTTGAGCGAGATGGGTACCAGGGTGTCTTCCCCGGCCAGGCTGGTGGAAACCTGCCAGACCTGGATGCTGTCGAGGAAGCTGAAGGCGGTGTTGATCTCCGACCACAGCAGCATCAGGCTGAGGATGTAGCCCAGCATCAGCACCGAGCGCAGCAGCCCCAACGACTGGGCGCTGATGGTGTCCAGATCCACCTCGGCCACGGCGGCGGCTTCCGCCTCCGGGCTGGGCGGGGCTTCGGTCGCCTCTTCCTTCTCCTTTTCCTTGCGCTGGGCCAGGATTTCCGCCCGTCGGGCCTTGGCCCGCTCGAACGCCAGCCGCCGGCGCTGGATCAGCATCCAGCGCCGCACCAGAAAGTAGGCCATCAGGAATCCCAGCCCCACCAGTACCGAGATCTCCAGCTGGCGCAGCAGGGTATGGGCGGTGAACAGATAGCCCATGGCGGTGGCGGCCAGGGCCAGCAGCGGCGCCAGGATCAGCAGGCCCCACAGCAGGTGGTTGACCAGGGTCAGGTGCTCCCGGCGGGGGCTGGACAGCAGCAGCGGCAGATCCGCCCGGTACAGGCGCCAGGAGAACAGGCTGAGCAGCAGGCAGATGAACATGAAGCCGAGCCGGCCCAGGGTGTCGTAGAGGGAGAAGTCCCGGTATTCCTGGGCGGTGTAGAACAGCAGCAGGGCCGGCAACATGGTCAGCATCAGGGTCTGGAACTGGCGCCAGACCCGGCGCACCCGCTCCCGGGGCAGGTTGAAGTGCACCACCAGCAGGCCCCTGTTCATCATCAGGTTGCCGATCAACATCAGGATGAATACCGGCAGCATCAGCTCGCCCAGGGCATGGGACAGGGCCAGCACCACCGGCGGCGCCCAGGGCGAGTCGATGGCGTTGGACAGCAGCGACAGCAGTGCCGGCAGCGGCAGGGCGGTGAGCAGGCTGAGCAGCAGGGTATTGAAGGTGTAGTCGTACTTGTCCTGGGTGACGTTGCCGATGCGCGCACTGATTTTTTCCAGGTAGTCGCGCAGGCTGCGTCGGCTCAGTAGCCAGAGGTAGAGCACCATCAGCGAGCTGACACCGTACAGGGTGAGGCTGGCGCCGCCCTGCAGCAGCAGGGACTGGGGCAGGGCGGTCCAGGTGCTGGCGGTGAGCAGCCAACCCAGGGTTTCCATCAGGGCCTGCGGGAACTGGCCGCCGATGGGGCGCAGATCCGGCAGCCAGAACAGCCGCTCGTCGGTGAGGGTCCGGATTTCCTCCAACTGGCTGTTCTGCCGGCTGTAGGCGACCTTGAGCCGGGTCTGTTCGTGTATCTGGTTGTCGGTGGCGCCGATCAACTGCTCCAGCAGCCGGCGCTGGGTGGCCAGCAGCTCGTCCAACTGCTCCAGCTGGGCGTCGGTCAGGACGGTGGCCTGCTCGCTCAGCAGCAGCTCGGTTCGATAATTACCGGTGCGCAGGCTGTCGAGGGACTCCTGGTAGCCGTACTTGTCCACCCGGCTCTGCACGATGCGGGCTTCCAGCTGGGGCAGGGAATAGGGGGGCGGCAAGTCGTTCAGGCGGTTGCGCAGGTTCTCGCCGAAGCCCCGGCTGACCTGCAACCACTCCAACTGCTCCTTGAGATGGTCCTTCATGGTGGCCAGCTCGGAGGCGGCCCGCTCCGCCGCCTGGTATTCCAGCTGCAAGGCCTCCACCTCCCGGCTTTTTTCCCCTAACTGGGTGGACAGCCGCTGGTTGACGGCCTGCTGCTCTGCCAGCAGGGGCGCGTCGGCCTCGACCTGATCCAGCAGGCGCTCGCTTTCGGCGATGGTGGCCTCGGTGGTGGCCCGGCGCAGCTCGTTCTGGCGGCTCTGCAGCGCCTCTATGTAGGCGTCCAGATCCTGCAGCCGGGCCTGGAGGATGTCCAGCTTCAGCCGGTCGAGGTTGTTCCTGTTGCCGGCGGACAGCTGCTCCAGCTCCAGCACCTGGATGCGGCTCTGCAGGCTCTGCTCGCGCACCAGGGCCAGCACGCGGTTGGCGGTCTGCTGCCGGCTCTGGCTGTCCGAGAACTGCAGCTCGTCCAGGCTTTGCTGGGTGCGGCGCAACTGCTGGCGCAGATCGTCCAGCAGGCTGTGCTGATCCCCCGCCCCCAGCTCCTGCAGGTTGAGGGTATTGGCGAGGTCGTCCCGCTGGCGTCTGAGCTCCAGCCGTCGGGCCTGGGCATCGACCAGGGCCTGTTGCACCGCCTCTTCGTCCAGCCGGGGGACGCCGGCGGTGTCGGTGGGCTTGAGCCCGGCCCGTTCGCGTTCCAGTTGCCGGAGCTCGGCCGGGTAGTCATCCATGAACCGTCGCAGGGCCTGGGCCTGCTTGCGGTAGCGCTCGCCTTCGCGCACTTGCTGCAGCGCCTGGTTGTAGCTGTCGCGCAATTTTTGCAGCTCGGGCCTGTCGCCCTCGGGGATTTCGGCCAGCAAGGCCTCGATGTCGGCGACGCTCTGATCCGCCGGCACCGGGGCCGGCAGCAACAGCAGGGCAAAAAACAGCAGTATGGGGGCAAACACGGCTGACTCCCGATGTTAAGGATTAAAACCGGCGGCGGTTCAGCCCCGGTTCAGGCGCCCGAATTCGGTGCCCATGCGGGTGGGGGTGCCGGGCCGGAGGCTGTCGGACAACGCGACCCGGCCGGGGGCAAAGAGGCACACCACTGTGCTGCCCAGCTTGAAGCGGCCCATCTCCTCGCCCTTGGCCAGGCGCGGCGCCGTGGCCGGATCGTAGTCCCAGCGCTGCACGCGCCGGCCCACGGGCGGGGTGATGGTGCCGGCCCAGACGGTTTCGATGCTGGCCACTATGGTGGCGCCCACCAGCACCAGGGCCATGGGCCCGGCGGCGGTATCGAAAATGCATACCACCCGCTCGTTGCGGGCAAAGAGCTCGGGCACCCGCTCGGCGGTGAGCGGATTGACCGAGAACAGCTCGCCGGGCACGTAGATCATGGTCCTGAGCACCCCGTCCAGCGGCATGTGGATGCGATGATAGTCCCTGGGTGCCAGGTAGATGGTGGCGAAGTCGCCGCCCATGAAGGGTTCGGCCAGGGCCTTGTCGCCGCCGAGCAGGGCCCGGGCGCTGAAGTCGTGGCCCTTGGCCTGGATGATGCGGCCCTGCTGGATGGGGGCCAGCTGACTGATGGCGCCGTCCACCGGCATGGCGAGGAGTTCCTCTCCCTGCACCAGCGGACGGACGCCGTCTTGCAGCGGACGGGTAAAGAAGTCGTTGAAGCTCCGGTAATGGCCCGGATCCGGATACTGGGCCTCGCTCATGTCCACCCGGTAGCGCTGGATAAAGCGGCGGATCAGCCACTGGGTGAGCCGGCCAGCCTCCATGGCGGCCAGGCGGCCGACCAGGCGGGAAATCAGGTGTTTGGGAAGCAGGTATTGCAGCAGAATTTTCAGGTTGTCGATCATAGGGAGTCCGAACAATGACGGGGAAAAGGGATCAGGACTTGGGATGATGGCGACTGGGTTTGTCGGCCATGGCATCCATGATTCGGTGGTAGCTCTCGAGCCGCTCGGGATGGATGTCGCCATCCGTCCGCGCCTGCTGCAGCAGGCAGCCCGGATCGGTGCCGTGCTTGCAGTCGCGGAAGCGGCAGCCGCCGAGGTAGTGGCGGAACTCGCGGAAGCACCAGGCCACCCGCTCCGGGGGCAGGTGCCAGAGGGAGAATTCGCGGATGCCCGGCGAGTCGATCAGGGAGCCGCCGGACGGGAAATGGTAGAGCCGGGCGGTGGTGGTGGTGTGCTGGCCCAGGCCGGAGTTGTCGGACACGGCACCGGTGGTCGCCTCCACATGGGGCATGACCGCATTGACCAGGGACGACTTGCCCACCCCCGACTGGCCCACGAAGATGCTGGTGTGATCCTTTAATGCTAGCTGGAGCTGATCCAGCCCCTCGCCGGTGTCGCAGCTGACCAGCAGCACCTGGTAGCCGATATCCCGATAGCGCTGCAGGGCCTGCTCCGCCTCCCGGCGCTGGCCGTCGGTGAGCAGATCGGCCTTGTTCAGCACTATCATGGGGGGCATCTCGACGTCTTCGGCCGCCACCAGGTAGCGGTCGATGATGTGGCAGCTGAGCTCGGGCAGCACCGCCGACACCACCACTATCTGGTCGATGTTGGCGGCCACCGGCTTGATGCCGTCGTAGTAGTCGGGACGGGTGAGCTCGGTCTGGCGGGGATGCACTGCCTCCACCACGCCGCTGATGCCCTGCATGGTCTCCACGCCCGGGCGCCAGACCACCCGATCGCCGGTGACCAGGGAGCTCAGGGTCCGGCGCAGGTTGCAGCGGTGGATCCGGCCGGCGTCGTCTTCGATGTCGGCATGCTGGCCGAAGCGGCTGATCACCAGCCCTTCCTGGGGTGGACCCAGCAGGCTGTCGTCTATGATGTCCACCTGCTGGCGCTTGAGCCGCCGGCTGTGGTTATCGCTTACCCGGCGCTTCTGGCCTTTGCTGAGCTGTTTTTTCTTGGTCACGACGTCCTCGAACCCGTTTTCACTGCCGGCTATGATACACTTTCCCGCTCGAACTTGTCCCCATTGCCACTCAGCTAGAGACCCAACATGAGCCAAAATGCAGAAAACCTGGTCTGGATCGATCTGGAGATGACCGGCCTGGAGCCGGACGAACACAGGATTATCGAGATTGCCAGCATCGTCACCGACAAGGAACTGAAGGTGCTGGCCGAGGGACCGGTGCTGGCCATCCATCAGCCGGAGGCGGAACTGGCCAAGATGGACGAGTGGAATGTGCGCACCCACACCGGCTCGGGCCTGGTGGCACGGGTGCAGGCAAGCGCCGTGACCGAGGCGGAGGCGGTGGCGCAGACGCTGGCGTTTCTGCGCCAGTGGGTGCCGGAAAAGACCTCACCCCTGTGCGGCAACTCCATCGGCCAGGACCGCCGTTTTCTGGCCCGCCACATGCCGGAGCTGGAAGCCTTCTTCCATTACCGCAATATCGACGTCAGCACCGTTAAGGAGCTGGTGCGCCGCTGGCAGCCGGCGCTGCTGGAGCAGTTCACCAAGAAGGGCAGCCACCAGGCCCTGGAGGATATTCGCGAATCCATCGCCGAGCTGCAGTTTTACCGGGAGAATGTGTTCAAGATCTGAGCCGTCCGGGCACCGCTGCTGGTAAATTCGGCAAACGATCTCGGGGGGCGAAAAAAGGCTTGCATTCACTTAAGCCGCTCGTATAATTCGCCTCCCGTAGCCAGACGGAATTGCGAAGCAAGACGCTGCCTACGTAACAAATTGCGGGAATAGCTCAGTCGATGGAGCTTGACCTTGCTGAAGTTGATGAGGGTCGCGCCGCGGCCTCATGCACAAGTTGAAATGTTTTGCGGGAATAGCTCAGTTGGTAGAGCACAACCTTGCCAAGGTTGGGGTCGCGAGTTCGAGTCTCGTTTCCCGCTCCAAATTGCAACGATGCGGCTCACCAAGGCGGCATTGAAAGTAAAAAGTGTTTTGCGGGAATAGCTCAGTTGGTAGAGCACAACCTTGCCAAGGTTGGGGTCGCGAGTTCGAGTCTCGTTTCCCGCTCCAAATTAAAGAACATGGGTCACCAAGCCGGTGTTCGAAGCAAGTAAAAATCTGCGGGAATAGCTCAGTTGATTGAGCTTGACCTTGCTGAAGTTGATGAGGGTCGTGCCGCGGCCCCATGCACAAGCCAGAAGTATTATGCGGGAATAGCTCAGTTGGTAGAGCACAACCTTGCCAAGGTTGGGGTCGCGAGTTCGAGTCTCGTTTCCCGCTCCAAATTGAAGAGCTCGGGCCACCAAGCCGGTGTTCGAAGAAAGTGAAAATCTGCGGGAATAGCTCAGTTGGTAGAGCACAACCTTGCCAAGGTTGGGGTCGCGAGTTCGAGTCTCGTTTCCCGCTCCAAACCCCTAAAAACCGACCTCAGGGTCGGTTTTTTATTGCCCGGAAATCATGCCGGATGACACGGCACAACCTTGCCGAGGTTGCGGCGGGACGCGTAGTCCGGGGCGCGCAGCCTCGCGAGTTCGAGTCTCGTTTCCCGCTCCAAACCCCTAAAAACCGACCTCAGGGTCGGTTTTTTATTGCCCGGAAATCATGTCGGGTGACACGGCACAACCTTGCCGAGGTTGCGGCGGGACGCGTAGTCCGGGGCGCGCAGCCTCGCGAGTTCGAGTCTCGTTTCCCGCTCCAAATCCGAAGAATCAACCTCGGGGCACAAGCCTCTATGGCCTGCCTTTTTGAGATCCGTGCAGGCCATGACGGTCGTCCGTTACCTGCGGTTTAGTTCCGTCCGTCTTGTGTCGCGCTTGACCTTCGGGCAGTGCGACACCGACACGGCGACGAGAAAAGCGGCCATTGGCTGCCAGGTTATCGAGTACCACCTTGGCGGCATCTTCGTAGTAAATGGTGAGCCGCGGCAGGGCCAGCTTGAATGCCAGGGTCGAGCCAAAACGGGGCAACACTCTTGTGTAGGCTGGCCGCTTCACCGGCCAAACGGTCTCAGAAACAACGAGTCCTTCCGTCGCCAAGCCGTCGGGAGAGTCAATCATCGGTCCAGGGCAAAGAATTGACCAATCGAGCTGGGTGCCACGCAGCTCCTTATAGTTAGTGCGGTGAGCCTCGAACACCTTTGGAATGGCCGGAAGATCCAGCGTCGTTATGGTCGTGCCGGGCACGTCGAGGAGAGCGGCGCCTGCGAACATCCAGAATCGGCCTCCTGGGCCGAGAGCGGCTTCGGCCGCTCTGATGATACGCTGAACGAGAGGCGAAAAATTTTCGCTGTCAGCGAGATAGCCGGCCGTATTGATCACGACGTCCTGGCCTGTCATCAGGTCGCACAGTGCCGTGGCATCGTCAAAGTCGACCTCGCTCAGGGTTAGATTCTCGTGCTGGAAGCCGGTTGCACGACTCGTGTCACGGACCGCTGCCGTCACGTCATGTCCTTCATTCAGTGCACGTGCCACCAGTCGCCGTCCGGTATTCCCGGTCGCGCCAAGAATGCAAACTTTCATTTCTCTACCTCCTTAAGATCATGTATTTACGGTGCCGCCCTGTCACATTCTGAGACGGTGTGGCGGCACAGCCCAGAATCCAGAGCGCCCGTCATTGCCGGCGCAGGGACGACGGGAGCTTGGAGCGATCGGCCCTGGCCGTTAGAAGAGCCACGATATGCCCACTGTGCCGAAGTCCGTGTCTTGCCGTTGAGTTTCGAAGGACTCGCTGAAAAGCGTCCGCGAGAAACTGAGGGCAAACTTATCCCGCCGCAGGCTGAAGCCGTAGGAGCCCATGCCGACGACGGGCTCCGAATCGACCGACCGGCTGTCGCGGAACAGCGTGCCGTCGAGCGGCAGGTAGTGGATAACACCGTAGGCGCCGGCGCCGGTGAAGAACGAGACGGACCAGTGATTCCGCGGTCCTACCCCGACCGTCGATGCCGCATTGAGCCCTGAACGCAGTGCGGTCATGCCCAGGGCCTCCACCAAATTCCAGCCGACTTCGCCATAGACGCCGAGCCCGGCGCCGGTGAAGTAGTTACCGAGCCCGGCCGTTGCGACCGGCACCAGTCTCCACTGTGCCGAACCGCCCACGGACCCCGCAGCGGCGAGGTGTGCCGCGGTATAGCCGAGGTTGACAACGGGCTCGTTCGGGAGCTGCGTGTCCCAGCCCCGGGGCTGGTCGGCGCCGATCAGTTGGTGAAACTCCCGCTGCACCTCGTCGGCCTGTGAGGCCGGCCCGACGACGCCCAGCTTGAGCTGCCAGGCGTGCGTCCAGTCCCCTTTGCGCGCATACAGGGTACTGTCGACGTACAGAATGCCGGAGTAGGGCTGGTCGTCGGCGCTCGGGTTCGGCTCCCGGATGTCATCCGGCGTGTTCATTTCCTGTGCCAGGGACCAGGAGGCGTAGGTCATGTAGCCTTCGTCGGCAACGAAGGGCAGGGACGACCAGAGCCGGGTCCACCGGCCGAGGAAGCCATCGTCATCGGCGTCGACAGCGCCTGACACCCAGGCGATGCCGACACCGTTGGTGTAGTTGTTGTCGGAGTGGGTGAAGGTGTCGTTTTCCAGGGTGAGTGTCAGCGCACCCTCGCTGGCTTCGGTCACGCCGTGCACCGTCCAGTATCCGAGCAGCATCAGTCCTATGGCTTTCTTGTTCACGATCAGCTCTTCCCGTTTCAAGATTTGAGCGCCGGGGGGGCTGCCGTCCGATCCGTTTGCGCAGCGGGGTTCGGGGCTATCCGGAACCAGGCTGCGTACAGCGCCGGCACGAAGAAAATCGTCAGTAAGGTCGCGACGGTGAGGCCGCCCATGATGGCGATGGCCATCGGCCCCCAGAACACGCTGCCGGTCAGCGGGATCATCGCCAGCACCGTCGCCGCCGCCGTCAGTACCACCGGCCTGGCGCGCATGACCGCGGCCTCAACCACGGCATTCCAGGGATCGAGCCCGTTTGCGGTCTCGGCCTGTACCTGGTCGATCAGGATCACCGCGTTGCGCATGATCATTCCCGACAGGGCGACGATGCCCAGGATGGCGACAAAGCCCAGCGGCGCCTGGAACAGCAACAGGGCCGCGACGACACCGATCAAGCCCAGCGGTGCGGTCAAAAAGACCATGGTCATCAGCGAAAAGCTCTGCAGCTGCAGCATCAGGATCAGCAGTATGGCCACCAGCATCACCGGCGCCACGGCGACCAGCGCCTTGTTGGCCTTGTCGCTTTCCTCTACCGCGCCGCCCACGTCGATGCGGTAGCCCGATGGCAGCCGGGCCTGGATATCCTTGAGCAAGGGCTGGATCTGCTGGGTGACCGATACGCCCTGTGCACCATCCTGGACGTCGGCACGGACGGTGATCGCCATGTCGCGGTTGCGTCGCCACAGCACCGGCTCCTCCAGCTCATTGCGGACCTGCGCAATCTGCGACAGCGGTACCACGGTACCCTGGCGCGTGTACAGGTTGATGTCCTTGAACGTTTCGACGTCGAGTCGCTCTTCGGGCACGGCACGGGCGACGATGTCGACCAGCTCCTCGTCCTCACGCAGCTGCGACAACGTGGTGCCATTCATCAGTGACTGGGTAGCAAAGGCCACGTCGGCAGGGGACAGGCCCAGTGCACGCGCCTTTTCCTGGTCGAGCTCCACACGCAGCGTGCGCACAGGATCGTTCCAGTCGAGCTGGACGTCGCGCGTTTGCGGATGGCTGGCCACGGCGTGTTCCACCTCGCGTGCTATTGAGCGTACCACCTGGGTGTCGGGACCGACGATGCGGAACTGCACCGGAAAACCGACCGGCGGGCCCAGCTCCAGACGGGTGACCCGTATCCAGGTCTGCGGGAACTGCTCGTCGGCCATGGCCATCAGCCGCGAGCGTACGCGCTCACGCGCCTCCAGATCCTGCGTCATCACCACGAACTGGGCATAGCCGGGGTTCGGCAGCTCGGGGTTGAGCGACAGATAGAAGCGCGGTGCGCCGGCGCCGGTGTAGGCGGTGAAGAAGCGCACGTCCTCGTCCTCGGCCAGAATGGCTTCCATGCGCTTTACCTGCTCGGTGGTCGCGCCGAAGGCGGCACCTTCCTTGACACGCAGATCGACGACCAGCTCAGCCCTGGTGCTGTTCGGGAAAAACTGCTGCGGCACCAGCTTCATGCCCATTATGGAAAGCACCAGCAGGGCGGCAGTCGCGCCGATGACCAGCCAGCGATGTTCGATGGTTTTCTCTATCCAACGACGCAACCTGCGAAAGAAAGGCGTGTCGTAGGGGTTGGTGTCGCCGTGGCTATGGTTCAGCTTATTGGGCAGCATCTTGACGGCGAGGTAGGGCGTGAACAGTCCCGAGCAGATCCAGGAAAACAGCACGGCCGCGCCTACGATCCAGAAGATGCCGCCGGCGTATTCGCCGGTGGTTGACTGGGAAAAACCCACGGGCATGAAAGCGGCGACCGTGATCAGCGCGCCGCTGAGGCGCGGCATGGCGGTGGCCTTATAGGAATAAGCGGCCGCCGTGGCCTTGTCCCAGCCGGCTTCCATTTTCACCACCATCATTTCCAGGGCGATGATGGCGTCGTCCACCAGCAGGCCCAGCGCGATGATCAGCGAGCCCAATGAAATGCGCTCCAGGTTCCAGCCCATGGCCAGCATGAGAATCGCAACCATGCTCAGCACCAGGGGCACCGACAGGGCGACCACAATGCCGGTGCGCCAGCCGAGGCTGACCAGGCTCACCAGCACGACGATAACCAGAGCCTCGACCAGCGCGCGCTCGAAGTCCCAGACGGCCTCCTTGACGGTGGTGGGCTGGTCGGAAACCAGTTCCAGTTCCACGCCATAGGGCAGCTCGCCCTGAATGTCGGCGACCGCGGCCTCGATGGCTTCGCCCAGACGCACCACGTTGCCGTCATTGGTCATCACCACGCCCAGCATCAGAACCTGCTGGCCGTTGTGGCGCACCGTGTAGGTCTGCGGATCCTCGAAGCCGCGGGACACGGTCGCGAAATCGCCCAGCTTGATTACGCGGCCGCCGGCGGCGATGGGCAGATTGCGGATATCGTCGACACTGCCGAACTGTCCGCTGACGCGCACGTACAAGCGGTCGCTGCGAGTGTCGATGGAACCGGCGGGAAGCACGGCATTCTGGCTCTTCAGGCTTTCGACGATCTGCAGGGGCTGGATGCCCAACGCGGCCAGCCGCGCATGGGAAAACTCGATGTAAATACGCTCCGCCTGCTTGCCGATCAGATCCACCTTCTTGACCATCGGCACCTTGAGCAGGCGGCGCTTGATGTCCTCCGACTGATCGGCCAGCTTGTCCAGGCCGACACCGTCGCCCTTGACGGCGTACATCAGGCTGTACACGTCGCCGAATTCGTCGTTGAATATCGGGCCTATGACACCTTCCGGCAGCTCAAGCTCGAGATCGCTGAACTTCTTGCGTGCCTGGTACCAGGCTTCCTGCTGGTCGGCCTCGGTGGTGCCGCCCTTGACGGTGATCGTCATGCCACCAAAGCCCTGGCGTGCAAAGGTCACCACCTTCTCGAAGTGATCGAGTTGCTCGAACTTCTTCTCCATGCGGTTGAGTACCTGGTCCTGGACCTGTTGCGCCGTCGCACCGGGCCAGGCCACCATCGCCGTCATCGACGGCACTGAGAAGTTCGGGTCCTCGAGCTGGCCGAGCTTGCCGAAGCCGAGAACGCCCGCCATCGAGACGACCAGGATCAGGAACAGCACCACGGAGCGGTGGTTCAGCGCCCATTCCGTGAGGTTGAAGGATTTCATTGAGCTACCTCCGCGCTGACGTTGAAGGACTTGGCTGCGCCGGGCAGTGCGACGCGCAGGCCCGGGGCCATCTTCTGTACGCCGGCGGTGACCACAAGGGTGCCGGCGGGCGGGCCCGACACCAGTACCTCGTTGCTCCGGTAGCCATGGACGACGACCTGGCTCAGCTCAACGGTTCCGCTCGACTCACTAGCGTCGGCTTTCACCACCCACACGGCAGGCTGCCCCTCGCTCTGGGTGATCGCTGCGGCCGGGAGGACCGCGGCCGTCACATCCTCCGATGTACGTTCGGTAACCAGGGTCGCGGTCGCGCCCAGCGGCAGTGGTCGCGGCACGGCCGGTTTCAGGCGGGCGCGGTAGGTCCGCGTCTGCTCGGCGGCTTGCGCCGACAGCTCGCGCAGGACGACGTCAAAGACCTCGTCTGGCGCGCTGGCGAGTGACGCCTTGTAGCGTGCGTTCTTGAACGCTTCCAGGTGATTTTCGGGCACGTCGACGATGATTTCCGGCTCGCCCTCATTCGCGATCACTATGACCGGCTGCCCCGCGGCGACGACCTGGCCGCTCTCGAAGCGCAGGCTGGTGACCACGCCGCTGATCGGCGCGCGCAGCACGGTGTAGTGCACCTGGTTGCGCGCCAGCTCGAGCTGGCGCGCCTCGGCTTCGGCTGCCGCCCTCGCGGTCAGCAGCTTGCTGTGCGCCTGTTCCTCGGCGGACGCGCTGACGGAGCCGTCCCGCTTCAGCGCCTGCAGGCGCTGCCAATCCGATTTGGCCTGCCGCGCCCGCGCCTGTGCGGCGTCCAACCGTTTGCGGGCGGCTTCCTCGGCGAGCCGGTAGTCGACATCGTCGAGCCGGGCGAGCACATCGCCCGCCTTCACGCTCTGGCCGACGTCGATCCGGCGTTCGAGCACCTTGCCACCGACGCGAAAGGCCTGATCGACTGCGTAGCGCGAGGCCACGGTGGCGAAATAGCGATTGGCGTCACGCACGTTGTCGTAGTGCAGCTCGACCGTGTTCACGGGCCTCAGCGTCACGACCGGTGGATCGGATGGTGTACAGGCGCAGAGCAGGGTGGCGATGGTGGCGGCAGTAGCCGTAGCGATGAAGCCTTTCATGGCTATTCCTCGTTGGTGGATATTAAGGTCGGGGTTGCTGAGCCGAGAGGGGCGTCGGTGGAGGTCGGCTCGAAGGCCTGCCAGCCGCCGCCGAGCGCCTTGAACAGCTGTATGCTGTTGAGCTGCAATTGGGTTTGACTGTCATTGGCACTGATCTGGATGGCCAGGCGGGCGCGCTGCGCATCGAGCAGCGGCAGCAGATCGATCTGTCCCCGCTGATAGAGGGACTGGGCATGGTTGAGTGCCGCTTCCGCCGAGTCGGCGGCGTTATTCAGGACCTGCGACCGGTCGCGCTCGTCGCGCAGTGCCACCAGCCCGTTCTCGACGTCTTCGAGCGCGCGGACGATGGCGTCTTCGTAGCGCAGCAGCGCTTCGGATTGGGCGCTCTCGGCTATCTCGTTGATCGAACGGGTGCGGCCCCAGTCGAGAAGCGGCATCGCCAGCAGACCGGCGACATTGCCGAAACGCGCCGAGCCGAGATCCATGCCGTTCACCTCCAGATTCTCGCGACCGAACAGTGCGCTGACGAAGAGGCGCGGAAACCATTCCGCCTTGGCTTGTTGGCGGCGCCAGTTCGCGGCGTCGAGTTGGGCGCGAGCCATGAGCAGGTCCGGACGGCGTTCGAGCAAGGCGGCGGGTTGCCCCGGCCGCACCTCCGGAATCCCGACGCCCCTGGTGGAGGGGGCCAGTGCCGCAGCATCCGCCGGTTGCGAGCCGATCAGCACGGCCAGGCGATGGCGCGAGACGGCGATGAGCGTTTCCAGCGGCGGTATCGCCGCCTGCGCCCGAGACGCCTCGGTGCGCGCGCGTTCCACGTCGAACGGGGAGGCGAGCCCCACGTGTTGACGCGCGGTCACCAGGCGCAGTGTCTCCTCCTGGGCCGTCGCGATCGCTTTCACGGTGTCGAGCTGGCGCATCGCACCGGTCAGCGTGAAGTAGTTGCTGGCGACGTCGGCCAACACCAGCAGGCGCACGCCGCGCGCCTGCTCTGCGCTCGCCTGTGCGTCGGCAGCGGCGGCGGCGGCGCCGGCCCGCAGGCGGCCGGTCAGATCGAGCTCCCAGGAAACGCTTAGCCCGGCGGACGCGCCTTTCGTCTCGGGCGCGCCTTGCCGCGCACTGGCGCCGTAGCCGTTATCGGTGCTGCTGGCGTTGGCGACCGCTCCTACGTTGGGCAGCAGTGCGGAACGACTGATGGTTTCCCCGGCGCGCGCGGCGCGCACGCGCTCAGCGGCGATCCGGATATCGCGGTTCTCACGTGCGGCACGCTTGACCAGCTCGGTCAGCACCGGGTCGCCATAGCTTTCCCACCAGGCGACCTCCGGCTCGGTCAGCGTCGCTTGGGCAGAGGTGAACTGGGCAGGCACCTCGACCCTGGACTGCAGCCGCGGTGTCGCACAGCCGGTCAGGGCGAGCGCCAGGGATAGGGAGATCGTTGCGGCAAGGAGGCGTGTTCCTGCCGGGCACGATATCGGGGTGATGGAGATTGTTGGAGGCATCGTATACTCGCGTCGTCTGTTGAGTCGATTTGGCGGTCAGCGTACCTGCGCTGTCTCCGCAAATGGTCAGGGAAGCGTCGGGTTTCCGTCGGAAATAGGTGAGTGTCCCAGTCGTGAACACCGTCGCCGGCTGGCCCCCGAGGGTGGGGCGGGGATGCTCATCCCCGGCCTGCGTACGGACCGGGGATCAGGGTTCCTCCGGCGAGGCGCGTTCGCCGGACCCGAGATCGGCCGTCATCAACTCGAACAGCTCGTGCGCCGATGCGAAGTCGCCCTGTTTGCCCGAGACGAGGTTCTCAAGACGTCCGCACAGTGCATCGGGTGTGGCGTCGCTGCTCAGCTTCACGACGTAGGCGCGGTGGATGGGGTATTTGGAGTCGGCTCTGAAGATCATCGCATTGCATCCGTTGGTATCCATGATTGCCCGAAATATAGGCGCAACCGGGTGCCGAGTGGTCAGCGAACCGTCGCCGTTTGGTCGGAATAGAGACACCTGTACTGAGTCCGTCTTGATACCGCCCGGTGTCGCGCTGCACGCGGCAAGAGCGTCAAAGGGACAATGCCCAACTCCAGGCAGGGCTAAAATCGTTCAGCTCGACACCCGCCTGCGGGCTGACGACGACTCGGCGCGGGCCAGTCGAGGAGGGGAAACTACGGTTGGGACTGCGCCTGCGCCACGAAGCGGCCAAGCGAGAAGTGGTTGTCAGGGCGGTGGCAAACGAGGACGCGTTGCGCAAGACGCTCGTCTGCTATTTCAAGTCCGCCCGGACTCTGATGCCCTCTGCGGCCGGGATCGAGACCGGAACGCCCTAGCGGCCTGCATCGCTTTACTCTTGCCGCTCGTTCTGGATAAGATTGCGCGCTCGTGCGAGCAGGCTCGTATCGTCCGCTTCGCCGAGCTGAACGACGAGGGCTGCGAGCGCCCGTCGGTCCTTGGAGGACGGCTCCGCGCGTTCGAAGAGCTCGGTGAACGCCAGCAACTCCAGCCAGGAGGCGCCTTGTGTACGAGCCTCCATGATTGCATGCCGGATCGATGCTTCGGCGGCCGCAGGTTCGCCACGCGAACGCGCGATCGCCGCCTGAATGAGCAGCAGTTGCGGAAGAAAGATCCGCTCCCCATAGGTGTTCACGATGTCGAGCGCCTGATCCAGTTGCTCTTGCGCACCTGCCCAATCGTCCTGGAGGACGAGCGCCTCGGCGGCATATCCGAGCGTTTCGCTGCCACCCGAGATCATCCCCAGTGCGCGGTTTTCCTCATACGCCTCGCGAATCCGGCGAAATCCTTCCCGCGGCTTTCCGCCGTGGGCGTCCGCCCACCCCCGGAACCAGCGGCAGGCCGTCTTGCCCTGGGCGAGGGCGAATTCATCGGCGAGGGACTGCAGTTCGGCGGCCAGCGCGCCCACACGAGCCGTGTCGCCGCGTCGGATCCCGCACAGCGCATCGCACCAGATCGTCAGCATCAGCGCCATCGGCTGCGCGAGCTGCCGGGCGCGTGCATAGGCCTGCTGCAGGCGCTCGCGGGCCTGATTGAAGAGCCCCAGCTGTGCGAGCGGCAGGCTCAGCATGGTCAGCACCGTCACCCTTGGATCGACGATGAAGCCGATAAAGCTTTGCTCGGCCGTCGCGCTCGCCCGCTCGAGTGCCGGCAGTGCCCGCTCGAGCGCTTCGCGGGCCGCCAGGTGGTCGCCCTGTATCATGAGCACCTGTCCCTTAACGGTGAAGGCGGCGAGCGTCAGCAGGGGATCGTCGCTCTGGGCGGCGAGCGCCTGGGCACGCTCGGCCGTCGCCAGCGCCTCGGGATACTCCGCCCTCAGGTAGAGCAGGAAACCGAGCCCATGCAGCGCCAAGCCCGCCATCGGATGTTGCGAAACCTCGGCGAGCAGCGCGGACGCGCGCAGGTAGGCGTTTTTGGCTTCGTCGCCGGCGCCGAGCGTGTGGAAAGCGGCGACGCCCCGCAGCGTTGCGAGGGTGATTTCAAGCGAGCGGCGTTCCGCATCCGCAGGCGCCTGGTCCGCCAAGGCCAGCGCCCGTTCGGTCAGGCTCAGGCCCTCGGCAGGACTCAGGTGTAACAGCGCCGCCTGCGTGGCCTCGGCGTAATAGTGCAAGGCCGTCATCGGCAAGCGGCCGCGATCGAAGTGCGTCGCGAGCTCGGCGGCGGTGACGCCGAGACCTGCAGCGCGCTCGTCTTCGAGCGCGGCGCCGACCTTGCGGTGCAGCTCGGCACGGGCGGGTGACGCCATGCCGTCGTAGAGACGCTGGCGGAACAGGGCGTGGCGAAACGCGTAGGACCCCTCGGTCCCGTCGCCGTGCCCGGTCGGCGGGGTGGCCGCGAGCCAGAGGCGCTCGCGCGCCAGCTCATCACAGGTTTGCGCAATCTGCACGGCGTCGCATCCAAGGACGCGCGACAGCGTATCGATGCGAAGCTCCATGCCGCAGACGGCGGCGGCGGAGAGCAGCGCGCGCCGCTCCCCCGCGAGCCTGGCCACGTAGTGATCGACCAGCGCGCTCAGACTCTCGGGCACCGTCGTGCTCGCCAGGCGCGCCGCCTCGACGGACCCGCTGCACCTGGCCTGCTCAATCACCTCGCTGGCGATGGCGGCGACGAACAGCGGCACGCCTCCGGTGCGTTCGTGCAAGGCCCGCACGAAGCGCTCGTCGTCGGCCATCTCCGGCGCCCGCCCCGCCACGAACGTCGCCACTTCCGTCTCGGAAAACGAGTCGACTACGATCTCGTCGCACAGCCCCTGCGGGCGAAGCTCGTGGCGCAGCGCGTTGAGCGGATGATCGAGGGCAATGATCTCGGTGAGCCTGAAGGTCGAAAGCCACATCAGGCGGCAGCTGCCGCGTCGCCGGGCCACGTAGTCGATGAGCTGGATGGTCGAGCGATCGGCCCACTGCAGGTCCTCGGTGATCAGCAGCAGCGGCTGGCGTTCGGTATAGCGGTCCATGAACTCGCCCATCTCGCGCAGCATCCGCTGGGGGTTGGCGCCGACCAGTTCGTGCAACAGCGCTTCCCGCTGCTCCGCGGTGCTGAGCCAGGGCATCTGCAGCAGCCAGGTCGGCGCCACGGTACGCAGGAGGACTGTCGCTTCAGGATCGTGGCGACAAAGCTCCGCAAGCGCCTCGAGCACTGGCAGATAGGGCTCGCCCGGCCCGTGGTGTTGCACGCACTGGCCGTGAGCGCGGGCGATGTCGCCGAGTCCCGAAGCGAAGTGCTCGATCAGGGTCGTCTTGCCGATGCCCGGCTCCCCGGCGACCCAGGTGATGGCCCTGCCGCCGCGTACCACGCGATCCCAGACACGCCGAAGCCGAGCCAGCTCCGCCGCGCGACCGACGAACAGGGGCGCTGACTCTGTTTTGGATTCTAGTGAGTCTGTTTGCGGCGGGGCAGGTTGCGGCGCATCGGTCGCCTGAGCGACTGGCTTAACGGCCTCGCTCAACGGCTCGGGGGTTGCGATGAACCGATAGCCGCGGCGCGGCACCGTCTCGATGTAACGGGGCTGGCGCGGGTCGTCGCCCAGCACGCTGCGGACATCGCTGATGGCCCCTTTCAGCACGGAATCGCTGACGAAGCTGTGGCCCCAAACCTGATCGAGCAGGACATGCTTGGTCAGCAGGGAACCGGGTTGGCGCAGCAGGGCGCACAGTAGCCCGAACGGTGTCGGCGACAGTGCGATGGCACTGCCATTGCGAAGCAGCAGGGCGTTTGGCTCATCGACCTCGAATTCGCCAAAGCGGACGTGTAGCGGGCTCGATGGAGCCGGTATTTCTGGCATATTCAAGGTCTCGGCGTCCGATGTCGTCTGTCCGGCAGGCCGGACATTATCGCACGATCCATGGGCAGGGCAAAGCCGGCCGACAGCCTGCCTCTGGCCCGGAAGGGGCGGGACTACGCCCGTGCCTCCTCCCTTTGACGCGGGCCCTGCACCGGCGGTGGTCCGGGCAACATCCTGTGTCCCGCGTTACACGTTATTCATCATCTGGTGCCGGGATTCCCCCAAGCGGGGGATGACCTGTGCTTATCGTTGCAGCCTATCATTGGAGCAAGACTCACATGGAGGTCATTCGGTCGCCACATCGATCGAGGATGAAATAACAATAACAGGAGATATCGATGAGAAGGCAAAAAGGGTGGCGTGCTGTTTGCCTGACGTTGAGGCTGGGTGCAATAGCATGTGGTGCTGCAGTTGTCACGGCAGGTCAGGTTCAGGCTGTCGAAATCGCGAGCGGAAACGACGATATCCAGATCCGCTGGGACAACACCGTTCGCTACAACCTCGCTCAGAGAGTCGATGGACAGGATGACACTATTACGGGTTCGCTGAACAACAATGATGGCGATCGTAACTTCGACAAGAATTCGATAGTCAGCAATCGGCTCGATCTGCTGAGTGAATTCGACTTCATCTATAACCGGGATCATGGTTTTCGCATCAGTGCCGCGGCGTGGGGCGACGATGCGTACAATCATATCGACAACGATTCGGCTACCGGATCCAATCATCTGGATGCTGGGCAACCTGCTGCCGGGCTCAGTCGCACGACCCAACGCTACAACCGCGGTGTTTCGGGAGAGTGGCTGGATGTGTTTGCCTTCACCCGGCTGGATATCGGTGACGCCCCGCTCTATCTGAAGCTCGGCCAGCATACGATGTACTGGGGCGAGAGTCTGTTTCTCGGCGGCGTGACCAATGGCATCGCCTATGCACAGTCTCCGCTGGATATCGCCAAGGGACTTTCCATCCCGGGCGCTGAGGCGAAAGAACTGTTCCGGCCGCTGAACAACCTTTCCGTCAATCTCCAGGCGATCGACACGCTTTCGGTCTCCGCACAGTACTTCTTCGACTGGAAGCCTTCCAGGTACCCGGAATCGGGGAGTTACCTCGGCTTTTCCGATGTCATCATGGAAGGTGGGGAATCCCTTTATTCGCCGTTGGGTCAGCTGTCGCGGCTGGATGACATCGAGCCGGATAATCAGGGTGACATCGGCCTTTCGGCGCGCTGGAGCCCGCAGTGGCTGGATGGCACCCTCGGGGTGTATTACCGTCACTTCACCGACAGGAATCCCCAGGTTGTCGTCGACGCCCGCGGGGCTCAGGCGATCGGCGGTACGGCGGGTGACCCTGTCGGCTACCGTCTGTCCTACGGCGACGACGTCGATCTCTTTGGTGTCAGTCTGGCTAAGAATATCGGCGGGGTAAGTGTCGGTGCCGAACTCTCCTATCGCCAAAACATGCCGCTGGTCAGTGATGCTGTGCTCGTGGCCAGTCCCTTTACGGTAGAGAACGTGCCGGGCTTCGAGAATGCGCGGACTTCACTGCCGAATGGCGGCGATACCGGGGCTGCCCGCGGCGATACCCTGCACGCAGTCTTCAATATGCTCGGCCAGGTCGCGAACACGCCGCTATTCGACTCTCTCGACTGGAAGGCCGAATTGACCTGGAGCTCCTGGCGTAAGGTCACCAGCAACGAAGAGCTCTTCAAGGGGCGTAGCGGTTACACCGGCTTAGATCGCGTCACCAAGGATGCCTGGGGTCTTACGTTGGTTGCGGAGCCGAAGTGGTACCAAGTGTTCCCCAGCGTCGACTTGATACTACCCATCACTTACAGCACCGGCTTGTCCGGAACCTCGGCAGTGGCGACAGGTGGAAGCGAGGACGCCGGCAGCTATAGCGTCGGCATCGCCGCCGACGTGCGTAACCAATATCGCTTCGATCTCAAGTATGTCGATTTCTTCGGCAAGCTGGACGCTACCAATCCCTCTGATGTCGTCGCGAATGATCCTCTGGCCTATCTCAGGGACCGTGGGATGTTGGTGTTTAACTTCAAGACGACCTTTTGATTACGACAGGAGACGAAGATGATGAATTTCAAGCAATCGCTGGTGATGTTTGCCGCTGCATTGGCTTGCACTACGAGTTTTGCCGCAGTCACGCCCGATGAGGCGAAGGCTCTCGGTACAACCTTGACGCCGGTCGGTGCAGAGATGGCCGGCAACAAGGATGGCTCCATTCCAGCTTACAACGGCGGGCTGACGACCCTGCCGGCCGGGTTTGCCCAGGGAGACAGCCTCCGTCCGGATCCCTTTGCCGGCGAAAAGCCCAGCCTCTCGATCACTGCCGCCAACCTGGCGCAGTATGCGGACAAGCTGACCGCAGGGGCCAAGGAACTCCTGACTCGCAACGCCTCCTATCGTATCGACGTCTATCCGACCCATCGCACGGTGGCTTTGCCCAAGGCGGTCACCGACAATACCTTCAGCAACGCAACCCAGGCGAAGACCTCCAGCGAAGGCCGTGTGCTTGACGGCGCCGTCGGCGGTTATCCATTCCCGATCCCCAAGGACGGCTACGAAGTGATGTGGAATCACTTGGCCAGATATGTGGGAGTGGCGTATCGCCTGAAATACAAGTCCTACAACGTCGACTCGACCGGTAGTCCGACGCTGGCCACATCCGGCGTGCTCACCGTGGATTATCCCTATTACGGTGGCGAGGGCCGCACCGACAGCGGCATCTTCTTCCGCCTGCGTACCGACTATACCGGCCCGGCCCGGCGGGTGGGCGAGTCGCTGATGCTGCATGACAACATCAACCCGCTGGAGCAGGGGCGGCGCGCCTGGCAATATCTGCCGGGGCAGAGGCGCGTAAAACTTGCGCCGGACATCGCTTATGACGCGCCCAACCCGGGTACCTCGGGCGCGACGACCTACGACGACACCTTCCTCTTCAACGGCGCCATGGACCGTTTCGATTTCAAGCTGGTCGGCAAGCAGGAGATGTTTGTCCCCTACAACGTGTACCAGCTGGTCTATCAAAACAAGGCCGACACGGTGTTGCAGGCTGATCATATCAACCCGGATGTAGAACGCTGGGAGTTGCACCGGGTTTGGGTGGTGGAAGCGACCTTGAAGCCGGGGGCGCGTCACGTCTACGCCAAGCGCGTCTTCTATATCGATGAAGATTCCTGGGTTGCCCTTGCGTCGGATGCGTACGACGCCCGTGGCCAGCTGTACCGGGGGCAGTTCGCGTATATGACACCCAGCTACGACGTGTCCGCGCCATATGCCGATACGTTCGTTTCCTACGATTTCATCGCCGGCATGTACTCGCTTTCGCTGCACCCGGCCGAGGTCGGGGGAGTGAAGTATTCCGACGCGCTTTTTGCGGACAGGGATTGGGCACCCGGCTCACTGGCCGGCTCAGGTATTCGCTGAACCGACAAGTGCCGCAACAGCGAAGACCGCACATCAAGTCGCTGTTCCCAGGTCGACGTAACCAGATAATCGGAAGCAACATGCATTTTGTACGAAAATCTACATGCCTAGCGCTTGTCCTGGCAATTTTCGCTGCCTTCCCGGCGCAGGCCGAATTCAAGGGCGTTCTCGATACGCCCGCAACGCAGACGCATCTCGCGGCGCAGCGGCCGCTCAACGCCGTGGCGGCGGCGGGCGCACGGCTGGTTGCGGTGGGGCTGCGGGGCCACATCGTTTACTCCGATGACCATGGCAATTCATGGGAGCAGGCCGCCGTGCCGGTCAGTTCCGACCTGACCGCGGTCTTTTTCAGTTCGGAACGTTCAGGCTGGGCGGTCGGGCATGATGGCGTGGTGCTGCACTCCGATGATGCCGGGCAGAGCTGGCAGTTGCAGTTGGACGGCCATCGGGCCGACACACTGATCAAGGACTACTACGGCAAGAAAGCACGGCAGGGCGACGCCCAGGCGGCTGCGCTGCTCCCCGACATTGAGCTGTATTTTTCATCCGGTGCCGATAAGCCCTTTTTGGATCTGTGGTTCGCGAACGACGAGGTGGGTTTTGTCGTCGGGGCCTTCAATATGATCTTGCGGACCGACAACGGCGGGAAGAGTTGGACGCCGTGGTTCGACCGCATCGATAACCCCCTGCGCCTGCATCTCTATTCGATCCGGGGGCAGGGAGAGCAGGTTTACATCGCCGGCGAACTGGGGCTGGTCGCCGTCCTGGATAGGGACACCCAGTACTTCCAGGCGATCCCCGTGCCCTATACCGGGAGCTTCTTCGGCGTCTTGCCGGTCGCTAGCGGTGCGGTCGTGCATGGCATGCGGGGCAATGCTTTCCGCTTCGACGAGAACGGCGCGAATTGGCAGAAGCTGGATACCGGTGTCCTTGGCGGCCTGACGGGAGCGGCGATGTTGGACCGAAACCGTCTGGCCCTGGTCAGCACTGCCGGCGACATTCTGATAGGGAAGCTGAGCTCGGGCCGGTTTGAGAACCTGACCGCCACGCGCGGCATGCTGTTTGCTGGTGTGGCCTTCGTTCCGGCGACGAAATCGTTGGCTTTGGTCGGCAATAACGGGGCAGCGGTTGTCCCCTTGATAGAACAATAATAGTGAGGAAGCCATGACCGAAGCTTGCAACATCGGCGATGCTATGCCCGTCGTCCGGGATCTTAAGGCATTCAATCAATCCAGCGGTAACGTGCTCGAGCGCTTCTATTTCAATCACCGGAAGTTCGTCCTGGCACTATTCGCGTTCATTACCCTGGTACTGTCGGTGTTCGCCCTGCGCATGGAGATGAATGCCGCGTTCGAGAGGATGATTCCGCACCATCATCCCTTCATCCAGAACTACTTCGACAACAAGGGTGATTTGCGGGGCCTCGGCAACTCCCTGCGGGTCGTGGTCGAGAACACCCAGGGGGATATCTTCGATCCGGAGTATCTGGACGTCCTGCGCAAGGTCAACGACGAACTCTTCCTCATGCCGGGCGTCGATCGCGCCTGGGTCAAATCCCTGTGGTCGCCCGCCGTGCGCTGGACCGAAGTCACCGAGGAGGGGTTTTCCGGCGGCGCGGTCATGCCGCCCAATTACGACGGCTCGCCGCGCGCCATCGAGGCGTTGAAAGACAATCTGGCTCGCTCGGGGATCATCGGCAACCTGGTCGCCAACGACCTGCGGTCGAGTATGATCTTCGTCCCCCTGCTCGACGGGGGGCTGGACGCAGGCGAGCAGATCGACTACCTGACGTTGTCGCGGATCCTGGAGGAGAGCATTCGCGACAAGTATGAGCTGTCCGAGAACATCGAGACCAGCGTCAGGATCCAGGAGACCGACAAGATCAAGATCCATGTCGTCGGTTTCGCCAAGCTGGTCGGCGACCTGATCGAAGGTATTTTCCAGGTCATGGTGTACTTCGGCGTTGCGGTTGCGATCGCCGCCGCGAATATCTACTACGCGACGCGATGCATCAGAAGCACGGCGCTGGTGATCTCCTGTTCGCTGATCGCGGTGGTCTGGCAGCTGGGCATCGTCAGCGCGCTGGGGATGCAGGTTGATCCCTACTCGGTCCTGGTGCCGTTCCTCGTGTTTGCCATCGGGGTCAGCCATGGCGCCCAGAAGATGAACGGCATCATGCAGGATATCGGACGCGGCACCCATAAATTGGTGGCGGCACGCTATACCTTCCGCCGCCTGTTCCTGGCTGGCCTGACCGCATTGATCGCCGATGCGGTCGGCTTTGGCGTACTCATGGTGATCGACATCCCGGTGATCAAGGAGTTGGCAATCAGCGCCGCGGTCGGCGTCTGGGGGTTGGGTTGGACCAATTTGGTTCTGCTGCCGGTCCTTCTCTCCTATACAGGGGTCAGCGAGAAGGCTGCTCGCCGCACGCTGAAGGAAGAAGGCAAGGTGTCGCGGAGCAGAGGGCTGGGGTTCATCTGGGAGTTTCTGAATCGCTTTACCGAACGCCGCTGGGCGACCGGTGCACTCCTGGTTGCGGCCGGCCTGATGGTCGTCGCACTCACCATCAGCCAGTGGCTTCAGATCGGCGACCTCGAGCCCGGCGCGCCGGAGTTGCGTCAGACATCGCGCTACAATCAGGATAACGCCTATATCACCAGCCACTATTCCCTTTCCAGCGACCAGTTCGCGGTTATCGTCAAGACCCCGGTCGAAGGCTGCCTGACCTACAAGGCGCTGACGCTGGCGGACCAGCTCGAATGGACGCTGCAGCAGGTCGAAGGAGTGCAGGCCACCATAGCCCTGCCGGACGCGATTCGGCAGATCACCGCCGGCACCTTCGATGGAAATCCCAAATGGGCCTCCTTGATTCACAGCCAGGAGATTCTCAACTACGGCGCGCAGCAGGCGTCGGTCAATAACCGGGATTTGTTCAATACCAATTGCTCGGTGATGCCGGTGGTGGCGTTCCTGGCCGACCATAAGGCCGATACATTGGATCGGGTCGTCAAGGCGGCGTCGGCATTCGCCCGGGAACACAGCGATAGCGACGTTCAGTTTCTGCTGGCGGCCGGCACCGCCGGTATCGAGGCGGCGACCAACGAGGTGGTCCGCGATGCCAACCACACCATGCTGATCTATGTGTACCTGGCGGTCATCGTGCTGTGCCTGGTCACGTTCAGAAGTTGGCGGGCGGTCGTTGTCGCCGTCGTGCCGCTGATCATTACCTCCATCCTCTGCGAAGCCCTGATGGTGATACTGGGCATCGGCGTCAAGGTTGCCACGCTGCCGGTGATCGCCCTCGGCGTCGGCATCGGCGTCGACTATGCGCTTTACCTCCTCAGCGTCCAGTTGCAGCGGCAGCGAGAAGGCTATTCGCTGGCGGCATCCTACCGGCATTCAATCCATTTCGTCGGCAAGGTCGTGGGCATGGTCGGTATTACCCTGGGTATCGGTGTCGTGACCTGGGTGATGTCGCCGATCAAGTTTCAGGCGGACATGGGGATCCTGCTCACCTTCATGTTCCTCTGGAATATGGTCGGAGCACTGGTCCTCATTCCCGCGCTATCCCATTTCCTGCTCAACGGGGTTGATCGCTCGTCCGGCCGGCGTATTGGCGATGAAAGTCGAGGAGTGATTCTATGACCGGCGCTAAGAGACTCAGACAAATGTTCGGCGGCCTCAGCATCCGTGCCCGGCTGAATTTGTTCGTCGGCCTGGCGCTGGGCTTGCTGCTCCTGTCGGCGTCGTCCGGGTACTGGGGGATGCAGCGTGGCCAGGCCGCGCTTAACGAAATCACCCAGGTCCGCATGGCCTCGGTCATGTATCTCCAGGAGATGAACGCGGCGATGACGGAACTCCAGGCTATCCAGGTCGGGGTGTTCATGTACGAGGCCGATCCCGAGGCCCAAAGGAAATTCGCGCAATTTGTGGCTCTGCATCGTGAAGTCTGGAAGCGGATCGACATAGCGGCAGAGGGTAACCAGAAACTGGCACTCGACGATGAGGAAAAGGCGCGTTGGCAAACGGCGATGGGGGATTGGCAGGTCTGGCGGGAAAACGACCACAAGCTGATCGAGATCGTGCAGCGGCTGGCCGTTAATCAGGATCCGGACGAGCAGATAGGCCTGTTTCAGGAGTACTACCTGGCCTATAGCGTGGCCAAGCCCCTGTTCCTCAAGACCAAAAACAGCCTCACGGCAGTGCTCGACAAGAGTGCTGAACATGCCGAGGCCGCATTTCAGGCCGCGTTGCAGGACTCCAAGCGGGCGAGTATGGCCGTGATGGTGATCACCGGTGTTGCCTTTGGCACCTTGCTCATCTTTGGGTTCGTGATCAGGCGCGCCGTCACGCGTCCGATTCAAACGGCGATCGATGCGGCGTCGAATATCGCCGAGGGCAAGCTCGGCATCTCTATCGAAATCCGCAGTCGGGACGAGATGGCCTCGATGCTCAAGTCCCTGGCTTTGATGCAGACCCAACTGCGCAATATCGTCGGCGTGATCCGCGAGCACAGCAACGACATAGGCAGTACCTGCGTCCAGTTTTCGAGCACGACAGAGCTGATCTCCGTGGCAACGCACCACCAGGTAGCGTCGACGACGGATATGGCCGGCTTGATCCAGATTACGGCGGACAGCATGGAACAGATCGCCAATCACGCCAACAGTGCGAGCAAAATGGCGGCGCATGCAGGTAAAACCAGCATGCACGGAGAGCGGGTCATTAAAGAGCTGACGCATGAAATGAATGCCATCTCAGACGCCGTCATCACCAGTGCCAGCAAGGTCAAGGAGCTGGGCGCTTATACCCGGGAAATCGCCTCCATCGTCACGGTCATCAGTGGTATTGCCGACCAGACCAACCTGCTGGCATTGAATGCAGCCATCGAGGCGGCTCGGGCCGGCGAGAGCGGCAGGGGATTTGCCGTCGTCGCGGGCGAGGTCCGTGCTCTGGCGGAGCGTACCGCGAGCTCGACGCAGCAGATCGCAGACACTATTCGCCGGATCGTCGCCGCGACCGAAGTGGTCGTGAAGGACATGGAAACGCAGGTTGAAAAGGTGACACGGGGCGCGCAACTGGCCCAAGACGCCGGCGCTGAGGTGGAGTCGATCAACCGGGAAACGGTTCGCCTGATCGCCACGGTCAACGATATCTCTACAACACTGAATGAACAGCGGCAAGCCAATTCCCGAGTCGCCGAAACCGTCGATCAGATTGCAAGCATGAGCCGGACTAACGGCGACGGGATCCATAAATGTGCGGAATCGGCGTCGCGCCTGAAAGACCTGGCCGCCGAGCTGCGAGAGGCGGTCGACAGGTTTCAGCTGGTTTGATGATCCACTACCAATAACGAAAGTGCCCCGACGGTGCCACACTGTTTTGAGAAGACTAATTTTATAGGAGAAACAAATGCTTATCGTCGATGTCGAATACGTAATCTTCAGCCATCCGGATCTTTCCGCGATCCGCGAGTTCATGATCGATTTCGGCCTGCTGGATGCCGGGCAGGAGGGGGATTCCCTCTATCTGCGCTCCTATGGCGATGCGCCGTTTTCCTATGTGACCACGCAGGGCGAGGCTGCCTTCGTCGGCATGGGCTTTCGCATCGCCAGCGAGGAGGGCCTGGCGCAACTCGCCGCCCGTTTCGGCGCCGACATCGAGGATTGCTCGCATCCCGGCGGCGGCAAGTATTGCCATACGACCGATCCGGACGGCCGTCGGCTGGAGTTCGTTTTCGGCGCCCAGCGCCTGCAGCCCGTGCCTTGCGGCGGCGCGCCGATCGCGTGGAACGATGCGCACGCGAAGAACCGGCTCGGCGGCTACCAGCGTCCCGAGTATGCCCCTTCGCACATCCAGCGTCTCGGCCACCTGGCGGTTTTCTCCCCGGCGCCTCAGCAGATGATCGAGTGGTACGGCGAGCACCTCGGCATGAAACCGTCCGAGCTGATCCACGACGGCAACGAGGCCAATGTTCTGGCCGCCTTCATGCACCTTGACAAGGGGGCGGAATGGACCGACCACCACAGCCTGGCGATCGTCGGGGCGGCGGCGCCGGGTCTGGACCATGCCTCCTTCGAATGCCGTGATTTCGACGATGTCGGCATGGGGCACATGATCATGAAGGACAAGGAATACCAGCACCGTTGGGGCATCGGTCGCCACTTCCACGGCAGCCAGATCTTCGACTACTGGACCGATCCCGCCGGCTTCCATGTGGAGCACTACTCCGATGGGGATCTCGTCAACCAGGATTCACCGACGCTGTGCTACCCGTTCGGCCGCGACACCCTGCTCCAGTGGGGGCCGTCCTTCCCCGGCCTGTGAGGCCGCTGTTCGTCTACGTGAAGGAAGGACGCATCCAGCGAGTTACGCCGCTCGAGCCGGATGACAAGGATGCGCCGAGTTGGGAACTGCAGGTGCGCGGCAAGTGAAACAGCATACCTGGCGACGCTCTCGGGTCTGGTAGGCCATCGCCAAGGTGCGACACACCAAGATGCTGTCTGCTTAGCCAAGATACGAAAGCATGGTAGCCATGGCCAGCGGGCTCCTCTGGTTATTAACCCGGCGGCAGTTTAGGTCTGATATACTGTGCGAATGAAAACAGATGCACGCAAGCTCACCACCGAGCAACAAGAGCTGCTGAGGCAGCAGGCCATCCGACTTCGACTGGAAAATAAGACCTTCCGCGAGATCGGCCGATTACTGAATGTTCATCCGGATACCGTGGGCCGTTGGTTCAAGCGCTACGAGGCCGGCGGCAAAGCGGCTCTCGCCGTCCAGAAACGGGGTCCAAAAAACAAGCCCGGCCGCCTGAACGCCGTGCAACAGCAGAAGGTGATCGAGGCTATCCGCGACCATATGCCCGATCAGTACAAGCTGGGGTTTGCCCTGTGGACCCGGCGCTCCATTGCTGAACTGATCAAGCAATTTTGGGGCATCCACATTCCGGTTCGCACCATGGGGGACTACCTCAAGCGCTGGGGATTTACACCCCAGAAGCCCTTGAAAAAGGCATGGGAGCAGAGCCCGGCTCGTGTCGAAGCCTGGCTGAACGAGGAGTATCCACGTATCAAGGCCCGTGCCAAGGCTGAAAAGGCCCAGATCTTCTGGGGCGACGAAACCGGCATCAAGAACACGGTCCAACATGGGCGCAGCTATGCCCCGGTTGGCAAGACGCCGGTACAAGCCCTGCCGGCCAAGCGGGTTTCCCTGAACATGGTGTCGGCCATCACCAACCAAGGTACGGTCCGCTTCATGCTGTATGAATCCACCATGACGGCAGACGTGTTGATCAAGTTCATGCGCGGGCTGATTGCCTCCACCCCGGGAAAAGTATTTCTGATCCTGGATAACCTGCGGGTTCATCATGCCAAAAAGGTCAAACGCTGGCTGGAAAAAGGGACGGTAAAGCGTTTTCTGGAGGTCTTTTTCCTGCCCGCCTACTCACCGGAACTGAATCCGGATGAGTATCTCAATGGTGACCTGAAAGGCATGGTGCACAGTGGGCCGGCGATTCGCAGTGTGGAAGAACTCAAGAAGCGAACCCGCTCCTCTATGCGGAAGTTGCAGCGCAGGTCGGAGCGGGTGAAAAGTTACTTCCGATCGGAGCACATCGCTTATGCGGCATAATCGATGTATTTTGCCGCCGGATTAATACCCATGTAAAACGTCAGCCGCCCTTAAACTGGCTAAACGGATTCGCGAGCCAGCAGTCCCAGTTCCCTACCCCTGGCCACGGCCTTGATCCTGCGGTCGACGGACAGCTTGCAAAAAATGTTTTTAAGATGCGTCTTGATTGTCTCGGGTGTCACGCCCAGGTTACGTGCGATCTCCTTGTTCGATTGGCCGCACGCAATGAGTGTCAGGACTTCGTGCTCCTTCGGGGTTAGAGTGCAGCCGGTACCGTCCCTGGTGTCGGTCTTTTCGAAACTCGCTGTTGACCGGCCGACATAAAGCCTGGCGTCGCACAGCAGGCGTTCACAATGCTCGCGCAGGCCCTTGTTTTCCTCACCTTGCCGAAGGCGCGTCCACAATTCGGACAATAGTTGCCCGGCCTCGGCTCCCTGGTCGATGACGGCGCTGACAAAACCTCCTCTCGCCGCCTTTTCGATGGTTTCCCTGAAGGTGCGCTTCGCCGCCTCGTCATGCCCCGATCGCCGGTACGCGATCGACAGGAGGGTGCCCAGGCGGACGCCGGCGAGCTCGTTGCCGTTGCGCGAAAACTGAGTTGACAGTGTCTGCAAGGGGCCGATCGCCGCCTCGGCGTGACCCGAGTGGATGGCCAAGCAGGCCCTTGCGATCGCGATGGCCTGGCGGGGGCCGCATACCGGAGAGGCGTGTTCGGCTGCCACCTCGCCGAGAGGGACCTGGGTGAGGCGTTGCAGGCATCCACGTGCCTCATCCAGTCGATCGCCATCGAGCAAGAGGCGCATGCGTTCGAGCAGGATGGCAGCCTCAAACCGATCCCATTTGCGCTGGATGGCGACGGCTTCAGCTTGCTCCAGAAGCCTGAATGCCTCCGCCGGTTCTCCTCTCCAGGCGGCGGCTCTGGCCGCGCACAGGAAAGCTTCCATGGTGCAGTCCAGGTAGCCGTTGGCGGCGATCTCTTTCAATCGATCACTCAGGAGGGCTTCCAGCTCATCGAGGCGGCCGGCCTCATAGTAGATGCTGGCAAGCAGACCGGCGGGCCAGGCGGAGAAACGCTGGATGTCCTTGTCTCTCTCGGGGGGCGAGAGCCGAATCGCATCTACACAGTATTGTTCTGCAAGTTCGAGTTGCCCGCGCAGGAGTCCGGCCAGTCCCAGAATGCTCAGGCGCAGGATGTGGCTATTGATTTCTTCCTCGGCATGGGTGTTGAGCACCGTCGGTTCGGAGAAGAAAGCCGTCCACCGGCCGGTACGGAATTGGCAGTAAAGCTCGACGTTGGCAACCACGCTACCGATCCAGCCGTCCAAGAATCGGTAGCCGGAACAGCGTGTGGAATATTCGCAGGCTCGTTCAACCTGATCCGCCAGGGCATGGCTCGCCGCGCGGATCGCGGCGCATTCGGCCTGAACGGCGGGGGAGAGTGGGCCGAGTGCAGCGGGGGGCGCTTCGATCATCGCCAGCAGCTCGAATGCCGTTTCCTGGCTGTGCGACAAGGCATAGGCCCAGGCGAAGGCCAGTTGGATCCGTTGGTAAATCGCAGCGGACAGCGGGCCGGTCTCGTGGTGCCAGCGGATAACAGTGGCACTGTTGCCGGCCTTGAGAATGGACATGGCATGGGGCTCCATCCAGCGGAGGGCAAGTTCCCTGTCTCCTGCGGCCAGCGCATGGTCGACCGCCCGCTCCCATTGGCCGCGTTGTGCATACCAGCTCTGAGCCCGCCGATGAAGCCTTGACAGGTGGTGCTGGCTCTTGCCGACCAGCTTGTGGTGAAGGTAGCGGCGCACGAGCTCAGGGTATGCGAAAGTGCCCCGGTCCGGGTCAAGCGAAAGCAGTAGCTGCTGCTGCTTGAGTTGGCAGAACAACATTTCCGTCTCGTCCCGTTCGGTGAGGGCTCGACACAATGGCAACGAGAGAGTGTCGACCAGGGCGGTGTCGATCATCATTGCCATTACATCGTCGGGAACAGGCAGGAAGAGATCATCAAGATATTCGTCGACGTCGTCCAGGATTCTGCCGTCCAGGGTTTCTCGAAAGAGGGCCTGATCCCGGTTCTGAATGGTCAAGGCGGCGATCCGGACGGCCGCGGCCCATCCTTGAGTCACTCTGTAAAGTTCGTGCAGCTGTGCCGAAGGAACAAGCGGCCCCGCGGCTTGTTGGAGGAGGGTGAGCGTTTCAGACCTGTTGAAGCGGATCGCGCCACTGTTCAGCTCCAGCAGCCGGTTCTGTGCCCTCAAGCGGCCTATTTGCAGTGGCGGAGGGGCGCTCGACAGGATGATGAGATGCAGATTGCACGGGGCGTTGTCGAGAATATAGGACATTTCGCCGTGAATTCTTGCATTCGTGATCCAGGAATAGTTGTCGAGCACCATGACCAGGTCGTCGCCAACCTCGTCGATTCGATTGATAAGGGCTGAGCGGGCGTCGTCGACGGTGGGGAAATCTGCCGCCCGGGTGACGTTGGTCCCCCTCGTGGCCGAGGGACCGAACCCGGCATCCGTTAAGGCTTGATGCAGGTACAGCAGAAAGCGCAGCGGATCGTTGTCTTCGGTATCGAGCGAAAACCAGGCGACACCGACGCCTTCACCGACGAACTGGTCGGCCCACTGGCAGGCGAGCGTTGTCTTGCCGCAACCGGGGGGCGCGGTCACGAGCGTGAGCAGCCGCTGTCGGATTTTGTGGCCGAGTTCTTCCAGCCGGCCCCTGCGAAGGACGTCGCCGCAGTTCCTGGGCACTCGGGTCTTGGTGCGGACGAGCGCAGATCCCTTTCGTTCCACGGAGCTGATTTCACCGGCAACCGCCAGGGACGAGTCGAGCCGGAACATTGAGGACGGAGCTATTGGGGGTAGAGGTATGGATCTCTGCGTTTGCATCGCCGTTCTCCCTTCGTTCAGTCATCGGGGCAAGGGGGCTCCCGGTTACCTGGTGAGGAACGGGCGGCGTTGACAGCGAGCTTGTTCTGCCGCCCATTGCTGAAGCTAGAACTTGTACGAATAACCAAGTCCGAACAGGTTTACCTGGGTGCGGTAGCTACCTCTCAGTGTGCCCGGGCTACCGTTGCTGCTGTCGTAGTCATCATCGGTTCGATTAACAGCGGCTTCCTTGAGTTGCAAATAGCTGTAGGCGAAATCGAGGGTGCTGCGTGCGTCAATGCGATAGCTGAGGCCCAGTGAATACATCTGGCGGCTGGCATCTGGCAGTACCGTGAGTGCATAGCTCGAGTCGGACACTGGCGTCTGCTCATACATGTAGCCACCGCGCAAGGTCCATCGCTTGTCGAGCTGGTAGCTGGCCCCGACTGAGGCGCGCCAGCTGTTGTTAAACACCGTCTTGTGACTGGCCTTGCGGTCCGGCAACTGTTCGGTGGGCATTTCGATTTCGATTTTTTGCAGCCGGCTGTGCCGGCTCCAGGTAATATCGCCCATGATCGCCCACTGTAGATCCAGCTGATGGTAGGCGCTGAGCGAGACGGTTTCCGGTGTCGTGAGATTGACCAGGGTGTCGCTGTTGGCCAGTGCAGTAGCGATGCCGATGTTGATTGGATTCGATGAGCCACCGGGTAATGAATCCGGAATGGTGAATGTGGTCGGGCCGGTCAGCTCATGCTCGATGAAAGAACGGTAAGCCAAGCCAATACGCGTGTCATCGCTTGGGGTGAACAGATAGCCCAGGTTGAACCCGTAATCCCAATCCGTCACCGCATTGCGTGCCATGGCGTCCGGCTGCCCGTCGTAGCCGGCGGCGGCCGTCGTACAGTCAGCCTCAGCCCCCCCTCCGGCCAAGCAGCTGGCATAGGCCACTGAGGCAGTGTGTATCTTCGTATCCAGTTTTACGTCCAGATACTGGGCGCTGACGCCTAAGCCGATGTTGTGGTGCTCGTTCAGCGCGTAGCCGAGTGACGGGTTGATGGTTATCGACTTGAAGTCGATGCTGCTCCCGTAATAGCGGCCGGCAAAGTCGTCGTCATATTCTATTTTGGACCCGAAAGGGACAAACACCCCCAGCCCTACCACCAGGTTATCGTTGAGCCTGCGCGAAAAATAGCCATGAGGTATGACCGCCTGCTTGGCATAGTGGCCGCCGCTGCCGGCCGGTGATACGGCTTGTCCTCTGCCGTTGGTGGCCTCGCTGTAACTGAAATTGGAGTGAGGGTCTACCCCCGTGAATCCAAACATTGACTGGGTGCCGTCGAGTTGTGTCAGTCCGGCCGGGTTGTAGAAAATCGTGGACGGGTCGGCCGCTTCGGCCGAACCAGCATTGGAACTGCCTTGCGCCCTGACGCTTTGTACATCGAACTGATACCCAGCCCCCCTGGCGGACTGCGCCAGTCCGGCTGTGGTGGCGGCCAGCATCAAGTTCAGCGCGATAATTCCCTTTTTCATTAAGGCCATCCTTACGTTGCGTTGATTGATATTTGTTTACGTCAGTTAAAAATCGCACTTACAAATTAAACATGTATGTCATTATGACGCTAGTGTTTATTTTATGTAAATTCATATGGCAAGGTCGTAAGGCAGGGTCAAAGCGAGGTTTAACATGAAGCGCGTGCTTTTGAAGGGCATCTTTTTCGGGCTCACGGCGGCCATGCGGGTCACCGCCGCCCGCAGTCCGGCTTTCCGCAAACAGTTGAAAGAGCGCAACCTGGTCGCGCAAATCCGCCTCAAGGATGGCAGCATCGGGCGCTATTACCGCCTGCGCGGCGGCAAGATAAGTTCGGTCGCCGGCCTGCACCCGGCGCCGGACGTGACCATCTCCTTCCACGATGTGGCCACCGCGCTCGAGTTCATGAAGCCACCGCTCGACCAGGCCAAGATCGTGCACGCAGCCAAGCACTTCAAGGTGACGGTGGCGGGCCAGGATCGACTGGTGGTGTGGTTCATGCAGTTGCTCAATCAGTTGCAGAGCGCCACGCTCAAGATGGGCTCGCCACAGCGCGACGGCACGGTGCGCTACACCACCACCACCAACGGCGGCCCCCTGTTCGTCTATGTCAAGGACGGGCGCATTGTACGAACCACGCCTATTGACCTGGACAAAAATGATGCCGCCAGCTGGACCATTCATGCGCGCGGGCGCGGCTTCACCCCGCGGCGACGTGCCACGGTCAGCCCCCATGCGCTGGCCCTGCGCTCCACGGTGTATTCCGAGAACCGGCTGCTGTATCCGATGAAGCGGGTCGACTTCGACCCCAACGGCGAACGCAATCCGCAGAACCGCGGCATCTCCGGCTACGAGCGGATCAGTTGGGACGAGGCGCTCGACATAGTGGCCGGTGAGATCAACCGCATGAAGCGCGAGCACGGCCCGGGCGCGGTGGCGATCGCCCACAGCTCGCATCACCAGTGGGGCAACGTCGGCTACTACCTCTCCGCGCTGCAGCGCTTCGGCAACCTGATCGGCTTCACCCGGGTGCACCTGAACCCGGACAGCTGGGAGGGCTGGTACTGGGGCGCGCAGCACCATTTCGGCAACAGCATGCGGCTGGGCAACCCGGGCGGTTATGGCCTGGTGGAGGACTGCCTGCAGGAATGCGAGCAGATCGTGTTCTGGTCCAGCGATCCGGAAACCACCAGCGGCTGCTATGCCGGTTCCGAAGGCACCGAGCGCCGGCTCTGGGCCAAGGAGCTGGGTATCGACTTCATCCATATCGACCCGCACTTCAACCCCACCGCGCAACTGCTCGGCGGGCGCTGGGTCCCACTGCGGCCGGGCAGCGATGCGGCCCTGGCTCAGGCCATCATGTATGTCTGGGTCACCGAGGACCTGTACGACCGCGACTATGTGGAAACCAGGACCACCGGTTTCGACGAATGGCGCGCCTATCTGCTCGGTGAGAGCGACGGTGTGGCCAAGACGCCGGAGTGGCAGGAAGCGGAAACCGGCGTACCGGCCAAGGACGTGCGCGCGCTGGCGCGCCTGTGGGCCAAGCGCAAGACCTATCTCGCCGCCGGCGGCGGCGGCCAGGGCCTGGGCGGGGCAGGACGTAATTCAACCGGCACCCAGTGGGCGCGTTCGATGATCCTGCTGATGGCGATGCAGGGCTGGGGCAAGCCAGGCATCAACTTCGGCAATCTGCAGGCGGCCACCCCCCTCGACATGACCTTCTACTTCCCCGGCTATGCCGAGGGCGGCATCTCCGGCGATCTGCTCTGGACCGCATCGGCGATCAGTAATTACAACCGCATGCCGCATGTGCTGAGCATGAATCCGGTCAAGCAGATGATCCCGCGCCAGAAGCTGGCCGATGCCATCATCGAGGGACGCAGCACCGGCTATAGCTGGGACGGCACCTCGCTGGAAGCGCAGTTCGCACCGTTCGAATATCCGCTGCCGGGCCATTCCCGCGTGCACATGCTGTACCGCTACGGCGGTTCGTCGTTTGGCACCATGGCCAACTCGCAGCGCATGGTCGAGGCCTACCGGCACGAGTCGCTCGAATTCGTGGTCAATCAGTCCATCTGGCACGAAGGTGAAGCCCGGTTCGCCGACATCATTCTGCCGGCCTGCACCATGCTGGAGCGCTGGGATATCGGCGAATGGGCCGGCGCCGGCGCCTATGGTCACCACATCCAGGAGCAGCTCAACCACCGCATGATCGTGATGCAGCACAAGTGCATCGAGCCGCTGGGCGAGTCGAAGTCGGACTACCAGATCTTCCAGGAAACTCTCGAGCGGCTCGGCCTCGGCGCGGTGTTTACGGAAGGCTGCAGCGAGCTGGACTGGTGCAAGCGCGTATTCGATTCATCGGACCTGCCCCGATACATCAGCTGGAAGGAGTTCCTCGAGAAGGGCTATTTCGTGGTGCCGGCGCCGTCCGAGGCGCAGCGCGAGCCGGCCTATATGCGCTGGTTTGCCGAGGATCGTCATAAGGACGTGCCGGAGCCGCTGCCGCTGCCGTCGCAATATGCCGAATCCTTCGGCAAGGGGCTGCAGACGCCCTCCGGCAAGATTGAGTTCGTGTCGCAAACGCTGCAGCGCGCCTGCCCGGACAACCCTGAGCGTCCGGCGCTCAACCGCTATATGCCGTCACCGGAAGGACCGGCCGACGCCGAGCGTTTCGAACGCTACCCATTGCAATTGCTGTCCTCCCATCCGCGCTACAGCTTCCACACCTACAGCGACGGTAAGAGCAGCTTCATCAACGATCTCAAGGCGCACCGCATCCTGAAAGACGGGTATTACTACTGGGTGCTGCAGATCAGCCCGCAGGACGCCGCTGCGCGCGGCATCGCCCAGCACGACCTGGTACGCGTGTTCAACGAGCGCGGCGCGGTGCTGTGTGCCGCCGAGATCACACCGCTGATCGCGCCCGGGGTATTGAAGTCGTTCGAATCCAGCGCCGTGTACGACCCCATTCCCGACCGCAACGGCAGCGTTATCGACCGTGGCGGTTGTGTCAACCTGCTGACGTCGCCGCGCCCCATCGTCAAGGGCAGTTCCGGTATGGCGTCCAGCAACTGTCTGGTGGAGATAGAAAAATGGATGGAGACCTCAGCATGTCCAGCCTGAAAAACGTGACGTCCGTACCTGGGGAGGAGAGCTTCCCGTCCGTTCTGCCCGAGTGGCCCGAGAGCGAGCGCCCCGACTTTGTACAACCGATACGGCGGCCGGAGGCCATGGTGAAAGCCGATGCCCTGGCCTTCCTGATCTTCGAGCGGCCCGATCTCGAACGCAGCGAACGTTTCCTGCTCGACTTCGGCCTGCAACTGATCCGGCGCGAGGCCGATGCGCTGTACCTGCGTGCCGGCGCCAGCCAGGCCTGCTGCTATGTGGTGCGCCGCGGTAGCCAGGCGCGCTTTGTCGGCCTTGGCTTCGAGCTGCGCGATGGCGCCGACCTGGACCGCCTGGAACAGCAGGCCGGCGCCCGGCGTATAAGTAAAGTGGAGATTCCGGGCGGTGGCCAGGCGGTGCTGTTGAAAGACCCCCTCGGGCATGAGGTATGGGCGCTGGCCGGCCGCGAGCACGGCGAGGCCGAAATCGAACTGGAAGCGCGGCTGCCAGCCAACACGCCGGGCGCCTCGCCGCGGGTCAATGCCACCGTTCGGCCCGCGTTTGGGCCGGCCAGGGTGGCCAAGCTCGGCCACGTGGTGTTCCAGACCACCGACTTCGCCGGCCTGACCCACTGGTATATGCGCCATTTCGGCCTGCTGCCGACCGACGTGCTGTTCCTGCCCGATGGTTCGCCCAATCTGATCTTCTTCCGCTTCGACCGCGGTGAGCGGCCGGCCGACCACCACAGCGTGGTGATTGCCGGCGGCCTGGCCGACAGTTACGAGCACAGCGCCTACGAGGTGCAGGACCTGGATGCACTGGGGCAGAGCAGCCAGTTTTTGCGTTCCAAAGGCTGGAAGCACGCTTGGGGGATCGGCCGTCATTCACTCGGCAGCCAGTTGTTCGACTACTGGTTCGACCCCTACGGCGCCGAGCACGAGCATTACGCCGACGGCGACCTGTTTACCGCCGATTACGCCCCGCGTTACAGCCCGATGAACAGCGCCGGCGTATGGATGTGGGGCGACGACGTACCGCCGCACATGCTGCCCAAACCCAGCCCGGGTGTCCTGTGGCGTGCTTTGCGTCTGATATTTAAGGGCAAACTGAATTTCGCCCGGCTTAAATTGATGGTCGCCGCGCTGTCCGCACCGGCCCGGCCTTGGATGAAATAAGGAGAAAACGATGGCACTGACTGTAATACGTTTTAGCCGTGGGGATGGCGCGCCACAGTGGGGGGGGCTGTTCGGCGACAAGGTGGCACCGCTGAGCGGTGACTATTCCACCACCGGCGATCTGATCGAGCATGGGCTGGAGGAGGCGCGTGCGCAGCAAGCGGCGGATGCGTCCCTGCCGCTCGCGGAACTCAAGCTGCTGGCGCCGGTCACCGCCAACCAGCAGTTTCTCTGCCAGGGACTCAACTACCGCTGCCATTTGCGCGAGTCGGGCATAAACCCGGATCATGTATCGTTTAACACCCTGTTTACCAAGGCACCGTCATCGATCACCACGGCGCGCGGCGATATCGTGCGGCCGAGTCATGTGCGCTTGCTCGACTACGAGCTGGAGCTGGGCGTGGTGTTGGGACGTCGCATCGAGGGTCCGGTACGCATCGATGACAGCAACCTGCATGAGTATGCGGCGGCGCTGACCGTGGTCAACGACATCAGCGCGCGCGATATCCAGTTGCCGCAAACCCAGTTCTACAAGGGCAAGAGCTATCGTGGCTTCGGTCCGGTCGGTCCCTATCTGGTGGTGCCGACACCGGAGGAGTGGCGCAAGCTTGGCGAACTGCACCTGCGTCTGACGGTGAACGGTGAGACGCGCCAGGACGGCTACGCCAGAGACATGATCTACCGGCCGGCGCAGACCCTGACCGAACTGTCCGGCCTGCACGACCTGGCGCCGGGCGACCTGCTCGCCACCGGTACTCCGGCCGGCTGTGCGGCGGTGGCACCGAAGAGCAAGATCCTGTTGTGGGCGCTCAAGACGCTGGTGTCGGAGCGGCGTAAATGGGCACTCTACTTCAAGGCGCAAGCGAAAAATACACGCTATCTGCAACCCGGCGACGAGATGGTGGCGTCGATCCGTACCGATGACGGCCTGCTCGATCTCGGTGAACAGCACCATCGGATTGTGCAAGCTTAGGGGGAGCCGCGATGAAAAAGTGGAATCTGATTGTCGACGTCGAGCGTTGCCATAACTGCGGCAACTGCGTGCTGGCCAACCAGGATGAGCACGTCGATAACAATTATCCCGGTTATGCGGCTCCGCAGCCGCATCAGGGCGGTGCCTGGATCCGCATCGAGACAGTGGCACGCGGCACGCCGCCCATGGTGGATGCCGCCCACCTGCCCACCCTGTGCAACCATTGCGATAATGCGCCCTGCGTCGTCGCCGGCGGCGGCGCGGTGAAGAAGCGTGCCGACGGCATCGTTATCGTCGACCCGCTGCTGGCCAAGGGGCGCAAGGACCTGCTTACGACTTGCCCGTACGGGGCCATGCATTGGAACGAGGAACTGGATGTGCCGCAGATCTGGATCTTCGATGCGCACCTGCTCGATCAGGGCTGGAAGGAGCCGCGTTGCAGTCAGGTCTGTCCGACCGGCGCGCTGCAGGCGGTGAAGATGAGCGACGAAGAGATGCGGATACGAGCCAAGACCGAGGGACTGGAGGTGTTGCAGGACGCGCTGAACACCCGGCCGCGCGTCTATTATCGCAACCTGTACCGGCACAGCCGGTGCTTCATCGGCGGCAGCGTGGCCTACGGCATCGGTGAGGCGAGCGAATGTGTATCTGGTGCCACGGTGACGCTGAGCCATGACGGGGAGAGGTTGCAACAGGTTCTGACCGACGGATTCGGGGACTTCAAGTTCGACAACCTGGCACGCAACAGCGGTCGTTACCGGCTCGATATAGAGCATGCCGTGTTCGGCCGGGCTTCACGCGAGACCAAACTGTCGGAAAGCCTCTATCTGGGTGTGATCCGGCTGGACTCGAACCCGAGCGCACCGCAGGAGGTTTTCTCTTCGTCTACCTTGGAGCTGCATCATGCCTAACCATGCGATTCGAACCCTGGCCGATATCGAGCAGCTGGAAAGCGTGCCGTTCGCGCAGCGCCTGGAAGGCCTCGATTCCAGCTACGACGTGTTCCAACGGGCGGCCGAACAGTGGCCGGATGCCACGGCGCTCAGTTTCCTGCCGCGTGGCCTGGCCGACGACCCGGCGTTGAACGTCAGCTACAGCGAACTGTTCGCCAATATCACGCGTGCTGCCAACCTGTTCCACTCGCTCGGGGTCGGCCCGTGCGACGTGGTGTCCTATCTGTTGCCCAACCTGCCGCAGACCCATTACACCCTGTGGGGTGGGCAGGCGGCGGGTGTCGTCAATGCCGTCAACCCGCTGCTGGAAAGCGAGCAGATCGCCGCGTTGCTGAATGAAGTCTCCTGCAAGGTGTTGGTGACGCTCGGGCCCAATGGGGGGCCGGAACTGTGGCGCAAAGTGGCGGCGTTGCGTGAGCGGGTACCATCACTGCAGGCCGTGCTGCTGGTGCAGGAGCCGACACCGGCAGAGGGCACGCTGTCGTTCGAGGCCGAATTGGCCAAACAACCGGCGGACCGGCTGCTCAGTGGCCGGCGCATCCAGCGTGACGACATCTGTGCCTATTTCCATACCGGTGGCACCACCGGCACGCCCAAGATCGCCCAGCACCGCCACGGCAACCAGCTGGTGAACGCCTGGTGCGGCACCGTCATCATCGATCTCGGTCCAGGCGACCCCTTGCTGTGCGGCTTGCCGCTGTTTCATGTCAACGGCGTGATCGTCACCGGCCTGACCGCCTTTATGGCCGGCGCCCAGGTGGTGCTGGCCGGCCCGATGGGCTATCGCAACCGCGCCATGCTGGAGCAGTTCTGGTCGCTGGTGGAACGTTTTCGGATTACCGCCTTCTCGGCCGTGCCGACCGTGTATTCCGCCTTGATGACAGTGCCGCGCGGTGAGGCCGATCTGTCGTCGCTGCGTTTCGGCATCTGCGGCGCGGCGCCGATGCCGGCGGCGCTGATCCGGCAATTCGAGCAGGCCACCGGCATCCGCATCCTCGAGGGCTATGGCCTGACCGAGGGCACCTGCATCAGTGCGCTCAACCCGCGCGACGGCGAGCGGCGGCCCGGCTCGATCGGCCTGCGCATCCCGTATCAGCAAATCAAGCCGGTCATATTGGATGAACAGGGCAGCTACCTGCGCGACTGCGCGGTGGACGAGATCGGCGTGCTGGCGATCCGCGGTCCGAACGTATTCACCGGCTACAAGCAGGAAGAGGCCAATCGCAAGCTGTGGATCGATGGCGACTGGCTCAATACCGGCGACCTGGCGCGGCGGGACGCCGACGGCTACCTGTGGCTGACAGGGCGACAGAAGGAGCTGATTATCCGCGGTGGTCACAATATCGATCCGGCGCTGATCGAGGAGGCGCTGATGCGTCACCCGGCCGTGCAACTGGCTGCCGCCGTCGGCAAGCCTGATCGCTACGCCGGCGAGCTGCCCGTGGCCTATGTCATGTTGCACGAAGGCCAGGATGTCGGTCCGGACGAACTGAACGACTATGCGCGTGGCGCCATTCCGGAACGCGCGGCGGTGCCGGGCGAGATCTACGTGGTCGGCAGCCTGCCGCTGACGGCGGTCGGCAAGCTGTTCAAGCCTCAACTGCGCTATGACGCGACCGAGCGTACCTTGCGTACCTTGCTGGCACCCTGCATGACCGAGGCATCGGGCTGGCAGGTCAGCGTGGGCCCTCACCCGGTGCACGGTATGCAGGTAAGAATCGAGCTGAGCGCGCCGTTGCCGACATTTGAACGCATTGCCGAGGCGGTAAGCGAGGCCATGGCGGGCTTCAGTTTGTACTATGACATAGTCGGGACAGACTGATTGTGCCCCTGTTGTAGGGGCCGGGACACTGTCAGCCCGAGGGGAGTGACAACGGTGTTCGACGCATTCTGGGCAAGGGATGGGCGAGCGCCGTTTCGATCCGCCCCGGCTCTACCCCCAGCCCCTGTAGCACGATACGGACGATATCCGCGGTGTAATCCGCCGGTACCTTGCCCTGTACATAACTGCGCATGGCCAGAATCAGCGTACCGGCAACGAGGTCAAAGGCCACACGTTCATTTGGAAACTGAAACAGGCCCGCTTGGCGGCCCTCATGCAAATCACGCCTGAGCGGTTCAAACGGCAAGTCTTTGATGAAATCAGGGCGAGCCACGAAAGAAGCCCAGCTCAAATCGTGTTCGGCTTTATCGAGCCAGAAGCGAAGACCGGTGCTCAAGCGCAGCAAAGGGTCGGGCTGGTTGCTAATCTCGCCCTCGATCGATTCAATGATGTCGGAGCTCAACCATTCTATCGTGGCTTTGAGTAATTCGTCGGTGGCGCTGAAGTAATTGTAAAAAGTACCACGAGAGATCCCCGCTTCCGCGACGAAATCTTCGACCAAGGGGGCGTCTGTACCCATTCGCGCGAATACCCGCAGAGCCGCCTCCAGTATCTTCTGTCTGGTACGTTCGCGCCTTTGTCTGCCGACCTGCGTTCGGTGGTTGACTGGCTTGGCGTTGGCATCATTAGTCATATGTAGGCTGTTTCGCAATATGTGTTCGGATCTGGCTGGTTCGGAGAACCCGAGAAAGTAAGCGCCATACTCGGGCTGAACGATGGGGGGAGCCAACTGCAGATAGTGGGTACCTCACATCGCCAACATCAAAGCTGTACTCGCATGAGCTGGCAACATTGACCGAAGGCAAACGATACCAGATTTTCATGTTCCTTGCAGAGGGGCCTGCACATTCCATGATTGAGCGCTTAAGCAACCGCCAAGGAGACGACTATGTGCCGGTGCTGGCTCAACGGCAGTTGGGCATGGCCAAGGTGTCCTCCAACACCTCGTGCGGGTGAGAAAGCGGCGCCTGTCGTACTCCCGCTGTATTTGGTTGAGCTGATTAAGACGGATAACTCGTTTTGAAACGCGATGGCTCACATGGCTGACCGGAGAGGGGGCCTCGGCCGGCTCAGTCGCGCAGTGCTTTGCCGGCTTCCAGCACGTGCTTGATGCGGGCCTGGGTTTCGGGGGCATCAGCATCTCCACGAACAACCGGCGCTCGACGGTGAGCAGCCTGTCCTTGCTGGTCAATGGAGTTGTATGAAGCTTTTTTCGGGCCATCGAAGGCTTTTTCACGATGCCGCTCTTATCGCCTTCCCGTGCGGGAAGATCGAAAAGCACGACCGGCACATTGGCACTGGCCAGGTGGGCCGCAATCCGTGCCCCATGGCCCCGGCACCCAGGATGGCGGCTTTACGTACGAAAAGGCCTTTCATTAAGCACTCCTAAACGTTCACATCTCGATGTCACCGAATGACGCCGTCAGGTCCATTTGCGGACAATGGCATAGACGCACCACTATTCACTGGCACATTCATTGAGCGTATTGAAAAAACACAACGGGGGATCCCCCAAACGGGGAGCTCGGGCTCACCGGGCATGCTCCGGCATGCCCTTGTCCACGGCGCGGATCAGCCGTTCGGTCTTGCGCTCCGGCCGGGCCAGTCCGGCCCGTTGCCGCGCCAGGGCCCAGTCGATATGCTCCCGCACCAGTTCGTCCACCTCGTCCCGTTTCTGCTCCAGGGCCTGGATGACCTGCTCGGAGGCGGGGGCGTTGCCCAGGGCCACGGCGATATTGCGCAGCCAGCGGCGATGGCCGATGCGGCGGATGGGGCTGCCTTCGGTCATCTTCAGGAAGTGCTCCTCGCTCCAGGCGAACAGGGCCAGCAGCTCGGGGGCGTGCAGGTCGTCCCGGGCGGCGAAATCCGGCTCCCGGCTGGCCCCGGCGAAGCGGTTCCAGGGGCAGATCAGCTGGCAGTCGTCGCAGCCGTAGATGCGGTTGCCCATCAGCGGGCGGAACTCCTCCGGGATGGGGCCGTCGAGTTCGATGGTGAGGTAGGAGATGCAGCGCCTGGCGTCCACCACGTAGGGGGCGACGATGGCACCGGTGGGGCAGATGGTGATGCAGGCCACGCATTTGCCGCAGCCTTCTTCCACCGGGCCGTCCACCGGCAGCGGCAGGTTGACCAAGAGTTCGCCCAGAAAGAAGAAGGAGCCCTGCTCCCGGTTGAGCAGCAGCGAGTGCTTGCCCACCCAGCCGATGCCGGCCTTGGCCGCCAGCGGCCGCTCCAGTATGGGGGCCGAGTCGACGAAGGGGCGGGCGACCAGCCCTTGGGCCCGTTCCGCTATCCGGTCGGCCAGCTTCTTCAGCCGGTTGCGTAACACCTTGTGGTAATCCCGGCCCAGGGCGTAGCGGCTGATATAGCCCTTGTCCGGGTCGCTCAGCACCCGGGCGATGGCGGCCTGCTCCGGCAGGTAGTTCATGCGTACCGAAATCACCCGCAAGGTGCCCGGCAGCAGCTCCTGGGGGCGGGCACGCATCATGCCGTGGCGGGCCATGTAGTCCATTTCGCCGTGGTAGCCCTGGTCCAGCCAGTCGGCGAGCAGGGGCTCGTGGGCGGCCAGATCCGTGTCGGTGATGCCCACCTGGTCGAAGCCTAGCTCTGCTGCCCAGAGCTTGATATCGTGAGCCAAAGCGGCAAAGTCGGGAGTGGTCATGAGCATCGTCGGTCTGGAAAAGCCCCACAGTCTAACACAGTCGTTCTGGTACTCGGAGCAGATCCGGGAGGGGGAAAGGCAGGCGGCGGCCTCGGCCGGCATCAACCTGTTCGAACTGATGTCCCGGGCCGGCCTGGCGCTGTTCGAGCTGGCCCGTAAGGAATGGCCCGATGCCCGGCACTGGTGGGTGTTCTGCGGCGGCGGCAACAACGGCGGCGACGGCTATGTGGTGGCGCGGCTGGCCCGGGCGGCGGGCATTCGGGTGCAACTGGTGCAGCTGGGGGATGCCGACGCCCTGACCGGCGACGCCGCCCTGGCCCGGGATCACTACCGGGCCGACGGCGGCGCCATCGAAAGCCTGGAAGCCCTGCAGGACAGCCCGGATCTCATCGTCGACGCCCTGCTCGGCACCGGCCTTAAGGGCGAGGTGAGGGAAGCGGCCCGGCAGCATATCCGGCGCATCAACGACACGGCCGTCCCCGTGCTGGCGGTGGATCTGCCCTCCGGACTCTGCGCCGACACCGGCCGGCTGCTGGGGACGGCGGTGCGGGCCTCTCTCACCCTGAGCTTCGTCGGGCTCAAGCCCGGCCTGCTCACCGGGCGCGGGCCCGATGTGTGCGGCCGGGTCTGGCTGGCGGATCTGGGCATCCAGCCCCGCCTGCGCGCGGCCCCGGCCGGCCGCCTGCTGCATTGGCAGCAGGAGCGGCGGGACTTGCCCGGACGGCGGCGGGGCGCCCACAAGGGCGAGGCCGGCCGCTTGCTGATCGCCGGCGGCAATGAGGGCATGAGCGGCGCCGTCAGGCTGGCCGGGGAAGCGGCGCTGCGCCTCGGCACCGGCCTGGTACGGCTGCTCAGCCATCCGTCCCATGCGTCCTGGCTTAATCTGAGCCGGCCCGAGCTGATGACGGCGAGTTTTCCGGAATTCGACGGCTGGCAGTGGCCCCAGGCCCTGGTGCTGGGGCCGGGGTTGGGCCGGGACCCCTGGGCCCAGGCGCTGTTCGAGGCGGCGTTGTCCTTCCCGGGCCCCATGGTGATCGACGCCGACGGCCTCTACTGGCTGTGCCGTCGCCAGGCGGTACTGCCCGCCGAGCGGCCCTGGGTGCTGACGCCCCACCCGGGCGAGGCGGCCATGCTGCTCGGCTGTTCGGTGGCGGAGGTGGAAGCGGATCGGCCGGCGGCGGTGCGCGCCATCCAGCGCCAATACGGCGGCGTGGCGGTGCTCAAGGGGGCCGGCAGTCTGATCGCGGATGAGCAGCAGGTCAGTTTGTGTCATTATGGCAACCCCGGCATGGCGTCGGGGGGGATGGGCGACCTGCTATCTGGTATAATCGGCGCCTTTATGGCCCAGGGGCTGGCCCCTGCCCGGGCGGCGACCCTGGCGGTGCCCCTGCACGCCCTGGCGGGCGACAAGGCGGCCGGAGCCGGGGGGATGCTCGGTCTTCTGGCATCGGATTTGTTATCTCCACTAAGAACCCTTATCAATCAAAAAGATGAACATGACAATCAAGACGTGGACCCGGTTGCTGGCCGATGAGGGCGAAACCCTGGCCCTGGGGGAAAAACTGGCGCAGGGCTGCGGCGGTCCGGCGGTGATCTTTCTGCACGGTGATCTGGGGGCGGGCAAGACCACCCTCAGCCGCGGTTTTATCAGGGCGCTGGGTCATGCGGGCAAGGTAAAGAGCCCGACCTATACCCTGGTCGAGCCCTATCAGCTGCCACCCTGGCAGGTTTATCATTTCGATCTTTATCGCCTGGCGGATCCGGAAGAATTGGAATATATGGGCATCCGCGATTATTTTACTGATGACAGCTTATGTCTGGTGGAGTGGCCGGAGCGTGGTTTCGGCATCTTGCCGCCGCCGGATCTGGAGATCACGCTCAGCTACCAAGGCATGCAGCGTAGGGCGTTACTGGAGGCCTGCTCCCCGGCGGGCGTGGCGTTGCTGGAGAAAGTAAAAGCGTGAAGTCGATAGTCGTTGTTTTCTGTCTGCTGTTCAGTGTCTCGGCCTGGTCCAATCAGCTGGAGAGCATCCGTGTCTGGCCTTCCCCGGACAACACCCGCATCGTGCTGGACATGGGGTCGGCGCCTGCCTACGACTACTTTATGCTCAACGATCCTCACCGGCTGGTGGTGGATCTGCGCCAGACCCAGAACAGGGTCAATTTCGCCAGCATCGACAACAACAGCGAACTGGTTACCCGAGTCCGCGACAGCAAGCCGCCGTCTCCCGGCAGCTACCGGCTGGTGTTCGAACTCAAGGCCGGCGTCAAGCCCAGCGTCTTTCCCCTGACCCCGGCGGGGGAATATGGCCACCGGCTGGTGATCGACCTGCCCTACCAGGATCAGAGCCGGGCGCCCCAGCCGGTGGTCCGGCAGGCACCGCCCCAGGGGCAGCGCGAACTGATCGTCGCCATCGACCCCGGTCACGGCGGGGAGGATCCGGGGGCCATAGGGCCGCGCAAGAACCGGGAAAAACACATCACCCTGTCCATCTCCCGGCGTCTGGCCGATCTGATCAATAAAGAGCCGGGGATGCGGGCTGTGCTGACCCGTACCGGCGACTATTTCGTCAACCTCAACCAGCGCTCCGAAATCGCCCGCAAGGCCCGGGCCGACCTGCTGCTGTCCATCCATGCCGACAGCGTCGCCAACCAGGGGCCGCGTGGCGCCTCCGTGTGGGTGCTGTCCTCCAACAGGGCCAACCGGGAAATGGCCAGTTGGCTGGAGAAGCAAGAGCGTCAGTCGGAGCTGCTCGGCGGGGTGGGGGAGGTGATCTCCCAAACCGACGGTAACCCTTACCTGACCCGTACCTTCCTCGACCTGTCGATGGACAAGTCCAGGGCCGACAGTTACGCCATCAGCGAGCACATCCTCTCCGCCATGAGCAAGGTGGTGCGGCTGCATAAGCGCAAGCCCGAGCACGCCAGCCTGGCGGTGCTCAAGTCGCCGGATATTCCCTCCATCCTGATCGAGGCGGGCTTTATCTCCAACCCGCAGGAGGAACAGTTGCTGCTCACCGCCGATCACCAACAGAAAGTGGCCCTGGCGGTGCTCAACGGGGTGAAGTCCTATTACCGGCAGAATCCGCCCAACGGCACCATGATGGCCAGTCAGCCGACCCAGGGGGGGACACGCCGGCATACGGTCCGCTCCGGAGAGAGCCTGTCGCTCATCGCCCAGCGCTACGGCATCAGCGTCGGCCGCCTGAAGGGGCACAACCAGCTGCAGTCCGACGTGGTCCGCATCGGCCAGGTGCTGGATATACCGGGAAGCTGAGATGCCTATCCAGATACTGCCGGCCCGCCTGGCCAACCAGATCGCCGCCGGTGAGGTGGTGGAGCGGCCCGCCTCCGTGGTCAAGGAGCTGGTGGAGAACAGCCTGGATGCCGGAGCCACCCGCATCGAGGTCGACATTGAAAAGGGCGGCACCAAGCTTATCCGCATCCGCGACAACGGCAGCGGCATCGCCCGTGAAGAGCTGACCCTGGCCCTGTCCCGTCACGCCACCTCCAAGGTCAGTACCCTGGAGGATCTGGAGCAGATCCTGAGCCTGGGGTTCAGGGGCGAGGCGCTGGCCTCGATCAGCTCGGTGTCCCGCCTGGTGCTCACCTCCAGGCCGGAGGCGCAGGCACAGGCCTGGCAGGCGATGACGGAAGGGCGGGAGATGGAGGTCCGGGTACAACCCGCCTCCCACCCTACGGGCACGACCGTGGAGGTGAGCGATCTGTTCTTCAATACCCCGGCCCGGCGCAAGTTCCTGCGCACCGAGAAGACCGAGTTCGGCCATATCGACGAAGTGATCCGGCGCATCGCGCTCAGCCGCTTCGACATCAACCTGACCCTGCGCCATAACGGCAAGCCGGTGCGCCAGTATCGGGCCGGCACCCTGCCGTCCCAGCAGGACAAGCGGCTGGCGGCGGTGTGCGGCCCGGCCTTCATCGCCTCGGCGCTGCGCTTCGACAGCGAACACCACGGGTTGCGTTTGTGGGGCTGGCTGGCGCCGCCGGAAGCGGCCAGGGTTCAGCCGGATCTGCAATACACCTATGTCAACGGCCGCATGATGCGCGACAAACTGCTCAATCATGCGGTACGCCAGGCCTACGGCGAGCGCCTGCCCGCCGACGGCCATGGGGCTTTCGTACTGTATCTGGAGCTGGATGCACGGGAGGTGGATGTGAATGTGCATCCGGCCAAGCACGAGGTGCGCTTCCACCAGGCCCGGCTGGTACACGACTTCATCTATCAGGTGCTGGCCCAGGCGCTGGAACAGCAGCCTCCGCGCCAGGCGGCCCTCGAGGCCGGAGAGCCCGTGCCGGAATACGAGCCGGCCCCGTCACCTGCTCGGGAACCGGTGTCCTTTCAGGCTCCGAACCACGGTTATGGTGGCGGGCGGGAAAGGCCTCAGGGTGGCGTGAGCCGGCGGGAGTGGCAGGGCATGAGCGGCCTGCTGACCACCTTGGCCCCGTCCCGGCCCCAGCCGGCCACGCCGGCGCCTGATTCCTTGCCGGACTGTGGGCAGGGCCAGCCGCTGCTGCTGGTGCGGGAGCGCTTCCTGGTGCTGCTGTACCAGGAGCGGCTCTGGCTGTGTGAGCTGGCGGGGGCCTGCGCTCATGAAAATGGCCTGGCGCTGCTGGCGGTGTGGCGAGAGGGGCTGACGCCACAGCCCCTGCTGTTGCCCATCAGCATTCCATTGAGTGAGGCACAATTGGCGGCGCTGGAGCGGCATCGTCCGGTATTGCAGAAACTGGGGCTGGAGTTGAAAACCGGCAGCAAAGGCTCCATTATCCTGACCCGGGTGCCACAGCCCCTGCGCCATGCGGATCTGGCCCGGCTGTTTCCGGCACTGCTGGCCCGGCTGGACGATGAGACGCTGGCGCAACCGCAGTCCCTGTGTGGCTGGCTGGCCAGCCAGGGGCAGGCCAGAGCCGCCTGGACCCTGGCCGAGGCCGTGGCGCTGTGGCAGCGGCTGCAACCCGGTTTACCCGCCGACCCGGAGGCGCTGCCCTTTTTGCGGCCGGTGGCAATAGAGCAACAACTTGACAGGTGGATGGATGGGGACTGAACCCCTCGCGGTATTTTTGATGGGCCCCACGGCCTCGGGCAAGACCAATCTGGCCATGGCCCTGTGCCGGGAGCTGCCTTGCGAGCTTGTCAGCGTCGACTCGGCCCTGGTCTACCGGGGCATGGACATCGGTACCGCCAAGCCGACGGCGCAAGAGCAGGCCCAGGCCCCCCACCGACTCATCGATCTTCGGGATCCATCCGAGACTTATTCGGCCGCCGACTTCCGCCGCGATGCCCTGGCTGCCATGGCGGAGATCACCAAAGCCGGGCGCATCCCGCTGCTGGTGGGGGGGACCATGCTGTATTTCAAGGCGTTGCTCGAAGGCCTGTCTCCCCTGCCCGGTGCCGATGCGGCGGTCAGGGCCGAGATCGAGGACGAGGCGGCCCGCCTGGGCTGGGCCCGGTTGCATCGCCAGCTGGCCGAGATCGACCCGGTGGCCGCCGCCCGTATCCACCCGAACGACCCCCAACGCCTGTCCCGGGCCCTGGAGGTTTTTCGCGTTTCCGGTAAAACGCTCACAGAATTAACGCAACGCAAGGGTGATCCCCTGCCTTACAAAGTGTTACAGTTCGCGATTGCGCCCGCCCAGCGGGCCGAACTGCACCGGCGTATCGCCGAACGTTTCCGGCTGATGCTGGAGCAGGGGTTCGAGCAGGAAGTACGAGCCCTCTACCAGCGGGGTGATCTGCATCCGGAACTGCCGTCCATCCGTTGCGTCGGTTACCGCCAAATGTGGGATTACCTGGATGGTGTTGTCGGCTATGATGAAATGGTAGCACGGGGGATTGCGGCCACCCGGCAACTGGCCAAGCGACAGCTGACCTGGCTCAGGAGCTGGCCTGATCTGCAGTGGCTGGATACCGATAATAAAGAAGCCGGACCTCTCCTGATTGAACGGGTGAAGCTGGCACTTGATGACAGACAACAATAACAATTTTCCACAATTACAAAAGATAAGGACAACAAGATGGCTAAGGGACAATCTCTGCAGGATCCGTTTCTGAATGCGCTGCGACGTGAACGGATCCCCGTCTCTATTTATTTGGTGAATGGCATCAAGCTGCAAGGGCAGATTGAATCCTTCGATCAATTCGTCATTCTGCTGAAAAACACCGTCAGCCAAATGGTGTACAAGCACGCTATCTCGACCGTGGTGCCGGCCCGACCGGTGCACCACCAGGCGCCGTCATCGGCTGGCTCGGAGCAGGGCGATACCGAGCAGGATCAAGATTGATACTGACGAGCAAGCCTGTAGGGCGGTGTGGCAGCGCCGCGATGTGCGCTGTGTCTGAACGACGGAGGAAGCACCTTGTTTGAGCGTTATCAAGGTGGCGAGTCCGCCATTTTGGTTCACATTAATTTTGCCGACGACAACGAACGGGAAGCACTGGACGAACTGGAGCTGCTGGCCGACTCCGCCGGAGTGACCACCTGCGCCGTGGTCACCGCCAGCCGGGGCGCGCCCCAGTCCAAGTTTTTTATCGGCACCGGCAAGGTGGAAGAGCTGGCGGTGCTGGTGCAGATGCACCAGGCCGATGTGGTCATCTTCAACCACAGCCTGAGCCCGGCTCAGGAGCGTAACCTGGAGCGGGAAGTCAAATGCCGGGTGCTGGATCGTACCGGCCTTATCCTGGATATCTTCGCCCAGCGGGCGCGGACCCACGAAGGCAAACTGCAGGTCGAACTGGCCCAGCTGCGGCACCTGTCTACCCGGCTGGTAAGAGGGTGGACCCACCTGGAGCGGCAGAAGGGCGGTATCGGCCTGCGCGGTCCCGGGGAAACCCAGCTCGAAACCGACCGCCGGCTGCTGCGGGAGCGGATCAAGTATATCCAGAAGCGGCTGGAGAAGGTTTCCCGCCAGCGGGAGCAGGGGCGCCGGGCGCGGCAGCGCAACGAAATCCCGACCCTGTCCCTGGTGGGCTACACCAACGCCGGCAAGTCGACCCTGTTCAACCGCCTGACCCAGGCCGGCGTCTATACGGCGGATCAGCTGTTCGCTACCCTGGATCCCACCCTGCGCAAGATAGAGCTGCCCGACGCCGGGCCCGCCATCCTGGCCGACACCGTCGGCTTTATTCGCCATCTGCCCCATGATCTCATCGCCGCCTTCAAGGCCACCCTGCAGGAAACCCGCGATGCGGATCTGCTGCTGCACGTGGTGGACTGCGCCGACGAGCAGATGCGGGAGAACATCCACGAGGTGAACTCGGTGCTCGAGCAGATCGAGGCGGACGAGGTGCCGGTGCTGATGGTGTTCAACAAGATAGACAAGCTGGAGTCGCCCAGCCCCCGCATCGAAGTCGATGAAGAAGGCCGGCCCTGTGCCGTTTGGGTATCGGCGCAAGAAGCCTTGGGTATCGACGGTCTCTTAGAGGCGCTGAACCGGCTGCTGGCCGGCGTGCTGGTCGAGCACCAGTTGACCCTGCCGCCGTCGGCGGCCAGGCTGCGCAGCCGGCTCTATGCCCTGAACGGGGTCGTGAACGAGTCTTTCGGGGAGCAGGGGGAGTATGTGGTCGAGATCCGGCTGCAGCAAGCCGACTGGCATCGACTGCTCAAACAGGAAGGCGAACAGCTAGAGCGCTTTATAAGCGATTGATTGCTTGGTAAAGTTACTTTCATAAACCAGAAAGACGGAGATACAAATGGCTTGGAATGAGCCTGGAAATGGTGGTAAGGACCGTGACCCCTGGGGGAACAACGGCAAACATCAGGGCCCGCCAGATCTGGATCAGGTGATTCGCAACCTGAGCAACAAACTGGGTGGGCTGCTGGGCAACCGTGGCACCGGTGGAGGTGGCGGTATCGGCTCCTTTGGTATCGTCGTGGGCCTGGTCATCGCCCTGGTGGTGTGGGTGGTCAGCGGTTTCTACACCATCGGCGAAGCCCAGCGTGGCGTGGTGCTGCGCTTCGGCAAATTCTACCAGACGGTGGAACCCGGTCTGAGCTGGAAAGCGACCTTCATCGACCGGGTCTACCCGGTGGACGTGGAAACCGTGCGTTCCCAGCCGGCCTCCGGCTTCATGCTGACCCGGGATGAAAACCTGGTGCGCGTGGAGATGGACGTGCAGTATCGGGTGCTCGATCCCCGCGACTACCTGTTCAACGTAACCAATGCCGACGACAGTCTGCACCAGGCGCTCGACAGTGCCCTGCGCTACGTGGTGGGCCACAGCACCATGGACGACGTGCTCACCGTGGGTCGTGAGCGGGTGCGCCAGGAAACCCGTGCCCTGCTGGAAGAGATCATCGAACCCTACCAGCTGGGTCTGATGGTGCTGGATCTGAACTTCCTGCCGGCCCGTCCGCCGGAAGAAGTCAAAGACGCCTTCGACGATGCCATCGCCGCCCAGGAAGACGAGCAGCGTTTTATCCGTGAAGCCGAAGCCTATGCCCGGGAGATAGAGCCCAAGGCCCGTGGTCAGGCCGAGCGTCTGCTGCAGGAGGCCGAAGCCTACAAGGAGCAGGTGTCCTTCCGTGCCGAAGGTGAGGTGGCCCGTTTCCGGGAGCTGCTGCCCCAGTATCGGTTGCAGCCGGAGCTGGCCCGTCAGCGTATCTACCTGGAAACCATGGAAGAGATCTACAGCAAGGTCAATAAGGTGATTGTGGACACCCCGGAAGGCAACAACAGCCTGCTCTACCTGCCGCTGGACAAGATGATGGAACAGCAGGCGGGCCGGGCCAGCCGGGTCGACCCCAATGTCATCACTTCCGATTACCTGAACGGTAATGCCCCCGCGAGCCAGGACGGCGGTCAGCTACGACCGGGTTCGGACCGTAGCGCTATTCGTCCGACAGGGAGAAACTAAGCGATGAAAAGAGTATTACTCGTTGTTCTTGGCCTGTTCGCCGTCGTGCTCTATTCCTCGGTATTCGTGGTCGGAGAAGGCGAAAGGGGCATAGTGCTGCAATTCGGCAAGGTGAAACGGGAGCAGGGCTCCGACCTGCCCACCGTCTACCAGCCGGGCCTGCATTTCAAGGTGCCGCTGATCGATCAGGTGCGCAAACTCGATGCCCGTGTCCAGACGCTGGACGATCAGGTGGATCGTTTCGTGACCTCGGAGAAGAAAGACCTGATCATCGATTCCTACGTCAAGTGGCGCATCGATAACTTCGCCCAGTACTACCTGGCCACCGGTGGCGGCAACCGGCTGCAGGCCGAGAACCTGCTGCGCCGGCGGATCAACAACAGCCTGCGTTCCGAGATCGGTAGCAGGACCATTCGCGACATCGTGTCCGGCGAGCGGGGCGACGTGATGGAAAGTGCCCTGCGCGGCCTGCTGGAGTCGTCCTCCGAGCTGGGGATCGAAGTGCTGGATGTACGGATCAAGCAGATCAACCTGCCGACCGAGGTGTCCAACTCCATCTACCAGCGGATGCGTGCCGAACGGACCGCGGTGGCCCGGGAGCACAGATCCGAAGGGCGCGAGCAGGCCGAGATCATCAAGGCTGAGGCGGATCGCCGGGTGACGGTGATGATCGCCGAAGCCCAGCGCAACTCCCGCACCCTGCGCGGTGAAGGGGACGCCCAGGCGGCGCGCATCTACGCCGAGGCCTATGCGGCGGATCCGGAGTTCTTCAGCTTTATCCGCAGTCTCGAGGCTTATCGCAAGAGCTTCGAGCAGGGCGGTGACATGATGATCCTGAAGCCGGACGGGGATTTCTTCCGTTTCCTGAAGGATCCTTCAGGCACCGTTCAGTAACCGACACAAGCCCGGGCAACCGGGCTTTTTTCTGTGCGATTTTTCCGTCAAAAGTCTCGATCCTATTATTCCGACCTTGGTCAAAATTTGTTAGACTCCATTTTTAACAACTCAACAGTTAGTGAAAATGGGACAAAACGTTGTTGTACTAGGCACCCAATGGGGTGACGAAGGCAAGGGTAAGGTCGTCGACCTGCTGACTGACAAAGCCCGTTATGTTGTGCGTTATCAGGGCGGCCACAATGCCGGCCACACCCTGGTCATCGACGGTAAGAAAACCGTCCTCCATCTGATTCCCTCCGGTATTCTGCGTGACAACTGCACCTGTGTGATCGGCAACGGCGTGGTGCTGTCTCCCGAAGCCCTGCTCAAGGAAATGCACGGCCTGGAAGAGAGCGGCATTCCGGTGCGCGAGCGTCTGGTGCTGAGCGAAGCCTGCCCGCTGATCCTGCCCTACCATGTCGCCATGGATCTGGCGCGGGAGAAGGCCCGCGGCGCCAAGGCCATCGGTACCACGGGACGCGGCATAGGCCCGGCCTACGAGGACAAGGTGGCGCGCCGCGGCCTGCGGGTGGGCGATCTGTTCGACATGACCGCCTTCGCCGACAAGCTCAAGGAAGTCATGGCTTATTACAACTTCCAGCTGACCGGCTTCTATGGGGCAGAAGAGGTCTCTTACGAGGCAGTTCTTGAGCAGGCCCGGGGTTATGCCGAGCTGCTGACCAGCATGGTGGTGGACGTCACCGACCTGCTCGACAAGGCCCGCCTGAACGGCGACAAGATCATGTTTGAAGGCGCCCAGGGCACCCTGCTGGATATCGACCACGGCACCTATCCCTATGTGACCTCGTCCAACACCACCGCCGGTGGGGTGGCCACCGGCTCCGGCTTCGGCCCGCGCTACGTGGACTATGTGCTGGGCATCGTCAAGGCCTATACCACCCGCGTTGGCTCTGGTCCCTTCCCCACCGAGCTGTTTGACGAGGTGGGCGAGTACCTGGGCGTGAAAGGCCACGAATTCGGCGCCACCACCGGCCGCAAACGCCGTACCGGCTGGTTCGATGCGGTGGCCATGAAGCGTGCCATCCAGATCAATTCCATCTCCGGCTTCTGCCTGACCAAGCTGGACGTGCTCGACGGCCTGAAGGAAGTGAAGATCTGTGTGGGTTACCGGATGCCCGACGGCTCGGTACGTGATGTCCCGCCGATGGCGGCCGAAGGCTACGAGACGGTGACCCCCGTTTACGAGTCCATGCCCGGTTGGGATGAGACGACCTTTGGTGTCACTACCGTGGAAGGCCTGCCTCAGGCAGCCCGCGATTATATCCGGCGGATCGAGGAGATCACCGGCGTGCCGGTGGACATCATCTCCACGGGCCCGGATCGTGCCGAGACCATGATACTGCGCCACCCCTTCGAAGCCTGAGCTTCAGGGTCGCACCGCTAAAACGCCAGCCCCAGGGCTGGCGTTTTTGTTCAGGGTGGTGAAGTGGCGGGGATCTCACCCCTCACGGAATCAGCGGGTGCGCTCCACCGCCAGGTGGGCCAGATCGATCAACGCCGCCTTGTGCTCGCCGTCGGGCAATGGATCCAGGCTGGCGATGGCCTTCTCGGCTTCCTGCTGGGCCCGTCCGCGGCTGTACTCCAGGGCGCGGGTCTCGGCCAGTATGGCCATGATCTCTTCCAGGTGATCCATGCCGGTTCGGTTGGCGATGGCGTCGCGGATCCGCTCGCGCTGGGCCGGGTTACCGACTGCCATGGCGCGCAGCAGCGGCAGGGTGGGTTTGCCTTCGGCCAGGTCGTCGCCCACGTTCTTGCCCATGTCGCAGGCCGCCGAGCTGTAGTCCATGATGTCGTCGACCAGCTGGAAGGCGGTGCCCAGGTACTTGCCGTAGTCGAGCATGGCCTGCTCCACGGCCGGGGACTGGTGGGTCAACACCGCGGCCAGACGGGTGGCGGCCTCGAACAGCTTGGCGGTCTTGCAGTAGATCACCTGCATGTAGCTGTCTTCGGTGGTGTCCGGATCGTTGCAGTTCATCAGCTGCAGCACCTCGCCTTCGGCGATGATGTTGGTGGCGTCGCTCAGTATGTTCATGATCTTCATGTTGCCGAGTTCGGTCATCATCTGGAAGGCGCGGGTGTAGAGGAAATCCCCCACCAGTACGCTGGCGGCGTTGCCGAACAGGGCGTTGGCGGTGTCGCGACCCCGGCGCAGATCCGATTCGTCCACCACGTCGTCGTGCAGCAGGGTGGCGGTGTGAATGAACTCGATGATGGCGGCGAGCTTGATGTGTTCCTCGCCTTCGAAGCCCAGGGCCCGGGCGGCCAGTACGGTCAGCATGGGCCGCATGCGTTTGCCGCCGGCGCTGACGATGTAGAAGCCGAGCTGGTTGATCAGCGCCACCTCCGATTGCAGCCGCGACATGATAAGGTCGTTGACCGCCTGCATATCCTGCGCGGTCAGTGTTTTTACCCTGTTGATATCTACCATAAAATTTTGAGCCGGACGGTGCAGTCTAAAGCCATTGGTGGTAGGATTTTACACGATTTGTCAAAGGGATAAACCCGCCCGGCTGGGGTTAGGCCAGAAACCGGGAAGGGGAGATTTTTTTGCTGTTCGGCCCTTGTCTAAGGGGATCATTTTACGTACAATGCGCGGCCATTGTAGAACAGTTTTAGTGCACGGCCCGAAGAGGGTAAAAGTGCCATATTCGGAGTTATAGACATGTACGCGGTAATCCAAAGCGGCGGAAAACAGCACCGTGTAGCCGAAGGCCAGGTCGTTCGTCTGGAGAAGCTGGACGTTGAAACCGGCGCCTCTGTCGAGTTCGACAAGGTGCTGATGGTTGCCCAAGGTGAAGACGTTAAAGTAGGTGTACCCTACGTAGACGGCAGCAAGGTAATTGCAGAAGTAGTTGCCCACGGTCGTGGCAAGAAGGTCAAGATCGTCAAGTTCCGTCGTCGTAAGCACTCTCGCAAACAGCAGGGTCACCGTCAGTGGTTCACTGAAGTGAAGATCACTGGTATCAGCGCCTAAGAGAGGAGTTAAGTTCCATGGCACACAAAAAAGCAGGCGGCTCAACTCGTAACGGTCGCGATTCAGAAAGCAAACGTCTGGGCGTTAAGCGTTTTGGCGGTGAGTCTGTCCTGGCGGGCAACATCATCGTCCGTCAGCGTGGCACCAAGTTCCACGCCGGCGACAACGTAGGTCTGGGCAAGGATCACACCCTGTTCGCCAAAGCCGACGGCAAGGTGAAATTCGAGGTGAAGGGTCCGCAGAACCGTAAATTTGTCAGCATTGTAACCGAATAAGTTACAAGCCGGACTTGAAAAGCCCCGCCACCCGGCGGGGCTTTTTGCTTTATGAAAGTCACATTCGGCGTTTGGGCCGGATATACTGGGCTCAGCAAGCGAATGGGAGAGCAATGCAATGAAGTTTGTCGACGAAGCGGAGATCCGGGTTGAGGCGGGCGACGGCGGTAACGGCTGTGTCAGCTTCCGCCGGGAGAAGTATGTACCCATGGGTGGGCCGGATGGCGGTGACGGCGGTGACGGCGGTGACCTCTACCTGCTGGCCGACGAGAACCTCAATACCCTGATCGACTACCATTTCGAGCGTTTCCACCGGGCCGAGCGTGGTGAAAACGGCCGGGGCGGCAACTGCACCGGCAAGCGGGGCAAGGATCTGGTACTGAAGGTGCCGGTGGGCACCCGGGCCAAGGACGAGATGACCGGCGAGATCCTCGGCGATCTGACCCGTCACGGCCAGAAGCTGCTGGTGGCCAAGGGCGGCTTCCACGGCCTGGGCAATGCCCGCTTCAAGAGTTCGGTCAACCGGGCACCGCGGCAGAAAACCAACGGTACCCCGGGCGAGGAGCGCAGCCTGTTGCTGGAATTGCTGCTGCTGGCCGATGTCGGCCTGCTGGGCCTGCCCAACGCCGGCAAGTCCACCTTTATCCGCTCGGTGTCTGCGGCCAAGCCCAAGGTCGCCGACTATCCCTTTACCACCCTGGTGCCCAACCTGGGGGTGGTGCGCTGCGACGGCCAGAAGAGCTTCGTGGTGGCGGATATCCCCGGCCTCATCGAAGGGGCAGCCGAGGGAGCCGGCCTGGGGATCCGCTTCCTCAAGCACCTGGAGCGTTGCCGGGTACTGCTGCACATGATCGATGTGCTGCCGGTGGATGGCTCGGATCCGGCCGACAATGCCGACATCATCGTCAACGAGCTGGCACAATACAGCGAAGAGCTGGCCGCCAAGCCGCGCTGGCTGGTGTTCAACAAGCTGGATCTGGTGTTGGAAGAGGAAGCCGAGGCCATCATCGAGCGGGTGGTGGAGCTGCTGGATTGGCAGGGGCCCATCTTCCGCATCAGTGCCATCAGCAAGGAAGGCACTCGCGAGCTGACCCAGGCGCTGATGGGCTTCCTCGACGAGCATCCGCGCTCCCAGGAGGAGCTGGAGGCGGCCCGTGAGCCGGTCAGCTTCAAGTGGGACGAGTACCACCAGGCGGCGCTGACAGAGGTCGAGGAAGAGGACGATGACGACTGGGATGACGAAGAAGACGACGGCCACGTCATCTATACCCGGGAGTAAGGCATGCGGCTGTCACTGATCGTCGCCATGACCCGGGAAGGGGTCATCGGCAAGGACAACGGCATGCCCTGGCACCTGCCGGCGGATCTGGCCTACTTCAAGCGGACCACCCTGGGCAAGCCGGTCGTGATGGGAAGGAACACCTTCGAGTCCATCGGCCGCCCCCTGCCCGGGCGGCGCAATCTGATCCTCAGCCGCTCGCTGAGCGAAGCGCCGGCGGGTACCGAACTGGTCGGCTCGCCGGCGGCGGTGCTCGAACTGCTGGCGGAGACGGAAGAGGTGATGATCATCGGCGGCGGCCAGCTCTATGCCGCTTTTCTGCCTCTGGCGAGCCGGCTCTACCTGACCCGTATCGATGCCAGCCTGGAAGGGGATACCCGTTTTCCGGAAGTGGGGGAGGAGTGGCGGCTGGTCTCGGAAGAGTTCAGGCCGGCGGACGAGCGCAATCCCTACGACTGCCGCTTTCAGGTACTGGAGCGGCGCTGAATTATCCAACAAGCCCGGCTTAATGCCGGGCTGTTGTTATTGATAATGCCGCTTCACGCATAGGCCGGGCAGGGGGTCGAGAGCCGTTCGCCGCTCTCCCAACACAGCAGGGTCAGGCTGCCTCCCCAGACACAGCCGGTGTCCAGCGCATGAATGCCGGCGATGTCGCATCGGCCTTCCAGCGCCGCCCAGTGGCCGAATACCAGGGGCGGATCCTGGTACTGGCCACGCAGCTCGTACCAGGGGCGCAGCGCCGGCGGGGCCTCGGCCAGGGTCGCCTTGTGGCCGAAGTCGAGCCGGCCGTCCGGGTGACACAGGCGCATTCGGGTAAAGGCGTTGATGGTGTAGCGCAGTTGCTCCAGTTCACCGAGATCCTCTCGCCAGCGTCCGGGCTCGTCGCCGTACATCTGTGCCAGCCGTTGCCGGTACTGGAGCGATTGTAGCTCGGCCTCGGCCCGGCGCGCCGCCCGGCGCGCCTGCTCCAGGCTCCACTGGGGCGGGATGCCGGCGTGGGTCATGACAAAACCGTGGTGTTCGTGCTCCGCCAGCAGCGGTTGATGGCGCAGCCAGTACAAGAGATCGCGTCCGTCGGCGGCCTGCAGTATCTCATCGATGCGATCGGCGGCCTTGGGCCGGCCGATACCGTTGGCCACCGCCAGCAGGTGCAGATCGTGGTTGCCGAGCACTGTGGCGGCGGCATTGCCCAGGGCGGCGATGCGCCGCAGGCAGCCGAGGGAATCGGGACCACGAGCGACCAGGTCACCGGTCAGCCAGAGCCGATCGCGGGAGGGCGAAAAGCCCACCTCGGCCAGCAACTGCTCCAGCTCGTGCAGGCAGCCCTGCAGATCGCCGACGAGATAGGTAGCCATCAGTTGATCAGGTTCGGCACGGCCAGGCGAAAGGCGGCGATGGGGGCCTGGAGCTCGCGGCCATCGTCCAGCACCATGGTATAGCTGCCTTCCATCACCCCCACCGGGGTTTCCAGGCTGACGCCGCTGGTATAGGTGTATTCTTCGCCCGGAGCGATTCGGGGTTGCTCGCCCACCACGCCGCTACCTTCCACCTCGACTTTCTTGCCGTTGGCATCGGTGATCAGCCAGCGGCGACTCATGAGTTGAACTCGCTCGTCGCCATCATTGCGGATGGTGATGGTATAGGCGAACACATAATGCTGCTCGTCCGGGGCCGAACGATCGGCCAGGTATTGGGGCCGGGTGGTGATATGAATGGCTCCGGGAGTCATCAGGCTTCCTTCTGTTGGGCCAGGGCGTTGGCCAGGGTCACATACTGGGCCAGGCTCAGCTGCTCGGGACGGGCGGAAGGATCCAGCCCCAGGGCCGACAGCTGCTCGGCGCTGAACAGGTGCTGCAGGCTGTTGCGGATGGTCTTGCGTCGCTGGCCGAAGGCATCGGCGGTCACCCGGGACAGGCAGTGGATGTCCCGGACCGGATGGGGCGGAGTGGCGTAGGGCAGCAGCTTGACCACGGCGGACTCCACCTTGGGCGCCGGCCTGAAGGCGTCGGGACCGACTTCCAGCACCGGCACCACCTGGCAGTAATACTGGGCCATGACGCTCAGCCGGCCGTAGGCCTTGCTGCCCGGGCCGGCGGCCAGCCGGTTGACCACTTCCTTCTGCAGCATGAAATGCATGTCCGCCACCAGGGCGGCAAACTCGAACAGATGGAACATCAGCTGGGTGGATATGTTGTAGGGCAGGTTGCCGAAGATCTTCAGCTTCTTGCCCGGCTCCAGCAGGCTGGCGAAGTCGAACTTCATGGCGTCGGCCTGGTGGATGCTGAGCTTGTCCTTGAGGAAGGGGTGGCTGGCCAGGCGGGCCGCCAGATCCCGATCCAGCTCCACCACGTTGAGGCGGCTGACGTGATCGCACACCGGGCCGGTGAGGGCGCCCAGGCCGGGGCCGATTTCGACCATGGTGAAGTCATCGCTGGGATGAATAGCATTGACAATCTGGTCAATGATGTAGTCATCGTGCAAAAAATTCTGACCAAATCGCTTGCGGGCCTTGTGGCCCTGGTGAACCTTACTATTCATCGCGTTTTTCTATCATCTCTATGGCTTGATTAACGGCGCACAGCATGCTGCCCGCATCGATTTTATCGGTTCCTGCCAGCTCCAGGGCGGTGCCGTGGTCCACCGAGGTACGGATGAAGGGCAGCCCCAGGGTGATGTTCACCGCCTTGCTGAAACCGATGTACTTGAGCACCGGCAGTCCCTGATCGTGATACATGGCCAGGAAGGCGTCGGCGTCCTGCATGTATTTGGGCTGGAACACGGTGTCCGAGGAGAGCGGTCCCACCAGATCCATGCCTTCGGCCCGGAGCTGGTTGAGGGTGGGGATGATGATGTCCAACTCTTCCCGTCCCAGGTGACCGTCTTCCCCCGCGTGGGGATTGAGCCCGCAGACATAGATGCGCGGCTTGGGAATGCCGAACTTGGCCTTGAGCTCCGCATGCAGGATACGGGTGATCTTGCTGAGCCGATCGGGGGTGATGGCGCGGGCCACGTAGGCCAGGGGAATATGGGTGGTCACCTGGGCCACCCGCAGGCCGGGGGTGGCCAGCAGCATCACCACATCCGGCACATTGGCCTGCTGGGCGAAGAACTCGGTATGGCCGCTGAAGGACACCCCGGCTTTGTTGATGATGCCCTTGTTGACCGGGCCCGTGACCACGGCGTCGAATTCGCCGTTCATGTTGCCGTCGGAGGCCCGTTTCAGGGTTTCCAGCACATAGAGGCCGTTGGCCTCGTCCAGTACGCCGGGCACCGCCGGCCGGGCGAGCCGAACCGGCTCTATGGTCAGGGTGCCGGCCCGCTGGGGCTGGGGCGGTTGCTCGGGGTGGTAGGGCAGCAGGGTCAACTGCTTGCCCAGGGCCTGGGCCCGGCTCTGGATCAGATCGGGATCGGCGATCACCACCAGCTCGACCGGCCAGTCGTGCTCGGCCAGCGCCTGCATCAGCTCGGGACCGATGCCGGCGGGCTCGCCGGGGGTTATGGCTATGCGTTTACAAGTCACAATTCACCGTTGGCTAAATTGGGGTCGACAATACGGATATAGGCTTCATCCCTCAGCTCATCCAGCCAGGTCTGCACTTCTTCGGTAAAGCGACGATTAAAAATGAGCTGATAAGCCCGCTGCTCGGTGGCCTGCTCGGTGGCGTCCATCACCCGTCGGTCTTCCAGGCGCACCAGGTGCCAGCCGTGCTCGGAGCGGAAAGGCTCGCTCAGTTGACCTACATCGAGCTGGTTGACGGTATCACGGAAACTGCTGACGTACATCTCCGGCGCGGCCCAGCCAAGATCGCCACCGTTGATGGCGGAGCCAGGATCCTCTGAGAATTGTTCCGCCAGCTCGCTCATGCTGGTCTCGCCGGCCCGGATGGAGCGGACAAAACCGGCCAGCATGGACTGGGCCTTCTCCTCGCTCATGATGATGGACGGCTTGATCAGGATGTGGCGGGCCTTGACCTCCACCGCTTGCACCGTCTGGGTGCTTCCCCCCTCCATAGCGAAGATGGTCAGGATATGCAGGCCGGCACCGGAGCGAATGGGCCCGATGATATCACCCTCGGCGTGATTTCTCACGGCCTCGCTGAACAGGGAGGGCATTTCATTGATGCCGAGCATGCCCCAGTCGCCCCCTTCCAGGGCCTTGGGACCGGCGCTGTGGGCGATGGCCAGCTGGCGGAAGTCCGCGCCCTGTTTGAGTTGGGCCATCAATTGTTCGGCCATGCTGCTGGCCTGGTGCAGTTGCTCGCTGCTGGGGTTGGACGGCAACGGCAACAGTATGTTGCCGACCCGGTAGCGGGTATTGCCCTGGCCCTGCTCCTTGATCATCTGAACCACCTGTTTCACTTCCTGATCGGAGATGTTGATGCGGCGGCGCACCTGGTTGCGGGCCAGCTCGCTCAGCAGGATCTCATTGCGTACCTGCTCCCTGAACTGGGTGTAGGTCAGGCCCTCGGCGGCTACCCCGGCACGCAGTTGTTCGACCGTTTTGCCCTCGCTGCGGGCGATGTTTGCTATGGCCTGTTCCAGTTGGGTATCGGTGATGCGCAGCCCCAGCCGGTCGGCCAGTTGCAGTTGCAGGCTTTCGAGGATCAGGCGCTCCAGGGCCTGCTTGCGCAGTTGCTGCTCTTCCGGCAGTGGTTGGCCGGCGGCCCGGGCGCTTTGTCGGACCTGGTTGACCAGGCCATTGAGCTGGCTTTCCAGCACCACGTCCTGGTTGACGACAGCGGCCACCTTATCGAGCAGTTCAACCGCTTGGCTGGCGGCTGATACCAGACCCAGGCCGGCAGCGATAAGCAGTTGTTTACATCTTTTCTTCATGAAAGGTCCTGTGCACACTAAAAGTCAGTTATTGAGGTTAAAGGGGCGATAGTAGGGCAACAGCTTGGTGCCCGGCACGAATTCGCTGCTGCCGGTACCGAGCGAGCTCAATCCTTTCAACTCGAAGCGCAACCCTATGGTGGTTTCCTGCAGGGTATTGGTCGGGTTGATTAGCTTATCCTCTTTCTGCCATTGCTCCCATACCAGGCTGACGGCCCAGCAGCAGGAGTCGTAGCGCAGTCCTATGAGACTGTCGATATTGCGATTGAGTTCAATATCCCGGTAATAACCGCCGATCAACCGCCATTGGGGATCCAGGGGCCAGGAAAAAGTGCCGCCCAACTGGTTGAGATCGCCGGCGAGCCTCGCATCCGGATAGTAGTCCTGATTCAGATGGCGAAAGCCCAGCTGGGCCAGCCTGCCCTGGCGGTTATATTCCAGGGTGACATTGCCGGCGGCCAGCCGGCTGTTACGGGTATCCTGCTGGGCTTCGGTATGAACGAACCAATTGCCGTCGAGGTTGAGATCCCCCTCGAAGGTGAGGAAGGAGCGCCTGGTATCGCTGGGGGTGTCGGTTGGAAACAACCGGACCCGGGGAGACACGAAGTTGTAGGACTGGGCCAGAGCCAGGCGTAGCCGCTCTATGCCCTCCCGGTCGTAGATACGGCTGGTGAAACCACCGGTCAGCTGGTTGGCGTCGCTGATCCTGTCCAGGCCGGCGAAACGGCGATCGCTGAACAGGCTGTAGTAGTCCTGACGCATATCGGTGGTATCGTAGAGGCCGATGTGGTCCTGCTCCTTGAAGGGCACGTACAGGTACTGGAACTGGGGCTCAAGGGTCTGGGTAAAGGGCAGCCCGAACCAAGACGTCTCCCGATCGAACACCAGATTACCGTTCACCCTAAGGCGGGGCAGCAGCCGATCGGCGCTGCCCTCCAGCTGAGCCGGATTGAAACCGAGTCGGGCGTCCAGCTGGTTCGGCACGTCTTGCTCATAATGGGTGTAGTAGGCTCCCGCATCGGCGGTGAGCTGCCCCCCGGGGCGGTCGACCAGGGCATAGAGCAGCCTGGGCTCGGCATGAAAGCGGGTGGCCTCGTAGATATTTTGTCCATCGTTGGTGAACTGGGTCAGCTCGGAGTCGAAGGCCAGTTCGACATCACCCAGGCGTTGATAGCTGGTCAGGGCCAGGCTGGGAGCCAGCTGGAAAGGGCTGAGCCGTTCGGGCTTGAGGATCTGGTAGTCGCGCATCTCGGCGGTCAGCTGCCAGCGGCGATCATAGTAGCCCCCCTGGAAGGACTGCATCAGCTGGTCTTCAACCAGAATGCCCACCGGTGGCGAAAAATCGTCCACATAGGCGTAGTCCCATCCGGCCACCTTGGTGTAGTCGACCCGGCCACGCCAGTGGCCTTCGGCGTCGAAACGGGCGTTGTGCCGCCAGTTGAACAGCCAGCGGGCCCGGTCACGCCACTCCGTATCGCCGAGCTTGTTGTCGCTGTCGAGGTATTCTCCATAGAGAGTGCCGCGCTGGCCCGCCATGGGCAGGTAGCGGAATTCGAGCTGGGCCGCGGTACCGCGTTTTTCCATGTAGCGCGGGGTCAGGGTGGCGTCGTAGTTGGGGGCGATATTCCAGTAGTAGGGAAGCCGGATATCGGTGCCGTGCTCGCTGCTGATATCGAAGGACGGATAGAGCAATCCGCTCTGGCGTTCGTCCTTGACCGGGAACTTGATATAGGGAAAGTAAAATACCGGCATCTCGCCCAGCCAGAGCACCGCATTCCAGGCTTCACCGAACACCTCATCCTGCTCCACCCGGACCGAACTGGCCCTGAGTTGCCAGGCTTCTTCGTTGGGAGGACAGGTAGTGTAGCTGGCACCGCTCAGGTCGACCTTATTGGTGTCCTCGGTCATTCTCACCAGGCGGGCCTGGCCACGGCCGGGATCCCCGTGCAACTGGTAGCGGGCCTGGTCCAGTTCGGTGTCCTTGGTGTTGAGGTTGCCGGTGAGAGTACGATCGCTTTCTACCGTGATGGTCCCGTCGGTAAAGCGGATGTTGCCTTCGGCTCTGACATCCCGGCTCTGCTGCTCCAGCTCGACGTAGTCGGCGCCAAACTGGCGGTGGCCCTGCACCACCTGAACATCGCCCCGATAGAGGATTTTGCCATCCCGGGCGGCGTTGAGCGCCTCGGCGGACACGGTGATGGGGGCGTTGGGGTCGGTCGCGCCCGGGGCGACCCGCAGTGGCACATGGCTGAAGCAGCGACTGAACGAAAAGGGGCTGTCTTGGTCGTTGGTCAGGGCATCGGTCTGGGCCTGCGCCAGGCTGGAAACAAACAGCAGGGGAAAGCCGATAATCCGTGTTCTCATGGGTTGACGCTCGCGTTCCTGGTCGTGGCGACACCGTCCCGGGCCCCGCGCTCGGGCTGGTTGAGCTTTTGGTGTCATTACTTTATGGTAGCGGGCTATGATAATGCATTCTTGCAGTCAGCACTACGGCCCCGCCTGTACCGCCTGTTTCTCGATATCGGAATCTGTTTGATGACCTTTTCACTCCGCCTCTGGCCTTTCCTCGCGATGAAAACCGTCCCAGCCCGCCTGTCGGGCCGGCACCCGAGCACGGATGGGGAGGCGCGCTGAATGTTGGCCCATATCAAAGGCAAATTGATCGGTTTTCTGTTCGGTCTGTTGATCGGCAATATCCCCGGCGCCCTGCTGGGCCTGTGGCTGGGGCACCTGGTCGATCGCAAGCTGGCCCATGCCTGGCGGTTCAACAAGGACAGCCAGGCCGAGTTCCTTTACGCCACCTTCGCCACCATGGGCCATATCGCCAAGTCCAGCGGCCAGGTCTCGAGCGAAGAGATCCGGCTGGCGGAACAGCTGATGGTCCAGATGCGGCTGCAAGGCGAGCAGAAAGCCCAGGCACAGCAGGCGTTCCGTGATGGCAAGGAGAGCGACTTCCCACTGGCCGAGACCCTGCGGCGGTTTCGTGCCCAGGTCAGGGACAGCCGTAACCTGTTGCGCTTCTTTATGGAGGTGCAACTGCAACTGGCTTTTGCCGACGGTGAACTGCATCCGAACGAGCGCCAGTTGTTGCACCTCATCGCCGGTGAGCTCGGGTTTTCGAAGCGGGAACTGGAGCAACTGCTGGCCTTTGCCGAAGCCCAGTTGCATATGTTCCGCAACGGGCAGGCGGGCGGGCGGCACCAGCAGCGGCCGGCCGAGGACAGGCTGCGCGATGCCTACCGTATCCTGGAAGTGGAGGCCGGTGCCGACGACGCTACCGTCAAGAAGGCCTACCGCCGGCAGATGTCCAAGCATCACCCCGACAAGCTGGTAGCCCAGGGCCTGCCCAAGGAAATGATGGACTTGGCCAAGGAGAAGGCTCAGGACATCCAGCAAGCCTGGGAAACCATCCGGGCGGCGCGCAATATTCGTTGAATGGAAGTAAGGCGTAGGGGGGAAGCGTGAGGCGTCAAACGGTGGCCTGCTTTGCCCTCACCCCTCACGCTTCCCTACCTCATTTACACCAGCCTGTTCTGTTCCCGTCCGGCCACAAAGGCCTCGATATTGTCAATCAACTGGTCCGCCAACCGCTGCATGGCCGAATGGCTGGCCCAGGCCACGTGGGGAGTCAGGATAAAATTGGGATAGCGCAGGGCCTGCAGCAGCGGGTTGTCCGGCGCCGGTGGTTCCTCGGTGACCACATCGAAGCCGGCGCCGCCGATGGTCCCGTTTTCCAGGGCCGCCAGTAGGGCGCTCTCGTCCACCAGGCCACCCCGGCCGACGTTGATCAGCAGGGCGTCGGGCTTCATCAGCGCCAGTTCACGAGGGCCGAGCAGGTGACGGGTCTCCGGGGTCAGCGGGCAGTGCAGGCTGAGCACGTCGGCCCGGGCCAGTACCTCGTCGAAGGCCAGGCGGCCTTCGACGGCTGGCTGGCCCTTGCGGGCCGCGACCAGGACCTTCATCCCCAGTGCCGTCGCCAGCCGCTCCAGATCCCGGGCTATGGTGCCGTAGCCGACCAGCCCCAGAGTCTGTCCGGCCAGATCCCGCACCGGATAGTCGAAATAGCAGAACTGCCCGGCCTGTTGCCAGCGGCCGGCGGCGATGGAGGCCCGGTAGGCGTGGAGGTTGCGGTTCAGGGCCATGATCAGGGCCAGGGCGTGTTCGGGTACCGAATTTCTGGAATAGTCGCGGATATTGCAGACCGCGATGCCCGCCTGGCGACAGGCGGCGAGATCCACGTTGTCGCTGCCGGTGGCGGCGATGGCGACCAGCTTCAGCCCGGGCAGGCGGGCCAGGGTGCCGGCATCGAGCCTGACCTTGTTAACGATGGCGATGTCCGCTTCCCGCAGTCGCTCCAGCACCTGGCCGGGCGCCGTTTCCTCATGGCTCTGCCACTGGTGGGGAAAGCCGGGCGCGCGCAGCTCAATGTCCGGCGCCAGGGTCTTGCGATCGAGAAATACCAGCTTCATGGGTCTGTCCTTTCAGGTAGTCGGGAGCACTGGGTGGCAGCGGCAGCCAGCCCCGGCGCATCAGCCAGCCGGCAAGCTGTCGCTCCAGCAGGGCATGGGCGCTGAGGCGCTGCGTTTCGTAGTCGGTTTTTTCCTGGCGGGCCGCCTGTTGACGGCGGCGCTGCCGGTTGGCGCTGGTGGCGGCGTCATCGGCCCGGCCATGGATATCCAGCACCGGGTAGGAGCTGCGGGCCAGGCTGATGGCCAGCATCCGTTGTTGCTCCGCCACCCGGGGATGGGCGTCGAGCAGGGCCAGGGCATCCGGTGCCCGCGATCGTCCGGCATCGATCAACTGCTGGAACCAGAGGGCGGCACTGCCCTGCACCATGACCACCAGGGGCGGTTCGGACTCCGTCCCCGCCAGCGCCTCGTTCAGGCGTAGCGCCTGCTGCTCCAGCCAGTCCTGTTGCGCCTGAGATGGCTGCTCGCTGACCGGATCGAAGGCCTGTTGGCCAGGATCGGGCAACAACAGCAGAAAATCCCAGCCCCGTTGCTGCCAGTATTCTGCCATCGCCAGCCACCAGTGAGGCTGGTCCAGCTCGGGCCAGATCAGCAGGGTGCCGGCGGTCTGGCCGGCACCCGCATCGAAATGCAGCAGCCGGGACTCGGACCGATATTGCTCGAACTGCGCCCAATCGAACCTGCCCGCCATCACCGGCGTGGCCAGCAGTGCCAGCAGGGCCAGCCAGCGGGCCCGGCTCATGTCAGCTCCGTGGGGAAGGGAGCCGGGGCGCTGAAGGAGAGCCATTCCTTGCTGCGGGGATGCCGGAACTCCAGCAGGGCCGCGTGCAGCTGCAGGTGCGGTGCCATGGTCAGGGCCTCGCCGTTGGCATAGAGGTTGTCACCCAGTATGGGATGGCCCAGGCTCAGCATATGCACCCGCAACTGGTGGGAGCGGCCGGTGATGGGCGTCAGCTCCACCAGGCTGCGGTCCGGCTCCCGGTGCAGGCAGCGCCAGTGGGTAAGGGCCGGCTTGCCGTGCTCCAGGCTGACCATGTGGCGGGGCCGGTTGGGCCAGTCGCAGCACAGGGGCAGGTCTATGCTGCCGGCGTCCTGCTCCAGGCGGCCGTGCACCCAGGCATAGTAGCGCTTGGCGGTTTCCCGTTCCCGGAACTGGCGGCTGAGCTCCCGGTGCGCCTTGGGGTGCAGCGCCATGACGATGACCCCCGAGGTGGCCATGTCCAGCCGGTGCACCACCTGCACCTCGGGGTAGACCCGAGCCACTCGGTGGGACAGGCTGTCTCTGTGGATGAGCTCCCGCCCGGGCACGCTCAGCAGACCGCTCGGCTTGTTCAGCACGATCAGGCTGTTGTCCTGGTACAACACCTCGAACTGGGGATCCGTCGGCGGATCGTAACGCAGCAGAACCATGATGGGCGACTCGTCCTTTACTGATGGCTGACCACGATAAACCGAATCGCGTCCAGTTTTAAGCGGGTATGGCTGAGCAGGACGTCCAGTTCGTCTTTCAGTTCTTGCAGGTGGCTCAGTTCGCTCTCCCGCACGTTGGGATTGACCCTGGCCAGTTGCTGCAGGCGGGAAAGCTCCTCGCCGATGGAGGCGTGCATATTCGCCCGGGCTGCTTCCACCAGGACTTGCATCTGTTGCTCGGCCTGAGGCTGGGAGGCCTGCAGCAACTGGTGGATCACCGTCTGGGAGGCGTTGACCAGCTTGCTGGCCAGATGGCGGTTGACGGCGCTGAGCTGCTTATCGAAGGATTCGAAGCTGACCTTGCCCGCCAGGTTGTTGCCGTGCTTGTCGAGCAGCAGACGGATGGGAGCCGGTGGCAGGAAGCGGTACAACTGGGCGTGGTGAGCCGATTCGGCCACGAACACCAGCTCCACGAACTGAGTGCCGACCGGCAGCGCCTTGTTCTTGAGGATGGCCACCGAGGTAGTGCCGATCTCGGAGCCCAGTACCAGGTCGATGCCGCCGCGGATCATGGGGTGATCCCAGCTCAGGAAATGCAGGTCGTCCCGGCTCAGGGCGGTGTCCCGGTCGAAGGTGATGCTGGCGCCGTCCTCCGGCAATCCCGGGAACTGGGGTACCAGCATCTGCTCGGTCGGCCGCAGGACTATGGCGTTTTCGCCCCTGTCGTCCTGATGGACGCCGACCTCGTCGAACAGCTTGATGGCGAAGATGGCCAGGGTAGGATCCTGGTCGGTTTCGGCCAACTGGGCGGCCAGGTTGCGATTGTGGATGACGCCGCTGGAGTTCAATTCCAGCAGCCGATCCCGACCAAGCTCCATTTGGCTGTTGAGCTCCCGGGTCAGGCTGGCGGTGTCGGCGACGAGCTGCGCCAGGGCGTCCGTATCCTGACCGTGGTTGGCCAGCAGTTCGAGCAGGCGTTCGGCCACCTGTTGGTAGACCGGCTGGCCGACGGCATTGGGTCTGCTGAAGGCGTCCATGCCCTGGTGGTACCAGAGGGTCAGCGCCTGCTGGGCGGTGCCTTCCAGGTAGGGCACATGGATATCGATGTTGTGCCGCTGGCCGATGCGATCGAGGCGACCGATGCGCTGCTCCAGCAGATCCGGGTTGAGCGGCAGATCGAACAGCACCAACTGGTGGGCAAACTGGAAGTTGCGTCCTTCCGAGCCGATTTCCGAGCAGATCATGACCTGGGCTCCGCCTTCCTGTTGGGCGAAGTAGGCGGCGGCCTTGTCCCGCTCCAGCAACGACATGCCTTCGTGGAAGACGGTGCCCCGGATCCCTTCGCGGGTGCGCAGCACCTCTTCCAGCGCCAGGGCGACACCGGCCTTGGCGGTGATGATCAGTATCTTGTCATTGCGTTTGGCTCTGGTGAACTCCAGCAGCCATTCGACCCGGCTGTCGAACTGGGTCCAGGCGCTGTCGCCCCCCTCGAACTGACGATAGATCTCTTCCGGGTAGAGCGCCTGCAAGGCCCGGGCGGCGGTATCCTGGTGGTTGCCCATCATGCCGGCCACACGGATAGCGGTCTTGTACTGGCTGGGCAGGGGCAGGGGGTGCAGGTGCAGTTGCCGGGAGGGAAAGCCCTTGATGGCATGGCGGGTGTTGCGGAACAACAGTCGGCCGGTGCCGTGGCGATCGAGCAGGCGGGCCAGCAGGGCGTGCCGTTGCTCGGGATCGGCGAGATCGGCTGCTTCCTGCTCTTCCATAAAGGGAGCCAAACGTGCCAGGGCCGTACTGTCCAGGGGGGCATCCCCCAGCAGGGCTTCCGCCGCCTGGGCCAGGGGCTGGTAGGCGGCTTCCTCGGCGAGGAAGGCGTCATAGTCGTAGAAGCGCTCGGGATCGAGCAGACGCAGCCGGGCGAAATGGCTCTCATGGCCCTGCTGGTCCGGGGTGGCGGTGAGTAACAGCACGCCCGGGATCTGCTCGGCCAGGGCTTCCACCACTTCGTAGGCCCGGCTGGGTTGCTCCGCGTCCCACACCAGATGATGGGCCTCGTCCACCACCAGCAGGTCCCAACTGGTGTCCATCAACTGCTCGAAGCGCTTGCGCTTCTTGGTGATGAAGTCGAGGCTGCACAGGATCAACTGCTCGGTGTCGAAGGGATTGGCGGCATCGGCAAAGGCCTCGACGCAACGCTCCTCGTCGAACAGGGCGAAATGCAGGTTGAAACGACGCAACATTTCCACCAGCCACTGGTGGATCAGGGCATCGGGCACCAGGATCAGGATACGAGAGGCCCGCCCCGACAGCCACTGTTGCTGAATGATCATGCCGGCTTCGATGGTTTTGCCCAAGCCCACCTCATCGGCCAGCAACACCCGCGGAGCATATCGGCTGCCCACTTCCCGGGCGATATGCAATTGATGAGGGATCAGGCTGACTCGACCACTGGCCAGGCCGCGCAGGGGGGAACGCCGCTGGTTGAACTGGTGGGTCAGGGCCTGGTAGCGCAGGTTGAAGCGGCCTATCTTGTCGATCTGGCCGGCAAAGAGCCGCTCCTGGGGTTTGTTCAGCTTGATAAAGTGGTTGAGAAAGGTTTCCTTCAGGCAGGCCGGCTCTCCGGTATCCAGACGAGTGCCGTGATAGGTGAGCAGGCCATCCTGCTCGGTCACGTCCGCGACTTCCAGCTCCCAGTCTTCGTGGCTGCTGATGGTATCTCCGGGGTTGAACATGACCCGGGTCACGGGGGCATCGTCCTTGGCGTACATGCGGTTTTCGCCGCAGGCGGGAAATAGCATGGTTACCATACGGACATCGATCGCGACTATGGTTCCCAGTCCCAGATCGGTTTCGGTATCGCTAATCCAGCGCTGGCCGAGGGAAAAAGGCATTCAAGTCTCCAAGCTGAAGGGGGATAAAAAAGGGGCGCTATCTTACCCCAAGGCCGGTAAGGCTGCATCCGCCAAAATGGGGATGACGGCCAGGGCGGGCCTCAATAGGTAAAAGTAGAATAAATTGTCACTTTTGGTTGAAAACTGTGCGAACGGTGTTTTTTGGCAAAAAAGCCCTTGCGCAAAAACCGCGGCTGCCTATAATGCGCATCCACTGACACGGCGCAACGCGCCACGGTCAACAAGCGCTAAAAACTTCGGTTTTAAGGCTTGACGAATCAAACGGG